>DASYUD010000018.1:0-70687 GCA_036001625.1 Gaiellaceae bacterium
CGTTCGCGGATCGAGTGTTGTAGCGGAAGTCAAACTCTGAGAGATAACGCGGCAAGTGTGCCTCACTCACATGATGGTAGACGCCGTTGATCCCGCGCTTGAGGATCGAGAAGAAGTTCTCAGCGGTGTTCGTGTGGGCATCGCCACGGACGTACTCGTAGAGGTGGTTCACGGTTTCGTGGCTCGCATACTCGCGGCCTACGAGTGTGTAAGACGGGAACAAGTCCGTCCGTAGGTGAGCCTGCCTGGAGACGTTGCGACGGATTGCAGCCCCGAGCTCGTCGGCGGTGACGGTGGCCATGCGGAATGAGCGCACTTGCCCGCCGCGCTCGACCAGCGCGACAACCGGAGTCTTCTCGTCCGGGTTGCGACCGCCCTTGCGTCGTCGCACGTCCGGCGCGTTCGGATCGAGCGGAACGTACTGCTTGCGGTTGCTGCGCCGAACCTTGCCGCCAACGTAAGTCTCATCGACCTCGACCGTTCCCTTGAGCCGAGTCTTGAACGGCGGCTGCTCCATCGCGTAGCGGATTCGGTGAGCCATGAACCAAGCCGTCTTGTAGGTGACGCCGAGCATCCGATGCAGCTGGTGGGCGCTCATGCCCTTCTTGCTTGAGCAGAGCAGATAGAAGGCGAGCAGCCATTTGTTGAGGCCGACGTGCGAACCCTCAAAGATCGTGCCGACCGTGACCGTGAACTGCTTTCGACAAGCGGCGCACTTGTAGAGCCTCCGCGTCTTCGACTTGAGTGGGTAATGCCGCTTCTCGCCCTCGCCACAGTGAGGGCAGACGGGGCCGTTGGGCCAGCGGATGCCCTCTAGATACTCAGCGGCTTTGAGCGGGTCTTGGAAGTGCGGCTCGATGACACTGAAGGTGATCTCGTCGGCCATGGGACTATTCTTTCACGAACCCATGGGTTTGTCAAGTATATAATTGCGAGGATTGATTATGCCTCGCCGCAGCGAGGATCAGCGCGGTCGGCTCAGTTCTCGCTGAACTCGAAGTCGATCGGATCTGCGTTCCCGCAGCAGAGGCGGCGGATCAGAGCCACGACGAGCAGGCGCCGCGCCGGCTTCGGGTCGGCATCGGCGACGATTCGGGCGAGGGCCGCGCACATGTGCTCACGGTACTCGTGACATCGGGCACGAACGACCCCCGAAAAGGGGAGAGGGCCCGCCCTCGCGGGCCCTCTCGCAACTTACTTACGCGGGAGAGCTACGCCCGCGGATGCACCGCGCCGACTGCTTCCGTCGAGTACTCGAACTCGGCCTTCTCGCCGTAGCTACTCTGGAACGAGAGGTCGAAGGCGTCAGACTCGCCGGTGGTCTTGCCCACCTGGAACTCGGGTGCGAAGCCGAACATCGCTCCACGAACGATCGTCGGCGAACCGTCGGGGCCCGTGTAGGGCTCGAACGTGTACTCGCTCTTGCCGGCGACGGTGACCGAGCCGTCCGACACGATGATGGAGGCCCGCTCCATTCCGGCGTAGTCGCCGATCAGCGGCTTGAAGTCGCCGAAGGGGCCTCCCTCGTCGCCGGAGATGATCCGCTCGATCGCCTGCGCCTGCTCGTCCGAGGCGCCGTCGTCGACGACGATTCCGACCTTCCAGTTCCCTGCCGTGATGTTCGACGGGAAGTAGTTGTAGAGGGCGAAGTTCACGCCCCCGAGATCGGTGTCGTCGAGATTGCCCTCGTTGATGGCAAAGGCGGCTGCGCCGCGACACTGACCTCCCTCGGCCGTCGGCGTGCCGTCGACCGGGCACGGGCACAGCCCGACACAGTTGCAGCTTGCGACGTAGGTTCCCTTGATTGTGTATGCCATACGCCCTCCTTTCGAATTACGGTTGCATCCCCATCGAGGGGCTCGAGCCGGCCTCGGTCAGACCCGGGACGCTGGACGACGCGAAGGCAATCCAGATTCCAAGCGCCACGAACGCCACGGCCAAGACCCTCGTCAGCCGCGCCCCGTACGGAAACACCTTCTCGGCGAAGATGACGCCGGCGATGACGGCCATCCAGAAGAGGCTCATCACTCCGAGGCTGAAAAGCACGACCATCAGCCCCCAGCAGCAGCCGACGCAGTAGAGCCCGTGCTCCCCGCCCATGCGGAGCGCGCCGAGCCGTCCCTCATGCCAGCCGTGGAAGAGGAAGTGGAGCGGCGTCCGGCAGTGGCGGAGGCAGACGTCCTTCACGGGCGTCAACTGGTAGAGGCCCGCCGCCGCGATTGCGCCGCCCGCGACGTACGGGCCGGCACGATCCCAACCCAGCACGCCGCCGTCGACGGCGTCGACGCCTCGGAAGATCCCGTAGGCGACGAGCCCGTACGCTGTCCACGCCCCGAGGTAGCCGACGACGAAGACCCAGGTCGGTACGAACGCCGCCTGCCCCTTGCTCGCCCGTTCCTTCGTCACGCGCCCGAACGCGAGCACCATCGGCGCGACCGACGGCAGCATCATCGCGGCCATCATCGTCACCCAGATGCCGACGAACCAGCCGAGGCCCCCAAGGTCCGTGCCCGGGCCGGCGTCCATTCCCCGCATCCGCTCGACCGTGACCACCCAGGCGACGAGCGCCGCGCCCAGGATGAGCACGGCTGTGAGCACCGGATTTAGCCGGAGCGGCGAGCGGTCGACGTCGACAGTGGTCATGCCCGGACCGTCCGGGCGCCGCTGACGAGGCCGAGATTGGAGACGATGAACGGGACGACGATGCAACATTACAACTCAGTGAGCCTCACCACGCAACGCAGAGAGAGCCTTGCCTCGCGCTACGCGCGCCTCGCACAGGAGACGCCCGACCGCCGGCTCGTCGATTTCGAGTTGCGGGCGCTCGACGTCCTCCTCTCCGCGCTCTTCCTCGTTCTCTCGCTGCCGCTCGCGGTCCCGATCGGCCTCGCCGTCCTCCTCACGTCGGGCCGCCCGGTCTTCTATCGCGGGCACCGGGTCGGCCGCGGCGGCCGCGTCTTCACGATGACGAAGTTCCGCACGTTGCGTTCGGGCGCCGAGTCTCGGCTCGGCCATCACCTGGGAGCGGCGCTCGTCGAGCACACCGAGGCCGAGGTGACGCGGATCGGCCGCTGGCTGCGCGCGACCCAGCTCGACGAGATCCCGCAGTTCTGGAACGTGCTCAGGGGCGACATGAGCCTCGTCGGGCCGCGCCCGATCCGCCCGCGCTTCTTCGAGGAGCTCGCCGCCGAGCTGCCCGCGTACTGGCAACGGCTAGTCGTGCGGCCGGGCCTCACGGGCTTCGCGCAGGTGCGCCGCAGCTACGAGTCTTCGATGGTCGAGAAGCTCGCCCACGACCTCGAATGGATCGCGGATCGCTCGGTGCGGCTCTACCTGCGCACCCTCGCTGCGACGGCCTGGCGCGTGCTCCGCCAGTCGCTGCGCGGGATCTTCTCGCCGGGCGCTTAGTCTTAATCGCCATGTGCGGGATCTGTGGGATCGCCACGACGGGCGGCGCCGTCGACCCCGGCCGGCTGGCCGAGATGAGCGCGACCCTCGTCCACCGCGGCCCCGACAGCGACGGCTCGCACCTCGAGCCGGGGGCAGGCCTCTCCGCCCGCCGTCTGGCGATCATCGACCTCGAGACGGGCGACCAGCCGATTGCGAACGAGGACGGCCGGATCACCGTCGTCCAGAACGGCGAGATCTACAACCACGGCGAGTTGCGCCACACGCTCGAGCGCGCCGGACATCGCTTCTCGACCCAGAGCGACACCGAAGTGCTGGCCCACCTCTACGAGGAGCACGGCGAGCGCTTCGCCGAGCGACTGCGCGGCATGTTCGCAGTCGCCCTGTGGGACTCCAGACGGAACCGTCTCCTGCTCGCGCGCGACCGCTACGGGATCAAGCCGCTCTACTACCGCGAAGCCGGGGGCGAGCTCGCCTTCGCCTCCGAGCTGCGGGCGCTCCCGCGCGGTGAGGTCGACCTGGACGCGCTCGAGGCCTTCCTCGCCTTCAACTCCGTCCCGGCCCCGCTGACGATCTTCCGCGAGACTCGCAAGCTCCCTCCGGGGCACGTCCTCATCTGGGAGAACGGCCGCAGCGAGCTCACGCGCTACGCCCGGCCTGCTCCGGTCCCGGCCGCGGACCTGCGCGACGACGACGAGGCGGAGCTCGTGGAGGAGCTGAGGGCGCGGCTGCGCGACTCGGTCCGGGCGCACCTCGTCTCCGACGTGCCGGTCGGCGTCCTGCTCTCCGGCGGGATCGACTCGGCGACTCTGGCGGCGCTCGCGGCCGAGGAGAGCGCCGAGCCGCTGCGCACGTTCTCGATCGGCTTCGAAGAGCGCAGCTTCGACGAGCTTGGTGACGCGCGCCTCGTTGCCGAGCGCTACGGCACGCAGCATCGCGAGCTCGTGCTGCGACCCGACGCCGCTCTCCTCTTCCCTGCGCTCGCGGACGCCTTCGACGAGCCCTTCGCAGACTCCTCGGCCCTCCCCACCTACCTCGTCTGCCGGCTCGCCGCCGAGGACGTCAAGGTCGCGCTCTCCGGCGAGGGTGGCGATGAGCTCTTCGGCGGCTACTACACGTACGCGGCCGACCTGATCGCGCTGCGAGCAGGCGGTCTCGCACGGTTCGCGCGCCCGCTCGTCGAGCGGCTCCCGACCTCGACCGCCAGGGCGAGCTTCGACTACCGGGCGAAGCGCTTCGTCCGGGCGGCCCACCTGCCCCCGCTCGAGCGCCACCACGCCTGGAAGGAGATCTTCTCCCCCGACGCGCGCGCCGAGCTGACCGGGCGTCGCGGAGGCTTCGACCCTGTCGATCTGCTCCGGGCGCGTTTTGCCGAGACCGCCGGCGCGGACCTGCTCGCTCGGCTCCAGGACGTCGACCTCGGCATCTATCTCGTCGACGATCTGCTCGTGAAGACGGACCGCGCCTCGATGGCGCACTCGTTCGAGGCCCGGGTGCCGTTCCTCGACCCGGTCGTGACGAACTTCGCGCTCGCGCTTCCGACGCGGCACAAGGTGCGAGGCCTGCGCAAGAAGGTGCTGCTTCGCAAGGCGGCGGCTCCGCTCCTCCCGAGGGAGCTTCTGCGCCGCCGGAAGCGGGGCTTCTCGATCCCGGCGGCGGCCTGGCTGCGGGGCGAGCTCGAGCCGTTCGTGCGTGAGACGCTCTCGCACGAGACCCTTCGCCGGCAAGGGTTCTTCCAGCCGGAGATCGTCTCGCGCCTCGTCGACGATCACGTTGCGGGACGTGAGGACCTGAGCCGTCAGCTCTGGGGCCTCCTCGCCTTCACGCTCTGGCACGAGCGCCACGTCGAGCGGACGCCGGGCCCGCTGCTGGAGCCGCGGGTCGAAGCGCTCGCGAGGTGAAGGTCTGGGTCGACATCTCGGCGCCCGCGCACGTTCTCGTCTTCCGGCCGCTGATCGGCCTGCTACGCGAGCGGGGCGACGAGGTCGAGGTCACGACGCGCGACTACGCACAGACGCTCGAGCTCCTCGAGCGGCACCGGATCGAGGCCACCGTGATCGGGCAGCACGGCGGCCGGTCGCGCCTGGGCAAGGCCTTCGCACTCACGAGCCGCCTGCGTGCCCTGAAGCGCCACGCGCGGGGCCGCGGGTACGACCTCGCGCTCGCGCACGGCTCGCACGAGCTGACGATGACCGCTCGGCGCCTCGGGATCCCGAGCGCGACGACCCACGACTACGAGTACGCCACCCTCCAGCATCACCTCGGCGATCGCGCAGCGACCAGGGTCGTCGTGCCCGAGGCGATCCCGCTCGAGCGGATGGCGCGCTTCGGCGTCCGCCCGCCGAAGCTCCTGCAGTACCCGGGCCTGAAGGAGGAGTACTACCTTTACGACTTCGAGCCGGACCGCTCGGTGCTCGCGGAGCTCGGCGTCGAGGAGGGCCGGACACTCGTCGTCGTCGTCCGGACGCCGCCCGACGTCTCGCTCTACCACCGGCGCTCGAACCCCTTCTTCCCGCGGCTGCTGGCGCACCTCGGCCGGCAGGAGAGCGTGCAAGCGGTCGTGCTCCCGCGGAGCGCGGAACAGCGTGCCTACGTCGTCGGCCTCGATCTCCCGTCCGTGATCGCTCCCGAGCGCGCCGTCGACGCGCAGAGCCTGATCGCGCTTGCGGACCTCGTCGTCTCGGCGGGCGGCACGATGAACCGTGAGGCGGCCGCGCTCGGGGTGCCCGTGTACACGACCTACGGGGGGCGCATCGGCGGCGTGGACGAGATGCTGATCAGCGAGGGTCGCCTGCGCCCGCTCACCGACCCGCGGGCGCTCGTCCTCGAGAAGCGGGCAGGGAGCGGCGCGCCCCGTGTCCGTCGTGATCCACAGCTCCTGCTCGACCTCCTGCTCTCGGCGACCAAGCCGCTCTAGACTCCTGCGCCGCAAGCAATTTGAAAAGGGGAGAGTGATGAAGAGGAGGCTCTGTGTTCTCGCGGCCGGAGCGGCAGCGGTGGTGGCGGTTATCGCCTTGCCGACAGGCGCCGCGGACAACAATTCGGGATTCCAGACGTCGCTGCCGGCGCTGCTGACGCCGCTGGCTCCAGGCTCGAGCGTGACGCCGATCATCTCGGTCGGCGACAACGTCAGGGACTACCGGTTCGAGTCGATCCCCGACGGAATCTCGTTCACGCTGAACGGAAGCGGCACGATGGATGTCTACGTCAACCACGAGACGTCGCTCGTCCCGTTCCCGGCGAATCGCAGCGATTTCACGAACTCGCTGGTGAGCCGCCTGCGGCTGAACCAGCACAGCGCGGGCGTGCTGAGAGGCGACTACGCCATTTCGGACGGGAACTACCAGCGCTTCTGCTCGAACTTCCTCGTCGGCCCCGCGCAGGGATTCGAGCGCGAGCTCCTGCTCACGAACGAGGAAGCCCGTGACGTCGTCCTGCGACAGGGGTACGCGTGGCACCCGCCGATCGTCTCCCTCGACGAGCCGTTCGCCGAGCAGGCTGGCGTTGTCGTCGCCTTGGACACGAGGAGCGGCGACCACCGCTCGATCTTCGGGATGGGACGCCACAACCACGAGAACGACGTCGGGGTGCCCGGCTACGGCCACCCCGTTGTGCTCTCCGGCGACGACACGTTCGACGCCCCGGCGTCTCAGCTCTACATGTACTCGGCCTCGAGCGGCCAGGCGCTCTGGAACGACGAGGGCTCGCTGTATGCCTTCGTCTCCGACGACCCGAACGTGAACGACTACGGCGACTTCCCGGGGGCGGGAAGCGTCTCCGGGCACTTCGTCGAGGTCCCGCGCCAGATCGCGACAGGCAAGAGGCCCGACGGGACGGACGTTCGAGCAGCGGACTTCGGCTATCCGGCGCCGCCCGGCGCCATTCCCGACGGGCCGCAATGGGTGCTCGAGTACTGGAGCCACAACGTCGTGCGGGCCTTCCAGTTCATCCGGATCGAGGACATCGCCTACGACCGGAACACCCCGAACGTCGTCTACTTCGCCGACACCGGCGAGCCGCGGGCGATCCCGGACGGCGCGGGCCGCCTCCGGCGGGGATCCTCGGGCACGCGGGGGCTCTATCCGAACGGGCGCATCTTCAAGCTGGTGCTCGACCCCGATGACCCGCTCACCGTGCAGAGCCTCTCGGTGCTCATCGACCAGGACCCGCTCGGCTACGACAACCCGGCGGCGATGCACCAGCCGGACAACGTTGAGACGACCGGAGACAGCCTCCTGATCCAGGAGGATCCGGGCGGCCACAATCAGGGCGCCGCCATCGGCTACGCGAAGGTCTGGCGCTACACGCTGCCGTCCGGCCCGCTCGTGCCGGTCGCGCAGGTCGACCAGTCGCAGCGGCCGGCCCTGCCGCCCGGCTCCTGGGAGTCGAGCGGCATCGTCGATGCCTCGGCGGCCTTCGGGCCCGGTGCTTTCCTGCTCGACGTGCAGGCGCACGGCTGGGAGATCGAGACCGCGGAAAGCCCGTACCCGAATATCACCCTCATGCGCGAGGCCGGGCAGCTGATGCTGTTCCGCCTGCCGGGCGCCTGAGGCCCGTTTGCTCCGCCGCCGGGGTCGTCAGGCCCCGGCGGCGAGCACCGCGAGCAGCTCTTCGCCGTAGCGCTCGAGCTTCGCCGGCCCGACGCCCGGCACCTCGGCGAGCTCCTGACGGCTTTGCGGAGCGCGGCGGACGATCTCGGCCAGCGTCGAGTTGTGGAAGATCACGTACGCAGGGCGTTCCTCCGCCTTTGCCGTCTCCAGCCGCCACTTCTTGAGCACCGCGTAGAGCGGATCGTCGGGCTCGACCGCCTTCGGCGGGGCGGCTTGGGTCTCGATGTCGAGCTCGGCGAGGAAACGGCTCGGCTTGCCCGACCAGGTGACGGTGAGGTGGCGCTTCGCCCTGGTCAGGCCGACGTAGAGGAGCCGGCGCTCCTCGGCGATCGCAGCCGGAGTCTTGGAGAGCTTCGACGGGAGCTCGCGCTCCTCGAGCCGGGGCAGGAAGACCGCGTCGAACTCGAGACCTTTCGCCCGGTGGTAGGTCAGCAAGTGCAGCCCTCGCCCGGAATTGCTTCCGAAGCGCTCTTCGAGGTGCGCGATGAACTCGGCGAGGGTTCCTGCGCCGAACTCCTCTGCGAGCCGCACGAGCCGAGCGAGGTCGTTCTGACGCGTGACCTCGCGCTCGCCGAGCTTGTCCGGAATCGTCTCGAGCATCCCTTGCTCGAGCGCGATCCTGCGCACCTCGGCCAACGACGCGCCGGAGCCGCGCAAAGCCTTCAATAGCTGCCTCGCGCCGTCACGGGAGAGTAGGGCCGCGCCCTGGAACGGGATCTCCGCGTCGGTCAACGCCTCCTCGAAGTCGGCCGAGCGCGCGTTCGTCCGGAAGAGCAACGCCATCTCCTCGTACGGTGTGCCGGCCGCGTGCAGCTCGTGGATCCGCTCGACGATGAAGGCGGCCTCGGCCTCGGCGTCGGCGAACGAGCGCGTCGCGGGCGCAGCTCCCGAAGGACGTGTCGCCCGCAGCACCTTCTCGGCCCCGCCGAGCCGCGGCACCAGCCGGTTGGCGAAATCGAGCACCTCCGGCGTCGAGCGGTAGTTCTCCTCGAGCCGGACGACGGTCGCGGCCGGAAACCGAGTTGGCATCGAGAGGAGGTACTCGGGGCTCGCGCCGGTGAACGCGTAGATCGACTGGTAATCGTCGCCGACCGCGCACAGCTCGTCGCGCTCGCCGAGCCAGCGGTCGAGCAGAGTCTGCTGGAGCAGGTTCACGTCCTGGTACTCGTCGACCGTGAACGCCCGATACCGGTCGCGCACTTGCTCCAGCGCGCCCCCGTCGGCGTCGAAGAGCCGAATCGCCATCTCGATCAGGTCCTCGAAGTCGACGTAGCCCTGTTCGGACTTGCGCCGCTCGTAGTCCCGGTAGACCCGGAGCATGAGGTCGCGCGGAATCGGCGGCTCGTGGTCGCCGAGCGAGCGCAGGTAGTCGCCCGGTGGGATGCGCCGGTTCTTCGCCCACTCGACTTCGGTTGCAAGGTCGGCGGCAGGCCTGAAGCGGTAGGGGCGCCGGAGCGAGTTCCCGATGTAGCGGAGTGGCAGCGCCTTCGAGGCGAGGATCTTGCCGGGCGGCTCGGGCGCGAAGAAGCGCAGCTGACCGAGCGCGGCCGAGTGGAACGTGCATGCCCGCACGCCCGTCACGCCGAGCGCCTCCAGCCGGGCACGCATCTCGCCCGCCGCCTTGTCCGTGAACGTCACCGCGAGGATCTCGTCGGACCGGAACGCGCCGGTCGCGACCTGGTTCGCGACCCGGTGAGTGATCGTCGTCGTCTTGCCCGAGCCTGCGCCGGCGAGGATGCAAACCGGTCCGCGGACCGCCTCGGCGGCGCGGCGCTGCTCGGGGTTCAACCCGTCGAGAATCGCGTGCTCGGGCACCGGGCCACCCTACTCAGGGCGGCGGAGGGCCTTAGTGCAGCGTCTGCTCCGAAACGGCGACTTCTTGCGCGACGCCGACGCGCCGCGGCTCGCGCACCATCGCCGTGAGGCGCGAGACGGCCTCGAGCGTCTCGCCCCCTTCGACGAGCCGCTGGAGCTCGCCGAGCTCCTCCTCGAGCCAGACGCCGTCGACGGACGGCCGGCGCGCCCGGTAGATCTTCGGGTGCCCCGTCTCGGCCACGACCTCGTCCTTACCCCACAGCTCCTCGTGCAGCTTCTCGCCTGCGCGGACGCCGATGAACTCGATCGGCACCTCGCGGTCGGGCTCCTTGCCGGAGAGGCGAATCATCGATCGCGCGAGGTCGACGATCTTCACCGGCTCGCCCATGTCGAGGACGAAGATCTCGCCTAGGCCGCCGATCGCGCCGGCCTGGATGACAAGCGAGACGGCCTCGGGCGTCGTCATGAAGTAGCGCGTCATCTCCGGGTGGGTCACCCCCACCGGTCCGCCCTTGGCGATCTGCCGCTTGAAGATCCGGATCACGCTTCCCGACGAGTCGAGGACGTTGCCGAAGCGCACCGCGACGAAGCGCGTGGCGATGTCTTCGCGCGCGCCGAAGGTCTCGACGATCCACTCGCAGAGCGCCTTCGACTGGCCGTATACGGCCTGCGCGTTCAGTGCCTTGTCCGTCGAGATCAGCACGAATCGGCGGGCTCCGAACTCGATCGCAACCTCGGCCACGGCCTTCGTCGCGAGGACGTTGTTGCGCACCGACTCGAGCGGGTTCGCCTCCATCATCGGCACGTGCTTGTACGCGGCGGCGTGAAAGACGATGCCGGGCCGGTAGCGGTCGAAGACCTGCCGCAGCTTCGCGCGGTTGCCGACGTCGGCGAGCACCGGCACGCTGGCCGGGAAGTCGCGCTCGTCCACGAGCTCGCGCTCGACCTCGAAGAGCGCGGTCTCTGCCTGATCGACCAGGATGATGCGCGCCGCCCCGGCCCGCGCGGCCTGGCGGCAGAGCTCCGAGCCGATCGAGCCTCCCGCCCCCGTGACGAGCACGGTCTCGTCGCGGAGGTAGGCCGAGATGGCCCCGAAGTCGACCTCGACGGGCTCGCGGCCGAGGATGTCCTCGACCTGGACCGGGCGGATCTGCGCGGCCAGGTTGCGGTCGCCCGCGATCAGCTCGTAGAGACCCGGCAGCGTCTTCACCGGCACGTGCGCGTCGCGCGCGAGCTCGACGACCCTCTGCCGCACCTCGCCTGAGGCCGAGGGGATCGCGATCAGAAGCTCGTCCGGCTTGTTGTCGCTGAGGATGTGCGAAAGCTCCGCAGTTGTGCCCAGCACGCGGACGCCGTGCACGCGGAGGTTCTTCTTGCGCGGGTCGTCGTCGACGAGGCCGATCGGCGTGTACCCGAGCGCGCGGGACTTCAGCATCTCGCGGATCACGAGCTGGCCCGCGTCGCCCGCGCCGACGACGATCACCTCCTTGCCGCGCACGACCAGGCTCCCGGCCCCCGGCCGCTCGAAGATCGTTCGCGCGAGCAGGCGGGAGCCGGCCACGAGAGCGAGCAGGATCAGCCAGTCGATGAGGGCGATCCCGCGCGGCAGCCGCGCCGTGTGCTCGGGCGGGAAGAAGTAGACGGTCATGCTCGCGGCCAGCGAGGCGACGGCGACACCGCGGAGCGCGCCCCACATGTCGCGCGTCGAGACGTATCGCCACCAGCGGTTGTAGAAGCCGAACGCGGTGAAGACGACCAGCTTGATCGCGACGACGAGCAGGATCGTCCGCCAGCCGATGAGCCTCTCGTAGAAGGGCGGAATCTTCGCGTAGGAATCGAAGCGGAGCTGGAAGGCGAGGAGCCAGGCGGCCGCGATCAGCCCGGCATCGGCGGCGAGTTGCCAGATCCGGTGACGGTTCACCGGGGATCTCATCGGACTGCTTCCAGCGATACGGCTTCTCTTACGGCCTGAACGACCCGTTCCTGCACGCTCTCCTCGATCCCGGCCCAGAGCGGCAGCGCGAGGTTCTCGCGGGCCGCCCGCTCCGTCTCGGGAAAGTCACCTTCGCCGTAGCCGAGAAACCGCAGCGCGGGCTGGAGGTGCAGCGGGGTCTCGTAGTAGGCGGCCGAGGCGATTTCGGTTGCGGAGAGGTGCTTGGCGATCCTGTCGCGCTCCGGAGAGCGGACGACGTATGCGTGGTAGACGTGGCCCGGCTCGTCGGCGGGCAGCTCGCAGACCTCGCCGAGACCGAGCTCGCCATAGCGTGTCGCCGCATCGCGTCGCGAGCGGTTCCACTCCTCGAGGTGCGGCAGGAAGACACGCAAGAGCGCGGCCTGGAGCTCGTCGAGCCGCGAGTTGTAGCCCACAAGCTCGAAGTCCTTTTTGTCGCGTGAGCCGTGGAAACGCAGCAGCCGCACGCGCTCTGCAAGCTTGTCGTCGTCGGCCGTGACGAGACCTCCGTCGCCGAGCGCGAACAGGTTCTTCGTCGGGAAGAAGCTGTATGTGGAGGCGACGCCGGTGCGACCGACTCCCTGCGCCCCGAAAGCCTGAGCAGCGTCCTCGAGGAGCGGCACGCCGAGCTCCGCGAGCTCACCGAGGGGCGCTGGGCGGCCGAAGAGATGTACCGGGACGATCGCCTTCGTCTTCGAGGTGATGCGGCGGCGCACATCGCTCGGATCGAGGTTCAGCGTGTGCGGGTCGATCTCGGCGAAGACGGGCGTCGCTCCGCGGCGAACGATCGCCTCCGCGGTCGCGTAGAACGTGAATGTCGGGCAGACGACCTCGTCTCCGGAGCCGATCTCGAGCGCGTCGAGCGCGAGCACGATCGCGTCCGTCCCGTTGGCGACGCCGATCGCATGCCGGATGCCGAGGTACGCGGCGGCCTCTTCCTCGAAGGCGTGCACGTGCGGGCCGAGGATGAACCGGCCGGAGTCGAGGACCTCGCCGAGTCGCTCCTTCAGCTCGTCCAGCAGGGGCGCGTACTGCGCCTTGACGTCAACGAGCGGAATCTGCGGCACGGCCAGCCAGTCTAGAGGACCGCCGCTTGCGGGCATACAGAGCAACCGCAAGAGCGACCAGAAGCCCGACGACGGTGTAGTCGACGAACCGGAAGTCGTGGTGGAAGCGCTCGTAGCTCGCTCCCAGCGCCCAGCCGGCGCCCGCGAGGGCGAAGCACCACGGCACGCAGCCGAGCGCCGTGAGCACCGTGAATCGGGCCAGAGGCATCCGCGCGACGCCGGCGGGAATCGAGATGAACGATCGGGCGACGGGTGTCACGCGGCCGAGGAACACCGCTATGTCGCCGAAGCGCTCGAACCAACGCTCGGCTCGCTCGAGACGGTCCGGGCCGAGGTGAAGCCAACGGCCGTGCCGCTCGAGGTAGGCGCGGCCGCCGTAGGCGCCGATCACCCAGCCGCCCACCGAGCCGACCGTGTTCCCGGCCACGCCCGCAAGAGACATGGCGACGAAGCCCCAGAAGGCCGAGTCGATCTGCCAGCCGAGGAGGACGACGCCCTGGCCGGCGAAGGCGCCGGCGGCCAGGGCCCCGGCGTAGACCATGACGAGCTCGCTCGCCGCCGGCAGCACGGCGTCGATCACCATCAGCCCGAACACCGCATAGAGGCCGTGGTCGCCGACGAGCGAGGTCAGCGCGCCCGTCACGGACGCGGTCAGCGGGGCGACCGGCACGCGATGAGCCTAGCGCCCTAGCGACCGAGCCGGCGTACCGAGAACCGTCGGGTCAGCTCCGTGCGACCGAACTGGTTCGACGCGAGCACACGGGCGACGTAGGGGCCCGAGAAGGCCGGAACGCGGTTCCCGTAGCGGCCGTCCCAGCGTACCGTGGCCCTTCCGGCACGCAGCCGTTGGCGCAGCGTGCGGACGACGGCGCCGCTCGCGGTCTCGACTCTGACCGTCACGCTCGCGGGGTGTGAGAGGCGAAAGCCGATTCGCAGCATGCCTCCCCGGCGGCGCACGACCACCCTCGCCGGCCGCACGCGAAGGTAGCCGAGTGTGTTGTTCAGGTAGAAGGAGCGCGTGACGGCGGACTGCTGGTTCTGCTCGTCGACGGCATTGATCACCCAGCGCCAGAGGCCCTCCGGCTCGGGCGTGCCCTCGGACGTTCGCCCCGTCCACCTGAGTCGGTAGACGCCGGGCCCGTGCGGGCCGGTCTGCGTCTGGCGCGGGATCCGGTCAGGTCCGACGATGCTCGCGGTCACGACCGACGGCCGGACGAGCTTGAAGCTGAGCGACTGCACCTCGGCGATGCCGTCACCGTTCGGCGAGAGAACCGGCTGCGCCGGAGGCGGCGCGTGCACGCCGTAGTAGAAGACCATGAGCGCGTCCGCGACCTGACGCTCGGCGCCGTCCGACGGCCGGTTCAGCACCTTCCCGTCGAAGGCCATCGTCGTCGAGCCGCCCGCATCGAGCGCCGAGGCGGTCGTCGCGCCCAGGCGAACCATGGTCTGGGCGAGCTCGAAGTTGGTCATGCCCGTGCTGTAGCCCGGGCTCCGCCCGTCCACGGCGACGAGGAGAATGCGCCCATCCGTGCGCTGACCGACGGCCGTTCGCGGATGGCGAAGCGAGAGCTGGCTGCTGGAGAAGTCCTCGAGCGCCCGGTAGACCGGCCGGCCGTCGCGGACGATGACAGGGCCTCCTCCGATCGCGTCGGTGACGCCGCCCCACTGGGGCCGAAGGAAGAGGCGTGCCGTGACCGCCTGCCCGACCGGCGCCTCCGCCGCGAGCCGTCCGGCCGAGGCGCCGCTGCCGACGAGCACCGCACCGCTCCGCGGGATCGGCGTGCCGCCGCCGGGCTTCGCGCTCGTGACCACTCCGGTCAGCTCCGTCGCCGGCGCGGAGGGCGGGAACGGGTCGATGGTGACCTCGACGGTGCCCTGGGCGGCAGGCGTCGACGCTCCCCACGCAGGCGTGAAGAGGGAGGCGCCTTCCGCGCCCGGCCGCTGGTTGATGCGGCCGAGCGGCCGACGCTGACTCAAGCCCTGCCACGTCGCGAGCATGGCAACGCGCTCGACGAGCAGCCGCCCGTCGTCGGTGACGCCGACGCTCGAGCGCAGCGGGTGCGGCTGTGTCCGCAGGACGCCGGACTCCATGAAGATCCCGCTCGGCAGGCCCTCGTTCCAGGTGAAGAGGTCGCCGTTGACGCCGCCGACCGTCGCGGTCGACGAGACTCGGCGCTCCATCGAGCTGACAGTCTCACGGCCGAGGACGGTGTTGTTCGAGAGCACCGGCCGCAGCGCGTACAGGCCGCCGGGCTTCGGCGCCGTCATCACGTGGACGACCTCCGGCCCGTGCGGCGTGAACCAGAGCTGGCGCTCGTAGGTGACGCCGGGCATGAGCATCACGCGCCCGGCCGTCGCCGACGGCGCGAAGACACACGCGAGGAGCACTGCGATGAGGACTCTGCGGAGCACGACCCGCGCAGGACCGTAGCGAAAGGTCCAGCCGGACTGCGCAGGCTTTACATCTCTCGAACGAGGATCGCGGTCAGCGGCGGCCCACGACGAGGTTGACGCGGGCGCCGCGAGGGCGTCGCGCACCCGGGCGCGGGCTCTGCGAGATCACGCGGCCGACGCGCCTCGAGCGAGTCGAGCGCACGCGCCCGACCGAGCAGTTGCGCCGGCGAATGCGCGCTCGCGCCACGACCAGGCGCAGCCCGATCACGCGGGGCACGAGGCACTGCCGAGGGCTCGGCGGGGGTGGAGGTGGTGGAGGAGGCGGAGGCGGAGGCGGTGGCGATGGTGGTGGTGGTGGTGGTGGAGGTGGTGGTGGTGGAGGTGGTGGAGGTGGCGGAGGTGGCGGGGGTGGTGGAGGCGGGGGCGGTGGGGGCGGAGGCGGTGGAGGTGGTCCTGGCGGGGGCGGAGGCGACGGGTTGGTTGAGATCAAGATGCCGCTGGGGTCGAGAACGATCCCCGCCGAGTTCACCCTGGCGCCGTAGATATCTGACTCACCTGTGCGGTCGTCCTGCCACACAACCAGATGGTTCGTCCCGTCAAATCCGACCTTGGCGCCCCTTTGCTGGTTCGCGGCTTGCGAGACAGGGATCCCGCCGGGATCGAGCACATTTCCGGCCGGAGTCACTCGGGCCCCGTAAAGATCCGACGAAAGGAAGTCTCCCCAGGCGACGAGGTAGTTCGGGAGGCCGAACGCGACAGCAGGCGCAAATTGGGCGCCTTGGCCGGTCGCGATCGGAATGCCAGTCGGATCGAGCACCGCCGCCGACGGCGTCACTCGGGCGCCGTAGATGTCCTGGCCCATGCCCGACCGGTTGTCTTCCCAGGCAACGAGATAGTTCGTTCCGTCAAAGGCCATAGTGGGCCAGCCCTGAACGTTGGCGGCTGTCGAGATCGGAAAGCCACCCAGCTCCAGGACTTGACCGGCCGGAGTCACGCGCCCTCCGTAGATCTGGATGTCCCCGTGATAGTCCATCCATGAGACGAGGTAGTTCACTCCGTCGAAGGCCACGGACGGGACGCGCTGGGTGACGCTGTCGAAGGTGAGCATGATTCCGTACCGATCGAGCACCTGTCCCTCGGGATCGACGCGAGTGGCCTTGATCTCTTCGTCGTACGGCGGGTCGATGCGGACCCACCACCAGGCGACCAGGAAGTTCGTCCCGTCGAATGCGATCCCCCCCGGATACTCGCGCGAGATTGTGCCGTCGGCAATCGGTATGCCGGAAGCGTCGAGCACGGTTCCGTCCGGACTCACTCGAGCTCCGTAAGCGTCGGGCGTCCCGTTCCGGTTGTCGGTCCATGCGACGAGGTAGTTCGTCCCGTCGAACGCAACTTCGGGTGAGCCCTGCCCGGAGCTCGCGATCGCGATGGGGAAGCCGCCGGGGTCGAGCACCTCGCCCTGCGGCGTGACACGCGCGCCGTAGATGTCGGCCGGTCCGGCGCGTGCGTCGTCCCAGACGACGAGATAGTTCACACCGTCGAACGCGACCGCGGGGTCTTCCTGGCTACCGGGAGCGACCGCAGCCGGCCGAACGGGGGTTCCACGCCCGCTAAATCCGACCGCAGCGGCAAGGAGGACGACAAGCGCGGATACGTACGCGCCCCGGCGAAGTCGCGAGCCCACGGCCCTCCTCTCTACGGTCGGGCCGGTTGTAGCACCTTCCCCCTCAAAGGGGAAGAGCTAGGACCAGACCTTGACGTCGCGGTAGAGCGTGTCCCGCTGCACCGGCGTCTTGCCGAGCGCCTTGATCGCCCGCAAGAAGTCGTCCGTCGACGCGCGATGTGTCGTCCCGGCCGCCGAGACGACGTTCTCCTCGATCATCACCGAGCCGAGGTCGTCGGCGCCGAAGCCGAGTGCGACCTGGCCGACCTTCATCCCCTGCGTCACCCAGGACGACTGGATGTGGTCGACGTTGTCGAGGTAGATGCGACTGACGGCCTGCGTGAGGAGGTACTCGACCGAGGTCGGGTAGTGCGTGACGAGCGGCGCGAGGCGAGTGCCCTCGGGCTGGAACGTCCAGGAGATGAAGGCGCGGAACCCGTGCGTCTCGTCCTGGAGCTCACGGATCCGCCGCATGTGCTCGATGCGCTCGGCGAGCGTCTCGACGTGCCCGTACATCATCGTCGCCGTCGTCGACATTCCGAGCCGATGCGCGTGGCGCATGACGTCGAGCCACTCGCCCGAGCGCGTCTTCTTGGGAGCGATGATGTCGCGGACGCGGTCGACCAGGACCTCGGCGCCGCCGCCGGGGATCGAGTCGAGGCCCGCGTCGCGCAGGCGCGAGAGCGTCTCCCAGATCGTCAGCTTGGAGCGGCGCGCGACGTGCTGGATCTCGGGCGGCGAGAGCGCGTGCAGATGCACCTTGTAGCGGGACTTGATCGAGCGGAAGAGGTCCTCGTAGTAGTCGATCCCGAGGTCGGGGTGGTGCCCGCCCTGCATGAGGACGCCGGTGCCGCCGATCGCAAGGGTCTCCTCGATCTTCTTGAAGATGACCGTCTTAGGGAGCAGGTAGCCCTCTGAGCGGTCGCCGGGGCGGCGGTAGAAGGCGCAGAAGTCGCAGTCGGTGACGCAGACGTTCGTGTAGTTGACGTTGCGGTCGATGATGAAGGTGATGCGGCCGGGATCGGTCTTGCGGGCCCGGAGCGTGCCGGCCGCTTTGCCGATCGGGACGAGCTCCTTCGACTCGAGCAGCGTCAGCGCCTCGGCGTCGGTGATCCGCTCGCCGTCGAGCGCCTTGTCGAGAACCTGGCCGACGTCGTTTCTCATGCGGGCACGGCCTCTCCATGGACGAAGCGGAGATCGGGCACCCGATCCAGCTCGCCGGCGCCGCGCGCAAGCTCGAGGAAGGTGAAGAGCGCGGCACGCTCGCGCGGCCCGAAGCGGTAGCGCAGCTTCTCGAAGTAGCGCGCCAGGAAGCCGGCGGGATAGCCGTAGCGCTCGCTCGCCTCCCGCGCGAGAAGCTCCGGCTCCGCGCGCGCCTGCCGCACGGAGGCGACGAGCGCGTCCTCGAGCTCCCCGATCCCCTCCGGCGTTGGGTCGGCGCAGGCCCAGACGGCGAAGACCATCGGCAGCCCGGTCCGCTCGGTCCACAGCCGCCCGAGATCGTGATGGGGGGTCGGATCCTCGAACGCGCTGCGCAGCGCCGCGTCGCCGATCAGGAGCTTCGCGTCCGCTTCCTGGCCGAGCGGAACCTGCTTCGCCTCCGGGAGCAGGACGCGCGCGAGGACGGCCGACGTCGCGCTCTCGGGTGTGACCCCCAGGCGCCTGATCTGCTCGAGCGGCTTCCGGGAGATGAGCTGGATCGAGTCGACGGCTCCCTCTGACGAGACGCAGAGCCGAGGCAGGAGTCTGAGCCGGTTGGCGTTCCGCGCCCACTCGATCGACGGGATCGGCGCGACGTCCACCTCGCCCGCGAGCAGCGCGCGCGCGAGCTCCGTCGGCACGCCGACGACCTCCTCCACGTCGGCCTCGAGCCGGTGGAAGACCGGCGCCATGTTCACGTAGGAGATTCGCCCGAGCCTCACCATCGGCGGATCTCGTTGTAGAGAGTGTCCCGCTGGACGGGCACGCGGCCCGCCTCCTGGATCACGCGCACGAGCTCCTCGATCTTCTGCTCGGTCTCGGTCTGCGCCCCCGCCGCGTGGAAGATCTCCTCGCGCACGACCGTCCCCTGGACGTCGTTCGCGCCGAAGTGGAGCGCGATCTGCGTGAGCGGCAGGCCCATCATGATCCAGTAGGCCTTCACGTTCGGCACGTTGTCCAGGAGCAGCCGTGAGACGGCGATCATCTTCAGGTCGTCCGAGCCCGCGGTGTGCTTCCAGCCTCGCCGCTCGAAGACCGTGTTCTCCGGGTGGAACGCGAGCGGGATGAAGGCGAGGAAGCCGCCGGTCTCGTCCTGGAGCTCGCGGAGCCGCAGCAGGTGGTCGACCCGCTCCTCATAGGTCTCGACGTGCCCGTAGAGGATCGTGCAGTGCGTGGGGATGCCGAGGCGGTGCGCGGTGCGGTGGACGTGGACCCAGTTGTCGGGATGCTCCTTGCCGGGCGCGACCAGGCGCCGGACGCGGTCGGCGAAGACCTCGGCGCCACCGCCCGGCAGCGAGCCGAGGCCGGCGTCGCGAAGCGTGCGCAGCACCTCCTCGTGCGTGAGCCCGGAGAGCGTCGTCATGTGGTGGATCTCGCTCGCCGTGAAGAGCTTGAGATGAACGTCCGGCATCGCCTCGTGCAGCTGCCGGACGATCTCGACGTAGTAGTCAAAGCCGACGTGCGGGCTCTCGCCGCCGACCATATGGATCTCGGTGAATCCGGTCCGCTCGCACTGGCGAAGCGCGTCCTCGACGAGCTCCTCGGGCGTGTGGGTGTACGCGCTCTCCTGATGCTGCGTGACGGCGAAAGCGCAGAACTTGCACTTCACGCGGCAGACGTTCGTCTGGTTCAGGTACAGGTTCTGGACGAAGTAGACCTCGTCGCCCCCACCGCGCACGCGACGCGCAAGGTCCGCCAGCTCGCCGAGCCCGAGCAGGTCGTCCGACTCCATCAGCGCGAGCCCGTCCTCGAGATCGAGCCGCTCGCCGGCCTCGACCTTCTCGCGGACCGGCTCGAGCGTGGACGTTCGATCGAGAACGGCCATTAGCTCCCTACCCGGTCCTCTCGACGACCGCGTCCGCGATCGCCTCGAGCTCCTCGCGCGCCTCGACTCCGGCGAGGTACTCCCGCGCCCACCCGGCGTACTCGCGCGCGATCGCCAGGGCACGCTCGATCGCCCCGCTCGCGCCGACCCGGAGCAGCGCGCCTTCGAGCGGCCCGCCGGCCAGCGCCCGCCTCACGACCTCGTCCTCGCGCGCAGCGAACAGGAGGGGGAGGGTCGGGATCCCTTCGCGAAGATCGGCGCCCGGGATCTTGCCCGTCTCGAGGGTCTCGCCGACGCAGTCGAGGCAGTCGTCGACGATCTGAAAGGCGATGCCGAGGGCCAGCCCGAACGCGCCCAGCTGTGGGCTCGGCCTGCTGAGGACGCAGGCCGCCTCGAGCAGCCTCCCCGTCTTCAGCGTGCAGCGCTCGACGTACTCCTCGATGCTCGTATCCGGCCGGTGCCGCTGCCCCCACTCGAGCGCCTCCCCCCGGACCAGCATGAGCGTCGTCTCGGCAAGGACGGACACCGCGCGGAGATCGCCGGTGGCGGCAAGCTCCGCAAAGGCGCGGGCGAAGAGGTAGTCACCGGCGGCGGTCGCGGCCTCCGGCCCGTGTGCGGACCACGCCGACGCCCGACCTCGCCGGACCTCGGCGCCGTCGATGACGTCGTCGTGGACGAGGCTTGCAACGTGCACGAGCTCGACCGCGACGCCGGCCTCGAGCGACGGCTCTCGTCCGGGGGGCGTCGTCAGAAAGACGAGCAGCGGGCGCAGGCGCTTCCCGCCCGCGGAGAGCGCCTCCGCGCCGATCTCGGCAGCCCGCCCCGGCCTCGCCGCGACTGCCTCGACGAGCCGCTCCTCGACCTCGTCGAGGTACGCGTCGAGCCCCGGCGCAGCTCTGACGGTTGCTATGGCGCTCACCGGGCGACCCCCGTGTGCAGGGCGACGATGCCGCCGGCGAAAAGGCGCCAGCGGATCTCGGCGAAGCCGGCCTCGCTCATCAGCCGCGCGAGCCCCTCGGGGTCGGCGAAGCGGCGGACGCTCGCGGGCAGGTACGAGTACGCCGAGCCGCCGGGCAGCACCTTCCCGGCCAGCGGGATGACGCCGTCGAACCAGAAGCGGTAGAAGGGCGCGAGCGCCCCGCGCGGGCGGGTGATCTCGAGGATCGCGAGCCTTCCGCCCGGTCGCAGCACGCGTCGCAGCTCCGCGAGCCCGCGCTCGGCGTTCGGGAGGTTGCGGAGGCCGAAGCCCACCGTCGCCGCGTCGTAGGAGCCGTCGGCGAACGGAAGCCCGAGTGCGTCGCCCTCGAGCCACTCGACGTCAGCGGACTTTCGACGCGCGCGCCGGAGCATCGGCTCGGAGAAGTCGAGCCCCGTGACACGCCCGCCGGCCTCGGCGTCAGCGAGGGCGAGGTCGCCCGTGCCGCAGCAGACGTCGAGCACGCGGTCGCCGGGACGGACCACGGCGGCGGCAGTCCTTCGCCGCCAGTGCCGATCGAGCCCGGCCGTCATCAGCCGGTTCATCGGGTCGTAGACCGGGGCTATCCGGTCGAACATCTTCCGGACGCCTTCGGGAGGAAGCGTCCCGGTCGGCGCAGCTGGGTTCATCCTTTGCCCACCGACCTGACGAGTCCGGACCCGGCCTGTGCCTGGCACCGGACGTGACTGCTTGGGACGAGTCTCATTCTTCGCCCCAGGGCTTGACGAGTGTGGTGTCGAGGCCGAGCTGGGCTAGACAGCGGCCGGCGACGAAGTCGACGAGGTCGTCGATGGTTTCCGGGCCGTGGTAGAAGCCGGGTGCTGCAAAGAGGATGACCGCGCCGGCCTGGCGGAGCTTGAGCAGGTTTTCGAGGTGGATCGTCGAGAGCGGCGTCTCGCGAGGGACGAGGACGAGCTTGCGCCCCTCCTTCAGAGCTACCCCGGCGGCGCGGTGCACGAGGTTCGCCTCTCCCCCAGTCGCGATCGTGCCCGCGGTCGCCATCGAGCAGGGGCAGACGACGTATCCGTCGACGCGCGCGGAGCCACTCGCGTAGGGGGCCGAGTAGTCGTGCGGGTCGAAGACCGTCACGGCATCCCCGGCCCGCTCGGTGAAGCGGGCGAGCACCTCGTCGCGCGGAAGGCGCGGCTCGCCGTAGAGCTCGGTCGCGAGCACCTCGACGCCGGCCGCCGATGCGCAGACCCCGATCTCGCATTCGGCGGCCGCGAGCGACTCGACCAGGCGCGCGGCGTACGGCGCCCCCGAGGCGCCGGTGATGCCCAGGAAAATGCGCACTACTTCGGGCCCTTGGAGGCGTCGAGGAAGGTGCCGAGCGCCTTGAGGTTGTCCGCGCCGAGGTCATCGAACTTCGGCATGACGGTGTTGCCGAACTTCGACGGGTCGCTGATGTAGGTGGCGAATCCCTGCACGCCCCGGGGGCTGGTCTTCCCGATTTCCTGGAGGTCGGGCGCGCCCACGTTCGACGTCCCGTCGCCGAGGTACGTGTGGCAGTTCGCGCAGCCGGAGAGAGCGAAGATCCTCGCGCCTTCGAGCGCCACCTTGTTCCCCGTAAAGCCCTCCTTTGCCGCCCACTCAAAACGCTTCCCGACGAGCTCGCTGCCGAGAGACTCCTTCGCCGTCGCACCCTTGTACGTGAGCGTCCCCATCGAGATCACGGTCAGGATGGCCGCGACGACCGCGACCGGCCTGCGCAGGATGCGCCGCTCCCGCCGCAGGTCGATGAACGGCAGCGCGAGCAGCAGCAGCATGGCGAGCGTCGGGATTCCGACCGTGCCGAGAATCACCGAGTCGGGCCACTTGAAGATCCGGAGCAGGTAGAAGAGGAAGTAGAAGTACCAGTCGGGCCTCGGGACGAAGCTCGTCGTCCCCGGGTCCGCCTTATTGTCGTAGAGCTTGCCGAGCCAGCCGGAATCGCTGTCCGTCGTGCCCTCGTCGGCGGTGAACTTCCAGATGCACGTGAGGGCGACGATCACCGATACGACGAGGAGGCTCATCATCGTGTCGTGGAACATCGCGTACGGGTAGAACGGCTTGCCCCGCTCGTGGACGTCCTCCTTGTAGCGCCGGTGCTGCTCCCGCCGCTCCTCGAGCCGCCGGTTCATCGGGCGCGCGCCCCTCTCGGCCCAGGCGAGACGAGCCCTGCCCGCGGCGGCGGGGGCGGCTCAGTCCGCTCGCGGCCCGCGGCATCGGGCGACCAGGGCGGCGAGCTGACGCCGAGCCGAACGACGAGATAGAGATGAAGGGTGATCAGGCCGATGATCGCCCCGGGCAGGACGAGCATGTGCAGGGCGTAGAAGCGCGCGAGCGTGTCGGGGCCGATCTCGGCGCCGCCGCGGAGGATGTCACCCAGGAAAGGCCCGACGAAAGGCCCCGTCGCCTGGAGGTTGACGCCCACCACTGTCGCCCAGTACGCCGTCTCGTCCCACGGCAGGAGGTAGCCGAAGAAGCCCTCCAGCATCCCGAGCACGAGGATGAAGACGCCGACGATCCAGTTCAGCTCGCGCGGGTACTTGTAGGCGCCGTACAGGAAGACGCGCCCCATGTGCAGGAACATGAGGATGATGAAGACGCTCGCCCCCCACTTGTGCATGCCGCGGACGAGCCACCCGAGCGTCAGGTCGTCGGTGATGTGGCGGATCGACTCGTACGCGGAGTTCGGGTCCGGCTTGTAGTACATCGCCAGGATCACACCGGTGACCGTCTGCACGAGGAAAGCTGTGAGCGTCGCCGAGCCGAGCGTGTGGCCCCAGCTGATGTCGCCCGGGACCTTGCGGAAGAGGAAGTAGCGAACGCCCCCGACGAGGCCGGAGCGCTCCTCGAGCCACTCGAGCGGGTAGAGCGCCATGCGCAGGAACTGCTCGCGGCGGGCTGAGCGGCGGCGCGCCATCAGCGGGGCGGTTGGACCGGGTAGAGCCACGCCTCGGGGCCGTCGATGTGCTGGCCCGGGCCCGCGAGCTCGTACTTGCGGATCCTGGCGTCGGCCCCCGTCCCGTTGACGTTCGAGACCGAGTACGTCTTGCCGAGGAGAAGGCGCCCGTCCTTGATCCGGAACTCGTAGCGGTCGAGCGCACGCACGGGCGGCCCGGCCGTGCGATTGCCCTCCGTGTCGTACTGACCGCCGTGGCAGGGGCACCCGAAGCCGGCCGCGGCTGCGGTGGGAATCCGGTCGACCTCGATGCCGTCGCGCCGCTCGACCTTCTTCTGCTCGTCGAGCGGCAGTCCGTTCACCTGCACCGGGCAGCCGAGGTGGACGCAGCGGTTCGAGACGATCGTGAAGCTCGGCGTGCCGTCGAGCAGGCCGTTGTTGCGGATGTAGGCCGTCCGGCGCGAGACCTCGCCCTCCTCCGGCTTGAGCAGGAAGGTCGTGATCACGAACTTGTTCTCGGGGAAGTCGTCGATCGCCCCGACGTCGATCTCGTCGTGGCCCTGCCCGATGAAGGGCGGGAGAATGGTGAAGCCGAGAACGGGGACGGTGACGATGCCGCCGATGAGCCCGCCGACGCCGAGCGTGGCGCCCTCGAGGAACTTGTTGCGGGGGAAGCGCACGATCTCGCCCTCGCCCGGCTCGGGGATCGTGGGGCCGGTCGCGTACGCCGAGATCGGCGGCGCCGCGGGCTCGGGCTGGGGCGGCGGCGGCTCGCCGCGATACTCGCGCGTGACGTCCCGGATCCAGAGGAAGCCGAAGATGGCCGCCAGCGCAACGCCGAGGGCGACGACGAGCCAGTTGAGGATCAGCCCGACGAGGAGACAGGCGATGCCGACCGCGAAGCCGACCGGCCAGAGGGTCGGCGACGGGCCGTGCAGGCTCTCGTCTCCGCGGTGCGGATCCACGTCCTAGAGCGGATTCAATCGCTCGCCGGAAGCCCCGTCAACGACGTAGCAATTGCCGCAACGGGCGCCGGCGCCGGGTGGGGCCGCCGTTGGCGCCCTCCGCGTCGGCCTCGATGCCGTATTCGGCCCAGCGACGGTCGACGAGGGAGCGCACCTCGTCGCTCATGACGATCTCCTCGGGCCACTCGCGCGTCCCCTCGGCGGGGCCCTTGTGCGTCGCGTCGATGCCCATCTTGCCGCCGTAGAACTGGCGGGTCGGCGCGTGGTCGAGGTGGTCGAGCGGGCCCTCGCTGAGCAGGACGTCGCGCTTCGGATCGACGTTGGCGGTCACGCGGAAGAAGACCTCGTCGTAGTCGTGAACGTCGACCCACTCGTCGACGACGACGACCGACTTCGCCAGGCTGAGCAGGCCGAGGCCCCAGATTGCGTGCATCACCTTCTGCGCCTGGCCCGGGAAGCTCTTCCGGATCGAGACGATGACGCAGTTGTGGAAGGCGCCGGCGACCGGAAGGTCGTAGTCGACGATCTCGGGCACGCTCATCCGGACGGCGGGCAGGAAGATGCGCTCGGTGGCTTTTCCGAGCCAGGCGTCCTCGGCGGGGGGCTTGCCGACGACGATCGACGGGTAGATCGCGTCCTCGCGCATCGTCATCGCCGTCACATGGAAGACCGGGAACGGCTCCGCGTGCGAGTAGTAGCCCGTATGGTCGCCGAAGGGCCCCTCGAGCGCGAGGTCGTCCGTCTGGACATAGCCCTCGAGGACGATCTCCGCGTTCGCGGGGACGAGCACGTCGATCGTCTCGCACCTCACGAGCTCCACAGGCTCGCCGCGCAGGAAGCCGGCGAGCATCAGCTCGTCGACGTGCTTCGGCAGCGGCGCCGATGCGGTGTAGGTCGTCACCGGGTCGAGGCCGAGCGCGACCGCGACGTCGAGGCGGCCGTCGGTTGCCAGGTAGTCCATCCGCCCGTCCTTGTGGATCTGCCAGTGCATCGCCGTCGAGCGGCGATCGAGCTTCTGCATCCGGTACATCCCGACGTTGCGCGTGCCCGTCTTCGGATCGTGCGTGATGACGGCCGGCAGCGTGACGAACGGGGCGGGATCGCCCGGCCAGCAGTGCTGGATGGGGAGCAGGTCGAGATCGACGTCGTCGCCCTGGAGCACGACGTCGTGGTGGGCCGCCCCGCGGACCGTCTTGGGCATCGAGTCGGCGATCGACTTCAGCTTCTTCAGGCCGCGCACCTTCTCGGCGAGCCCCTGCGGAGGCTGCATCTCGAGCACGTCCTCGAGCTTGCGCGCCGCGTCGTCGAGCCGCTCGACCCCGAGCGCCAGGCACATGCGCCGCTCGGTCCCGAACTGGTTGATGAGCAGGGGGTGGGCGGCGCCCTTCGGATGCTCGAAGAGGAGAGCCGGCCCACGGGCCTTCACGACCCGGTCGGTGATCTCGGTTATCTCGAGGCGGGGGTCGGCTTCGGCCGCGACCCGGACGAGCTCGCCCTCGTCTTCGAGCAGGCGGATCCACTCGCGCAGGTCGGCCGGCGGCGCCATCGAGGTCAGTCTACGTCTGCCAATGCGAGGGACACCGCCTCGCTGAACGACAGCGAACGACCCTCCGCGAGGCAGGCAGCGAAGCGGTCGGGCCCGAGCCGTGAGTCGAGCTCGCGCACGGTCCTCGCCTTCGTCGATTCGGCGTACGGCTCCAGCTTGAGATGAATCTCCTCGCCCAGCGCCTCGGCCGCCCCGAGCAGCCTCGCTCCTCGCTCGAGCCCTTCCTCGGCCGCGGAGACGCTGGCGAGCCCGACCAGGCAATAGTCGACGTCCTCCTTCCAGCCGAGTTCCACGCACATGCGCAGCGATTCCTCGAACAGCTCTTGGGCTTCCTCGTGGCGGGACTGTCCTATCGCTACGAACCCGAGATCGCAGAGGCCGTTTGCGGCGTGTCCCTCCTGCTCATGCTTCCGGGCGAGAGCCAGTCCCGCCTCGATCTGCCTTCTCGCCTCTTCGTACTGACCCTGGTCGAGTGCGAGCAGTCCGAGGTTGTGCAGCGAGCTCTGGAGCTCGAAGTCGTCTCCGAGCTCCACGCGCATCGACCTGCTTTCCTCGTAGAGCGCTCGTGCTTCCTGATGCTTCCTCTCGCCGGCTGCGACGATACCCAGGACGTTCAGGGCGTTTGCGAGGCCGCGAGTGTGACCGCCTGCGCGGCTACCGGCTGCGGCTTCTTGGGCGAGTGAGCGAGCAGCGCCGCGGTCCCCCTGCTTGTGCGCCATCATCGCGGCCCACCTGAGCGCGCGGCCGCGAAGATCTGCGGGTGCTACCGGATCCCTCGCGAGAGCCTCGGCGACCCGGCTTCGTCCTTCGTCCAGATAGCTGCGCGCATGCCAGAAGCTCGAGAGCGCCGCAGCGAGTCGCAACTCGAGCCTCGGCTCATCGAGCTCGCGAGCCCACTGGAGCGCTGCTCGGCAATTGTCGTGCTCCAACTCGAGACGCTCGAGCCACATCACTGCTCGCTGATTGACCTCGAGGTCCTTCCCTGCCTCCTCCGCGAGCGCCAGGAAGAAGTCGAAATGGCGCCGCCGGATCCGATCCAGCTCGCCGCCCGCCTCGAGCCGCTCGATTGCGTACTCGCGGATCGTCTCGAGCATCGTGAAACGGTCTTCCGCGTGCCGGACGAGGTTCTTCTCGACGAGCGAACCGAGCGTGTCGATGTTCGCTTCGCAGATCGTCTCCCCAGCTTCGAGCGTGAAGCTCGCCGGGAACACCGCGAGCCGCGAGAACAGCTCCTGCTCGGCCTCGTCGAGCAGCTCGTAGCTCCAGGCGATCGTGTCTCGCAGCGTGCGTTGCCGATCCGGCAGATCGCGGGCGCCCCCCGTCAGGACGGTAAGCCGCTGCTCGAGCCGCTCCAGGAGCTTTCCCGGAGAGAGGACCTTCGCCCGCGCCGCGGCCAGCTCGATCGCCAGCGGAAGACGGTCGAGGCGCCGGCAGATCTCGGCCACGGCGGCCGCGTCGCCGTTCACAAGAAAACTGGGCTCGGTCGCCTGGGCGCGCGCGCAGAACAGCGCGACTGCGTCCGCCTCGGCGAGCTCCGGCACCGGAAACTCCCGCTCGCCGGAAACACGAAGCGGCGCGCGGCTGGCTACGAGAGCCTTCAGCGAAGGCGCCCCGCGCAGTACCTCGATCACTTGCGGAGCCGCCTCCAGCACGTGCTCGAGGTTGTCGAGGACGAGGATGAGCCGCTTCTGGCGGAGGAAGTCTTCGACGCGCTCCTCGACCGAGAGGCCTGCGACCTCCTTGACCCCGAGTGTCTGCGCAATCGTCGGAATCACGAGATCCGGGTCGGCAATCGACGCCAGCGCGACGAAGAAGGCGCCGTCGGGGAAGTCCTCGAGCAGATCGGCTGCCGCTTGGAGCGCGAGGCGCGTCTTGCCGGCGCCGCCCGGGCCGGTCAGCGTGAGCAGTCGAACCTCGGATTGGGCGAGCAGCCCCACGATCTCGGCCAGCTCCCGCCGTCGCCCGATCAGAGGCGTTGGCTGAGGTGGGAGGTTTGTCGGGCGGTTGTCGAGCGTCGAGAGGGGCGGAAAGTCGCGATCGAGCCCGTCGGCGACAAGCTGGAAGATCCGCTGGGGCCGCGTGAGATCCTTCAGCCGGTGCTCGCCGAGGTCGCGTAGGGCGATACTCGGCAGGTCTTCCTCGACGAGGTCGCGCGCAGTCTGCGACACGAGCACCTGGCCGCCGTGGCCCGCACTTGCGATCCGGGCGCCTCGGTGGACGTCCATGCCTGCGTAACCCTCGTCTGTCCGGATGGGCTCGCCCGTGTGCACGGCCATCCGCACGCGAATCGGGCCCTCGGCGAGTGCGCGCTGCGCGTCGGTCGCTGCGGCCAGCGCGCCCTTCGCGCTCGCGAACGCGACGAAGAAGGCGTCGCCCTGCGTGTCGACCTCGACCCCTCCGTGCTGCGCGCATGCCTCGCGGAGCTTCCGGCGGTGCTCGGCGAGCGCGTCCGGGTAGCCGTCGCCAAGCTCGTGGAGCAGCCTCGTCGAGCCCTCGATGTCGGTGAAGAGAAAGGTGACGGTGCCGGTCGGTAGGTCGCGCATGGCTGCCAAGTCAAGCGCGCCGCGGAGTGTGCGTCTAGTACCTAGGGCCGGTACTGCCGGTGGTGACGGAAGTACTTGACCAGCTCGCCCACGATCGGGACGCTCGCGAAGACAAGGCCCGTGATCAGCATGCCCGTGATGACCTTCTTCCCCTCCGTCGCCGCGTCGGCGAGCCAGAGGGCGGCTGCGAGCACGTCTCCCATCCGCGGCGACTTTAACTGACCCGCAGACGGTGAGCTGCGAGCGCGCGGCCGACGGCGTCGTCACCGGCGACCCCCTCCGCCCGAGCGCGCAGCGTCGAGGGGTCGTCGGTCTCCCGTAGGACGCCCTGTCCGAGCAGCGCCGCCGTCGCCGCCCAGGCCGGGCCGTCGTCTCCCGCCCCCTCTGCCCGCAGCTGCGCGCAGAGCGAGATCAGCTCCCCCATGTCTGCGACCGCTTCGACCGATCCCGTCGCTGCCAGGCGGACGAGGCCGTGCGCGTAGAGGTAGTCGCCGAGGAGGAGGACGGTGTCGCTGTCGGCCGGAGCGAAGAGGCGCGGCCGCCCGTAGTGCACGAGGTAGCCCTCGTAGATCGTCTCGAACGCCAGCGCGAAGCGAGACTCGCCCAGCGGGGAGAAGACCGGCTCGCGGTCGCGTGCACCCCTCGGGCGCAGAGCCTGGCGCCAGAGCGAGCCCTCGCGCTCCGCGTCGAGCGCGATCTCCTGCCAGAGATCAAGCTGTGAAGAAATCAGCGGCGGCCTCCACCGTCCTGTCGATCTCCTCGTCGCCGTGCGCAAGCGAGACGAAGATGGCCTCGAACTGCGAAGGCGGAACGTAGATGCCGCGCTCGAGCATGTGCCGGAAGTACGCGCCGTACCGCTCGGTGTCGCACTCGGACGCCTCTGCGAAGTTCGTGACGGCAGTCTGGCTCATGAAGAGCGCCGCCATGGCGCCGACTCGCTGCATGACAGCCAGGCCTCTCAGGCCCGCCTCCAGGCGCGCCGCCTTTCGCTCGAGCGCCTCGTAGACGGTCGGCTCGCGCAAGCGGCGCAGCACGGAGATGCCGGCGGCGGTCGCAAGTGGGTTCCCCGAGAGCGTTCCGGCCTGGTAGACGTCACCGACCGGAGCGAGCCTGCTCATGACCTCTGCGGAGCCGCCGAATGCGCCGATCGGCATCCCGCCGCCGACGACCTTGCCGAGCACCGTCAGATCCGCGCGCACGCCGAGCCGCTCCTGAGCGCCGCCGCGCGCGATCCGGAAGCCTGTGATCACTTCGTCGAAGACGAGCAGCGCACCCGAGGCGTCGCAGAGATCCCGCAGCGTCTCCAGGAAGCCCGGCGCGGGGGGGACGACTCCCATGTTCCCGGCGACCGGCTCGACGATCACGCACGCCAGCCCCTCGCCGTAGCGCTCGACGGCTTTCGCCGCGGTCTCGATGTCGTTGTACGGGCAGACGACCGTGTCCGCGGTTGCGCCCGCAGGCACCCCGGCCGTCGCCGGCACGCCCAAGGTCGCCGGGCCGGAGCCCGCCTCGGCGAGCAGCGCGTCGGCGTGCCCGTGGTAGCAGCCCGCGAACTTCAGAATCCGGTCGCGCCTGGTCGCTCCCCGGGCGAGCCGAATCGCGCTCATGGCCGCCTCGGTGCCCGAGCTGACCAGCCGCACCTGCTCGATCGAGGGGAACGCGTCGACGATCTCCGCGGCCAGCTCCACCTCACGCTCGGTTGTGGCGCCGAAGGTCGTGCCCTCGTCCGCGGTTTGCTGCACGGCCTCCACCGTTTCCCGATCGGCGTGGCCGAAGATGAGCGGCCCGAACGACATCACCCAGTCGACGTAGCGCCCGCCGTCGGCTGTCTTCACGTACGCGCCCTCCCCTCGGCGCACGAAGAGCGGCTCGTCGAGGCCGACGGCCTTCATCGCCCGCACCGGCGAGTTGACGCCGCCTGGAATCAGGCGCGCGGCCTGCCGCGCCAGCTCCGACTTCGATCTCAGAGCCAGGCCGCGAGCTCCTTCGCCCAGTACGAGACGACGAAGTCCGCCCCCGCCCGCTTGACGGCCGTCAGCGACTCGAGCGCGGCCTGCCGCTCGTCGAGCCAGCCGCGCTCCGCGGCCGCCTTCACCATCGCGTACTCGCCGGAGACGTTATACGCGGCGAGCGGCAGGTCGAAGCGCTCGCGGGCCGCGCGGATCACGTCGAGGTTGGGCATCGCCGGCTTCACCATCAGCACGTCGGCGCCCTCCGCCACGTCGAGCTCGCACTCACGAAGGGCCTCGCGCACGTTCGCGGGATCCATCTGGTAGCCGCGCCGGTCGCCGAAAGCTGGTGTCGACTCGGCTGCCTCGCGGAAGGGACCGTAGAAGGCGGAGGCGTATTTGGCAGCGTACGAGATGATGGGCGTCTCGGGGAACCCCGCGTCGTCGAGCCCCGCGCGCAGGGCGGCGACGCGCCCATCCATCATGTCGCTCGGCGCAACGACGTCCGCGCCGGCCTCGGCGTGGCTGACCGCGGTGCGGGCGAGCAGCTCGAGCGTCGCGTCGTTCGCCACCTCGCCGTCCTCGATCACCCCGCAGTGGCCGTGGGAGGTGTACTCGCAGAGGCAGACGTCGGTGACGAGGGCGAGCTCGGGGTACCGCCCGCGCAGCGCCCGCAGAGCGCGCTGGACGATCCCGTCCGGGTCGTACGCGCCGGACGCTTCGTCGTCCTTCTCCTCCGGGATCCCGAAGAGGATGACGGCCGAGATGCCGAGGCCGAGCACCTCCTCGGCCTCGCGTGGCAGATCGTCGACCGAGAAGCGACCGAGCGCGGGCAGCTCCGCATTCTGCAGCGGAGACGGCCCGACGAAGAGCGGGAAGACGAAGTCGGCGAGGTCGAGCCGCGTCTCGCGGACGAGCGAGCGGAGCGGGCCCGTGCGGCGGAGGCGGCGCAGCCTGGTGGCTGGAAACGTGCTCACGGCGCCACTGTACGGGCTTCGGGCTCCTCTTCCGGCGCCACGGGCTCGAGCGGCCTCGTCTGCTCCACCTCCTCGACCTCGACCGGCACCACCTCCGCCTTCCACTGCTCGAGCTCGATTCTCTCCCCGAAGAACTCCCAGACGGCGCGCACGACGGCGAGCAGGGGAAGCGCGGCCAGGACGCCCGGGAGCCCGTAGAGCTCTGCGCCCGCGAGCAGCCCGAAGATGACGAGCAGCGGGTGCAGCCGCAGCGCGCTCCCCATCACCTTCGGCACGACGACGTGCCCTTCGATCTGGTGGATGCCGAGGAAGAGCAGGAACACCCAGAGCGCCGAGATCGGGTGCACGAAGAGCTCGTAGACGACCGGCGCAGCTCCCCCGAGCCACGGGCCGAGGTAGGGGATCAGCTCGGTGACGGCGACCCACGCGCCGAAGAGGACGGCGTACTTGTCGGCGCCGGGCGCCCAGCCAAGCGTGCCGAGGAGCCAGAGCCCGACACCCGCGCTCGAGCCGATGATCGCCGAGAGCAGAAGCTGGCCGCGAACGTAGCCGGCGACAGCCCGCTCCATCCGGATCACGAGCCCGCTCTGGCCGGGCCGCGGGGGGAAGCGCCGGTCGAGACCGGCCTTCAGGCGGCCCATGTCCAGGAGCATGTAGATCGAGACGACGAGGATCAGCACGAGGCTGAAGACGAGCTGGAAGATCGAGATCGCGGCGCCGCGGACGAAGTCGATCACCTCCGAGGTGTACTTCTCGACGTCCTTCCCCTTGATGCTGGCGGCGAAGTCGTGGCCCTGCCTGCGGATGTCGATCCGCTCGAGGCCGTGCGTGTCGAGCCACCCCTGGAGCCGGTCGACGTCCTGCTCGAACTCCGTCTGGCTGGTCTGTCCGTGCTCGCTCGTAAGGTAGGTGTCGACTCGATCCGCAGCCGACTGCGTTTGGTCGATGACGACGGCGCCGATGGCGATCGCGACAACGGTCAGCGCGGCGGCAAAGCTCAGGTAGACCATCGCGATTGAGAAGCCGCGCGGGATCCGCAGCCTTTCCAGGGCCCGCACCAACGGGTCGAGCAGGAGCGCGATGAGGGCCGCGACGATGAAGAGGAAGACCGCGTGAAAGACCTTCCCTGCGACGACGAACGCGAGGAGCGCGAGCATGGGCAGGCCGACCAGCTGAATCCAGCGCGGGATCTGAATCGTCGGCGTCCCGCCGGCCATGGGGGCCATCGTACCGCTCAGGTCGCCGCACTCAGACCGCCCGAATGGGACTGGTCCGCCTTCGAGGACGGAGCGCTTGCCCTGGATCATCACGAGCTCTGGGAGGAAACCCCGCTCCCACCACGGCTCGCGGTGCTACGAAGTCGGGCGTCCGGACGCGCCTTGCAAGACCAGGACACCTCGGTTACGGTGCCGTCCATGCCCTCGCCCCGCGCCCCCGGGCAGGCGCACCGCACGTCGAAAGCTCGAGCCGCAGCGAGACGAAGAGCTCGGCGCATCGCCGGGCTGGTTTTGGCCTCGATCGCACTCGTCGTCACGCTTCTCCTCACCGCCTTCGGCTCCGGCTCGTCCTCGCCCCCCGTCCAGACGCGGCCCGCGCCCGCAAACCGGCTGCTGCCGGCCGGCCAGCCGCGGCCGCAGGTCGTCGCGCTGCGCGGCTCGCTGCGGCTCCAGCTGCCGATCGACCAGAGCCGGGTGACGGCGATCGGCTACCACGCGGCGGGCGGCGGCGCCCTCGCGCTCGAGCCGATCGGGCGGCAGGCGAACGAGGGCCTCTTCGCGCGGGTCGCGCGGAAGCTCTTCGGGGGTGAGGAGCACGGGCTCGCCTACTACCAGCTCGGCGGCGACGAGGGCCCGGCGACCGCCGCCCTCGACGTCGGCGCCGCTCCGGGCACGGACGTCTACTCGCCGGTCGACGGAACAATCGTCGGCATCACTCCCTACAGGCTCCGTGACCAGACCTTCGGCGCACGGATCGACGTCCAGCCGACGGCGGCGCCCGCGCTCGTCGTCCGGCTGACGCACCTCCGGCCGGATCCGGCCCTGACCGTGGGCTCGTCGGTCGCAGCCGCGATCTCGAAGATCGGGACGATCATCGACTTCTCACAGGTCGAGCGGCAGGCCCTCGCCCGCTATACGCAGGACGCGGGGAACCACGTCTCGGCCGAGGTCCACCCCGCAGCGACTCTCGCGATTCCCTGAAGCTTCTCTTCGTCGCCGACGTGAACGGGCCCCCCGGGCGGCGCGCGGTCGAGGAGCGGCTGCCCGGGCTGCGAGAGGAGCTCGACGTGGACTTCTGCGTCGTCAACGGCGAGAACGCGGCCGACGGTCTCGGCATCACGCCAAAGATCGCGGACAAGCTGCTGGGGGCCGGGGCCGACGTGATCACGCTCGGAAACCACGTCTGGCGACGGCGCGAGATCGTCCCCTACCTCTCGGGCACCGACCGCGTCATCCGGCCCGCGAACCTCTCCGCGCAGTCTCCCGGCCGCGGCCTGACCGTCGCGCCGGCGCGGGACGGCACCCGCGTCGCAGTCGTCAACCTCCTCGGCGACCTCTTTCTCCAGCCCGCCGTGGGGCCGTTCGAGGTGATCGACGACCTCGTCGAGGAGGCCCGTCGCGAGACGCCGGTCGTCCTCGTCGACTTCCACGCGGAGGCGACGAGCGAGAAGGTGGCGATGGCCCGCTGGCTCGACGGGCGCGTGACCGCCGTCTTCGGGACCCACACGCACGTGCAGACGAACGACGCGCGCGTCCAGCCCGGGGGGACGGCGGCGATCACGGACGCAGGGATGACCGGCCCGCACGACTCGGTGATCGGCGTCGTGGCGGAGCTCGCGATCCAACGGCTGCGGACCGGGATGCCGGTCAGGTTCTCGACCGCTGAGGGAGACGTGCGGCTCGAGGGCGCGCTCGTCGAGTGCGACGGCTCAGGCCGCGCGACCAGCTGCGAGGCGGTCCGGGTCTCCGTCTCCTAGCGGCGCACGACGCGTTCACAGTCCCGGCCAACCTCGTCGCGATCGTCCGAGACGACGGTGTCGATACCCTTCCCGCACCGGACGACATCTCTGCCGGAGCCGCCCGCAAAGATATCCGGGCCGGAGCCGCCGTAGAGGAAGTCCCTCCCAGCCTCGCCGAGAATCCGGTCTGCGCCTGGCCCGCCGCCCAACACGTCCGAGCCCGCGCCGCCGCGAATCTGATCGGCGCCGCCCTCACCAAGCACAACGTCCGGTCCTTCGCCGACCCGAACCACGTCATTCCCTCCCCCGGCGTACACATGGTCGGAGCCGGCCGTCCCCCGCAAGCGCTCTGCCCGCCGACCGCCGAGGACGGAGCACGGCGGCCCCGCCGGCGTGACCCCCGCAGCCGTCGGCCGCCAATAGGGCATCGACTCCACGAGGCGGTTCTTGGTCAGATTCGCCGGGGCGACCCCGTCCGAGCGCATGACATAGATGTCGCCGTTCCTGTTAAACGCGATGGCGTTGCCGTCGAGTGACCATGCCGGCGAGCCATCCACCACTTGGCCGGCTGTCAGTTGCCGCTCGCTCGCACCGTCAGCATTGGCCACCCAGACGTACGAGCCCTGTCGTCCGACCGCATCTCGAATGAAGGCGATTTTCAGCCCATTCGGCGACCAGGCCGGGGCGCCCGCGTTCCGGATGAGCTCCCGATCGGTGCCTCCTTCTGACCCGACGACCCGGATCGCGAGGCCTACAAGCGCTTGCGTGAAAGCAATCCTCGTGCCGTCAGGGGACCAGGCCGGATTCCCGAGGCTCCCGGTCGGCCCCAGCTCGCGTCGCTGGGAGCCGTCCGCCTTCATCACCTTGAGTACTGATCCGTGTACCCCTTGGGCGAACGCGATCTTCGCGCCGTCAGGGGACCAGGCCGGCGAATAGTCGCTCGGCTCTCGAGATATCAACCGGGGAGACCCGCCACCTGCCTCGATCATCCAGATCTGTTCCGTGTCGCCCCCATGCGAAATGCGGGTGAATGCGATCGTCCGGCCGTCCGGCGACCACGCAGGCTGCACGTCTCGCACGTAGCGCCCGTGCGTTAGGAGCTGCGTTCGCCCGGTTGCGCGATCGAAAACGCAAAGGTGTCCGGCCGGAGTCGAACCGGGGAGGGGATGCTCGACCGAGTAGACCAATTGGTCGTTCGAGGCGCGGTGGGCTCCAGCTTCCCCGCCGGCAAGCTCAGCTACGACAGCCAAACAAATTGCGGTTATTGCAAGAGTGAATCTGATGCCGGTTCCTTACCCGATTCTTGCTGGGGCCATAGCACGGCAACAAGAGCGATCAGCACGAGGTCACGGCCGAGGACGAGCCACGAGGGCAGCTCGTCGAAGCGCAGGGCGAGGGCCCAGTAGCGGTACGGGAACCAGATCTGCGTGAGGACGAGCGCGAGCGCGAGAAGGGCCGACGCGTAGAGGCCGCGCCGGCCGCGGACGAGCGGGACGACCGGGATCAGCCAAATCAAGAACTGCGGCGAGAGCACCTTGCCGAGCGCGACGAAGGCGCAGAGTGCGGCCGCCGCCGCGACGAAGAGCCGCTCGCGGTCGGCGGGGCCGCGCGCGAAGGCCACCCAGATCGCGACGAGGGTGAGCGCCTGCACCGCCGACTGAGCGACGGCCAGGGCGTCCGGAAGCGCGCCCTCCAGGTTCTGCGAGCCGTGGCTCGAGCGCATCGTGACGTCGAGCCCCAAGGCGTGGTGGGCGGCGAGGAGGAACCCGGAGCCGAGGCTCTCGATCTGGAGCGGCCGCGAGGCCTGGTTCCAGAGGCCGTCCCAGACCCCGCCCGGTGCCACCGCAACGAACGGCGCGAACGCGGCCGCGACGACTCCCGCGAGGATCCCGCCGCAGACGAGCGCCTCGCGCCTGCCGGCCCTCCGCCAGACGTAAACGAGGGCGAGCGGCGCGAGCACCGCGGGGTAGAGCTTCGCCGCGACGGCCGCTCCAAGCGCGGCGTGCCCGAGGCGCCCACGCCCTGCGACGAGGGCGGCGAGAGCGGCCGCCGTCAGCGCCGCGGGCCAGAGGTCGAAGCGCGAGAGAACGACGGGGCCGAGTGCGAGCGGCGCAAGGGCGACGAAGCCGAGGGCGGCGAGGAGCCGTGCCGACCCCGCGCCGACCGCGAGGAGCGCGAGCGCCACGCAGACGAGCATCGCCTCTCCCAGCGAGACCATGAGGCCCTCGAAGCGCACTCGGAACGTCTCCGAGTCGACGTCCCCGAGCGCAGGGAGGACGAAGACGGGCAGCGCGCCCGGCGGGTACTCGACCGAGAAGTCGCGGTACGGGACACGGCCGTCGTCCATCGCAGACCCGTACCGCTCGTACACCGGCGTGTCGACGATTGGGTGGTGCGCGAAGAACCCGCGGTGGAGCACTCCCCACACGACGAGGAAGAGCACCACCGCGACGAGCCCCGCCGCGACGGCACTCGCCGCGCTAGCCGGCCGCGACCAGCTCGCGGGTCTCGGGATCATGGGCGCGCGCCGCCTGCGGCTCGCGCCGAGGGCGGGAGGCCAGGACCACAAAGGCGACAAAGGGGAAGAACCACGGGATGTAGAGAAAGAACCAGTGCGTCAACGCGATCTCGAAGCCGATGAGGAGCGCGGCCGTGAGCGCGGCGAGCTGGAGCGGCGTCTTGCGCCTCGGCACGAAGAAGCAGGCGATCGCGCCAACCGCGAGCAGGCCGATGACGACCTGCTGGAGCCAGCCGAGGTCCGGGATCCCGGCCGCGTGATACTGGCCCCAGCCCCAGATCGAGAACGGCGAGTCGCGGCCGACCTGCCAGCCCAGCGTGCGGTCCCAGAACACCCTCGCCGCATGCGCCGGGTCGGGCTCGAGGAGCAGGATCGAGAAGCTGCCGAGCGTCGCCGCCGCAAAGCCTCCCGCGAAGAGCGCCTTGCCAGAGGGGCGGCGCAACGCCTCCGGATATCCCAGCCAAAGCGGCGCCAGCAAGATCGCCGCGAACTTCGTCCAGGCAGCGAGCGCGAGGAAGGCCCCGCGCCCGAAGGACGAGGCCGCGAGCCAGAAGCCGAAGACGAGAAACGCCGGCATGATCGCGTCGTTCGTGTTCGAGTTGGACACGTACTGGGTGAACGGGTAGGCGGCCCAGGCGAAGGACAGCGTGACGGCCAGCCTCGCTCCGCCGAAGCGGCGGCCGAGCAAGGCGAGCCCGAGCAGCACGAGCAGGTCGAAGGCGATCGCCGTCGCGTGGGCCGCCGGTAGCTTGTCCCAGCGGCCGCTCCAGCCCAGCGCCGCGAAGCCGGGGAGATAAGCCTCGTACGCGACCGGCCCGTACGTGTCGCCGCGCTCGTCGGCCGACTCGCAGCGACCGTTCGTCTGGATCCGCTCGCGGATCTCGCCGTCCGCGGCCTTCGGCCCGCACGGCTTCAGGTTCCCCTCGATCGGCATGTGGCCGTACGGGGACTGCCCGTTCGCGATGCGGTGGGCGCCGATCACCCCCGAGTAGCCGACGTCGATGACGTTCGAGTTTTGGACGTTCAACCCGAGCCGGAACCCCGCGAGGAAGACGGTCGTCGCGGCGAGGAGCCAGAGCGGCCAGACCGGTCGCGACGGGCGGGGCCCGCCGCGCCAGGCGATCCAGGCCATTCGCCCGAGCAGGTAGAGGAGGGGCGGGTAGGCGAGCGGCACGCTCGTGAAGACGTCGCCCCGGTTGAAGAACCAGAGCGAGATCGAGAACGAGAGGAGGACGACGAGATCGAGGTTGCGCAGGCTGAGCGGGCGGCGCAGGTCGGCGAGGCCGAGCAGGAAGACGAAGCTGAGGGCGAGCCAGAGGGCGGTGCTGTTCATCTCCTTGCCCCCGAAAGCTCCCTCGTAGCCGCGGGCCATCTTCCAGGCGACCTGCGGCCCGGTCCAGGCCTCCGTGACGACGCCGGTCGCGTCGTCCACGCGCCCTGTCGCGATCTCGCCGGCAGAGCCCCACCAGACGCCGACCTTCCAGTCACGCCGGGCCTTGTCGAAGGTCGCGTCGGTCACGCGACCGCGCTTCGGGTAGCGACCGAGCCAGTCCGCAACCTTGTCGTTGCGGACGAAAATCGCCGTCGCGCGATCCCTGGTCAGACTCGGCCGCGCGACGAGCGGGGCAAACGGCGTCTGTACGAGCCGGCCACGGGCGTCGTAGACGGGCCTGGTCGGCGTCCTCGCCGCCTGCGCGGCGGGCGCCAGGAGGGCGAGCGCGAGGACGGCGAGGGCGACCCGCCTCATGGCGCCAGGGTAGTCGCTACCTGCGGCGGAAGCTCCAGAGCTTGTTGCCGACGAAGTTGATCGGCATCACGAGCGCGACCGCGATCGCCTGCGAGGTGACCTTGGCGAGCCCGAAGGCGACGAACGCGGTCAGCAGCACCTCGTTCGCGCCGAGCGCGAGGAGCGAGACGATGAGGAAGCGGATGCCCTGGTAGGCGATGTGACCGCGAAGGCCTCGGAACGTCCAGAGCCGGTTCCAGATGTAGTTGTTCGTGACCGCCACCAGGAACGAGCAGGCGGCGGCCAGGTTGTAGTGCAGTCCGGCCTCGATCAGAGTCGCGTAGACGGCGAGGTTGACGGCGTACCCGATCGCACCGACCGTCGAGAACTTCGCCAGCTGGACCCAGTTGTGCGGACGCCGGAGCGCGCTCGTCGCTCGCGCCCTTGCGGCCGCGATCGTCGAGGCGGCGGCTGCGGGCTCGTTCGCCATCGGGCGCGAGCGTAGCAGCGTGTTGGAGGTCGACCCGGCTCACCGCCGGTTCCTTCTGCCCGACACGCCCCAGCGCGAAAAATCCTCAGCCGACGGAGAAGCCCCTCTCTCCCCGGACCTCGGCCCACTCGACCTCGACCTCCTCCACGCGCGCGCCCGCGGGCCCTCGCCGGCACCACTCCACCATCGACTCGACCCGCTCGTCGTCGCCCTCGAAGACCGCCTCGACCGTTCCGTCAGGCACGTTGCGGACCCAGCCCGCGAGGCCGAGCGAGCGAGCGCGATCACGCGTCTCGGCGCGGAAGAAGACGCCCTGCACGGCGCCGTGCACGACGACGTGAGCGCGCTTCACCTCGCGTTCCTTGCGAGGTTCAGTTGTCGAAGCCCTCCTCGCCGAGTAGCGGCACGAAACGGCAGGGAACGGAGCGGACGACCGCCGGTCCCTCCGGGCTGCGGACGACGACCTCGAGGCGCTGCCCCCAGCGGCCTCCGACGGGGACCACGAGGCGGCCGCGCGGCTCGAGCTGGTCGTAGAGTCGCTGCGGCAGCTCGGGCGCGGCGGCCGCGACCGCGATCGCCGTGAACGGGGCGTGCTCGGGCAGCCCGAGCGTCCCGTCGCCGACGTGGACGTGCACCTCGCTGTAGCCCGCGGCGGCGAGGTTCGCCCGCGCCTGCTCGGCGAGCTCCGCGATCCGCTCGATCGTGTGCACCTCGGCGGCCAGCTCGGCGAGCACGGCCGCCTGATAGCCCGAGCCGGTGCCGACGTCGAGCACCTTCTCGTCGCCCGTCAGCGCCAGCGCCTCGCAGATACGGGCAACCATGTAGGGCTGCGAGATCGTCTGGCCGAAGCCGATCGGCAGAGCCGCGTCGTCGTAGGCCCGGTGGCGCTCCTCGGCGGGAACGAAGAGCTCACGCGGCACCCGCTCCATGGCCGCGAGCACGCGCTCGTCGACGACGTCCCTCGCGCGCAGCTGGGTGTCGACCATCCGCAGCCGCTCGGCCCGGAACCCGTTCTCAGGCCGCACGATAGGCCGGCGCGGCGACGCCGAAGTGGCGGAGCACGAGCGGAGCAACGTCGACGATGCGCGCCGGCGGAGCATCGAGGCCGACGGTGAGCATCGGCACCTGCGAGTCGCCGGCCTCGAGCGAGCCGTGGCTGCCCCCGCCCGCGTGGTGGCGCCCGCCGAGATCGGCGAACTCGACCCCGGGGGCGGCTGAGACGAGGAGGTCGCCCGCATTCGGGTTCGCAAGCGCGGCCCACGCGCGCTCGAAGGCCTCCGGTTGCGGTAGCAGGCCTTCGTCCCCGCTCGTCCGCCAGCCGTCTCCAGCGGGTGCGAAGCGAAGCTCCCCTCCAGCCCGAAGCGCGACGGCCTCGCCGTCCTCGCGGAAGAGAACGGTTCCCGCGGCCGGGTCCCGATCCAGCCGCTCGGCGAGAATGCGCACGTCCGCCTGGCAGTCGGCGAGCCGGTACACCATCCCCGCCCGGTTCGAGGCTGTCACCGCGAGCTCGGCGCCCCGGCCGTCCCCGCCCCTGAAGAGGCGAAAGCCGGCGAAGGCGTCCTCGAGCCGCGTGACCCCGCTGACCTGCGTCTGCCCGTGGTCGGAGCAGAGGACGACGGCGTACCGCTCGAGGAACTCGTCCGGCCCGCCGGCCGCCTCGAGCAGCGAGCCGACTGCGTGATCGGCTCGTGCGAGGGCGGCGTGCGCGATCTCGGGCCCTGCGGCGTGCGAGGCAAAGTCGTAGTCCGGCAGGTAGAAGACGAAGAAGTCGAAGCCGTCGCGCGTGACGAGCCAGCGTCCGACGATCCTCGCGTACTCGTCCACCGAGCCGCCGGCGCGGGTGCGGACGGCGAGCGGCGCGCCGGTGACGTCCGACTCGAACAGGCTGTAGTAGAAGAAGCGGCGCGGCCCGTAGGCCGGACGCGCGAGCCCCCGCAGGCTCGGCACATGCCGCGTCCGCCCCCGGTAGCAGACCATGTTGACGGCCGCCGTCACGAAGCCCGCGTCGTCGAGCGACTCGAAGACCGTGAGCGCTCGGCGCGAGAGGTGCTCCTCGTTCATGTTGAAGACGGCATCGCGAATCGCCCGCGCGGTGCCGGCCGCGCGCACGGCGCCGAACGAGGAACCGTACTCGACGAAGCGCCGCTCTCCGCGGTGGAACCAGACGAGGTGCGGGATGCCGTGGACGTCGGGATGCGCGCCGGTCGCGAGCGACGCGAGGCACACGGGCGTCAGCGAGGGGAACGTCGTCACCGACCGGCGGTACTCGCCGTTCTCCATCAGGAAGGCGAGGGCGGGAACGGCCCCGCGCTCGACCGCGTCCTCGAGCATTCCCGGCGTCAGGCCGTCGATGACGATGAGGACAAGCTTCGGGGCGGGCACCTGGTCAGTCCCGGGCGAGGGTGCGCAGACCCGCGTAGCGCTTCGTGCCCCGGCGGCGCAGCCGCACCCCGAGTGCCGGCAGGGCGACCGCCTCGATGTACCCGACTCCAGGGACGAACGCGAGGGCCGCAACGAGCAAGGCCCCGACGCCGACGAAGACAGCCGTCCCGATCCGCGTTCCTCCGCGCGCAAGGGTGCCCCGGACGAGCTCGACCGACCCTGCGGCGCCGACCAGCCCGCCGACCCCGCCGCCCGCGGCCTCCTCGGCGTCGCCGAGGACTACGCCGAGCACGATCCCGGCAGCGGCAGCGACGAGCGCCGCGACCGGCACGCGACGTCGCCCTCCAAGCGCGCCTGCGGCCACCACTCCCAGGGCGACCCCAAGCCCTGCGAAGACGCCGACCCAGTACCAGCTGCCCATCGCGCGCCAGTCTAGTGGCAGGCCGTTTCGCCGCCGGTCGCCGGGGGGTATATGCGAAGGGCGATGTCTGGGCGGACAGCGCGGTCCGACCGCGGCGGCGGGACCGTCGTTCGGCGCCCCCTGCTCGTCTTCTTCTCGACCTGGCGGTCCGGGTCCGCCCGGCGGATGGACAGCCTGCTCGCCCACCTCGCACGCAAAGAGCGATCCCGCCTGAGGGTGACGCAGGTCGACGTCGAGCGCCGACCGGAGATCGCGAAGCGCTTCAAGGTGCGGCGCGTGCCGACGCTCGTGCTCATCAAGGGAAAGCGAGCGGTTGCCCGACTCGAGGGCCGGGCGAAGGCGGCCGAGATCGAGCAGATGGTCGGGCCGCATCTCGAGAAGCGCGAGGCGGATCGAGGGAAAACCGGGGGCCGCGAACCATCGTAGGTCCCGAAGACAACCGACAGGGAGGGAGGAGCATGCGCAAGCTCGTATTCGTCGCTTCGATGCTCGTCGCCGCGAGCCTGATCGCCGCGGCAGCCGTGGCGCTCGCCGGGCGCGGCGGGCACGGGGGGAACAACTTCCGCGCCAACCTGAACGGCTACAACGAGGTCGTCGGTGGGCCCGGGGCCTCGATTGGCTCGGTCTCGACGACGGGGCACGGGCGGATCAGGCTGCGAATCTTCAACGACCACATCCACTACGTCCTCGACTACGCCGACATGCAGGGCGGGACCGTCAGCTTCGCGCACATCCACTTCGCCCAGCGCCATGTCGGCGGCGGCGTCAGCGCCTTCCTCTGCGGCGGCGGCGACAAGCCGGCGTGCACGACGCCGAACGGGCACATCGAGGCAGACATCGACGCTCCGGACGTGATCGGGCCGGCCGATCAGGGGATCGCACCGGGCGAGCTCGACGAGCTCGTCTCCGCGATCCGCCACGGCGCGGCCTACGCGAACATCCACAGCACGCCGAGCTACCCGGAGGGGGAGATCCGCGGCCAGATCGGCCACGGGCACGGGCACGGCAACGGCCAGTAACGGACGACAGATCCGAGGAAGCGAGGAGCCCGGGCCCGGCGCCGGGCTCTTCGCCTTCTAGGACTCCTACGCTTCGAGCCGGCGGATCACCGCGAGCCCGAACTCCGCGGCGCGGGCCCCGTCGACGACGCGGTGGTCGAACGTGAGAGCGACGTAGCCGATCTGCGCGACCGCAAGCCCGCCCTCGCGCACGACCGGCCTCGGCGCGATCCGGCCGACGCTGAGGATCGCCACCTCGGGAAAGTTGACGATGGGGGTCTGGAAGAGCCCGGCGAGCTTGCCCGCGCTCGTGACCGTGAACGTCGAGCCGCGCAGCTCCTCCGGCTTCAGGGCTCCGGCGCGCGCCGCCTCCGCCAGCCGGGCAACCTCGGCGGAGAGCTCGTCGATCGAGGCGGTGTCGCAGTCGCGGACGACGGGAACTACGAGCCCCTCGTCCGTCTGCACGGCGACGCCCAGGTCGTAGCGGTCGAGGTAGACGATCGCCTCGCCTTCGAGCCGCGCGTTCAGCTCGGGGAACTCCTTCAGGGACTCGGCGCACGCCTTCAGGAGGGTCGGCACGAGCAGCTTGAGGTCGAGGTCTCCGAAGTCGCACTCCTCGACCCAGGTCACTGCCGGCACCTCGCGGTGAGCACGGGCCATGTGCTCCGCGATCAAGCGCCGGACGCCCCGAAGCGGCTCACGCCGCCCCTCGCCGGGGCCAGTGGCCCCGCGGACGTCCTGCTCGGTGATCCGGCCCTGGGCGCCTGTTCCGGCGAGCGAGTCGAGGTCGACGCTCAGCTCCTGAGCGAGCCGGCGCACGAGCGGCGTCGCCCGGACCTTCTGCGACGCCTCCTCGGTCCGAGGCTGCTTCTCCGGGGCGGCCCCGTCCTCGCCGATGACGACGAGCACGGTTCCGACCGGAACGACCTTGCCCTCCTCGACGAGGATGCGCGCGACCTTGCCGGCCGCCGGCGAGGGGATCTCCACCGTCGTCTTGTCCGTCTGGATCTCGACGAGCGGCTGGTCCTCGGCCACTTCGTCGCCCTCGGCGACGAGCCAGCGCGCGATCTCGCCCTCCGTGAGGCCCTCGCCGAGGTCGGGCAGCTTGAACTCGTAGGCCACTAGTACTCGAGCAGCCGCTCGACGGCGTCCACGATCCGCTCGACGGACGGCATGTACGCGTCCTCAATCTGCCAGTACGGGTACGGCACGTCGTAGCCGGTCACGCGGAGCACGGGCCCCCGAAGGTCGAGCATCGCCTTCTCGGCCAGGATCGCCGCGAGCTCAGCGGCGTAGCCGGCCGTGCGCGGCGCCTCCTGGACGATGACCACGCGGCCCGTCTTCGCCGCCGCTGCGAGCAGCGCCTCCTCGTCGAGCGGCTTCAGCGTGCGCACGTCGAGAATCTCGATGCTCACGCGTCCCTCGAGAGCATCGGCCGCCTGCTCGACCAGAGGCACCATCGCCCCGTAGGCGACGAGCGTGGCGTCCGTCCCCTCGCGGACGGTCCGCGCCTTCCCGAGCGGGACGACGTGCTCGCCCTCGGGCACCTCGCCGCGCATCGTCCGGTAGTGGAGCTTCGGCTCGAGGATGACGACCGGGTCGGGATCGCGGATCGCGGCGGCGAGCAGCCCCTTCGCGTCGGCGGGCGCCGAGGGGATCGCGACCTTCACGCCCGGGATGTGGACGTAGAACGTCTCCGGCGAGTCGTCGTGAAGCTCGGGCGCGCGCACGCCGCCGCCGTACGGCATGCGCACCGTGAGCGGAAAGGCCATCTTCCCGCCCGTCCGCCAGCGGTAGCGACCGACGTGGGTGATCAGCTGGTCGAGCGCGGGGTAGCTGAACGCGTCGTACTGGAGCTCGCAGACCGGGCGGAAGCCCGTCATGCAGAGCCCGACCGCGGTGCCCATGATCCCCGCCTCGGCCAGCGGCGTGTCGACGCAGCGGTCGGGCCCGAAGCGGTCTCGCAGGCCCGCGGTGGCCCGGAAGACTCCCCCCGCGCGCCCGACGTCCTCGCCCATCACCATCACGTTCTCGTCACGGGCGAGCTCGACGTGGAAACAGTCGTTGATCGCCTCGACGAGGGTGAGCTCAGCCATCGAGGATCCTCCGCAGCTCGGCCAGATCGGACGCGAACGAAGCCGGCGGGTCGACGAAAGTGTGCTCGAAGAGAAGCGCGGGGTCGGGCGGCAGCTCGGCCTCGGCCTGCGCAATCCCGTCGCGCATGGCCTGCTCGGCCTCGGCCCTAATGGACTCGGCCATCTCGTCCGTGAGGATCCCGGCCCGGCGCAGGTACCCCTCGTATCGGCCCAGGCATTCCGTCTTGCGCTCTTCCTCGACGCGTTCGAGGTCGATGTACGCCTTCGGATCGTCGGCCGTCGCGTGCGGCGCCGTGCGGTAGGTGACCGCCTCGATGAAGGTCGGCCCTTCGCCCGCGCGGGCGCGCTCGACCGCCTCGCGGGTCGCCTGGTAGACGGCCAGCACATCCGCGCCGTCCACGCGCACGCCCGGGATCCCGTAACCGACCGCCTTGTCCGCGAGGGTCTCGGCCCGCGTCTGCGCGTCTAGCGGAGTCGAGATCGCCCATTGGTTGTTGTTGCAGAGCAGGACGAGCGGAGCACGCATGACCGCGGCGAAGTTCACGCCCTCGTGGAACGAGCCCTCGGAGGTCGCCCCGTCGCCGAAGTAGACGATCGCGCAGGCGCTCTCGCCTCGGAGGCGCTTGCCCCAGGCGAGACCGGCCGCGTGGGGCACATGCGTCCCGATCGGGACGCAGATCGAGGCGAGGTTGTAGTCGAGCGGGTTCCACCAGCCGGCCGGGTGACCGCGCCACCAGGAGAGGACCGTCGAGGGCGGCATCCCGCGGAGGAGCCCGATCGCCGACTCGCGGTAGCTCGGGAAGATCCAGTCCTCGTCCTCGAGCGCGTAGACCGAGCCGACCTGCATGGCCTCGTGGTTCCAGAAGATCGCGTACGTGCCGATTCGACCCTGGCGGTGGTAGACGAGCGAGCGCTCGTCGTAGGTGCGGAGGATGACGATGCCGCGGTAGAGCTCGACGAGATCGTGGTCGGTGAGCCCGTCGACCTCTCCGTCGGGCACCGCCTCGCCGTCGCCGATCACGCGCCGCACGTCGCGCTCGGCAGGAAGCACCTGGGCCATGGCAGTCCGAATCTACCGCAGGGCGGAGCCTCGAACGAGAGCGGCGACGAGCCCGAGAGCCCCGACCGCCGCCGCGGCGCCCAGGACCTCCAGCGCTAGGCCTCCCCCGCCCCCGGCCGCAGCCGCGACGAGAACGAGCGCCGCCAGTGTCGCAGCCGCCACGCAGACGCCGGTGAGATGGGCGAGGCGGCGCACCAGCAGGCCGCTCTCGGTCCCGGCAGGCACCCGCGGCTCGAGGGACCAGTAGGCCAGCTCCGCGACCAGGATCAGACCGGCGGCGTAGAGGGGCGTGAGCTCGTCGAGCGAGCGGCCCTCGGCCGCGAAGAGAACCCCGTACTGCCCGCCGAGGGCGCCGAGGCCCCAACCGGTCGGTGACGCCCAGCCGAGCGTCAGGCCCGCCGCGAGCAGGACGAGAGCGCAGGCGCCCAGCCCGAGCGCCAGCCACTGGAAGCGGATGTCCTGCAGCGCCGGATAAGCGGCGAGGCCGCCTGCCGTCCCGAGTGCAGCGACCCCCGTCGCTACGCGCGCACGACCCGGGCGTGGCGCCTGAATCCTCGCACCCCCTCGATCACGGCCTCCAGCGGGACGTCCTCCCTCCACTCCACGACCGGCACCCCGAGGGCGGCGTACCGCGAGCGCATCGCCTCTCGCCGGAGGAGCCACAGGCGGTAGGCGAGCTGCTCTGGCTCTCCCCGGCCGGGCTCCACGAAGGGCAGCGGCGAGACCTCGATGACGGCCAGGTCGAATCCCCGCGCGCGCAGATCGAGCAGCGCGGTGACGGACCGTTCGTCGAGCAGCGGGCTCAACGCGAGCACGAGCGCCCGCGGCGGCAGCGTCCTGGTCGGGATGATGCCGATCCCCTTCCAGGCGTAGCTCAGAAGGATCTCCGAGTCGAGCAGGGAGTCGACGATCCGGTAGAGCTGGACGATCCCTGTCGACGTCGTCAACCAGTTGAGCACGCCGCCGAACGAGACGAGCCCCACGCGATCCTTCTCCTTCAGGTACTGCACCGCGAGCGAGCCCGCCGCGCGGACGGCGAGATCGAGCGTGCCGAGATCGCGCCGCCGCGCCTCGGCGAAGGTGTCGAGGAAGATGACGACGTCCGCGTCGCGCTCGGGATGAGCCTCGTTCACCCACGGCACGCCTCGCCGCGCGGTCGCGCGCCAGTTCACGCGCCGGACGCGATCGCCCGGGGTGAATGGGCGCAGGTCGGCGAACTCGATGCCCTCGCCCCGGCTCCGGGCGACCTGGTTGCCTGCGAAGGCCTGCGTCTCGAGCGGCCGCAGGAGCGAGCGCAGAGTCTCTCCGCCGGGGTAGACCTTTAGGGGCTTGCGCTCGCCGGACGTGCCCTCGAAGACGAGCATGCCGAACCTGTCGTGCGCGCGCCAGACCGTTTCGCCGACCTCGTACGCACCCCATCGTTCGCACCGAATCGGGACCTCGAGCGAGCGCCGCTCGCCAGCGCCGAGCCGCAGCGCCCGCGGATTCGGCGCCTCCGTGACGAGCCCTTCGTCGAGGACCGACAGCAGGACGAGCCGCTCGACGGCGCGGTCTGACACGACCTCGAGGTCGATGCCGACCCGTTCCCCTTCGATCTGCCGCTCCTGGTCGAGATCGACCAGTACCCGGAGCTCGGGCGGCTGCCCGAGCACGAGCCCGACTGCCGCAAGGAGAGCGAACGGGGCCGCGAGCGCCGCGAGCTCCGGCCGCCCGAGCGCGAGGGCGCCGATGAAGCCGAGGGCGGCGAGCGCCGGATACCCGCGAAGCTTGGCCGTCCCGTACCGGGTCACTCGGGGACCGGCTCGACCGCGGGGGTCGGCACCTGGTCGAGCAGCTCCCTGACGATGTCGTCGGATCGCATCCGCTGGACCCAGAGCTCGGGGCGCAGGGCGAGCCGGTGGGCGAGCGCGGGGACCGCGACCGCCTTCACGTCGTCCGGGGTGACGTAGTCTCGGCCCGAGAGCGCCGCCCGGCAGCGCGAGAGCTTCAGCAGCGCGAGCGAGCCGCGCGGGCTCGCGCCGACCTGAACGCCGGGCGCAGTTCGTGTCGCGCTGACGAGGTCGACCATGTAGTAGCCGAGCGTCTCCTCGACGTGCACGAGCTCGACGGCGCGCTGCATCTCGAGCAGCGTCGTTCGCTCGACCATGGGCTCGAGCTCGACCTCGTCCTGCTCGCGCTCGAGTCGCCGGGCGAGCACCTCCCACTCGTGGTCGCGAGACGGGTAGCCGACGCCGATCCGGAGCAAAAAGCGGTCGAGCTGCGCCTCCGGCAGCGGGTAGGTGCCCTCGTACTCGATCGGATTCTGCGTCGCCAGCACGAGAAACGGCGGCTCGAGCAGGTGAGTCTTGCCCTCGATCGTCACCTGGCGCTCCTGCATCGCCTCGAGCAGCGCGGCCTGGGTCTTGGGCGGTGCGCGGTTGATCTCGTCCGCGAGCAGCAGGTTGGCGAAGACAGGCCCTGGTCGGAACTCGAAGTCGGCCTGCCGCTGGTTGTAGATCGACGAACCGGTGACGTCGGCCGGCATCAGGTCCGGTGTGAACTGAATCCGCGCGAAGGACAGGCCGGTGACGCGCGCGAACGCCCGTGCGATCAGCGTCTTCGCGAGCCCCGGGAAGTCCTCGATCAGGACGTGGCCGTCGGCGAGGATCCCGAGGAGGACGAGCTCGAGCGCCTCGCGCTTGCCGACAACGGCCCGTTCGACCTCCGCGAGGATCTGCTCGGCGGGGCGGGTCAGCTCCTCGATCGTCACCCTAGATGCTCTCCAGCCGTTCGACGATCCGCTGCATTCCCCGGAGTCCCGGCCCAGGCGAATGCCGGTCCTCCGGCGGCTCCCGGTCGGGGCGAACGATCTCCCACAGCTCCTCCCCGAGAGCCTCGGGCAGGCCTTTGCTCTCGCCGTCGAGCCGCAGCCCATGACTCTCGAGGCGCGGCGCGGCGATCTCGCGCAGCACCGGCCGTAACCGGAAGTGCAGGTCGAACGCGGTCGACGCGGCGAGGAACACCTCACGCTCGAGCCGCTCGAGCTGCTCGACCCGCGCAGGCCTCGCCTCGCGCCGGGCGAGCGCCGCTTCGAGCGGCGATTCCGCCCGCTGCGCGACGTCCCGCAGCCGGGCCACGACCAGGAGCAGCGCCAGGCCGCCCAGCGCGAGGACGTAGATGTCGAGCTCGAGCTCGTGTCGCCCCGGTGCAAGCGCCCGCGCGACGAGCAGGCCTACGGTCATGAAGGCCGCGCCGAATCCCCACGTAAGGGCAAGACGGATCAGCGCGCCACCTCCAACTCGGCGCGGAGCGCGACGAGTGCTTCGATCGCCTCCTCCTTCATGCCGGCGTCGATCGCGTGGGGGCTGAATCGAGCTCGTTCGAAGAGCCGGGTCAGGCGGCGCACCGAATGCACGCCGACCTGGAGAACGTCGAGCACCCGCACGAGATACTCCAGGGGCGCCTCGAACGCATTTCGCGGCAGGCCTCGCGCCGCGAGCGTCCGTTCCATCCTCGCGTACGTCCGGATCACCGCCTTTCGAGGATCGGGCTCGCTCCGTAGATCCTGGAGCGTCTCGCTGAGCACCTCCGAGAAGGCAGCGGCGAGGGGGGCCTGCATCGACGCAGCTCCACGCCGCCGGCGCATCGCGGTCGCGGCCGTCGCGACGCCGAGGCCGAAGACCACCGAGCCGAGGACGAGCAGCGGTAGCCAGCGGAACCGCGCACGGTACGGCTGGCGCTGCCGGTCGCTCTGCGTGCCGGTCTGGGGCGGAATGGAAACGATCCTGACGGCGCCTCCCGAATCAGCGCGGTCCTGGAAGCGGTTGGCTGCAAGAAAGCCCAGCAGAGCCAGCGTCGCGAAGATGACTAGCGTTCGGAAGAGCGAGCGCCCACGACCGCCGGGTTGAGCCTGCCGCGCCCGGCGCTGGAACATGCTCCAGAAGACGAGGATCGCGCCGAGCGGGACCAGGAGGAGAGAGAGCGTCGCCAGGTAGTCCGCGATGAAGCTCGGCGCGGGGGCATTCGGCCGATCCTCGCCGACGCCCGGTGCGCGGCCCGCCGCCGCGACGGCGACGAGCACGAAGAGCCCGAGCAGAGCGACGATGGCCAGCGGTGCGCGCCACGAACGCCGGTCGTCTCCGCTCAGCGCCCCTCCCGTCATGACGGCACCCTAGATGAGCCCGCAGCGCGCGGTCATACCAGCACCAGAGCGGCCTCCCGCTCAGCTTCGAAGACGGCTTCTTCGACGTCGCCGAGGTCCTCGCCGTCAACCTGAAGCGGCAGCGGCCGGTGGCAGCGGATCTCGATCCGGTCGAGGTCGTGGCCGTAGACGATGTCGCTCGCGCGCGCCTGGCCCCGGCCGAGGAAGACGTAGCCGAGGTAGCGAGGGAGCGCGAGCGGGCGCACCGCCCGCGGCGCGACCAGGTCGAGACCGAGCTCGAAGCGCGCCGCGGGTGCGACGTGGACCGGCAGCAGCCCCGCGTACGTGTAGGGGTCGGTGTTCGCGACCAGCGCGAAGGCCGCGGGCCCGTGCCCGGCGATCTGGAGCGCGGCGTCGAAGCGGCCACGCCGCTCGGCGAGCAGGCGCGTGAGCTCCCACGCGAACCTCAGGTTGCCCGCGCGGCCTCGCTCCGGCGATCGTCCCCGCGCATCGACCCTGCGAACTGCTTCGGCGTCGAGCCCGATCCCCGCGGCGAAGCCGAAGCGCCGCCCGTTCACTCGGCCGAGCGAGATCCGCCGCGTCCGGCCCTCCACGAGGCGCCGGGCCGCCTGGACTGGGTCTCGCGGCAGCCCGAGGGCGCGGGCAAGAACGTTCGCGCCGCCTCCGGGCACGAAGCCAACGGGAGTCTGAGCGTCGATCCCGTTCAGCACCTCGTTGAAGCCGCCGTCGCCTGAGAAGACGTAGACGGGCTCTGCCCCCGCCGCCTCCCGGGCGAGGTCGGTCGCATGCCCGCGGCGCTCCGTCCTTCGCACCTCGACGTCTCCGAGCGCGGCCGCGACCTCCTCGACGCGAGCTTCGGTTACGCCGCTCGCCAACGGGTTCACGATCAGCAGCCCCATGGTCGCGGGCGAGCATGGCACGAATCGAGCGGCGGACTAAGAGGCTCCAAGCGGCCGCGTGTCTAACGCTTGACGAACAGCGCGAGGGTCACAGCCCCGGGACAGTTGAGGATGCCGTTCACCTTCCACTTGCCGCTGACGCCTTCACCCGTGAACAGAGCCTCGGCCTCGTCCATCTCCGCATCGCCCGCGCCGTTGACGTAACCGGCAGCGGGCAGCTTCGTGACGAAGAACTCCACCGCGCTCCGGAAGTCGCTCGGAACGACGCCGGTCACAAGCGTCATCCCGGAAACGGGTTGCGCGACCGACGTGAGCACCGTCTGCGGCGGAAGCACGGCAGCGGGCACCTCAGTCGGTCGGGCGACGGCCTTGCCCGCGTGTGCGCAGACAGGGCTACTGGCAGGAGCGACTGAGGCAGGACCGCCGTCGCCGCCGCCGCTCTGTCCCGCGGCGATGCCGACCGCTACTGCGGCGAGCACGGCACAACAGAGCCCGGCGAGTGCGCGTCGCCCCAATCGGCTTGGGGGGCCGGGCACGCCGGCCCCCCGTGTAGCGATGCGAACCACTAGTGCACCTGGATGTTGCCGCGGGTCAGCGTGCTGCTCTTCGAGTAGCCGGGCGGTGCGATTGTGATCGAGAACGTGTCGGTGCTTCCGGATTCGCCGTTGTCGGCTACGTTCAGAATGAACGTGACTACGGTGCCGTTGTTCGTGCCCTCGCCCTCGATGCGAGCCGCGGTGCCATTGCACTCAACCTTGTTCAGCTTCGTCGAGCGCATGTTGACTGCAGCGCCGTCGTCGCGGTAATTGACCTTGCCCGTCAGGTCATCCTTTGGGTCGAGCGAGAAGCGTCCCTCGGCCCCGGCTGTCCCCTGAATCGCCCCGCCGCCCGAGACATCGCAGGCGGTCGGCGGCGGGGGCTGATTCGTCGTGATCGGATAGTCGAAGGCGCGCGTCGCGTCGACGTCGGCATAGATGTCGGTCGACGCGTCGTTCCGGCCGGCGGAGAGCGCCGTCACGTTCCGGAGCACGTTCTCGAGGATCGGCCTCCCCGGGCCGAAGCCTCCGTCGAGTGCGACGTCGATCGTGATCACGTTCCCGCCGACCGACCCGCTCGCAGCGACCTCGATCGGGTACTCGACCACCTTGCAGTTCTCCGGCGTCGTGTTCACACAGCCGTCGCCCGGCACGCCGTTGTTGTTCGAGTCGCCGCTGCCGGCGAAGAACGTCGGCGCACCGCCGGCGACCGACTCGGCGCCGACGTAGAAGAGCCGGTACGACTCCTCGCCCTCGTCGCCGCGCGAGAGGGCCTGGAAGCGGGTGAGCCAGAGGGACTTCGCCTTCCCCGGCGGCGGCAGCAGCGACGCGAGGCTGCTCAGCGTCATCTGCACCCGGAGCGTCCGCCTGTTCGGCTGGCTCAGTCGCAGCTGGGTGAAGTCGAACTGCGGCAGGTTCGCCCCGGCGCCGGCAGGCGAGTAGTGCGGAGACTGCGCGTCGCCGGTCGGGTCGCTGACCGGGCTCGACGGAACCGCCCTGCTGACCGTCCCGCCCGTGGCGCTTGGGCCGGCGACCTGACGGACCTCGAACAGGTGGGCGCCGTGCTGCTGGCTCGTCGTGTCGTTGTAGACGAACCGCATGGCGCCGTCGGTGCGATCGAGGAAGACCGTGAAGAAATCCGCCATTGTCCGGTCGCCGCCAGAGATCGTGCAGCCGATGCCGCCGGTGCAGATCTGCCCGTAGTTCATCGGCTGGTCGGTGAACCTCTGCTGAGCGTAGGCCGGTGTGGAGCCTGCCGCGCCCGTGATCAGGGACACGTAGCCGAACCACTTGAACTCGGTCGAGGCCTGGCGGTTGTTGTACCAGGACGGCATGAAATCGCTGTCCCGATTCGATGGGCTTCCGTACCAGGCGACGACGATGGTCCCTGTTGCGCCCGCCTGGATCCACGGCATCACGTTCGAGTTGGCGTCGTTGCCGTTGACCTGGCGAGGAGATGTCCACGTCTCCCCCTGGTCGGTCGAGGCCGAGTAGTAGACGTTGTTGTCGAGGGTGTCCACCCATGCGGCGTAGACGTTCCCGGCCGAGTCGGTGGCGACGACGGGGAAGAGGTCGTCGACGCCGCCTCCGCCAGGCGAGGCCGGAAGCTCGACGTTGTGGAAGTCGATTTCCGTCCGCTGGCCCGGGAGCACATGGCCGATCGTCAGCTCGACGTGGTCGTCAGCGGAGCACGGGAAGTAGAGATTGCGGTTGACCGGATCGAACCGGAGCTGGCCGCAGCGCGGCTCCTCCGAGAGCGGAAAGACCGTGTCGGACGACGAGTTCAGGTAGAGGAAGCCGCCGACGGGATCGAGCGGCCCGGTCGAGCCGGGCGTCGAATAGATGTAGGTGCCAAGCTCCTGCCGAAAGCCGAGGAAGACCGTGTTGTCACCCGCTCCCGGGCTGGAGCCGTTGTCGACCGCGAACCACTGCCGGTCGACGCCTGTCGTGTGCACGCACGCGGAGTTCCGACGCCAGTTGTTGCCGTTGTCGTTGCTGACGGCGCAGTCGAGGTTGAGCAGGGACTCGAGATCGACGTAGTAGGCGACGCCCTGGTCGTCCGTGACGAGGTCGGTGTCGCCGCCCCCTGGACCGGCGTCCGGCCGCGTCCCGATCGGGCTGTCGATGTTGAACTGGTTCCCGCCGTCGACGGATCGATGAACGAACGACTGCTGGGTCGAGATGCCCCAGGGCCCGGTCTCCCAGTACTTGTTGTCCTGGTCGAGCCAGTTCAGCGGCTCGCCCTCGGTGCGCTGCGGGTCGATGACCGTCGCGGGCGGGGAGAAGGCGAGGCCGCCCGTCCCCCGCGGAGGGTTCGTCCCCGCGCCGAGCTGGGAGACGAAGCTCGCCGTGCCGTCGTAACCCGAGGCGACGACGAGGAAGGGGACGACCCGCACTTCGTAGGGGCTCTGGTCGCTGTTCGCGTCGTCGACGAAGGCGACCTCCGAGGTCGTTCCGCCCGAGTTGGACTGGCCGACGAGGGCGCCGGTCTTGTCGTAGACGAAGAGGTCGAAGTCGTTGACGGAGCTCCCCCAGGTGATCTGGATCTGGGCGCCGCCGTGGTGCGTTGTCCAGTAGCTCGGCGGGACGTCGACCGTCAGGGAGAAGTGGTCGCAGGTCGTGTTGAGCGGGTCGACGGGCGCGCACGCCTCCGGGACGGGCGTCGCCTGGACGGCGTAGAACTGGCCGGTCCAACTCGCCGATGGCGTCGTCGGGCTGATGGTGCCTGTCGCCGGCGTTGCGGCGCCAGTGCCGGCGGCGCCGGCGAGTAGGACGAGCACAGCCAGCAGCGACGCCGGGAGTACCGGCCTGAGCATACGAGCCTTCATCTTGCCCTCCCTGAGCGTGGAGTTACGGCGTTGTCTCCCGCCGAAAGCGGGCGAATTATCGCGACGGGAAAGCGAAAATGCAAGCCTCGATTTTCGCCTCGATATAAACATCTACCGGCTCGATTTCAGGTCGATAGATTGACTCGTCAATCACACCAGAATTTTCGTTCATTTCTGGCGCAATACTTCTGAAATCTGCTCGAAACGGGTGAAGGCGTCAGGCCGAGGGGGTCGAGTACCCGCGCATCCCGTCGACGAGCAGCGCGTAGAAGCGGTCCGCAAGCTCGTCTGTGTCTCGGCCCGGCTGGAGCCACGTGTACGCCCAGTTCGCGGCCGAGAGCGTGAGCCGCGCCGCGGTCGACTCGTCGAGATCGGTGCGCAGCTCGCCGCGCTCGCGCCCCTCCTTGAAGAGCGCGCGGACGCGCTCCTCGTACCGGCGCCGCTCGGCCAGGATCTCGTCCCGCCGCTCGCCTTCGAGGTAGCGCCACTCGCGTACGAAGACGGTGGCGACGTCGAGTTGCTCGGCGACGACTCGGAGATGGCCGCGAAGCGCGAGCCGGATCTTCTCGCTCGCGGGCAACTCGTCGGAGATCCCGTCGAGCACCGCGTGGAAGGCGGCTGCGCCGTCGCGCATGGTCTCGTAGAGGAGGTCCTGCTTCGACGCCATGTGAGAGTAGAGCGAGCCCTTCTGGACGCCGAGGGCCTTCGCCAGGTCGCCGATCGAGGTGCCGTGGTAGCCCTTCTCCGCGAAGAGCCGGGCAGCCTCGCGCGTTAGCTCCGACCTGCGGCTGGACATAGTACGATGGAGACCCTAACGATCGTTCGGTTGGGAGGCCAGATGAGCGCGCGCGAGCAGGACTTCCTCGAGTTCGTCCAGGCCGGCGGCCAGGTCGAGACGAGCGACTGGATGCCCAACGAGTACCGGGCGAAGCTGATCAAGTTCATCGAGATGCACGGCAACTCGGAGCTGATGGGCGTCCTCCCCGAGCGCGAGTGGATCCTCCGCGCGCCGACCCTCCGGCGGAAGCTCGCCCTGACCGCGAAGGTTCAGGACGAGGTCGGCCACTCGCAGCTCATCTACCGCGTCGTCGAAGACCTCGGCAAGCCTCGCGACCAGTGCCTCGAGGACCTGATCTCGGGCAAGAGCAAGTTCCACAACGTCTTCCACTACCCGACGAAGACCTGGGGCGACGTCGGCGTCATCGCCTGGCTCGTCGACGCGGCCGCGATCATCAGCCAGAAGGCGCTCCTCAAGTGCTCGTACGCGCCGTACGCGCGGATCATGAAGAAGATCTGCTGGGAGGAGTCGTTCCACATCCTCCACGGACGGGACGTCGTGCTGACGATGATGAACGGCACCGACGAGCAGCGCGAGCTCGTCCAGGAGGCGGTCAACCGCTGGTGGGGCCCGCTGATGCAGTTCCACGGGAACCCGATCCCGGCCGAGGACGACCCCATGTACCAGTGGCGCATCAAGAGCCAGGGCAACGGCGAGGCGCGCCAGCAGTTCCTCGACGGGTACGTGCCCCAGATCTGGGAGCTCGGCCTCACCGTCCCGGACCCGAAGCTGCGCAAGAACGACGACGGGGTCTGGGAGTTTTCCGAGCCCGATTGGGACGAGCTCAAGCACGTCGTCACCGGGCACGGCCCGAAGACCGCCGAGCGGCTCGGCCTGCGGCGCACGACCCGTGACGAGACCGCGTGGGTGCGGCGCGCCGTGCTCGCCGACGCGGCGTGATCTACGAGGTCTTCCGGCAGGAGCGCAAGGGGCAGGCGTTCGCGCACGCCGGCTCGGTGGAGGCGCCTGACCGCGCCTTCGCGGACTGGTACGCGCGCGAGGAGTTCGGGCGGCGGGGCGAGTCGGTCGCGCTCTGGGTCGTCCCGCGCGAGGCCGTGCACGAGATCGACGACTTTATCGACGAGCTCGAGCGGAACTACCACCGCGTTGACGGCTACCCACTGAAGGAGAAGCTGAGGGAGGCACGTGAACGCGCAGGCACTGCTTGAGCTCGCCGACGACGAGCTGATCCTCGGGTGGCGAAACTCCGAGTGGACCGGGATCGCACCCTTCCTCGAGGAGGACGTCGCCTTCTCGTCGATCGCGCAGAACGAGATCGGCCACGCGCGCGCCCTTTGCGAGCTCGCCGCCGCAGAGCTGGGCACGACTGCGGACGAGCTCGCCTTCGACCGGCAGCCGGACGAGTACCGCTGCGCGCAGCTGGTCGAGCTCCGCTTCGTGCCGGACTGGGCGAAGACGATCGCCCGTCACTACCTCTACGAGACCGCGGACGCGGTGCGGATCGAGGCCCTGAAGGAATCGAGCGACGCAGAGGTGGCGGGCCTGGCCGCGAAGATCGACCGCGAGGAGACCTACCACCGGATGCATGCCGAGATGTGGCTCGAGCGCTTGCAGGGTGAGCCGCGGGTCCGCGAGGCGCTCGAGGAGCTCTGGCCCTACGCGCTCGGGATCTTGGACGAGGAGCTGCGGCCTCGGCTCATCGAGCGCGTCGGGCTCGAGCTTCCGGACGCCGAGCCTGTCGAGCGCGGCGAGCACACCGACGAGCTCGCACCTCTCTGGGAGGAGATGACCGAAGTGCGCCGGAGCGTCCCGGGAGCAACGTGGTGAGGAGTGGCGGCTCCGAGCTTCTCGCTTGGGCGCGGCGACTGCAGGCCATCGCGCAGACCGGCGTCGCGTACGGCGAGCCGAGCGAGCACGACCGTGAGCGATACGCTCAGGTCCGGCGGATAGCCGCGGAGATGTTGTCGAAGAACGGCGACGTGGAGGCGTTGGACGATCAGCTGGCCCGCGAGATCGGCCATGCGACACCGAAGCTCGACGTCCGCGGCGTCGTCTTTCGCGGTGACGAGATCCTGCTCGTCCGGGACCGCACCGAGGGCTGGTGGACCCTCCCGGGGGGTTGGGCGGACGTCGGCGAGAGCCCGAGCGTAGCCGTCGCACGCGAGGTCTACGAGGAGTCCGGCTACGAGGCGCACGCCGTGAAGCTGCTCGCGCTGTACGACCGCGACCGCCATCCGTACGAGCCGCACCAATGGCACGTCTGGAAGGCGATCTTCCTGTGCGAGCTACACGACGGCGAGCGTGGCGAGCTCGGGTCGGAAACGGATGAGGCGCGCTTCTTCGCGAAGAACGCGCTACCCGAGCTTCTGCACGCACGCGCGACGAAGATGCTCATCGACCGCGCCTACGAGCACAAAGCGAATCCCGAATGGCCCACAGACTTCGACTGACCGAGCAGGACGTCTGGTCGGCGCTGGCGGAGATCCCGGATCCGGAGATCCCGACGATCTCGATCGTCGACCTCGGCGTCGTCCTCGCCGTCAGGGTCGAGAACGGGTCCGTGCGGGTCGAGTTCACGCCGACCTTCCTCGGCTGCCCGGCGCTCGAGGTGATGCGCGACCAGATGGCCGAGCGGATCCGGAAGCTTGGCGCGGAGCCCCAGGTCGAGATCGTGCTCGACGACTCGTGGTCGACCGACCGGATCACCCCTGAGGGGCGAGAGAAGCTGCGCGCGTCCGGCTTCGCCCCGCCCGCGCCCCGTCAGCCCGGCGGCCCCCAGCTCGTCCAGCTCCAGAGCAAGGCGTTTCGCTGCCCCTACTGCAACTCGACCGACACGCAGCTCGAGAACATCTTCGGTCCCACCCCGTGCCGCTCACTGCGCTACTGCAATACCTGCCGCCAGCCGTTCGAGCAGTTCAAGACCATCTGAAGGGCACGGGGAACCCCTGGTTCCCCCGTGTTCCTCTCCGGTTCGCAGGAACTAAGCCGGTAGAGGGCATCCCGCGACCGGGGATGTACCCGCTCGCGTACCCGCTCTACGAGATGGAGCCCGGTCACGTGTCATGGCAAGGCTCGTGGCCGGGGTCCGACCGAGCCGCCGGAGTTCGAGGACCTGCGCTCCGCCCTAACTAGGCGACCGCCTCGATCTTCGGGAACAGTGTCCGTCCCCGCTGCACGTCGAGTTCGACGAGCGCGCTGTTGATCCGTTCGGCGGCGAGCGGGAGGAATGGCGGCAGTTCGGCCGTGATGACGCGGCAAGCGTTGAGCAGGAGAGCGAGCAGCGCTTCCAGCCGCTCGGCTGCGTCGGGGTCGCCAGCGCGCGCGACTTTCGCCAGTTCCCAGGGCTGGGTCGCGGAGACGAAGCGGTTGGCCTCGCCGACAACCTCCCACAGGGCGGCCGTCGCAGCTCGCACGTCGAAGGCGGTGAGCGCTTCGTCGATCGCTGACGGCAACTCGCTGCACAGCGCTTGGAGCGAAACTGCCTCCGCAAACCGCTCCGAGGTCGCCTGAACTCCCTCTGGCCGGTTGCGACTGACGAGCGCGATCGTGCGGTTGATCAGGTTGCCAAGTCCGTCCGCGAGTTCATTCGCGCGAGCCGCAAGCAACTCCTCGCGGAAGTCAGCATCGCCGTTGCGCGGCACGTCACGGAGGAACCACCAGCGGAGTGCGTCGGGGCCGTAGCGCTCGACGGCCCACAGCGGGTCGATCGCGGTGCCGAGCGACTTCGAGAGCTTCTGCCCTTCGACGGTCAGGTAGTCGTGAACAAAGATCGTCGTCGGCAGCGGCTGTCCGGCCGAGAGCAGGATCGCGGGCCAGTAGATCGCGTGGAAGCGGATGATGCCCTTGCCGATCACGTGGAGCCGCTCGTCGCTCTCGCGCCACCATTCGCGGTAGTCGCGGCCGTCGGAGCCGCTTTCGAGCGCCGTGATGTAGTTGGCGAGCGCGTCGAACCAGACGTAGATCACCTGCGTGGGGTCGTCGGGCACCGGAATGCCCCAGCCGCGCGCCCGCTCGCGTGCGCGCGAGACGCTGAAGTCGCTGAGACCGCTCCTGACGAACGCGAGCACCTCGTTGCGCCGGTGCTCCGGCTCGATGCGCAGGCGTCCGTTCTCGATCAGGTCGAGCAGCGCGTCCTGGTAGCGCGACAGCCGGAAGAACCAGTTGCGCTCAACGATCAGCTCTGGCGGCTCACCGTGCTCCGGGCAGCGGCCGTCAGCGAGATCACCGGGTAGGACGAACGCTTCGCAGCCGGAGCAGTAGAGGCCCTCGTAGTTGCGCTGGTAGAGGTCGCCCGCGTCTGCGCAGGCGTGCCAGAGCCGCTCGACACCGGGACGGTGGCGCGGGTCGGTGCTCGTGCGGATGAAGTCGTCGTTCGAGAGTTGAAGTGGGTCGGCCAGATCGACGAACCGCTGCGCCTTCTCCGCCACGAACGCCGCCACCGGTAGACCGGCGGCGAGCGCCGCATCGACGTTCTTGAGCGCGTTGTCGTCCGTGCCGCTGAGGAAGCGAACGTCGTCGCCGCGTAGCCTGCGATGGCGCGCGAGCACATCAGCCTGCACGAACTCCAGCGCGTGCCCGAGGTGAGGATCGCCATTCACGTAGGGGATGGCGGTCGTGATGTAGAAGCGTCGCTTGTTGCTCATCGGGTTCTCCTTTCTGGCCCCGTAGGGCCAGCCACCGATGAGCGATCCGGCCCCGCTTCTTGGTGGGGCCGGTTGATCGACGGTCGAACTAGAGCACGCCGATAGGCCCTGGCATGAGGGCCATCATCAGAGCCTGACGCGCGTGCTCGAACATGCTCAGAACATAGCGCACAGCCACGGCCATACCGCACTTTCGCTGAGCGGCTCCGGCAACCCTCTAGTGCTTGAAACGAGGAAACGGCTTCGCTATGCCGACGGCGGATCAGCTAGTGGAGTGAGCGAGATACCCCTTCGTAAAAGCCAGTCCGCCGGAGGGATGTACCCGTCGTGTACCCGCCGAGAGCCTGACCTAGCGTGATGCGGCATGACACGACGGCGCGGGAACCCGCTTGGAAAACCGGTATATGACACCGCGTGGCTCCGTGGACAGAACCCCTGGTTCCCCCGTGGGCCCCCTCCTTGAGGTTGTTGGCGGGGTTCGAGCGTACGAGGAGCCGGCTGGTGGGGCGTTGCTCCAGGGCCCCCCTCTCCGCAGTAAGCCTCCCGCCGGGCAAAGCCCGGCTCCGGCGGCTATTCGCAGCGGCTCTCGGGGGGTTGGTAGGTTCTCCCCGTGGCGCAGGTACGCATCCTCTACTGCCCCGTCTGAGACGGCTACGACGAGCGGGCCGCGAGTCTCGCGGCCGAGTTGCAGGCCGAGACCGAGCATGACGCCGAGATCGAGGCCGGCGGAAACGGCCAGTTCGATGTGCTCGCGGACGGCACGCTGATTTTCTCTAAGCAGCAGGAAGGCCGCTTCCCGGAGCATTCCGAGATCCGCGAGCTTCTCACGTAGTGGGTGGGCGCCTGGCCTGCCACCTAGTTCGTGCGAGAACGGCGAGCGACCCGGCAAGGATCAAGGCCATCAGCAGCGGCGTATAGAAGAGAACGCCGCCGGCGATTTCTTGCTCGACCGTGCAGGAGGGCCAGCAATCTATGAAGCCGTCCGTGTCTCGGTAGTCGCGGGCGATGAGAACGAGGTCGGTCAACCAGAGAGCGTCGAGCAGCGCCACTATCGCGAAGATCGAGAGCGCCAGCGGACGCCGGGTCGCCAGCCACGTCAGACCCGCGACGATTGGCGCCAACACCAGCGCCGCGACTGCGGCGGCAATCAGGAACGTCTCCATAGCTCTTATGCTATAATAGCAGAGATGCGATATGCCGGCTGAGACTTTTGAGCGGCTCCGCGAGCGCCTGGCCCACGTCGATCCCGACCAGGGCTGGTTCTTCGCGCGCATCGCAGAACAGGTCGCCGAGCAGCGCCGGGCGCGGCAGCTCTCTCAGGCCGAGCTCGCCGAGCTGACTGGGACGACCCAGTCGGCGATTGCGCGACTCGAGTCGGGCGGCCGCCCGCCGCGAATCGACACGCTTCTCCGCATCGCGGAGTCGCTCGACTGCGAGCTCATCGTCGAGCTCAAGCCAAGAGCCTTCCCCCGCTAGATTCTCGGAGTGCGAATCGTCGTCGGTCTCGCCGCGCTCCTCGTCCTGGCTGCCGGCTGCGGCGGCGGCGGCAGTAACGGGCACGAGACGTTCATCGAGAAGGCGGACGCGATCTGCACCGACTTCCAGCGGCAAGTCGGCCAGATTCCGCCGGTACAGGACCCGAGCAGCATGGTCCAGATAGCAGCCTTCCTCCAGCGCTTCGCCCCGCTCGTGAGGTCGGAGACCGCCGAGCTGCGCCGGCTCGAGCTTCCCGAGCAGGACCGGGCAGACATGGCGCGCTACATCGCCGCCCTGGCCGCGCAGGCGGCCTTCGTCGACCGCGCTCGCGCCACGGCCCGCCGAAGGAACCAGGTGGGGATGCAGATCGCGGTGCGGCAATGGCAGAACTGGACCGAGGAGGAAACGCGCCTCGCACACGAGCTCGGCTTCACCGTCTGCGGCGGCGGGGTGCGCTAGGGAGGGGGCCTCTTCTAGCGGCCGCTGAAGCGCGGCTCGCGCTTCTCGAGGAAGGCGTCGACGCCCTCCCGGAAGTCCTCCGTCTGCGTCGCCGCCGTCTGCAGCTGGGCCTCGAGCTCGAGCTGCTCCTCGAGCGTCGCGGTGCCCGCGCGCTCGAAGAGCCGCTTCGTCATCCCGATCCCGCGCGTCGGCATGGCCGCGAGCCGGGCGGCGACCTCCGCCGCGCGCCCGGCAAGTCCGTCGTCGTCGACCACCTCGGAGACGAGCCCCCAGGCGTGCGCTTCCGCGGCCGACAGCTTCCGTCCCGACGTCATCCACTCGAAGGCTCGGGCGTAGCCGAACAGCCGCGTTACGAAGTAGGAGCCGCCGGAGTCGGGAATGAGCCCGACGTTGATGAACGCGGGCACGAAGCTCGCGGACGCGGCGGCGATGCGAAGATCGCACGCGCACGCGATCGAGAGGCCCGCGCCGGCGGCCGCGCCGTTCACCGCCGCAATCACGGGCTTTTCGAGCCGCCGCACGGCGAGCACGTTCGGGTGGTACTGGCCTCGCAGGCGGGCTCCGATGTCCCCCGCCGCTTCCCGGAACTCGGTCAGGTCCTGGCCGACGCAGAAGCCTCGACCCGCCCCGGTGAGGACGACCGCGCGGACCTCGGCGTCCGCCGCCTCCTTGAGCGCGGCCGCGAGCGCGTTGTGCATCGCGGCGTTGAAGGCGTTGAGGACCTCGGGGCGGTTGAGAGTGACCGTGAGGACGGCTCCAGCTCGCGTGGTCTCGACCTCAGCCATCCCGGGCATCTTGGCGGATCGACACAGCCTCACGCGACGCTGCTAGCTTGGGCTCATGGCGGAGGTGACCTTCATCGACGCGCTACTCGGACCAGAGTGGCCGTCGCAGAGCCCTGAAGAAGAGCGTCAGGAAGCCGAGGCGCTCGACGCCTACTCGCGGGCGGTGACCTCGGTCGCCGAGAAGCTCGCGCCGTCGGTCGCGAGCCTCCGTGTCTCGCGCCGCGTGCGCGGCGGGCGCATGCTCGACGGGGGCGGCAGTGCGGTCGTCATCACGCCCGACGGCTTCCTGCTCACCTCGGCCCACGTCGTGGCCCGCACCGACGGCTCCGGGCGCGCCTCGTTCATCGACGGCCGGGAGCACGAGTTCGAGCTCGTCGGGGCCGACCCCCTCTCCGACCTCGCCGTCCTCCGCCTCGGCGCGAACGACCTCACCGCGGCCGAGCTCGGCGACGCCGAGCGCCTGCGCGTCGGTCAGCTCGTCGTCGCGATCGGCAGCCCGCTGGGATTCGGCGGCACCGTGACGGCCGGCGTCGTCTCGGCGCTCGGGCGCTCGCTCCCGGTGCCGGCCGGGCGGGTCGTCGAGAACGTCATCCAGACCGACGCAGCGCTCAACCCGGGGAACTCCGGCGGGGCGCTGGCCGACGTGGGCGCCCGGGTCGTCGGCATCAACACGGCCGTGGCCGGGCTCGGCCTGGGGCTCAGCGTCCCGATCGACGCGGCGACCCGGAAGATCATCGCCGCGCTGATGACGGAGGGCCGGTTCCGCCGGGCCTACATCGGCATAGCCGGCGGGTCACGCCCGCTCCCGCCGCGGGTCGCTTCGCGGCTCGGGCGACGCTCGGCGGTCGAGGTGGTTGAGGTCGTCGAGGACAGTCCGGCTCAGGGGGCCGGACTTCGCCCCGAGGACTTGATCGTGGAGGTCGACGGCAACCCCGTCGAGCAGGTGAACGATCTCCAGCGTCTGATGGCCGGCGAGCTGATCGGGCGCAGCGCGACGATGCAGGTCGTCCGCAGCGGGCGTTCGCTCGCGATCGAAATCGTCCCGGTCGAGCTCGAGGTCTAGGAGGGTTTGGCGGAATACTGCTCGTCGCCGGGCCGCGATGGTCGTTCCGAGGCAAGGACGCAGGGAGTCCCAATGCTTTTCAGCATTGGGGCGACAGAGGACGCCGCCTCGGGGCGAGCAGCGCGGCCCGGCGGCACAGCACTGTATTTCGTCAAACCCTCCTAGCTAGATCGGTCCCGGCGCGGCGTGTTCCTCGTGGCCGGCGAGCTCGAACACGACTTGCACGACCAGAACCGCCGCGAGAATCCACACGATCGCGACCGGCGAGAGCACCGAAGTGAACGGGATGAGCGCAACCGCCAGCGCGGCCGTCCCCAGGCGCAGCCAGACGTCCGTGCCGAGCCCGATTGGGGGCGTGACGAGCTCGATCGCCGTCAGCCCACCCATGGTCAGCGCGAGCCCGGCGCAGAGCACCCAGGCCGTCTCGTCGTAGTGCGCGTCCCCTCCCGCTGAGAGGATCGCGAGCTTTACGCCGATGCCGAGCGCCGCAAGCCCGACGATGATCGGGAAGTGGCCGTAAGTGAAGACCAGGCCGCCGAGGAGCCGCCGCCCCTGGTGCAGGGAGCTGAGGAGGAACTCGGGGTTGTCGAACTCGAAGTAGATCCACCAGAGCGAGGCCGCGCAAAGGAAGCCCGCCAGCGCGGCGAGGAGCGACGAGGCGTGCCAGCTCACCCCCTGGACGCCGAGCACGACCGCGAAGACGGACTCGCCGAGGACGATGATCGTGAGCAGCCCGAGCCGCTCGGGTGCGTGCCGCGGATCGACGGGCGTCTTCGGGATCAGCCGCCAGCCGAAGAGCGGAGCGGTCAGCTCGATCGAGAGCGCGAGCGCCCAGAGCCAGTAGCGGGCGGGCTCCGCGAAGAGCAGCGAGGAGAGCCAGACGACGACGGCGGCCCCGAAGGCGCAGAAGTAGAGCGTTGCGAGCTTCCGCGCCGGCTCGACATGCTTGATCGCGCGAGCGTACAGGACGAGCAGCACCAGACGGACCGAGACGTACGCGAGTGCGAAGCCGCGCGACCCGCCCGAGAACGCGTCGGTGACGGTCGTAGACAGCGCAGCGACGCCGAGCATCGCGAGGAGGATCAGCAGCCGGTAAGGCAGGTCGTCCGTGTCGAACCGGTTTGCGTAGAACGTGAACCCCATCCACGCCCACCAGACGGGCACGAAGAGGGCTAGGAACTTCAAGAAGCCGACGAAGGTGGCTTCGTTGCTCAGGCTCTGGCCGAGCGCCGCGATCGCGACGACGAAGACGAGGTCGAAGAAGAGCTCGAGCCAGGTCGCACGCCGCTCGTCCTCCTCGTCGGCAAGCGTCCGCAGCCGCGGCGGCTCGAAGAAGCGCGAGATCGCCGCCATCGCCCTCTAGCGCTCGGACATTCTCCGCACCAGCGACCAAACGGCGAGCACTCCAAGACCGGCGACGACCTGCCAGCCGAGCGCGACCCGCGTCGCGTCGCGAGCGGGCTGCCAGTAGACCGCGCCGTCCTTGATCACGTACACGCCCACGGGTCTCGCCGAGATTCCAAAGCCGCCGCCTCCGTTGTGCTCGGCGTCGCCGCCCCCGCCCGCGCGCCCGCTCACCTTCGCGGCAGGCACGAGCGTGAGGCCCTCGCTCTCGATCGCCTCGCCGTAGACCCGCCTGACCGTGAGGGCCTCCTGGACCCCGGCGAACATCTCGTCAACATTTGCCATCGCTACTCTCCTTTGAACTCGGGTTTCCGTTTTTCGAGGAACGCGTTCAGGCCCTCGCGAGCGTCCGCGGAGGCGAAGGCTAGATAGAGCAGGCGCCGCTCGTACTCGAGCCCCAGCTGGAGTGGGCCCTCGAACGCGCGGTCGACCGCCTCCTTCGCCAGCCGGGTCGCAACCGGCCCCTTCGCGGCGATCTCGCGGGCGATGCCCTTCGCCTCGTCCAGCCATGCCTCTTTCGCTACGATCCGGGCGACGAGGCCGGCGTCGCGCGCCTCGTGCGCAGAGAGGAAGCGACCGCTCAGGATCACGTCCATGGCCAGCGCCTTGCCGACGGCGCGCGTTAGGCGCTGCGTGCCGCCGGCGCCCGGAATAACGCCGACACCTGTCTCCGGCTGGCCGAACTGTGCCGTCTCGGAGGCGACGATCAGGTCGCACGCCATCGCGAGCTCGCAGCCCCCGCCGAGGCAGTAGCCGGAGACAGCCGCGACGAGCGGCGTCCACAGGCCCCGGATCGCGTCCCAGCGCTCGATGCGTCGCTGGTAGTAGAGGTCGATCGCCGAGGAGCGGGCGAGCTCCGCGATGTCTGCGCCGGCGGCGAACGCGCGCTCCGAGCCGCCGAGCACTATGCAGCGCACCGCCTCCTCCCGGTCTAGCTCCTCGAGCGCGGTAACGAGCTCCTCCATCAGCTCGTCCGAAAGAGCGTTCAGCGCGTCCGGGCGGTTCAGGAGGACGACCGCGATCGGGTCGTCGCGCTCGACCAGGACGAGAGCCACGGGCCAACCTAATCAGAGCGAGGCGGTGACCGCGAGCAGCGACGCTGTCCCCGCGAGGAACATGTAGGGCGTGTCCCAGGTATGTGGCGCCCGTGCCTCGGCGAGGGTGGAGGCAAGCGGCACGATCAGGAGCGCCCCGATCAACTGAGCGGAGGAGAAGCTGCCGTGGAAGAGCAGGATGGCGAAGAACCCGGCCAGGAAGACGCAGGCGCTGCCTTCATAGCTTCGCGTGTAGGTCCGCTTCCTGTCGAGAAAGGCGCGCGTCCTATATGTGTGGCGACCCCAGCGCACGCCGACCGGCTCGGCCAGACCGTCACCGATCCCGTGAATGAGAACGGGGATGAACATCAGGCTGGAGATGCCGCGCGACGCGAAGAGGATCGACATCGGGATCATCACCGCATAGCCGGTGAGGATCTGAGAGCTGAGCCAGAACAGCGTGTGCGGACGATCTTCGGGGCGGTCGAAGGACCGGAACATCGTTCCGAACGCCGGCACGCGCGCGCGCAGCGGCTCGACCAGAAGCATGAACATCCCGATGCCGACGAACGCGTGGACGGCCTTCGTCGCCCACGATCCCTGGTAGTGAAACACCCGCGCGAGCAAGAGCGGGACGAGGAAGATCGCGAAGAAGTTGATCTTCCGCGTGTAGTTGACCCTGACGTTCGCGGCCACGACGAGGAGACCGGCGAGATAGGCGACCGAAGCCAAGGTCGCCATCTGAACGATCTCCTTGATCCAGAACGCGTTATCCACGCCCTCAACCTACGGCGGGGCACTCCCGAGGGCATCGGGTGAACGCCTGTGGCGGTTAGGGGATCTCCCTCAGGTGTCAGGGACGTCGGGTGTCGCGCTCGAGGAAGCGCTTGATCGCGGCTTTCGGCTCCTCGGTCGCCATCGAGAGCGCGAGCCAGTCGCGGGCGTGGTTGATCGTCTGGTGCCAGGCGAGGTCACGCCAGAAGTTGAGGTGCTGCTTCGCGTAGCGCGTCGTCTGGGGAAGCTTGCGCGCCAGGCTCTCGACGAGCCGATCGACTTCGGCATCGAGCTCCGCGGCGGGGACGATCCGGTTCACGAGCCCCCACTCCTCGCAGGTCTTCGCCGGGATCTCCTCGCAGAGAAGGACGATCTCGCGGGCGCGGCGGTCGCCGACCATGATCGTCAGCCACTGAGTCGCACCGCCGGCCGGAACGGAGCCGTGCTCGGGCCCGACGTGCCGGATGAACGCGTCGTCGACCATCACCGCTAGGTCGCACGCCATCTGCAGCTCGTTGCCGCCTCCCACCGCGATCCCGTTGATACGCGCGAGCGTCGGCTTGCCGATCTCGCGCAGCCGGTCGTGCGCGTCCTTGAAGGCTCCGAACCACTTCCAGTACTCGGTCGGCTTGTCGAGGTTGTCCTCGGCCCAGGAGCTCAGGTCGGCGCCGACGCAGAAAGCGCGACCGGCCCCGGTGAGGACGACGACCCGGATGTCGTCGTCCCAGGAGGCGTCCTCGCAGGCGCGCGCGAGCTCCCGAAGCATCTGGAAGTCGAACGCGTTCAGGATCTCCGGACGGTTGAGCGTGATCGTCGCGCGTGGCGGCGCCTTCTCGTAGACGATCTTCTCGAAGTCGAGCTCCTCGGGTGAGACTGGCCGCGGATGCGTCGGCTCTGTCACTCGACTTCCGCGAAGTGGACCTGGAACGGGACGCCCATCTCCATCGCGTCCTTGCCCGTGGCCATGAACTCCTCCGTGCGCGCCGCGCTCTTGAAGGCGTCCGTGTCCGGAAACTCCCACTCGGCGTAGTAGCGGAACTTCGGCTCGCCGACCGGCGCGCCGAAGACGCGGCCGTGCCGGAAGGTCGATCCAGGCACCTTGCGGCACAGCTTGGCGTGCTGCTCGTAGCGGCCTGGATCGGGCTCGGCCTCGTAGACGACGAACGCTCTGACCATGCAGCCTCCCTTGGGCGTCGGTGACCGCGCGAGCCTACCGCGCGGTTTCTCGTCCTCGTAGTAGGACCTCCGGCGAGAGCGCGATCTAGCGATCGGCTAATCGGCCGAGGAGGACCCAGCCTGCGATTGGGCACAGCGCCGCGACGCCAAAGCCTGCACGCCAAGAGACGGAGTCGACGAACGCGGCGAACGCGGGCAAGGCGAGCACACCGACCACGGACAGCGACGTCTGCTGGAAGCCGATCGCCGCTCCGCTTCGGGCGCGGCCGGCCAGCTCGGCGGCCGCGGTGAACGAGAGTCCGTTCCAGGTCATCGAGAGCGCTGTTGCCGTGATGAGTGCGGGAACGAGGAGCACGAGCGACACCGAGACCAGCGCGGCCGAGAGCGCGAGCATCGCGAAGATCGCGAGGCCGACGAGGCGGAGTGGACGCACGCGCGCGCGGGCCCGGTCGGACCAGCTCCCGGCCCCGACCCGCAGCAGGACCGCCAGTGCCTGTGCGACCGCGAGAACGGCCGCCGCTTCACCGGTCGAAAGTCCTCGCGCGTCGTGCAGGAAGAGGACGACGAAGCCGGTGAGCGAGACCTGGGCGATCAGGTAGAAGCCGCTCGCCGCGCTGAGCACCCAGAGGCGCCGGTCGTGGAGGGTCCACGGGACGCCCTCTTCCAAGCGATCCGCGGCAGGCCGGTCGCGCAGGACGGCGGCGCCGATTGCCGCCGAACCGAGGCAGAGACAGGCGAGGAACACAAAGGCGGCGTCGAGACCTCCGGCACGGTCGATCGCCGGCAGCGTGACCGCGGCGAGCGCCCCACCGAGCGGGAGCGCTGCCTGCCGCAGGCCGAGCGCGAGACCCCGCTCCTCGGCCCCGAACCACTGCATGACGGCGCGCCCGCTGGCCGAGTTCACGCTCGACCCGGCGGCGCTCGCCAGCCCGAGCAGCAGGACGAGCGCGCGAAACTCCTCGGCCGCCGCGGCGGCCGCGACGAGCGCGCCCATCGCACCGAGCCCGATCGAGAGCACGCGGCGCTCGCCGATCCGATCCGCGAGCAGGCCCCAGGCGAGGAGCGTGAAGATCGGCCCCACCCACACGCTCGCCAGCACGACACCGACCTCGGTGAGGCTGAGACCGAACTCCTCCCGGAGCGCCGGGGCGAGCACCGGCAGTCCGAGCAGCACCGCCGAGAACGCCGCCTGGCCTGCCGTGCCCGCCGCGAGCACGACCCAGCGGTAGCGCATCCTCAGCCTAGAGCTGGAAGGGGTTGAACGGCTTCGGGCTCGTCGAGACGATCACGCTCTTGGTCTCGAGGTAGAGCTCGAGCGTCTCCAGCCCGAGCTCCCGGCCGAAGCCGGACTGCTTGTAGCCGCCGAAGGGAATCCCCGGGAAGGCTGTGTAGGGCATGTTGATGCCGACCGTTCCGGCCTTGATCCGCTGCGCTAGGCGATGCCCGCGGGCCGGGTCGCCGGTCCAGACGGTCGCCATCAGGCCGTACCGCGACTCGTTGGCGATACGGACAGCGTCCTTCTCGTCCTCGAACGGGATCACGGTCACCACCGGGCCGAAGATCTCCTCCTGCGCGACCTTCATCGAGTTGTTCACCTTCGCGAGCACCGTCGGCGGGTAGAAGGCGCCCCGGCCAGCTAGCGCTCCTATGTTCCCGCCGCTGACGACCTCGGCCCCCTCCTCCCGCCCGGCCTCGACGTAGCCGTGGACGCGGTCGCGGTGCTCGGTCGAGATCAACGAGCCGACCTGCGTCTCCGAGTCGAGCGGGTCTCCGACCTTTAGCTTCTCGGCCGCTTGGGAGAACTGCGAGACGAAGTCGTCGTAGAGAGGCCCCTCGACGAGCACGCGCGAGCGCGCCTCGCAGCTCTGGCCGGCGGAGTAGTAGATCGACCAGACCGAGCTCGGAATCGCATCAGCGAGGTTCGCGTCGGCGAAGACGAGGTTCGGGCTCTTGCCGCCGAGCTCGAGCGTCAAGCGTTTGATCCCGTCGGAGGCATCTCGCATGATCTGCGCTCCGGTCTCGGTCGACCCCGTGAAAGCGATCTTGTCGACATCGGGATGCTTGACGAGATGAGCGCCGACCGTCGTCCCCGGCCCGGGGATTACGTTTACCGAGCCGGGCGGGAAGCCGACCTCGTTCGCGAGCTCGGCCATGCGGAGCGCCGTCAGCGGCGTCTGCGAGTCGGGCTTGAGGACGACCGCGCAGCCTGCGGCCAGAGCCGGCGCCAGCTTCCAGGTCGTCATCATCAGC
>DASYUD010000019.1:0-1931 GCA_036001625.1 Gaiellaceae bacterium
CGCCGCGGCAGGACGTCCGATTCCCACAGTGCAACCGGCAGGGACATTCCCTGCAGCGGAACGAGGGCCTCACGCAGAGTGGCGCGGCGGTCGATTCCCTGCCAGGCGGGCAGGAAGCGCCCCAGGGCGGCCGGCTCGGCCGGCTCGATCTCCTTCCGCAGAGCTGCGAGGCTTGCTCGGCGCAGTCGACGCAGGACGTCGGGGTCGGACCATTCGCGCTCCGTCCCGCCAGGCCGCAGCTCGCCGCGGACCAGCCCGAGCGCAGCAAGCTTCTCCTCCGCGTCTTCCAGCGACAGGCCGTAGCGCGCCGCCGCTTCGGCGGTCGTGAAGGGACCTCGCCCGCGGGCAAAGCGCCGGAGGACCCAGGCCAGCGGATCGTCCCCGCCTTCGAGATAGGCATCCGGAAGGCCCGCAGGCGGCATCGCCCCGACCGCATCGCGATAACGCCCGGCATCCTCAGCAGCGATGAGGCGCGGCTCGCCGCTGATGCGAATCCGAAGCGCCCGCCGCTCGCCCTCGAGTTGGTCCGCAAGGCTCTCCTCGTACTCGCCGGAGCGAAGGTCACCGCGCCGAAGCAGAAGGTCGTGCAGCTGGTCGACTGAGTGCGGTGAGCCGCGCAGCTCGCCCTCCACCTGCTCGAGCGCCCGCGGGTCGATCAGGTCGCGCAGCTCCTCCTGCCCGAGAAGCTCCTTGAGCAGATCGCGGTCGAGGGCGAGGGCCTGAGCGCGCCGCTCGGCGAGCGGCGTGTCGTCCTCGTACATGTACGTCGCGACGTAGTCGAAGAGAAGTGACGACGCGTACGGGGACGCGCTCGGAGTCTCGACCTCGACGAGATCGATCCGCCGCTGGCGGAGGGACTCGAGCAAGCTCTTCAGCGCCGGCAGGTCGAACACGTCCTGGAGGCACTCCCTGTAGGTCTCGAGGACGACGGGAAAGTCCGCGTAGCGCCGCGCGACCTGCAACAGCCCCTGGGCTTTCAGGCGCTGTTGCCAGAGCGGCGTGCGCTGGCCGGGCCGCCGCCGCGGGATCAGCAGTGCCCGCGCCGCGTTCTCTCGGAAGCGGGCGCCAAAGAGCGCGGTCCCTCCCACCTCGGCGATGACGAGGTCCTCCAGCTCCTCGGGCGCGATGAGGACGTCGTCGAGCGGCGGCGGCGACTCTGCGTCCGGCAAGTGGAGGGCGATTCCGTCGTCCGACCAGATCGCGTTCACCTCCAGCCCCAACGATTCACGCAGTCGGGCGGCGAGAGCGAGCGACCATGGCGCGTGCACTCGCCCGCCGAACGGAGTCAGCACGCAGAGGCGCCAGTCGCCGATCTCGTCCCTGAAACGCTCCACCACGATCGTGCGGTCGGAAGGAAGCGCTCCCGTGGCAGCTTCCTGCTCTCGCAGGTAGACGAGCAGGTTCTCCGCGGCACGGTCGTCGAGCGCATGCTCGTCTCGGAGCCGGGCACGGGCGCGCTCGTCGTCGAGCGCCACGAGCTCCCTGGCCGCCTTCCCGATCGCCTCGCCGAGCTCATACGGGCGCCCGACGCCCTCTCCCTTCCAGAAGGGGACGGCGCCCGGGATCCCCGGAGCCGGCGAGACGAGCACGCGGTCCCGCGTGATCTCCTCGATCCGCCAGGTGGAGGCGCCGAGGAGGAACGTTTGCCCTGCGCGGGCCTCGTAGACCATTTCCTCGTCCAGCTCGCCGACCCGGCCGCCGCCGTTCACGAGATGGACGCCGAAGAGGCCCCTGTCGGGGATCGTCCCGGCATTCGTGACCGCGAGCCTCCGTGCGCCTTCGCGTCCGCGCACCACGCCGCGGACCCGATCCCAGGTGATGCGGGGGCGGAGCTCGGAGAACTCTTCCGACGGGTAGCGGCCGGCCAGCATGTCGAGGACGTTCTCGAGCTGCTGCCGGGAGAGATCGCGGAACGGATAGGCACGCTTCAC
>DASYUD010000020.1:0-2024 GCA_036001625.1 Gaiellaceae bacterium
CGTGCGGTCTCGCTACCCGGCTCCGGGCTGGACGAGGCCGGACTCGTATGCGGCTACCACCGCCTGGACACGGTCTCGGAGGCCGAGCTTCATGAGGACGCGGGCCACGTGCGTCTTCACGGTGGCGTCGCTCACGAAGAGCTCCTTCGCGATCTCCGCATTGGAGAGCCCGCGCGCGACGAGCCTCAGGACCTCGAGCTCCCGGGCGGTCAGCTCCTGCATCTGGTCCGGCTTGGCGCTGAGCGGCGGGCGGCGCGCGAACTCAGAGATCAACCGACGGGTGATGGAGGGCGCGAGAAGTGCTTCGCCGTCGGCGACGACATGGACTGCGGTGACCAGCTGCGCCGCGGGCGCATCCTTGAGCAGGAAGCCGCTCGCGCCGGCTCGCAACGCCTCGTAGACGTACTCGTTCAGGTCGAAGGTCGTCAGGATCAGCACCCGCGACTCGACAGACGCAGCCAGCAGCCGCCGCGTCGCCTCGAGTCCGTCCACGACCGGCATGCGGATGTCCATCAACACGACGTCAGCCCGAAGCCGCCGGGCGAGCTCGACCGCCTCGGCACCATCGGCTGCTTCCCCCACGACGTCGATGTCCGGCTCGGCCTTGAGGATCATGCGGAAGCCCGTGCGGACGAGCTCCTGGTCGTCGGCGATGAGGACGCGGATGCTCATGCGTGGGCCGAGTCGAGCGGGAGGCGCGCGCGCACGAGGAAGCCGCCGTCCGGCTGCCTGCCGCTCTCGAGGACGCCTCCGACCACCGCGACCCGCTCGCCCATTCCCACCAGACCGTGGCCACTGCCGCCCTTTCCTCCTGCATGGCCGTCGTCGGAGATCTCGAGCTCGAGCTCGTCGCCCGCGTAGCGCACGACAACGCGGGCATGGGCCGGGCCGGCGTGCTTGAGCGTGTTCGTGAGCGCCTCCTGGACGATGCGGTAGGCGGAGACGTCGACGCCGGGAGGCAGCGGTGCGGCGTCGCCCTCGATCCGCAGGTCGACGGGCAGACCGGCCTCGCGCACGTGCTCGACTAGCCCATCGAGGTGCCTCAGGCTCGGCTGCGGCGCGAGCGCCAGTTCCTCGTCGCTCCGGCGCAAGACGCCGAGCAGACGCCGCATCTCGACGAGCGCCTGCCTGCCCGTCGACTCGATCGAGCCCAGCGCTTCCCGTACGGAAGGTTGATCGCCTTCGAGCTCTCGCTGGGCACCTTGAGCCTGGATCACGATGACGCTGACCGCGTGGGCCACCACGTCGTGCAGTTCTCGCGCGATGCGCGCACGTTCCTCGGCGACCGCAAGCCGCGCCTGCTCCTCTCGCTCCCGCTCGAGCCGGCTTGCGCGCTGGCCCTGCGCCGCTGCCTCGAGACGCCAACGGCGCAAAGCCCGGCCGACGAACCAGGCACCCGCGAACACGAGCAGTGCGCCAAGGTCGACACTGCGGTCGTTGGAGAGGGCGCGTACGAGCTCGCCCGGGATGAGGACGGCGTAGGTGACGGCGGCGCCGACAAGCGCTCGCCGTCGCTCGCTGTGCGCCGCAACCGAGTAGACCGCGATGACGGATGCCAGGAACGGTTGGAACGAGGGAAAGTTGGCGAAGGCCGCCCCCTCGAGCGCCGCCGACCCGAGGACGACACAGAGCACCGCGAGCGGTGCGCGCCGCCGCCACGCGAGCGGCACCGTGACGAGGAGCACGAAGACGGCGTGGACGACATGAGGGCCCGGGACTCCCTGCTTCGCCAGCGAATGAACCCACACCTCGTACTGCGCGGAACCGGCGAGCAGCAACGCGAGGAGCCAGTCGCCTCGGCGCCAGAGACGCTCGCGATCCGACCAAAGCGCGCCCACGCGATCCACGGTAGTCCTCTTCGTGCGCTTCCGCATCATCATCGCCGCCGATCTGGTTCGTGCGAAATCAGCCTCACGGGCTAGGGCGATCTCGCCACCGCGGCCGACGACGCGGAGGGCGGGCGCCCCTAGCTTGCATCGCGAGCAAGACGTCACTCGAACAAGGGGGAACCATGAAGCGCCTAC
>DASYUD010000021.1:0-1876 GCA_036001625.1 Gaiellaceae bacterium
AGCCGCGCTCGCAAGCCGCGCCTGCGGGCGATCCGCCTGTCGAAGAGCGGTCATGAGGTCGCGCTGCACGGCCTCGAAGAAGGCGTACGACCCGATCGTGGAGCCGTAGAAGAGCGCGTCGAACTGCGTCCGGCTGACCGCGAGGAGGAGCGTGCGCTCACGGGTGGCCGCCGTCACGGGGGCGGGCTCGCCGTCGATCAGTCCCACGTAGCCGAACGCGCGGCCGGGGCCGGCGAGGCCGACCCGAATCGCGCTCTCGCCCCGCCGAATCACCTCTTCGACGGCGCCGTCGAGGGTGACGTAGCAGGCCGCCGCCGGGCCGCCCTCACCCACGATGACGTGGCCCACCGGGAGGAAGGCGAGGCGGCCGCTCTCGAGTATCTCCACAAGCTGCGGGGGATCGAACACGCGGAAGAAGGGGAGCCGGCGCAGGTACTCGAGACTCGGGCGCTCGACCGAGGCGAACGTGTCCTCCGCAAGGTCGCGGGGGAGGTCGTCCGGGCTGGCGACCGGCGCCGGGCCGTCGCCGAGCGACGCGGCGAGGGCGGCGTACCGCTTACGAAGTCGCTCGCACGCGATGGCCGCAATCCGACGCTTGATGGTGAAGGCGGTCGGGTGGAGCCGAGAGACGAGGGCCGTGAAATCGGCCCGGCTGAGGAAGAGCGCTGTCGTCGGCTCGACGGCCCGCACCGTCGCCGTCCGGGCGCCGCCGTCGATGAGCGGAATCTCGCCCAGGACCTCGCCGACGCCGAGGGTCGCGAGCTCGACCTCCCGGTCGCCGGGCAGTCGGGCGGACACCTGGACGAGGCCCTTCGCGATCACGTGGAGGCCGTTCACCTCCTCCCCCTGACGCCAGAGGTCGTCACCGGGCGGGAGCTCGACCGCGAGCATCACGCGCGCAAGCTCGTCGAGCTCCTCGGGCGGAATGCCCCCGAAGAGCTGGACCGTCCCGAGAAAGTCGACGATGTCGTTCGGACTCGTATGCGGGCTCGCGGCCGGAGCTGACTCAGACGGCAAGGTCCATGACCTCCATCTTGAAGACGCCGTCCGCAACCGAGGCGCTGAGGAGCGAGTACTCCGGCGCCTCGAGCCAGGATGAGGTGTCGGAGGTCAGCGGCTCCGAGGCGATCAGGAGCGAGCTTGCCCGATCGGCGCCGACCATCGTCCACTCGCCGGCACGCTCGACGTACTCGTGCCCGACCGTGTACCAGAGGCTGACGTACGGGAGATCGGTCTCGAGCAGCGTGTCGTTTTCCGGGTACCAGCCGTAGTCGAAGCTGAAGCGCGTCGCGACGAGGCAGCGGCCGGTGCTGATGAAGAGGTTGAGGGGCGACGAGGTCCCGATCTCGTTGCGCTCGCGGACGGCACGGAGGATCGAGAGCGCCTTCACCGTCGCCTCGACAATCTCCGCCGCTTCGGGCATCCCGTGGGGATCCTCGAGCTGGGAGAGGACCAGCGCGTAGATCCACTCCGAATCGGTGGTGCCCTCGATCCTCCGAATGAACTCCGGCCGCACGTGCGCGACGAGGTCGTAGCGCATGCGCGCGAACTCGCGCAGGTGCCCGTTGTGCGCGAGCGTCACGTTGACGTCGTGGAAGCGAAACGGATGGAGGTTCTGCTGCGCGATGACCTCGTCCTCGCTGTCGGTGACCCCGCGGACGTGCGCGAGCAGGCAGGTCGGGGAGATCTTCTGGGCGAGGTTGCGGAGGTTACGGTCGAAGAGGGGGAGGGTCGTGACCTTGTAGGTGAACGGCTCGTCGGGATGGACTGAGTCCGGGTCCCACGCGGTCATGCCGAAACCTGCCAGGTTGAGGAAGACGGCCATCATGCGCGGGCTGTAGGCCTGCCGCACAAGGGAGCTGTCTGTCTCGTAGAG
>DASYUD010000022.1:0-2269 GCA_036001625.1 Gaiellaceae bacterium
TGCCGACGATCGAGCGCGACCTCGACCTGGGCCTCGCCGGCCAAGAGTGGGTCTTCCTCTCGTATTCGCTCTCCCTCGCTGCCCTGTATCTCGCAGCGGGTGCAATCGGAGATCGCTACGGCCGCCGCAACGCGTTCATCGCTGGAGCGGCAGGCTTCGCCTTGACCTCGGTCATAGCAGGCGCGGCACCGAACGAAGCGGTGCTGATCCTCGGTCGCCTCTTGCAAGGCGTTGCCGGCGCGTTCCTGACCACGAACTCGCTCGCACTGCTGCGCGGGGTCTACGGGAACGAGTCGGGGCGAGCGGTCGGCCTCTGGACTGCATTCACGAGCGTCGCCACCCTGGCCGGCCCCCCTGCCGGCGGAGCGCTGGTCGAGTGGGCGTCGTGGCGCTGGATCTTCTTCATCAACCTCCCGCTGGCCGCGGTCACCGTCGCCCTGGCACAGATCGGCCGCTGCGACGAGCGCGCGCAAATTCGGGTAGGGCGTCTGGACATTCCAGGCGCCGTCCTCGCCGCCACAGGCTTCGGAGCGCTCACCTACGGGTTGGTCGAGGGCGCTCGCAGCGGCTTTCCGGAGAAGTGGTGGGCGTTCGCGGTAGCCGCGGCGGCGCTGGCGGCGTTCGTCCTCTTCGAGCGGCGCACGCGGGAGCCGATGCTGCCCTTCGAGCTCTTCCGCCGGCGCAATTTCGCCGCCGCCAATCTCCAGACCTTCGTCGTCTACGCCGCGCTCTACGGCTCGCTCGTCTTCTTCACGCTCTACTTGCAGTTCCTCGGCTTCTCGCCGTTTGAAGCGGGACTCCTCCAGGTTCCCACGAGCCTGGTCATGGTTCTGCTGGCGGCGCGTTTCGGCGCTCTTGCCGACCGCCAGGGCCCGCGGCTTTACCTCACCGTCGCGCCGGTCTTTCTCGGGCTCGGCGCCTTGTGCGCACTGGCGCTCAACGAGCGGAGCGATTTCTGGACAGCAGGAATCGCCTCCATGGCGTTTACCGCGCTGGGCCTGGCCATGCTCGTCGCGCCAATCACCTCCACCGCTCTCAAGTCGGCGCCTGCGGAGTACGCGGGGATCGCATCGGGAGTGAACTCCACCGTCTCACGGCTCGGCAGCCTGATGGCCATCGCCATCATCGGGCTCGTCATCTCGCTCGTCTTCCACGCCCGCATCGACGCACCGGGTGCGGTCCCCCTGGCGAAGGGCCAGCGGAGTTCCGAACTCCGTGGAGCTTCGAGAGACGCCTTCCGCGCCGGAATGCTCGTGGTCGCCGGGCTCGCCTTCGTGGGCGCGGCGGTCGGCGCCGTCGGCATCTCCAACAGAGAGGCCCGCGGCGGTGTAGAAGAGGTCAGCGCACAGGCGCCGGCGCCAGCCGGAAGTTGAGCGACGCGGCACGCTCGCGGCAGCGTTCGACTGCCTCTGCTCTCGTCTCCCCGGAGCCGTACAGGATCGCGAGCCGGTAGCTCTGGGCGTCGTTCTCGCCCTGTTCGGAGAGGAAGAGGCCCGGCCGCACCAGCACCTCCAGCCCTTCCTCCGGATCCGGCACCTCTTCGACGAAGGCGTCCTCGAAGACTCGGGTGACATAGCTCACGGCCACGCCGTCCGGGATGCCGGTCGCCCAGGCGGGATCGTCGCCACAGGCGAGCTCGAAGAGCGCGTCATACGTCGAGCGGCCGTGGAGACTTTGCACCAGCGGCGCGAACTGTGAGGCGATCCGGCCGTTCACCTCGATGATCTGCGCCGGCCCGCTCTCAGGGACGAAGAACTCGACGTTGAAGAAGCCGCCGTCGAACTCGAGCGCGGGGAGCACTCGAGAGGCAACCTCCGAGAGCTGGGCCTGCTGCGCCTCCGAGAGCTTCGAGGGGTACTCGAAGCGCTGGAAGCTGAGGGTCCCTGGGTACTTGATCGAGTCCGTGACGCCGATGGTCGTCACCTCTCCACCGCTGACGTAGCCCTCGAGCGTCACCTCGTCGCCGTCGAGGAGCTCCTCCGCCAGGAAACCGTGCACCGAGCTTGGGTCGGCACCGGCGAGGGCCGCGATACGGGCGTACCGGGTCGTATAGCTGTCCAACTCCTGCAGATCGAGGAGATCGCTCAGATCGTCGATCCGGTAGGCGTTCTGTGACAGACGCCCGACGACCGGCTTCACGAAGAACGGCACCTCGAAAGTAACCCGGCCGTCGAGCGGAGCGAACTCCGGCGTGGCCTCGGGAGCCGCGCGACGCTGCCGCTCGCGCGAGGTCGGCTTGTGCTGGAGAGCCAGAAGGGCCTCGGGGGTA
>DASYUD010000023.1:0-16053 GCA_036001625.1 Gaiellaceae bacterium
GATCGCGCTCGTGTAGGGGAGGCCGTAGATCTCGACCGGGAAGGGGAGCGTCAGCGGCGAGGTGCAGTCGTCGCAGTGGTTCCCGAGGTCGAGCGTGCCCGGGATGATCGACTGCCCGCTCTGCGTGTTCGTCGTGTAGCCCCCCGGTGGAGGCGGTGGCGGAGGTGGAGGAGGCGGTGGTGGCGGTGGTGGCGGCTCGGTGACCGTGAACATGCCGTGCATCTGCGACGAATGCGGGTCGCACTGGTACTCCGCCGTCCCCGGTGTGAGGTTCACGGTCCAGACCTCGTGGCCGGTTCCGGCCACGTCCGTCTGGCAAGTCGAGGGCGGCACGCACTCCACGGCGTCGCCGAAGAGATGGAAGTTGTGGATCTCGCTCAAGTCGTCGATCTCGACCGTGTACGTCCCCGCCGGCAGCGTCCCCCCGTCGAGATCGTTCCCGTCGGGATCCCGCAGATGGATCGTGTAGTCGGGCCCGACGTCGCCGGTCAGCGTGTTCGGGAAGGCGCGCCCGCAGCTCGGCGGTGGAGGCGCCGGCGTGTCGTAGATCCGGTAGACGGGACCGTTGAGAGACAGGGCGTAGACGTGTCCGCAGGCGTCCTCGCCGAACGAAGAGAGCGCGCCGACGCTGAGCCCGGTGGGCCGGTCGTCCTGCGCGTCGGGGATTTGCAGGATGTTCGAGTAGATCGTGCCCGTGCAGTAGTCGCCGTAGACGTAGCGCCCGAGGAGCGTGGGCAGATCGGGGTCACGAACGACGTAGCCGCCGGTGATCGAGCAGCCGCTATGCGCACCATTGTGCGGGTACTCGAAGACCGGCATGACGGTCGGCGGCGGCGGCATGCAAAGCGGCTGGCTGAGGTTGTAGGCATGCCTTCCCTCGTAGCAGCTCCAGCCGAAGTTCGCTCCGTTGCCGCCTCCCGAGGCGAGCGGGGTGTAGTCGATCTCCTCCCACGCGTTCTGGCCGACGTCGGCGACCACGAAGTCGCCGGTCTGCCGGTCGAAGGAGTACCGCCACGGGTTGCGGACGCCGTAGGCGAAGATCTCGGGGAGCGCGGGCGGCTGGTTGACGAACGGGTTGTTGGGCGGAACCTCGTACGGATCTCCCCGCAGCGGGTCGATGCGCATGATCTTCCCGAGCCCCTCCGTGAGGTCTTGCCCATTGAGGAAGGGATCGCCCCCACCCCCGCCGTCCCCGGTGCCGAGGTAGAGGTAGCCGTCGGGGCCGAACTCGAGCTGGCCGCCGTTGTGGTTCGAGTAGTCCGAGTGGTCGACGGTGATCACCGTGCGGCGGGTGGCCGGATCGGCCACGTCGGGATTGGACGCGTCGCGGAGGAACTCGGCGACCGTGATCTGACCCACCGGGGTGCGAGCCGTGTAGTAGACGTAGAACTTCCGGCTCGTCGCGTAATCCGGCGCGAAGGCCATCGAGAGCAGCCCGCGCTCGCCGCCGCTCAGGACGAGGCTCGTGATGTCGAGGAACGGCGTCGCCAGGAGCGAGCCGTCGCGGACGATCCTGATGATGCCTCCCTGCTGCACGACGAAGAGGCGACTCGCGTCGCCCGGCGGCGCGGTCAGGAAGGTCGGCGACGAGTACGGCGACCCGGGAATGGGCTCGAGGTAGAGGTTCTCCGGGCGCTGCGCGGCGCCGCCGCCGGGGCTCGCAAGCAGCGCGAGACCAACGGTGCCCAGCACGAGCGCCAACAGGGCTCCCCTCCCCCTAGCCACACGAGAAGGATACTCAGCGCAGGGGGATATTCAAAAGGCCATCCTCTTCGGTGACCTCGGTGCCGAGCAGCGCGCAGGCGCGCCGAAACCGCCTCCGGATCCAGTGCGCGTCAGCCCCCTCCGCGAGCCGCGTGTGGCAGTGCTCGAGCTTCAGGGGCACCGCCTCGAGCCCGACGGGCCCCTCCGGCCCGAGCTCCACGAGGAAGAGAATGCCCAGATCGTTGCGCAGCGCGCCGTCGACTGCGTAGTCGTCGAGGAAGTCACCGAGGTCGTACAGCACGCGGCCCGCAACGCCGTGAAAGACGTGGGCCGAGTGGCCGGCGACGAGCGTCGCGCCCGCCTCGACGAGCGCCGTCGCGGACGCGCGCACATGAGGCAAGGGGGCCGCGGTCATGTTCGGGCCCCAGTGGGGCGTGACGAGGATCCCGTCGGCATCGACGTCGCACGCCCACTCGGGCGCCGGCTCGCGCCCCAGGTCGGCGTAGGCGATGCCGGGCCGGTCCTGGCCGGCCGCGTACTCGGCCGGGTGGTCGGCGAGGCCGACGACTCCGAGCCGGAAGCCGCCCGCCTCGAGAACGACCGGCAGGCGGGCCTGCGCCAGGTTCTCCCCCGCCCCGACGGCAGCGATGCCGCCGGCCGCGAGGTGCGCGAGCGTGTCGAGGAGCGCGTCCTCGCCGTAGTCGAGCGCGTGGTTGTTCGCGAGCGTCACGCAGTCGACGCCGAGGTGCACGAGCAGGTCGACCGCCGCCGGCGGCGCACGGAAGAAGAACGGCTTGCGCGGGTCGGGCCACCGGCTCCCCCGCTCCGAGATGCAGCACTCGAGGTTGAGGACGAAGAGGTCCGCTTTGCCCGCCGCTTCGACCACCTCGGGCGCGACGAGCGACTCCGGCGGTCCGGCCGAGAGCGCCTCGGCGACGTTGCGGCCGAGCATCGTGTCGCCGGCGAGCGCGACCGTGATCGCCATGCTTGGGGAGTATGCGCCGCTAGCGCGAGAGCGCCTGCTGGGTGAGCTCCTGGAAGCGCGCGACGAGCTGCTCGCTCTCGGGCAGCAGGCGGCCCTCCTCGACGAGCCCGGAGCGGACACCCCGCTGCACCCGCTCGACGAGCTCGCGATCCTCCGCGCCGACCTGCCCGTCGAAGGCAAGGAGCTCGTCAGCCCAGCCGTCCTCCGCGCCCGCGGCGAAGAAGTAGTCGAGGAATCCCGTCGAGCGCTCCGGGCCGTTCGGCAGGAGCGGCCCGATCGAGAGGTTCGGCGGGCCGGCGTAGACGTTCACCCTCAGGTTGGGCCAGATGAAGTGGAATTGCCCCTCCCCCGCCCCGCGCGCGGGAGCGAACTGCGAGAGGACGTGATCGGCCGTCGGCGCGAGCCGGTAGGCGTCCGGGGCGACGTCGTAGGCGGCGCTGAACCCTCGGTGCGCGACCGGGCAGTGGTAGCACTCGAGGTAGTTCTCGCAGGCGATCTTCCAGTTCGCCGCGAGCTCGTGCTCGTCGCGCGAATGGAAGACGAGCCCGTCGACGGGGACGAGGTCGGGCAGCCCGCCGAGTGTCGCCGCGAGCGGCGGCGCGCTCTCGTCGGGGTTGACGAACAGGAACGGGCCCCATGCCTCGAGGCGAAGCGGCAGCAGGGAGAGCTCGGACGAGTCGAAGCCGACCTCACGCTCCGAGCGGGGCGCGGACCGCAGGGCGCCGTCGAGGCCGTACGTCCAGGCGTGATACGGGCACTGGATGGTCGCCTGGCTGCCGTCGCCCTCGACGAGGAGCGAGCCGCGGTGACGGCAGACGTTTAGGAAGGCGCGGAGCCCGTCGTCCGCGCGCACGACGAGGACCGGCACGTCGCCGGCCCACGCCGCAAAGCGCTCCCCCGGCTTCTCGACGCGCCCGGCGTGGCCGACGTACTGCCACGCCCGGCGAAAGATGCGCTCCTGTTCCCGGCGCAGCACCTCCGGATCGGAGTACCAGCTCCACGGCAGGGTGCGCGCGGCGGACACTGACGCGAATCTACCCGAGCACGTCGCTCCGCATCGGCGCGAGCTCACCTCAACCTGAGGCTGAGCTTCACTCCGCCGGCTCGGGCAGCTCCCGCATCTTCGGCAGAGGTGACGGCAGCAGCCAGAGAAAGCCTGCAATCGCGCCGACGACAGCGATCCAGAGCGTCGGGCGAAGGCCGATCGTGCTGCCGAGCACGCCGCCGATCAGCGACCCGATCGGCCGGATCCCGTTGTTGACGACCATGTAGGCCCCCGAGACGCGCGAGCGCAGGCGGTCCGGGACGAGCGCGGCACGGATGGACGCTGCGCTGATGTCGAGGATCATCACGCCGAGCCCGGAGCCGAACTCCGCGAGGAAGAGCATCGCCAGCACGAGCGGATGCGGCCCGCCCGCGAGCGGGACAAGCACGAGCGGCGCCGGGAACACCACGCAGCCGAGGACGAAGACTGGCCCGATCCCGATCCGCCTGCCGAGACGACCCGTGCTCGCCGACCCGATCAGGCCGCCGACAGCGCCCGCGCCGAGAACGAGCCCGAGCGTCCCGGGTCGAACGTGCAGCGAGCGAACCGCGTAGAGGATGAAGAGCGCGTGGAAGACGAAGTTGAAGAGGTTGATCGTCGCAGTCGCAAGGAGAGACGCGCGGATCCAAGGCGTGCCGAGGATGTAGCGCGCGCCCTGCATGACGTGACCGCGCTCGGCCTCCTCCGTCGGCGGCTCCTGCGGCGAGATCGAGCCGAGGAAGGCAGCCGAGACGAGGTACGAGACAGCGTCGACCACGAGCGCGAAGGGCGCCTTCAACAACTGGACGAGCAGACCGCCGACGCTCGGCCCGGCGACGAACGAGAACGCGCGGCTCCCGTAGAGCAGTGAGTTCGCCTCCATGTAGTCCTCGCGCGGCGCGACCGCGACGAAGAAGGCGGCGTTCGCGACGAAGAAGAGCACTGTCAGGGTCCCGCTGAGAAATGCGACGACGTACAGCTGCTCGATCGTGAGCGCGTCGAAGGCGTACGCGAGCGGCACGGTCACGATGAGGGCGGCTCGCCCGAGGTCGGCCGCGATCATCGCCTGGCGCCGCCGGCCGCGGCGATCGATCCAGGCGCCCGCGTGCAAGGAGAAGAGCAGGTTCGGCGCGAGCTCCGCCGCGATCAGGTAGCCCATCTGCGCCGCGTGCGCGTGCAGCACGAGCACGGCGGTGAGCGGAAGCGCGATCAGCGTGATCTGGTCTCCGAAGAGCGAGACCGTCTGGCCCGTCCAGAAACTCCGGAATACGCGGTTCTCGCGCAAGAGCGGAGATAGCCATCGGGCGCGCACGCGTGGGCGAACCTACCCGCTACGGCGTAGCATCAGGCGGGCATGGGCGTACCGAGCGTTCAGGGAAGACAGCAGAAGAACCTCGTCCTGATCTTGGCGCGGGAGTTCGCGTCGAAGCTCGCCACCGCGACCTTCATCGCCGACGCGGAGGGCAACCTCGTCTTCTACAACGAGCCGGCCGAGGCGATTCTGGGGAGAACCTTTGCCGAGGCGGGCGACATACGGGCGGAGGAGTGGGCGTCGCTCTTCAAGATCGAGGAGCTCGACGGGACGCCCGTGCCGCTCGAGAAGAATCCCGGCGGAGTCGCATTGCTCGAACGCCGGCCGGCGCACCGCGAGTTACGCATCACCGGGCTCGACGGCGTCACGCGCACGATCTCGGCCACCGCCTTCCCGTTGCTGGCGCGTGCGGAAGAGCTCGTGGGGATGGTGGCCATCTTCTGGGAGGGGCAGAGCCCGTAGCGCGATGAGAGCGACGGTCTGGGGGTGCCGGGGATCTCTTGCCACGCCAGGCGCCGCGACCGTGCGCTACGGAGGCAATACCTCGTGCGTGGAGGTCCGCCTCGCCGACGGCACGCTGCTCGTCCTGGACGCGGGGACCGGGATTCGCCCGCTCGGGCTCGAGCTCGAGGACTACTCGGCCCCGATCCACCTGCTGCTCACCCACCTCCACCTGGATCACCTCGAGGGGCTCGGCTTCTTCATGCCGTTGTGGCGCGCCGGAAGCGAGCTGCACGTCTGGGGGCCGCCCTCGCCGACCCGATCCCTCGAGGAGCGGATTGCGCGCTACCTCTCCCCACCCCTCTTCCCGATCCACCTCTCGGAGATCCCGGCGCAGCTCACCTTTCACAACGTGCCGGACGAGCCCTGGGAGATCGGCGACGCGCGGATCGAGGCGGAGCCAGTCTCACATCCTGGGCCGACGGTCGGTTACCGGCTCGAGGACGACGGCAGCTCCCTCGCCTACATTCCCGACCACGAGCCCGCGCTGGGCGGTGACCTCCGGGCGCTCCCGCCGGAGTGGATCTCGGGGCTCGGCGTTGCGGAGGCGGTGGACGTCCTTCTCCACGACGCGCAGTACTCCGAGGCCGAGTACGAGACGAAGGTCGGCTGGGGGCATTCGAGCGTCGCTGCAGCGGTCGACTTCGCCCGTGCGGCGCGCGTCGAGCGGCTCCTGCTCTTCCACCACGACCCGCTGCACACCGACCAGGATCTGGTCGCGCTAGAGGCGCAGGCCCGGGAGCTGTGGGGCAGGGACGGCGTGGCGCCGGAGCTCGCCGTCGAGGGAGCGACGATCGAGCTCGCCGGCCGGGTCGCCGCAGCGTCGGGTTAGCGGCGCTCGGACGCCAGTCGCAGGCCGAGGGCGATCAGGACGGCGCCCGTGACCGCCTCGATCACCCGCCGGATCGACGGGCGCCGCAGGAAGTCGCCGGCCCTCGCCACGGCGAAGGCGTAGGCGGTCAACCAGGCGAGCGTCATCAGGCAGAAGAGGGAGCCGAGGGCGAGCAGCGCGGCGAACGCGTGCTCCTGCGGCACGAACTGCGGGAGCAGGCTCGGGAAGAAGGCGGCCATCTTCGGGTTCCCGAGGTTGCTGACGAGACCCTGGCGGAGAGCGGTCCGGGGTCGGAGGCGCCCGCGTCCCGGAGGGTCGCGTCGTGTGATCCGCGCGCGACGGAGCGCGCCGAGGAGCGCCTGGGCGCCGAGCCAGACGAGGTAGGCGGAGCCGGCGAGCTTGACCGCGACGAAGGCCGGCTCGGAGGCGGCGAGCAGGGCTGCGATACCGGCGGCGGTGGCCAGCGTCCAGCCCGCCTGCCCGCTCGAGACGCCGATTGCCGTGAAGATCCCGGCCCGCCGCCCGCCCATCAGCGTGTTCCGGATCGTGAGCGCCGTGTCGGGGCCCGGCGTCATGATCACGATCGCCGAGACGCCGAGAAACGCCGCGAGCTGGCTACCCACCGGCCGCAGTCTCGCGGAACCGTTCGAGCGCCGCCCGGGCGACGCGGCCCGCGAGCACGTCCGACGAATTTCCGGCGCCCGCCGCGTTCCAGGTGAGAACCGTGACGGCAAAGGCACCGCCGCGCCAGTAGACGAGGCCGCTGTCGTGCCGAGCCTTCTCGATCCAACCGCCCTTGTGCAGCACGGCCACTCCTCCCCCGGTCAGGTAGCGCTCGAGGCGGCCTGGCTCACGCACGTGCGCGAGGACGTAGAGCAGGTGGCGCGCGTCCGCCCGCGTGAAGGCGCCGCGGAAGCGCCGGACGAGCGCACCCTTGCCGATCGTCGCCAGGTGCAGGTAGCGCCCGAGCCGAGCGAGGTCCCAGGCCGTCGTGTACTTGCCGACGAAGGTCGGGCTGCTGACGATCTCGAGCGGGATCGGCCGACGGCCGATCGAGTCCCCCTCGTAGCCCCCGTACATCTCCGTGTCGGCGAGCCGGAGCTCGCGCATCGTCTGGTTGACGCGCGCCGCCCCCGCCGAGATCGAACCGCCGATCCGGACGAGCAGCTCGTTCGCCGCCCGGTTGTCCGAGTACACGAGCATCCGCCAGAGGAGGCTCCCGGAAGCAGTGCCCCGCGCGAAGGCGCCCCGAGACGAGCGTAGAAGCTCGATCGCGATCGCCACCTTGAGCGTCGAGGCGGCGGGAAAGCGGGCGCGCGCGTTCCAGGCCGCGCCTGCCCCGGTTCGCAGGTCCTCGACGAACACCGCGCAGGTTCCGTGGAAGCGATGGGCGAGCCTGTGCACGGTGCGCGCCAGCGCGGGATCCTCGTACCCGCGCAGAGGCGGAGCCGGGCCGTACGGGGCGGCGTGGCGCGGGAGGCCGAAGACGGGGCCGACGACGGTCGATGAGCGGCGGCCTCGCCGGTCGACCGCCGTCACGCGAAGCGTGACGTCGCGGCGCGGCAGCGACACCACGAGCGCGAAGCGACGTCTCCGTACTTGCTTCACGGCCACGAGGCGGCCGTCCACGCGGATCAGGATGCGGCGCGTTCCCGGCGCGACCCGCCCGGCAACGCGTCCGAACGACACCTCGCGCGGCGCGGGCACGACGAGCGCGGGCGGCGCGAGTCGAGGCGGTGCCGCAGCCGGCAGCGTGCTGTGCACGCTCGGAAGTCTCGCAGCAAAGCCGGCGCGAGCCGGGCCCGCAGCTCGGGCCCGGCTCGGCCGTGCTTCGCTATCCCACCGGCCACCTGGCGAGGGTGCCGAGCGGGTCTATCCAGACCGTGTGCTGCGCGGGCCCGTTCGGCGACGTTCCGAATTGCACGGTGCCGAAGGGCGGCGGGGCATGGAAGTACTGGAGCTCGCCCCAGAAGCCCGGGAATGCGACCCAGCTCGGAGGATCCCCGTCCAGTCGACGGATGCGCGTGAGGATGCCGCCCGCCTCCGGTGGGCCGCCGATGTCGCCCTCTCCCGCGTAGTCCACAGGAAGTGGAAGCCCGCGGGCACGGAGAAAGTCGATTACCTGCTGAGGGAGGCAGGCGATGTTGATCGGATGGATCCCCGCCGCGAGCTCGTTGGCGTGAGACCCGATCGCGACGTGGACGACCGGGTGCGTGTCGAGCCGCGGGGTCAGGGCCCAGTCACGCCGTTCGCCCAGGCAGTGCTGGCTGTAACCGACGTAGAGCGGGGCCTCGGCCTCGGAGAGGACGACGTTGACGACCTCCCAGTCGCCTTCGTGCGCCTGCCAGAGGACGTCGCTCGGCGGGTACGTGTAGGAGTAGACGTCGTCGTAGTAGAAGTACCAGTACTGGAGCACGATCGCTCCTTCCGGCCGAGCGACGTGCCCGTACACAGTGCTGTGGCTCTGCTGCTCCTCGTCGGCGGCGGCGTAGCACGCCAGGCCGCCGAGCGGCATCGCCGGCGTGCAGGAGTCCTGGTTCAGCCGCCAGGTGCCCGTGCCGGGACCGGGCAGCTCGTCCAGGTCGGGGTCGTCGTCGACGAGCACCCAGGTGCCCGACACCAGCCGCTCGAGGTCGGCGTCGTGCACGAACGACTGCACTCTCGTCGGCTCGAACTGCTCCAGCGGGTCGAAGACCGTTACGGGCTGGTACCTGTCCAGGAGCGCCTGGTCGGAGTCCGCGCGGGCGGTGCCCGAGGCGACGAGGAGGACGAGGAGCGCGGCCGCGGACACGGCGGCTCCTCGGATGATGCTGGCCATGCGGGCCTCCTTTTCGGGGTCAAGCCTAAGCTAGGTCGCCTGCCGTGTGATCGCTTCGGGGAGATCCCTATGCGCGAAAGCCCCCTCGGCGGCTCGACCCGCTACAATCTCGGCGAGAGAACCAGAACGTGTACCGGTGGCGCTAGCCCCTTTACCGTTCGTGAGTGGTAAGGGAGGTGGAATTTTATGGCAACCGGAACCGTGAAGTGGTTCAACGACGCGAAGGGTTACGGATTCATCACGCCGGAAGACGGCGGGAAGGATCTCTTCGTGCACCACACGAACATCGCCGGCGAAGGTTTTAAGACGCTCGCGGAGAACGCGAAAGTCGAGTACGAGGCGCGTGAAGGCGCCAAGGGCCCAGAGGCGACGAACGTCGTCGTGACCGCCTGACGCAGGACAGATGACTCCCCGCGCCGCGGCAGGCCCGCGGCGCGGGGCACAAACCGAAGGGGGTGACGACATCGCCGGCAAGGAAGACAAGATCGAGTTCGAGGGTGAGGTCGTCGAGGCCTTTCGGAACGGCATGTACCGGATCCTGCTCGACAACGGCCACGAGACCCTCGGCTACACCGCAGGGAAGATGCGCCGCTACCGGATCAGAATCCTTCCGGGCGACCGCATCAACATCGAGCTCTCCCCGTACGACCTCACGCGCGGCCGGATCGTCTATCGGCACCGGTAGCGACCGCGATGCCGGCTCTCCGGTCGAAGATCGTCAGCCACGCGAACTGGGGCGTTCGCAACCGGGCCCAGATCCACTATTTGCAGCTGCGACCGATCGACGGAATCGGGCAGCCTCGCAAGCTACCGCTCTCCACCGACTGCTCCGGCTGGGTGACCGACTGTTACAACTGGGCGGGCGCCGCGGACCCGAACGGCCGCAACTACGACGGCCAGGGTTTTACGGGGACTCTCCTCGCCCACTGCAAACGCATCGACAGGGACGACCTGAAGCTCGGCGACCTGGTCGTCTTCGGCCCCGGCGACGGAGACCATGTCGTCCTGATCGCCACGCGGGGGGCAGACCCCGTGGTCGTCAGCCTCGGCAGTGAGCCCGGCCCGATTCGACTCAGGCTTAGCCAGGAGGCTGCGTATCACCGGCCACCGATCCGGTATCTGAACGGCCTGGCGGAGCGGCCGGATTACGTCCCCCCACCGGCCCGCGAGCTGCACGGCGCCTGGAACCCGCCGACGGAGTCAGAGGAGCTGGTCGCCGCGGCGATCGAGGACGAGTAGGGCTCGAAACGGCCGAGGAGCGACATTCGCGGCGTCCTCCGCTCTTTGCTGCATTCCCTCCACGGCGATCACCCGTTGGAGGGATCGCACCCGTCGCCGGCGGCGTACACTCGATCTCGGCCCGCGCCGAGCAGAGATCCGAGGGCGAGAGCGGGAATAGCTCAGAGTTCGAGAGGTAGCCGAAAATGCCTGGTCGACCACAGACCGACAGACCACCGCTTGCCCCGAAGGGCAACGACAAAGCGCGGCCGGGCTCGTTTGTCTCCGACGAGCTCGAGCAGGAGTGCGCCCGATTCCTCGGGGAGGCCCGCGGGCCTTTCCCGCTGATCGTCGACATCCAGTCGATGCCCGTACTACTCTGAGATAGAGGACCGACAGGGTTAGAACGGGGGCGGCCCCCCGGCGACAAAGGGGAAGCCGTGCTCCACGTCAAGGCGAAAGCGGCGTCTGGCTCACCGGGAGTCCTGGCGTTCCTGCTTCCCCTTACCCTGGGCGCGGCCGTGACGATCGTCGCCGCGTCGGCGAGCCTCGTGTCCGAGCGGCCCTCCTCGTCCTCCATCGCAGGGCTCGTGGCGCTGCTCGCAGCCGCGACGTTCACCGAGACTGTGCCGCTCCCCATCCGCGGCATCCCGATCGGGAGGACATCGCTCGCCAGCGTCTTCCTCGTCGGCACGGCGGCGATCTACGGGTGGGCGGCAGCGACCCTCATGTCCTTCCTCATGCAGCTCGCCGTCGAGACCGGACGACGACGGCCGCCGGTCACGGTCGCGTACAACAGCTCCGTCTACGCGCTCGCCGCGGCGGCGGCAGGAGGGGCGGCGGCGGCCGCCGAGGGGTCTGCGCTCGGCAACCTGCCTGTCGCAACCACGGCCGCGGCCGCATCCTTCTACGCGGTCGACCTCGCGCTGATCGCGCTCGTCGTCGCGCGGACGAGCCGGGAGCCATTCCTCTCGCTGCTGCGGCGGGCGGTCGGGACGACGATCGTCCCGCTCACGATCATGGTCTCGCTGAGCGTCGTGCTCGTCATCCTCTGGGACCGCTCGCCGTTCCTCGTCGGCGCCCTCTTCGGTCCGCTCCTCGCCTTCGACCTCTACCAGCGGTCACAGCTGCGGACGCTGGAGGCCATGCGCGCGGCCCTGACCGATCCCGTCACGAGCCTCGGCAACCGCCGCCGGTTTGACGAGCGCCTCCAGGACGAGCTGCCTCCGGATCAGGGCGAGAAGACGGTCAGCCTCTGCGTGCTCGACGTCGACAACCTGAAGCGCATCAACGACCGGTACGGCCATCCGACGGGCAACCGCGCGCTCGCTGCGGTCGGCGCCCGGCTCGCTGCGAGCGGAGAGGCCTTCCGGGTCGGAGGCGACGAGTTCGCGCTGCTCCTGCCCGGGCTCGAGCCCGAGCAAGCTCGGCTGCTCGTCGAGCTCGCGCTCGTCGACATCGCCCTCGGACCGGACGTGGAAGAGTCGATCAGGGTATCGGGCGGGATCGCCTCGTATCCCGGCGACGGGGACACGCCCGGTCGTCTCCTCGAGCGCGCGGACGAAGCGCTCTACCACTGCAAGCGGCACGCGCCGGGCAGCGTGTGCGCCCCCGCCGCCGATGGAACCGAGCCCAGCAAGCTCTCCCTCGCCACCGGGACCCGCGACGATCGCGCAGCGCGACTCCAGGCGGCCATGAGCCTGGCCCGCGCCGTCGACGCGAGGGATGCCCTTGCGGGCAGCCACTCGGAGTCGGTCGCTCGGCTCGCGGTCAGCGTTGGAGCGCGCCTGGGCTGCGACCCGGAGCAGCGCGAGCTGATCGAGCTCGCGGGCCGCCTCCACGACCTCGGAAAGGTCGCCATTCCGGACGAGATCCTGGAGAAGCCGGGGCCGCTCAATCTCGACGAGCGCCGAATCCTCGAGCGGCATCCGGCAGTCGGCTGCAACATGCTCGCGTCGCTCGGCCTCGGCCCCCTCGCCGCCTGGGTTCTCCACCACCACGAGCGGTGGGACGGGAACGGATACCCCAACGGCGTGGCCGGCGAGGCGATCCCGCTCCCCGCGCGAATCCTCTTCGCGGTCGATGCGTTCGACGCGATGACTTCCGAGCATGCCTACCGCGAGCCCCTGACCCGAGAGCAGGCGGTCGGCGAGCTCGAGCGGTGCGCCGGAACTCAGTTCGACGAGAAGGTCGTCGCCGCGCTCGTCGCCGAGTTGCGCGATCAAGACGCATAGGCCCTACGGGGTCCTACACCCTCGTTCGAGGGGTTTTGCCTGGCGGCCGTTCGCCGATCTCAGGACGTCCCCGCAGTCCGATCCACCGGGAGTCCTTCATGCCACAGCTCAACCTCTGGTTCGCACGGCTGGCCCTCGTCGCCGCTTCCCTGGCTTGCGCCGGGTGGAAGTGGGACGGCTAAGACCGGTCCCCTCAAAGCCCTAAGACAAACCGACGGCCGGGAAGAGATCCCGGCCGTCGCTTTTGGAGCTCAGCAAAGGCAAGCAGCGCGCGTTCGGCCTCGAAGCGGCGCGGCCATTCAGGGTCATACCGGACGACAGCGATCCGCTCGTCCAACACCGGCCGGAGACTATCGGGCGGCCGGAATTCCCATCAGGTCGCCTGCGAGCGGCAGCTCGAAGGAGAAGGTCGAGCCTCGTCCCTCCTCGGAGGTGACCCAGATCCGCCCGTTCATCTGCCGGACGAGCTCGTGACAGATGTACAGGCCGAGACCAGTGCCCACCACACCGCGGGTCAGGAGCGGATCAAGCCGGTGGAACTTCTCGAAGACGCGAGGCTGCTCTTGGGCGGGAATGCCCAATCCCTCATCTCGGACCAGGAAACGTAGGCGGCCGTCCGCCCGCTCGAGCCTGACCTCGATCGTTCCGCCGTCGGGGGAGTACTTGACCGCGTTCTCGATTAGGTTCACGAGCACCTGCTTGAGCTTTTCGGAATCGGCGGCAACGGCCGGCGCCGACGGTGGCGCAAAGAGCTCAAGCGTGAGCGCGGGCGGGAGATCAGCTGCCGCGCCGTCAACGACGCCCCGTGCCAGCCCGGCTGAATCGCAGCGCTCGATTACCGTTTCGACGCTTCCCGAATCGAGGCGGCTCGCCAGCAGGATGTTGTCGATCAGGCGAGCGAGGCGTGCCGATTCTCGGTAGACGATCGAGAGCATGCTCTTCTTGCTCTCTTCGTCGAGATCACGATGCTGCAACGTCATTGCGGCCCCGTAGACGGAGGCGAGCGGTGTTCGCAGGTCGTGCGAGACCACGGCGATGAAGTCATCCTTCAGGTGATCCAGCTCGCGGAGCTGCTCCAGGGCTCCGTGGCTCCAGCGCTGGTAGAGAGCGATCGCGACGAGCGGGCCCGCCAGGAGGACAGCGATGAACGGCGAGCGATCCCAGAGCACGAGAAGGATCACGGCGAATGAGGAGATGATCATGAGCGGTAGCAGCGTCGAGTAGGCGTAGCGGCCGAGGAACGGCACGAATGCCGCCCGCGTCGAGCGCGCGACCACCGCCGCGAGCAACGTGATGTCGACGGCGTAGAACGCCGCCGAGCCGAGCAGGGCGCGGAGCGCGAGCGCGCCGGTGTCGCTTCCTTCCACGAGGGCCGCGGCTCCACCGGCCGCCGCCGCGGCCAGCGAGTAGAGCGCCGTGTTGTAGATCACGCGCCGCAATGGTCGGCGGCGCCCCACCTCGACCAGCGCCATCGCGAGAAATGCCACCAGCGCCCCGGCGGCCCAGTCGTAGATGGCAGCCGAGCCTACGATGAAGATGCTCGCGAGCGACGTTCGGCCGACGGCGACCGACTCGATCGGAACGGGAACCGCCTCGGCAATCGTCGACGCGGCCATCAGCGCGAAAACACCGGCCAGGGTGCTGAGACTCGAGGTCGAGGCAGAGAAGCTCCACACCGCGAGGACGACGACCCCGGCTCCGGCGATGCCGACGGGCACGAGAACCGGCAGGAGCCAGGCGGTCTCCTGCGAGAAGCCGCGCCTCAGCAGCTCCGTCCTCGTCGACTGAGCACGCGGGACGCCGGTGCTCGCAAGCCCGACGTTGTCGATTCCAGGAAACTCGGCCATCGCTTTTGCCGCGACGCCGCAGCCTGTGCGCCTTGACGGTGCCTCGCGCGACAGCGTCTGTCAAGTCGAGTCGACGCGCTCGCCGTGGCTGCGGGCCAAGGCCGTCGACGCCGTCTTCGTTCCGGGGACGCGAGTACCTCCTCGGATTCCATGAGAAGCGATGAGTTTTCGAGCGGCGAATCGTCTTACAGCCAACGACCCGACAAACACCTTCAAGGAGCTCAGATGAGAAAGCTCGTTGCAGCGTTCTTCATTTCACTCGACGGCGTCGTCGAGTCGCCCGACAAATGGCACTTCCCATACTTCAACGACGAGATGGGCGAAGCGATCGGGGCGGCGATGGCGGAGGCTGACGCCATGCTCATGGGTCGAGTGAACTACGAAGAATGGGCCGCCTTCTGGCCCAACCAGAGTGGCGACGACCAGTTCGCCGACTACATCAACAACGTTCCCAAGTTCGTCGTCCGACGACCCTCGAGAAGGTCGACTGGAACAACTCGACACTGATCAACGGGGATGTCGGGGCAGAGATCACCAAGCTGAAGCAGCAGCCGGGTAAGAACATCTCCATGTCCGGCAGTGGCACCCTCGCCCAGTGGCTGCTGCAGAACGACCTCCTGGACGAGCTTCGGCTCATGGTCCACCCCATCGTCGTCGGCAGCGGAAAGCGCCTCTTCAAGGATGGGGGCGATCAGAAGCCGCTCAAGCTCGTCGACCCGAAGACGAAGACATTCAGCACCGGCGTCCTCGATCTCACCTACCAGCCGGCGGAGGATTAGCGACAGGGCTAGCCGTAGGCAGAATGCGCAGCATGCAGGCCGAGGTCCGGGACGTCGCGGCAGGCTTGTGGCTGTGGCGCGTCGCACATCCCGATTGGAATCCCAGAGTCGACTGGGAGCCACTGGTTACCTCGACGTGCGTCGAGTCGGGCGGGGAAGTTGCCCTGCTCGATCCGATCGCGCCGCCCGACGACGCCGACGAGGTGTGGGACCGGCTCGACGCCCGCCCGCCGACCCTCCTCTTCGTCCTCAAGCCAGATCACGTCCGGGACGTCGACGTCTTCGCGCGCCGCTACGACGCGCGCGGGTTCGGCCCCCATCTCTTCTGGCGCAGAAACATCCCGGAGATCGAGCTCGAAGGGATCGAGCCCGGCACCGAGCTTCCGGGCGGCCTCGTCACGCTGTACGACGGCCGCGGCCGCAACGAGACACCGCTCTGGCTGCCCGAGCAACGCGCCCTCGTCTTCGCCGACGCGCTGACCGCACCGGCGGGCGAGCTGAGCGTCTGGGCGACGCCCTGGCACGAGGAGCGCGTGCTTCCCGCGCTGCGGGCGCTGCTCGAGCTCCCGTTCGAGCACGTGATCGTGTCGCACGGCGAGCCGGTGCACGACCGAGCCGCCTACGAACGGGCGCTCGAGCGGCCGCCCTGGGGCGGCTGACGAGCGATGGCCGGCGCTCGCGGCCGCGGAGAGAGTCCTCCGCTGGTTGACCGGCACGGCCCACGTCCGAAGCGTCAAGGTGATCGACGGTCTCGTTCGCCGCTGCGCGTCGCTGGCGCTCCACTATCCGCCCTACTGGC
>DASYUD010000024.1:0-86001 GCA_036001625.1 Gaiellaceae bacterium
GTTCGCACGCACGGGCGACGAGCGCTGGCTCGGGCGCGCGCGGCGGTTCGCCGTCCACGCGCTCGGCCAGGCCGAGCGGCTCCGCGCTGCGAACGGCCGCGGCCGTTACTCGCTCTGGACCGGCGATGTCGGTACCGCCCTGTTCGCTGCGGGTTGCCTCGACGTCGACGCACGCTACCCGATCCTCGAGATTGTCTAAACGCGGCAGGCACCCTGGTGAAGCGCATCAAGTGCCGCGCTCCTGGGCGGCTTCTACTCCAGACTGACGGCTACTGGTCAGGAAGCTTCGGCTGGGCGAGCGTCCTCTCGCGCGACACCGAAGAAGCTCTCGTCAAGAAGGAGGCCCGCCCCCGAGGGGGGCGGGCCTGAACGCTGCGGTTGCTGATGAGGACTAGAGCCTGCTCGCTCCAGGCCGAGCTTCACCGGACCCTGAAGCTCAGCGTGAAGGTCCCGACAGCGGCGCCGTTGCCGTCGAGCGCGACGTGGTAGGTCGTCCCGGCCTGCGCCGTGAAGCTGATCCTGCTGCGCGTCCCGCAGGCGTTGTCGTTCGCCGCGACCTGAGTCAGCGAGCCCAAGCTGCCCGTGTACGCGGCGAGGGTCGTGTCGAAGCTCGTCCCTCCGCAGGTATCGAGCTTGACCGTGCCCGAGGTGGCGGGCGTGAAGGCGTACCAGAGCGAGTTCAGCGGAATCGAGACTCCGGCGTGGTTGGGCTCGCCCGTCTCGCCGGTCGCGCCCACGTTCGAGCCCGTCCTCGAGCCGGTACCGGCAAGCTGACAGGTCGGGGACGCGTCGGCGAAGTTGTCGCAGGTCACAGTCGGTGGCGGAGGAGGCGGAGGCGGTGGCGGCGGCGGCGGCGGCCCGGTCTCTGCGACCTTGTCGTAGAACTCGTCCTGCTGCGGGTTGCCGCTGATCAGGACGCGGCCGTCGGTCCATGACACGTGGAAGAAGCCGGCGACGCCGTGGCTTCGCTCGTAGTCGCCCGCGTAGCACGGCTGCACGTTGGGATCGGGCTGGAGCGGCAGCGGGCTCGCGACGTCGCTGATCGCCGCGGCGGGCTGCCAAGTGGCTCCGTTGTCCGAGGACAGTCGGCCCCAGCGCTCGTAGCTGTTCCCTGTCGTGTTCCGAGCGTCGTACCAGCTGGCGAAGACCTGGCCGGCGGGAGTGACCGCCAGCGAGGGCATCCATTGCGAGCGCGCGCTCGCGTCCGCGTCGAGGCGGATGGGAGCGCTCCAGCTCGAGCCGTTGTCGGTCGAGCGGGTGTAGTAGATGTCGCCGTAGTCGGCGCCCGCGCCGTGCTGGGCGTAGACGTAGTGGACGACGCTGCTCGGCCCTGCGCCGATGTCGCCCCAGCCCATGTGCCGCCAGTAGGAGGGGAACATGGCGGCGAAGTAGCCGCAGGTCGACTGGCCCGGGCCCGGGAAGGAGCCGCCCATCGTCACGGTCGACCAGCTGACGCCGCCGTTGGTCGAGCGGAAGAGCATGTTGATGCGGCTGCCGAGCCCGCCGGCGCCCTCGTTCATGCCGGCGATGAGGACCGTCCCGGTGGGACCGGTCGTCACCTGGACGTTGCGGATGAAGCCGCCGCTTTGCACCTGGACCGGCGAGCTCCAGGTCGTGCCGCCGTCGTTGGAGAAGATCGAGTAGATGTTCTGGCCGGCGGCGAAGTTGTTCCAGGTGATGTAGATGCGGCCGTAGAAGGGGCTGGCCGGATTGTTGTCGACCCAGCCCGACTCGCGGTCGTCCTGGGTGCCGATGTGGGCGCAAGAGCCGGTCGACCAGGTTGCGCCGTCGACTGAGGTCCAGACTCCCATGCCCTGGCCGCCGCAGCCGCCGGCGAGGAAGACCGCGACCCACCTCGAGTGGGTCTGGTCGTAGACGACGACCGGGTCTCCGAAGCCCGTGCCGTGGCCGCTGCAGAACGGGCGCGAGTTGAGGTTCGTCCAGGTCGTGCCGCCGTTCAGCGAGTACGACCCGCCCGAGTAGCAGCTGGGCGCCGTCCGCGAGTCGTTGTAGGCCATGACGACGGTGCTGCCATTTGCCCACGTCTGGCTCTCGGACTGCGTCACGTGCGGGTACACGCCCTCGCCGCCCGTGATCACATCGACGTCGGCCCCGCCGTAGTTGGCCGGAGCAGGCGCGAGGCGGGGGAGGGACGAGAAGGTCGCGTTGAGACTCGGCCCGGGCGCGGAAGCACGGCCACAAGCCGCGAGGACCTGGGCCGCGTGCGCGTTCGACTGCTTCTCGAGGCCGAGCCTGTCGACAGAGGCGCAGGGATACGTCTGCGTGCGACTCGCGCTCGCGCTCGAATGCGCGGCGGGGACAAACACCACCAGCGCAAGCGCTGCTGCAAGGAGGTAGCGCATGAGGCTCCTTTCTAGAGAGCTACTTGGCCGAGAGAGCGGGAGCGGCCCTGGCGGATGCTTGCCTCGGCGCCGAGCAGCAGCGGAGCCGCGGCGCGACTGCTCAGAGCCGAAGATCAGGTCCTCGAGCCCTTTGGGCGTGAGGGTCACGAACGTAGCTCGCCTCCCTCGACTGACGGCGGGGCGATCCTACAACGCCGATGCCCGGCGTGAGGCCGTAACGAAGTCCAGTTCGCGCGAAGCCTTCCTAGGCGACGAGCTGCGCGCGGAGCTCGCTCTGCAAGGAGGCGAACCCCTCCACGATCTCGGCATCGAACTGCGTGCCCGCGCAACGGAAGAGCTCGCGCAATGCCTCCTCGCGGGTGAGAGCAGACGCGTAGGGCCGCTGCGAGGTCATGGCGTCGAAGGCGTCACAGACGGCGATGATGCGCGCCCCCAGGGGGATCGAGAGCCCCTCGAGCCCGTCCGGGTAGCCGGCACCGTCCCAGCGCTCGTGTGTCGAGCGAAGGATCTTCGCGGCAAGGCCGAGCGCGGGCGCTGCGGCGAGGATCCGCTCGCCGATCAGCGTGTGCCGTTTCACGAACCCCCACTCGTCGTCCGTTAGCGGCCCCGGCTTGTTCAGGATCTCCTCGGGGATCGCCAGCTTGCCGACGTCGTGCAGCTCCGCCGCCTGGCGGACCGCCTCCAGCTGATCCAGAGGCAGGTGCATCCGCCGCCCGATGGCCTCAGCTAGGTGTGCGACGCCCGCGAGGTGGTGGCCGAGCTCAGAATCACGCTCGGTGAGCACGCGAAGGAGGACGTCCATGCTCTGACGGCCCGCGGTCGGTCGGCGTCGTTGCTTGTGGACGTACATCCGTCCGTCGGCGATGCGGAGCGCCTCGGAGACATCCTGCGCCTCGTGTGGCATCAGCACCGAGCCGTGCGAGCAGGCGACTGCGAAGCCCTCGCCCTCCTCGGTCAGCGCCGCCACCGCCGCTTCGGTGAAGCCGCCCGGGCTCGTGTGGGCGGCGGACGTAAGGACGCAGAACTCGTCGCCCCCCATCCGGTATGCGAGCCCGTGGCCGCTGACCGCCGCCTCGAGCCTGGTCGCGACCCGGCTCAAGAGCGAGTCGCCGGCCGGGTGGCCGAACGTGTCGTTGTACGCCTTGAAGCCGTCGAGGTCGAAGAGGACGAAGAGGAGAGAGTGGTCTAGCTCGGCGCCGGTGAGCTCGCGGCCGAGGTCGAGCATGAACTTCCGGCGGTTCCCGAGCCCGGTCAGCGCGTCGGTCAGCGCCTCCTTGCGGCTCGCTTCCAGCAGGTGGACGCGGCCCCGGAAGGTCAGCACGGCGCGAGCGATGACTGCGACCAGCGCCGCGGATGCGAGCGCGAGGGCGAGCACGTTCAGCCGGTGGAAGTGGTCGTAGACGAGGAGCGAGAGACCGATGAAGGCGAAAACCGTCGGCAGCGTGAGCGCCTGCCAGCCCTCGTCTCGGACCTCGTCCAGCTTGCGCACCGGCTGCCAGGCGCCGCAGGCGATCAGGACGGTGGCGAGCGGCCAGCCCACGTCGAGGATCGTCCCCTCGACGTATGTTCCCGTCGCCGTCTGGTACAGGTAGGCGCTGTCGGCGAGGGCGAATGCAAACATGCCCGCCGCGATCAGCCCCCACGTGCGGTCGAGGCGCCAGCCGGCGAGGGCGACCAGGACGACGAGCATCGCCAGCATGAGCAGGTCGAAGAGGGGGTACGCGAGGTTCGTCGCGACGACGAGCGCGTTGCCTCCTGTCGTGTCCAGGACGGCGTAGAAGACGACGGCCGCCCCGAGCGCGGCGACTGTCAGGGCCCCGATCAGGCCGTCGAGCCAGAGACTGCCCGTGAACCGGCTCCCCCGCCGGCGGAGGAGCAGTCCCAGGCCGACGTAGGCGAGCGGATAGAAGGCGAGGTAGAGGGAGTCGGCGATCGACGGGAAGGGGACGGTCTCCGCTCCCGAGAAGAAGAAGGTGTAGTACAGGTCGCCGCCGGCCCACAAGCCCAGCGCAGCGCCGAGGAGGAGCCACGGGGCTCGTTCGACGGTCGGGGCAAATCCGCGGGCTACGCAGCAGGCGGCGGAGCCGATGAGGATCGAGTTGTAGATCCACGTCGAGGGCTCCGTGAGCCCGCCGTCGGCCCGGCCCATCAGCGTCAGGACGACGTAGGCGGCGAGCATGAAGACGAGACCCGCGCAGAACAGGCTTCCGTTCCTCCTGTCATCCGGCCCGCTCACACGCGTGTGCGAGGACCGCCCAAAGTGTTCGGTTGGCCGCAAGTTGCTCTCCAGGTCGGCGCCTTCGTCTTCTCCGAGGTATCGGGAGGGCGTAGCCCTTGGACTCCCCCCGTTCGAGGGATGCCACCTCCCTCGAACGAGGCAGGACCGCCACGCATGAGCGACCGATCCAGATGCGGACGCACCGGTCTCCATGCCAAGAGTATTTGCCGCCAGCCTCTGCCTGACCCTCGTCTCCGCGCTCGCCCTCGCGAGCGGAGCGACGGCCGCGGGCAACCCCGAGATCGCGGCGCTCCAGGTCGGGCTGCGAGGCCGCGGCCTGTACGCAGGCACCGTCGACGGCGTGCTCGGCCCCGGAACGGCCGCCGCGGTGCGACGCCTTCAGCGGCGGGCGGGCGTGACGACCGACGGTGTGCCGGGGCCGCAGACACGGGCGGCGCTCGGCCGCTACGGGCGAAGCGCTCCGCTCGGCCGGCGTCCGCTTGCATTCGGCGCCCGCGGTTGGGACGTCGCAGCGCTCCAGTTCGCCCTTGCCTGGCACGGCTTTCCCTCGGGAGCGTTCGACGGCTTCCTCGGCACGCACACGGTCGCGGCTCTGCGGGGCTTCCAGACGTGGGCCGGGATCCGGCCGAGCGGCTCCGCAGGTGCGGCGACGATCGCCGCCCTTCGCGCGCCACCCCCCGGCTGCCCGATCCATCTCGCTCCGCCGCTGCCGGGACCGCCCGGCGACCTGTTCGGCCCGCGCGGTGCGCGCTTCCACGCGGGCGTCGACTTTCCCGCCGACACGGGGACGCCGATAGCCGCCGCCGGGGCCGGCCGGGTCGTGTTCGCGGGGATCGGGAGCGGCTGGGGCAACATGGTCGTCCTCGCGCACCGCAACGGCGTGCAGACGCGGTACGCGCACCTCTCGCGCATCGACGTCCGCGTCGGCGAGCGTGTCGCCGCCCGAGCGACGGTCGGGCTCGTCGGCGCCACCGGGGAGGCGACGGGGCCGCACCTCCACTTCGAAGTGCTCGTGCGGGGTGCAGCGGTAGATCCGCTCAGGGCAATCTAGACCGCAGCGCCGACTCGGCGGCGCTGCGGCCTAACGTCCTCTTAGTACCCAGGCCCGGGCGGCGGGCCCTCCTCGACATACGTCGCGCGGCGGCGGCGCCCCCAGCCTCCCCACGATGACCAGAAGATCAGCGAGAGCACGAGGCCGACCAACCCGACCACCATCAGGATCACGCCAATCGCGTCGACGTCGAGCCCAGCGGCCTCGCCGGTCACTCCCCAGATGAGGATCGCGCCGGCGGCGACCACGACCAGGCTTACACCGAGTCCCATGGAACCTCCTTGTTTCTCTTGTCTCTACCCGTCGGTCGAGGAGGGCTAACCGCAGGTCCCCTCTGCCGGCAGGCGGCGGGAGCGTTGAGTAGGCTCGATCCCGGTGCGCAGGGGATCCATCGTCAGGGTCGTCTCGATCGGTCTGCTCGCCGCCGCGGTGGCGACCTCGATCGCGATCTTCATCCCCTGGCTGCCGGAGAACGCCTCGAAGGAAGGCGAACGGATCGACTTCGTCTTCTGGTTCGTCATTGCGATCTGCATCGCGGTCTTCTCGGTGGTCGCCGCGGTCACCGTCTACTCGGTCGTCAAGTTCCGCGCGCGACCGGACGACGACTCTGACGGACCGCCGATCCACGGCCACACAAGGCTCGAGATCGCGTGGACGGCGGTTCCGGCCGTGCTCGTGACCGCGATCGCGATCGTCAGCGCGGTCGCCCTCGCCGAGAACGGGAAGCTGAAGAGGGATCGGCTTGTCGTGGAAGTGACGGCGCGCCAGTTCGCCTGGACCTTCGCCTATCCGCCGGAGGCGAAGGCCAGGGAGGTCTCCAAGGACACTCAACTCTGCGACCTCCCGCCCGCTCCGCCGAACTGTCCCGTCTCCGGCGTTCTCCGGCTGCCGGAGGGCCGCCAGGTCGAGCTGCGACTCCGGGCTCTGGACGTCATCCACTCCTTCTGGGTGCCCGAGTTCCGCCAGAAGCAGGACGCGGTTCCGTCAAAGCTGAAGGTCGGGCAGGTTACGCAGCTGCCGATCACGCCGACGAGGATCGACAAGTACACGGTCGTCTGCACCGAGCTCTGCGGGGTCGGCCATGCACTCATGCGCGCCCCGGCGTGCGTGATGGAGCCGCGGAAGTTCCAGGAATGGATCAGGTCGCAGCAGCGGAAACCACAAGGGACTCCGGAACAGGCTGAGTGTCCGTGACCGAGGTCGTCGAGCACACGCCGCAGGCGCCGCCCGCTCCGCCCCGGACCGGCTGGCGGAGAGTGCTCGCTCCCGGCTGGCTGCGGGTGCCGTGGATGACCACCCTCTTCTTCGGGATCGGGTTCGGGCTCGTCACCGGCATCCGCTGGTGGGCCGGCTACGACCCGATCCTCGACTGGCTCGTGATCGTCACGGTCGCAGCCCTGATCACGGCGCCGGTCGGCTTCCTCGCGGCGATCGGCGCCTTCGACTACTGGACCTATTACGCGCTCGGCTTCCCCAGCCGTGCCGAAGACCACTCCGGCCACGGAGCGCGGAGCTGGCGCGACTACTTCCGAGTCAACACCGACCACAAGGTGATCGGCATCCAGTACCTCGTGACGACGATTTTCTTCTTCCTGGCCGGCGGTCTGCTAGCGATGCTCGTGCGGGCAGAGCTGGCGAAGCCTGGCATGCAGTTCTTCGACACCCAGACGTACAACGGGCTCTTCTCGGTGCACGCCTCCTTGATGATCTTCCTGTTCGTGATCCCGGCCTTCGCCGGCCTCGCGAACTTCGTCATCCCGCTGATGATCGGCGCGCCGGACATGGCGTTCCCGCGCCTGAACGCCCTTTCCTACTGGCTGCTGCCGATCGCCGGGACCATGATGCTTTCGAGCTTTCTCGTGCCCGGCGGGGCCTTCGGGGCCGGCTGGACCGGCTACGCGCCGCTCTCGATCGTCGGCACGAACGGCAACGTCTGGTTCAACATGGGCGTCCAGTGGGCGGGCGCGTCCTCGATCCTGACCGCGCTCAACTTCCTGGTCACGATCATCACCATGCGTGCGCCCGGGATGACGTTCTGGCGCATGCCCCTGCTCGTCTGGGCGAACTTCACGACGTCACTCCTCGTCGTTCTGGCGACGCCCTTCATCGCCGGCTCGCAGTTCTTCGTCATGTTCGACCGGCTGATGCACACGAACTTCTTCGACTTCAACGACGGCGGTTACACGCTGGGGTACCAGCACATCTTCTGGTTCTACTCCCATCCGGCCGTCTACATCATGATGCTGCCCGGGTTCGGCATCGCCTCCGAGGTGATCTCGGTGATGTCGCGGAAGCCGATCTTCGGCTACAGGCTGATGGCGCTCTCGCTCATCGCCATCCTCATCCTCGGCTTCTCCGTCTGGGCACATCACATGTTCGTCTCGGGCATGGCCCCGTGGCTGCGGGTGCCGATGATGGTGACGACGCTGATGATCGCGGTGCCGACGGGGATCAAGGTCTTCTCCTGGCTCGCCACGACCTGGGAGGGACGCTTACGCCTCGACACGCCGATGCTGTTCGCGCTCGGCTTCGTCTCGATGTTCGTCATCGGCGGGCTCTCGGGGATCATGCTCGGCGCGGTCCCGATCGACATCCACACCTCCGACACGTACTTCGTCGTCGCGCACATTCACTACGTGCTGCTCGGCGGCTCGTTGTTCACGATCTTCGCCGGCATCTACTACTGGTTCCCCAAGATGACCGGCCGCATGTACGACGAGAAGCTCGGGAAGCTCCACTTCTGGGGGACGTTCATCTTCTTCAACCTGACGTTCTTTCCCATGCACATCATTGGGGTGCAGGGGATGGAGCGCCGCATCGCTGACTACCCGCCGAAGTACGGAGACTGGAACCTCTTCATCTCGCTCGCGTCGTTCGCGCTCGGCGCCTCGTTCATGGTCTTCGTCTACAACATGGTCGTCAGCTGGCTGCGGGGCGCCCCCGCCCCATCGAACCCCTGGCGATCGCTCACGCTCGAGTGGCAGGTCTCCTCGCCGCCGCCGATCTTCAACTTCGACGAGATCCCGCAGGTCGTTGGCGGCCCCTACGAGTACGGCGTGCCGGGGGCTCGGCATGCAGTCTTCAACGGCCAGCGTGAGTTGGGGGAGCCGGGGGAGGTGCGGGTGGAATGAGCCACATCCTGGTCGTCGCGAACGAGACCGTCGCCGGCGCGACCCTGATCGAGGCGCTCAAGCGCCGTGCCGCCGAGGGCGCCGACCTCGTCACCGTCGTGTGTCCCATCAGCCACCCGCACGCCGGGTACGTCGTCTATGAGGACACGCGCCGCGCCGCCGCCGGCCGTCGACTCGAGCGGACCCTCGCGGCGCTGCACGAGGCGGGCATCGCCGCCCACGGGCTCGTGGTCGACGCCGACCCGGCAGACGCCGTGCGCGACGCGTTGGCCATGCTCGACCCGAAGCCGACCGAGATCGTCGTCTCGACTCACCCGAAGGAGAAGTCGGGATGGCTGCGGCAGAAGGTCATCGACCGAGTCCGGGACGCGGCCCAGGGACTGCCGGTGGAGCACGTCGTCGTCGACCTGAAGGCGGAGGGCGGCGAGGCGAACGTGCTCGTGATCGCGAACGAGACCGTCGTCGGGGAGCCACTCCTCGGCCGCATACGCGAGCGGGCCGAGCGCTCGCCAGCGAGCTTCCTGATCATCTGCCCGCAAAGCGATCCGAGCCATGCCGCGCATCCCGACGCCGAGCGGCGCCTGCGGCGCGCCCTCGCCATCCTGCGCAGCCGCGGAATCGACGCCCACGGCCAGATCGCCCATCCCGACCCGTACGTTGCTGCGATGCAGGCCGTCCATGACGAGGGGATCGACGAGATCATCGTCTCGACCTTCGCCCCCGCGCGCTCGCCCTGGCTGCGACGCAACCTCGTCCAGCGGCTGCACAAGGACACGGGTCTACCGGTCGAGCACGTCGCCCTCTCAGAGGAGCAGGAGGTCGTGGCCTAGTGGCGGTTCACGCTGAAGCTCATGCGCATCCGCCAGCGGCGCACCAGAGCTCGCGCGTCGACGCGCCAACGCTGGGGATGCTTCTCTTCATCGCCTCCGAGATCATGCTCTTCGGCTCGTTCTTCACGGCCTACTTCTTCGTGCGGGTCGTGAACTCGGCGCCGGAGTGGCCGCCGCATCCGTTCCACCTGCCGGTCTTCGTGGCCGGCGTGAACACGACGATCCTGCTCACCTCGAGCTTCACGATGCACTGGGCGCTTCAGGCGATCAAGCGCGGGAACCGCGCCGGCCTCCAGGCGGGCCTCGTCCTGACGCTCTGTCTCGGCATCACCTTCCTGCTCACGCAGGTCCGCGAGTACTCGCGGATCGGCTTCGCGCCGCAGGACGGTGGCTTCGGGACGGTCTTCTACGGGCTGACAGGCCTCCACGGCGCGCACGTGTTCGTCGGCCTGACGCTGCTCACGTTCGCGACGGTGCGCGCCTTCCGCGGGCATTTCACGCCCCAGGCCCACCGGGGCGTGGAGATCCCGGGGATCTACTGGCACTTCGTCGACGTAATGTGGATTGTGGTCTACACGACGGTGTACATCCTCTGATGGGCTCCTCGCCGGCATGGGCGTGAAGCAGTGATCAATCCCTTCCGGAGCGAGGCGGAGGCTTACCGGTTCCTCTTGCTCACGGTGGGCTACTTCGCCCTGATCGTGATCGCGGCGCTCGCGATCGACAAGTGGGCCGGCCTCGCCGTCTTCGTCCTTCTCACGCTCGCCGGGCTGGCCTGGATCGTGCGCGCCCGCCGTGTCGAAGCGCCGCGCCGGACCGTGACGCGGCGGCGCGGCGCCGAGAACGAGCGGCGCATTCTCGTGATCGCGAACGAGACCGTCGGCGGAGGGCGTCTGCGCGAGGAGATCCGGCGCCGGTCGGAGGGCTACCAGGAGCATGTGCTCGTCGTCTGCCCCGCGCTCAACTCTCCGCTGCGCCACTGGGCCTCGGACGAGGACGATGCCCGCGCCCGGGCGCAGGAGCGCCTGAGCGCAAGCCTCGCGCGGCTGCGCGAGGCGGGGATCGACGCGAAGGGCGAGGTCGGGGACGGCGAGCCGCTGCAGGCGATGGAGGACGCGCAGCGGCTCTTCGGCGCCGACGAGATCATCATCTCCACCCATCCCGAGGGTCGCTCGCACTGGCTCGAGCGCGGCATCGTCGAATCCGCGCGGGAGCGGTTCGCCGTTCCGATCACGCACGTGGTCGTCGATCTAGAGGCCGAGCCGGAGGAAGTCCGCCCCGCTACTTCTGGGCCTTGATGAACTGCACCAGCTTCTTCGCGTCCGCCTGCGAGACCTGGCCTTTCGTGATCACGGAGGTCATCACGCCGGGCGCGTAGCCCTGGACGATCTGCTTGTCGGGGTCGATGATCGCCTCGAGCAGGTAGGCCTCGTCCGCGGTCACTGTCTGGCCGTTCGTCAGCGTCACCTTCGAGTCGAAGAGGCCTTTGAAGCTCGGTCCCGAGGCCTTCGTCCCGTCGAGCGTGTGGCACCCCTGGCAGCCGAGCGAGGCATACAAGTCCTTTCCGCTGCCGCCGGGCGCGGGGCCTCCCACCGGCTGGGTGCCTGCGACGGAGCTCACGTATGCGGCGACGTCCTCTGCGTCCTGGCCGCGGACCAGGTCGGCCGGCATTCCACTCTCACTCGTCGGGTACCGGATCTGGTCGAGGACGACGTTGCGGATCGTGCTCTCCTTGATCTCGTCCGCTCTGGTTGCGGCGAACGCTTCGTCGAGGTTGGGGCCGACCTGCCCCCTCGACCCGGCGTCGGCCAGCGTGTGACACCCGCCGCACTTGCCCTCGGTCAGGAAGAGCTTCTTTCCGCTCGAGACGTTGCCTCCGCTCGCCGGCCCGCCGGTGCCGCAGCCGGCCGTGAGCACGGCGGCCACGAAGACCAGTGCAGCGCCGACCAGCGCGCGCAACGCTACGACGAAGGCTGGCTGGAGGCGCCCGCCTTCGCAAGCGCCTCGTCGCGGGTCGGGTAGATCGTGAAGACTCGGTCGAGGCCGGTGATCTCGAAGATCTTCGTGATGTTGCGGTCGCTGCAGACGAGCGAGAGCCGGCCGTCTTGCGCGCGAATCCGCTTGACACCTCCGACCAGCACGCCGAGCGTGGTCGAGTCGATGAAGGTCGTATCCGAGAAGTCGACGACGACGTACTTCCCCCCCTCGCCGATCACGTCGAGGAGGTGCTGCTTGAACTCCGGTGCGGTGTACAGGTCGACCTCGCCTGCCAGCGAGATGACGTACGTGTCGTCTCCGACCTTATGAGTCTTCACGTCGAAGTTCATTCGCCCTCCCGTGCAGCGGAGTCTAACGCGATACCTGGTTGAGGGCTCCTGACCGGGCCAGGGCGATCTGCTGGCGGGCGTAGGACGCGGCAGGGTCGTCGGGCGCGAGCTTGAGGAAGCGCTGGTAGGCCTGCACGGCGAGCGGGGACATCCGTGCCTGGAACGCCGCGTCGGCGAGCGTGAGCTGGAGCAGGGCGTCGTCGGGCTGTGCGGTCGCGATTACCTGGTAGAGCTGCGCTGCGCGAGACATGGCGCTCTGGAAGCCGCCGTATGCCTCACTCAGCTTCGAGTTGGCGAGCGCGGTCACCTCCCGGTCCACTCGGCCCATGCCGATCGCCTTCCCGAGCTGGGTCTGCGTGGGGATGTCGAACAAGCCTCCGCTCGTCGTCGCCTGGAGCTCTGCCTGTATGGCCGTCCCCTGGTCGCGGAGCTTGCTGGCCTTCCCCTCGTAGTCGCCCGCAAGCGTCTGGATCGCGTCGAAGTCCCTCGGCCGGAGCCTGACGTACTGCTCGAGCGCGGAGATCGCCTGGTCCGGCTCGTTGTCGGCGGTGTAAGCGTCCGCGAGCTCCTTGTACCCGGCGGGATCGCCCTTCTCGATCTTCTTGCGCGCGTCTTTGACCGAAGGCCCACTCGACGAGCTCTGGCCGCCGCCCTGGAAGATGTCGCCGATCCCGGTGCCGCCGCTGCCGACCCCGAAGGCGACGAAGCCGACCCCGAAGGTGAGCGCGAGGAAGACGAAGACCCACTTCGCCTGCCGGCGCAGCTTCGGGAAGAACATCGCCTGCTCGGCGACGCTGAACTCTGGGCGGGCGCTGGCACGGGAGCCGCGCGCCCGTGGTTGCGCCTGGGGCTTGCGACGAGGCTTGCGTCCGGCGCCTGATCTGGCCACGGTCCTAGACTAGCTCCGGTTGGGTCGAGCCCGCCCAGTCGAAGGAAGCGCCGATTTCGCGTAGGCGCTCCCTCGTCGCTGCGTCGCAGAGTGCGCCCTCGACCCCCGCCTCGTACGCCGAGCGCGGATCGACCCCGAGGGTGCCAGCAGCCTCGTAGTCGCGGGTTAGGTCAGTGTCGAACATCGCCGGGTCGTCGGTCGAGATCGAGCAGCGGACTCCCGCCGCAACCAGCTTCGGGAGCGGATGCTCGGCGAGCGAGCGCACCGCGCCCGTGCGCAGGTTCGAGATGGGGCAGACGTCGAGCACGGTGCCCCGGTCGGCGAGCTCCCGAACGAGGCCGTCGTCCTCGACGGCGCGGATGCCGTGCCGCAGGCGGTCGGCCCCCAGCGTCTCGAGGGCGCCCCGCACCGAGGCCGCGCCCGCGTGCTCGCCCGCGTGCGGGACCGAGCCGAGGCCCTCGGCGTGCGCGAGCGCGAACGGGCCCTCGTAGGGCTCTGGCGGGTATTCGGCCTCGCGGCCGCCGAGGCCGACGGCGACGATGCCCCTGTCTCGATAGGCGGCCGAGTGACGGACGACCGCCTCGGCCTCTTCCAGCGTCGCGCCGCGGAAGATGTCCGGCGTGAGGCGAACCGTGACGCCGTGCAGCTCCTCCGCCTCCTGGGCGCCGTCGCAGTAGCCGCTGAAGATCTCGTCCCAGCTCACTCCGCGGCGCACGCGCTCGGCCGGGGAGAAGATCCCTTCGATGTAGACGGCGCCGTGCGACACGGCCTCGGCCGCGTAGTCGACGACGACTCGCCGAAAATCGTCGGCCGTGCGCAGCGCATGCGTGGTCAGGATCCAGACCTCGACGAAGTGTGCGAAGTCGCGGTACTCGTAGAGCGCCGCGAGGCCTTCGACGGTGTCCGCCGGCAGCGCGTACTCGTTCCGGCGCGCGATCTCGAGCAGCGTCTCGGGCCGGACCGTGCCCTCGAGGTGGACGTGCAGCTCGATCTTTGGAAACGTCACGGGACTGGAGCGAGCCCGGTCGCGCTCGAGCGCTGCCAGCGTCGCTCCATCAGCACCGCCAGCCAGATCGAGAGCTCGTAGAGCAGGACCAACGGCACGGCCTCGAAGAGGAGCGAGACCGGGTCGATCGTGGGCAAGGCGATGGCGATCACGACCATGACCACGTAGCCGATGCGGCGGTTCCTTCGTAGCGTGGCGGTTGTGAGCACGCCCAGCCGGACGAGGGCGAGAACGAAGATCGGCAGCTCGAAGACGAGTGCGATCGCCACGAGCATGAACGCCGCGAACGAGTAGTAGTAGCTCGCCCGGACCTGGATCGTGTAGAGGTTCTCGTCGTAGTTCGTGAGGAAGTGGACCGCCGCGGGCAGGACGAGCCAGTACGCAAACGCGAGGCCGCCGGCGAAGAGCCCGGTGGCGAGCGCGACGAAAGCGGCGACGACCCTTTGCGCATGCTCCTCGATCGCGGGCGCCAGAAAGCTCCAGAGCTGCCACAGGATGACCGGCAGGGCGAGTGCGAACCCGGCGTAGAGACTGACCTTGATCGAGGTGACGAAAGGCTCGGTGACTCCGAGCGTGACCGGCTTGGGATTGTCCTCGGGCAGGGCCTGGTTGAGCCAGTCGATGAGGTGGTCGTGAAAGACGAATGCGACGACGAAGCCGGCGGCGAGGGTGAGGAGGATGATGACGAGCCGGGTCCGCAACTCGTCGAGGTGCTCGACGAGGGTCGCCTCCTCGGTGTGCCGCAGCCGCCGCGGCAGCCTCATCGTGCCGCCTTACGAAACGGTTTCGTCGCGGCGCGTGGCGGCCGGGACGCCGGTCTCGTCCTGCGGCGGCGGCAGCTCGACGGGGTCGTCCTTGCCGGAGATGGAGTCCCTGAACTCGCGCATCCCCTTCCCCAGCGATCGGCCCATCTCCGGCAGGCGCCTCGGCCCGAAGATGAGCAGCACGACGAGCAGCAGGATGAGGATCTCCCAGAGGCTGATATTGGGGAGCACGCCTCAGAGAGTAGCACCGGGGCTGGCGGGAACCGTCGGCTACCATGGATCACGAAGGACGGGGAAAACGATGGAAGAGAAAGGGTTAGGGACCGCACAAAGTTGGCGCTGCTCGAGCTGAAAAACCTGCACGTGGCCCTGGAGGATGGCACCGAGATCGTCAAGGGCGTCGATCTCGCCGTCGACCCGGGGGAGATCCACGCGCTGATGGGACCGAACGGCTCGGGCAAGTCGTCGCTCGCGTACGCCCTGATGGGCCACCCGGCCTACGAGATCACCGAGGGCGAAGCCCTCTTCGACGGGCGCGACCTGATCGCGCTCGGCGCCGACGAGCGTGCGCAGCTCGGACTCTTCCTCGCTTTCCAGTACCCGCATGCGATCCCCGGCGTCACCGTCACGAGCTTCCTTCGCTCGGCGCTCAACTCGCTCCGCAAGGCGCGGGCGGGCGGAGACGAGGACCCCGTGCCGATCTCCGAGTTCCGCAAGGACATGCTGGGGGCGATGGAGCGGTTGAAGATCCCGCGCGAGCTCGCGCAGCGCTACCTGAACGACGGCTTCTCGGGGGGCGAGAAGAAGCGGGTCGAGATCCTCCAGATGGCGATGCTGCGCCCCCGGATCGCCGTCCTCGACGAGACCGATTCCGGCCTCGACATCGACGCGTTGAAGATCGTGGCGAAGGGGGTAAAGGAGCTCGTAGGCCCGGAGACGGGCGCGCTCGTGATCACCCACTACCAGCGAATCCTCAACCACGTGAAGCCCGATTTCGTGCACGTCTTCGTCGACGGGCGTATCGTTCAGGAAGGCGGGCCAGAGCTCGCGCACACTCTCGAAGCCGACGGCTACGAGGCGTTCACGCCCGAGCCGGTCGGAGGAGGAGAAGCCTAGTGGCCATAACCGAGGCCGAAGTCGTCGCCGGAATCGGCAACGAGTACAAGTACGGGTTCCATGATCCGGAGGACTACTTCTTCAAGTCGGGGAGGGGCCTCTCGCACGAGCTCGTCGCCGCCATCTCGGAGCACAAGAACGAGCCTGACTGGATGCGGAAGTTCCGCCTCAAGTCGCTCGACTACTTCCTGGCCCGCCCGCTCCCGACCTGGGGCGGCAACGTCGCCGAGATCGACTTCGACAACATCTTCTATTACATCCGCCCGACCGAGAAGCAGGCGAAGACCTGGGAGGACCTGCCGCCGGACATCAAGAACACGTGGGACCGGCTCGGCATCCCCGAGGCCGAGCGGAAGTTCCTCGCCGGCGTCGGCGCTCAGTACGAGTCCGAGGTCGTCTACCACAAGCTGAAGGACGACCTCGAGTCCCAGGGGGTGCTCTTCCTCGACATGGACTCGGGCCTGCGCGAGCACGGGGACCTCGTCAAGGAGTACTTCGGCAAGATCATCCCGCAGAACGACAACAAGTTCGCGGCGCTGAACTCGGCCGTCTGGTCGGGTGGGTCGTTCATCTACGTCCCGCCGGGCGTGAAGATCGACATGCCGCTCCAGGCCTACTTCCGCATCAACGCCGAGAACATGGGGCAGTTCGAGCGGACGCTGATCATCGTCGACGAGGGCGCCTACGTGCACTACGTCGAGGGTTGCACTGCGCCGGTCTACTCGACCGACTCGCTGCACTCTGCGGTCGTGGAGATCATCGTCAAGCCGGGGGCGCGCTGCCGGTACACGACGATCCAGAACTGGTCGAACAACGTCTACAACCTCGTCACGAAGCGCGCCGTCGCCTACGAGAACGCGACCATGGAGTGGGTCGACGCGAACCTCGGCTCGAAGCTGACGATGAAGTACCCGGCGATCTGGCTCATGGGCGAGGGCGCCCACGGCGAGGTGCTCTCGATCGCGTTCGCGGGCAAGGACCAGCACCTGGATGCGGGCGGCAAGGCCGTCCACATCGCGCCGCGCACGTCCTCGATCATCACCTCGAAGTCGATCTCGAGGGGAGGCGGGCGAGCCAGCTACCGCGGCCTGCTCGAGGTGGCCAAGGGCGCAGAGGGCTCCCGGTCGAAGGTCGTCTGCGACGCCCTGATCCTCGACGAGGACTCGCGCTCCGACACCTACCCGTACATCCGGATCGACGAGTCGAACGTCGACATCGGCCACGAGGCGACCGTGTCGAAGATCGGCGAGGAGCAGCTCTTCTACCTGATGTCCCGCGGCCTGTCCGAGTCCGAGGCGTCCGCAATGGTCGTGTCCGGATTCGTCGAGCCGATCACGAAGGAGCTCCCGCTCGAGTACGCGGTCGAGATGAACCGGCTGATCCAGCTCCAGATGGAGGGCTCGGTCGGCTAGAAGTGCAGGTCGAGCGCGTCGACTTCGTAACCATTCCGACGCGCGATCCCGCCCAGGCGCGCGCGTTCTACCACGAGACGCTCGGTCTGCCGCTCGATCCGAACAATCCGCGCGAGGTGGCGGCGCGGCAGGTGACGCTCTCGTTCTGGAATCCCGAAGGCGAGGGCATCGAGTTCACGCCCAATCTCGGCGGGATCGCCTTCCGCGTCGAAGACGTTGCAGCGGCGCGCGCCGAGCTCGAGGCGAAGGGCGTGGAGTTCGCGGGGACCACCGACACCGGTGTCTGCCACATGGCCTTCCTCCAGGATCCCGACGGCAACTGGGTCATCCTCCACCGCCGGTACGCGCCCAAATGAGGACTGAGCTGCTCGAGCGCTACCGCGCGCTCCCGATGCCGACCACGACCGATGAGTCGTGGCGCTTCACCGACCTGAAGGGCTTCGACCCGGACGCCTTCGTCCAGAACGGCCATGTCAAGCGGTCAGCCGCCTCGATTGGCTCGGACTCGATGCTGGATATCGACCTGGCCGGGCTGGCCACCTTCGGCGCGGGCAGGGTTGAGATCCAACGCGCCCCCGACGGGATTCGCTTCGAGCCGCTCGACGAGTCGCACCCACGGCTTGGCGAGCTCGTCGGAGCCGAGGAGAAGTTCGCCGCTCACAATGCGGCGAGCTGGAGCCACGGACTTCTCGTCCACGTCCCGAAGGGAACCGTCCTCGAGCACCCGCTCTACGTTCGGATCGCGAATCCGCCCGACGGCGGCGCGCTCTTCTGGCGCTTGCTCGTCATCGCCGAACCCGGCAGCCGCTTCAGCCTGATCGAGGAGGTCGCCTCGGCCGATCCGGATCTGGCCGGCTACTCGAACGCGGTCGTCGAGCTCTTCGTCGAGCAGGACGCAAAGGTCGAGTACGTCTCCCTCCAGAACCTCGCCCGCGAGACCTGGCACTTCGCGTCCCACCGCGCGCGGGTCGGGCGCGACGCCGAGCTCGACTGGGTCGCCGGCGGCTTCGGGTCGAAGAAGGGGAAGGTGCGGATCGAGAACGACCTCGCCGGCCAGGGCGCGACCTCGCGCGTCACCGGCGCGTACTTCGCCGACGGCGACCAGCACCTCGACTACGACACGCTCCAGGAGCACATCGCGCCGAACACGACCTCCGACTTCGCCTTCAAGGGCGCGCTCCGTGACCAGGCGAGGGCGGTCTGGCGCGGGATGATCCGTGTCGAGCCCGAGGCGCAGAAGACGAACGCCTATCAGGAGAATCGCAACCTCCTGCTGTCCCCGAAGGCGCACGCCGACTCGATCCCCGGCCTGGAGATCCAGGCGAATGACGTCCGCTGCACCCACGGCGCGACTGTCAGCCAGGTCGACCGCGACCAGCTCTTCTACGCGATGGCGCGAGGGCTGACGCGGGCCGCCGCGGAGCGGCTCATCCTGCGCGGATTCTTCCAGGACGTGCTCGACCGGATCGAGCTCGAGCCGGTACGCGAGGCGCTCGGAGAGGCGCTCGAAGCGCGGATTCCGCAGGGCTAGCCCACGCGGACTGCGAGCGCGTCAGCCGCCGCTAGGCGAAGCCTTCGACGTGCGCGCCGCGGTAGCAGGCTCGACGGTACGCCGGTTTGCTAGTGGCCTTATCGCACCTCGCCTTGCGCTTCTCGGTCTCGCGATCGAGCGAGCCCATGATCGACCCGATGCCCACCCAGCAGTAATCCCGCATCGAGGCGGGAGCTATGTTGCAGAGGCCCTTCGCGCGGCGCGGGCTCACGTCTGTGTAGGTCATGTCCTCCGCCGCGGAGTAGACACACTCGGCGGCCATGTTCCCGGCCTTTCGGCAGATATCGAGGATCCGCCGCGCGTCGAGCCGCGTGTAGCCGGAGGCGTCGCGCCCCATCGACTGGAAGCAGATCCTGACCCAGCCCTTCTCGCTCGTACGGCAGACCTTCGACGCCTTGGCCCAGTTGTAGTTGACCTTCGGCAGGATTCGCGCGGTCACCATGTCGTAGCAGTAGAACTTGTACCGCTCTTTGACGGCATCGCACGGGTAGAGGAGGTCGTTGTTCCTCAGCCACCGCGATTTGACGCCGTAGGAGGACTGGTAGTTCTCCATGAAGACACCGCCCGTGCAGGAGATCGCGTCCCAATCCGTCTCGAGCTCGTCGCAGGTGTGCAGCGAGAGCGGTAGGTCGTAGCCCGTATAGATCATCAGGCCGTGCCCGAGGCCGTGCACGCACTGGTAGGCGATGAACTCGACCTTGCGGATGTCCTCTCCGGAGCAGAAACGCCGCGACGCCGACCCGAGATCCTTCTGGGAGATGCCGAGGAACGCCCGTTCGAGGATGCCGTGGTAGTAGCCGGACGTGCATGACGGCCGGCCCTGAACGAACGCTTGGCCGACGTTCCCGTGATAGCGCGAAAGGGAGCCGCCGCCGATCGCGTGCACGATCCGGTGGCAGTCGGACTCGATCGGGCCGGGCTGCTTGATCTTCTCGTCGAAGAGATCGAGCGCCGCCTTCGGGCCGTCCTTGTAGGCGATGTTCGCGAAGGCCTGCTCGTAGCAATGAAACTCGCCCGACGACGCGCAGTCGTCCAGGGTGGTGTCGTCGGGCTTGAAGCCCGCGGCGACGGACCCTCCGCCCGTGGCCTTCCTCGTCGCGTCGGAGACGAAGGCGGCGAGGTCCTTGATCTGCTGGTCGCTCAGCTTGTCGCGGAAGGCGGGCATCCCGACCCCGCCGTTGCTGACCTGTCGGGTGACGCGCTCCGGGTCGGGCTTCAGCTGGTCGAGGTTCGGCCCGACCGTCCCCTTCGCGCTCGCTGCTGAGAGCGTGTGGCAGTTTGCGCAGCCGGCGTCTGCGAAGACCTTCGCCCCGGCAGGGTTCACCGAGCTAGGGCTTGCCGCCTCTTTGCCACCTCCGCCGCAGGAGGCAGCGGCGAAGGCTACGAGGCCGGCGACGAGCCCCGCCCGGATCGTTGCTGCACTACGCACTCGCCACATTGAAGCCGAACGGCCCCCGGGAGTCGAGCTTGAACGGTGACCCGCTTCGCGTTTCGAGGATCTGGGGCTACGCTTTGTCCGCCTTGGGGGTCCTGGGACAAAATTCCGCCAGAGAAGCCTTCACCGGCCTGAGCAGTCGTCCGTTGCAGCGCGCCCTGCCTGGTCTCGGGCTCGTGCTCGGCGTCGTCCTGGGAACGGCGTCGATCGTCACCTATGACCGCTCGGGGTACGGGCACGGGATGCTGCTCCTCTGGCTGGCCGGCCTTGCCGGCCTGGGGCTGTTCTTCGGGAGCAGGTCGAGATCGCTGCCTCGAGTGGCGCGGCTCGATCTCGCGCTACCCGCGGCGCTGGCCCTGATCCTCTCTCCGCTCTACGCCATCGCCCTCTATCGCTGGCCGGTGCAGGTGAGCTCGGACGAGGTCGCGATCATGGACGTCTCGAAGACGTTTCTGACTCTTCCCGACGTCGATCCGTTCGGCACCAGCTTCTACCTCAGCCGCCCGGCCATGCTCTTCGTCGGTTGGGGAAGGCTCGGCAACCTCCTCGGCGGCGTCGACCTCCAACACATGCGGCTGCTGCATGCCCTATGCGGCCTACTGGTGATCGCCGCCTCGTACGCCCTCTTCCGCCAGCTTCTCCCGCGCCGCTGGGCGGTCTTCGCCGTGCTCCTGTTCGGAGTCAGTCACTCCTTCTTCATGATCAGCCGACTGGCGATGCGCGAAAACACGGCCGTGCTCGCCGAAGTCGTCGCCTTCGCGCTCCTGCTCTGGGGCCTGCGAAACAAGCATGAGCTGGCGACGTTTCTCGGCGGGGTCGCCGCAGGTCTCGGCTTCTACGTCTACTACCCGTCTCGCGCGGCCTTTCCGCTCTGGGTGATGTTCCTCATCGGCCTGGCGCTGCTCTTCCGGCAGCGCTTCCCGTTGCGGAGCCTGGCCGTGCTCGGAGCGATCGCAGCGTCCGGGTTCGTGTTGACGGCGGCGCCGATCGTCATCGCGGAGTCGAAGATGCCTCCAGGCGCCGTCCAGCCGAACCAGGAGACCCTGTTCGTCTACTCCCAGGCTCGGAAGCTTCAGCGGGACTGGGTCTTCGCCGACAGCGAGTGGGGCGGGTACTGGAAGAACGCCAAGTTCGGCGTGAGCACGTTCAACAACCGGGTCGAGGACCACGGTTGGATCTACGAGAACCGCGGGCACGGGTTCGTCGACCCACTCACGGGCATCCTGCTCTGGATCGGCGTCGGAGTCGCAGGTGTGGGCATAGTGCGCCGCCGCGAAGATGACGGGGCCCTCCTCATGCTCGGGAGCTTTCTCGTCCTCTGGCTCTCGTACGCCTTGCTGATCAACAAGGCGCCCAACTACACGCGCCTGCTGGTCACGCTTCCCTTCGTCGCGTATCTGGTGACCGAAGCGGTTCGCTGGCTCGCCCGCAGGTGGCGGACGATCCCCTACGCGCCGGCGGCGATCGTGGGCTCGATCCTGGCCGTCGTGGCCGTATGGAACCTGGCTATTGCCTGGGACTTCATCCAAAAGGGCAGACGGTCAGGCGACTCGATCGGAAGCACTGCGCGCTACGTCTTCTCACACCGGGACATCCCCGGCGAGAAGTTCTTCATCTCCACCCAGGACAACAGCGCCTGGCGCTACTACTACTTCGGGGTCCCCGAAGAACGCGTGCGGGTGTTCGCCCGCGACCCGAGCCAGGTCGGCGCCGCGATCGACCCCACCATGCTCCCTAGCTTCGCCGCCGCCCCGCCTTTCGCGATGTTCATGCGGCGAGCGGTGTGGACGGCGTACGCGAACGTCCTCGCGGACAAGTACCCGCAGGGCCGGATTCGCAACGTCACTCCCGACGGAGACCGGGTCGTCCTCGAAGTTCGGAGCTCCTAACCGCCTGCGCCGCTGACGCAGTCCGTGAGATCCCTCCCCTTGGCGAACTCGGCGCACGCGGCCTGCTTCCCTGCCAGGTCGGCGTGCTGGGTGCCGAGAATCGTGCCGAGCCCGAAGAAACAGCGGGACCGGAAGCGCTTGGCGACGTTCTCGCAGAGGGTCTTCGCGCCGAGATCCCGGGAGTTGTTGTTGAGAACGTCCCGCACGGCTCCGTAGAGGCATTCCTTCTCTCCGCTGCCGGCCTGGGCGCACAGCGCGCGGATTTGCTCCGGGTTGTGCACGGCCGCCCCCGAGACGTCGCGGCCGTACGACTGGAAGCAGATCTCGGTCCAGGTCTCGCCCGAGTCAGCCCGCCCACGGTCGCTGCGCCTGCACCAGTCGGCCGTCTTCTTCCAGTCCCCGCCGACGGCCGGGAGGATGTGTGAGGTAACAAGCAGATAGCAGTAGAGCTTGTCGCGCTGCCGGACGAGCTTGCTGTTACACGGGTAGAGCAGGTTCTTGTTGCTCAGCCACTTGGTCTTCAGCCCGAAGGACGAGCTCTGGTTCTCCATGAAGACGCCGCCGCTGCACTCGATCGAATCCAGCCTCGTGTTGAGCTTGTGGCAGAAGCCGAGCGCCTGCGGCAGGTCGTACGCCGTGTAGAGCATCAGCCCGTGCCCGAGGCCGTGGTTGCACTGGTAGTAGTTGAAGGCGCTTGTCTTGATCTCCGGGTCTTCGCACGCCGTTCGGGCTACGCCCGCGACCTGGTCGGCCCTGACCCCGGCCAGCTTCCATTGCAGGAGGCCGTGGTAGTAGCCGGCGGCGCAGGTGGCGGTCCCGGCGGCGAACGCCTTGCCGACGCTCCCTTCGTAGTAGAGCAGCCCGCCGGCCCCGATCTTGTGCGCGATCGGATGGCAATCGCCCCGGACGACCGGATCGGTCTGCTCGAGCTGCTCGAGCTGGTCGAGGGCGGCCTTCGGCCCGTCGTTGTATGCGACGTTGCCGAACGCCTGCTCGAAGCAGGCTGCGTCGCCGTGGCAGTCCTCGACCTTCTTGTCGTCGGGCTCGAACGAGATCTTGCCCGCGGTGCCGGTGCCCGCCGAGGTGGCGATGAAGGCCGCGACCTGGCGGATCTGCTCACCGCTGAGCTTGTCGGCGAACGAGGGCATTCCGTTGCCTCCGTTCCGAACCTGCTGCTCGACCCGCTGCTGGTTCGGCCGCAGCTCGTCCAGGTTCGGCCCGACCGTGCCGCTGGCGCCGGCGGTGGCGAGCGTGTGGCAGCCGCTGCAGCCCGCGTCCGCAAAGATCTTCGCGCCCGGCGACCCCCCACCCTCGATCTTGGAGTTCGCCGACTCCTTCCCCTTGCTCCCGCAGCCCGTGGCGACGAGTGGAACCAGGCCGAGGACGAGCGCGGTCACGAGCACTGGGCGGGCAATACGCACGATCACATTGAAGCGAAAAGCCCGGCCCGGGCGAAACGACTACCGTGGTTTGGAAGCTCCGAGACTCATCGCCGGTAGCGCCCGGTCAGCCAATACCAGCGGACCTGGAACAGCTCCAGGATCGAGAGGATCGCGTCACGCCCGAAGCTGACCGTCGTCTCGTCGCCGGGCTCCCACGTCACCGGATACTCCCGAACCTTGTAGCCGAGCCGTTTGGCGAGGAAGAGAAGCTCGGTGTCGAACCCGAACCCCGGCAGCCGAAGCCTCGGGAAGAGATCGGCCGCGACCTCTCCACGGTAGAGCTTCATCGGCGCGCGAGTGTCGGTGTAGTCGAGCCCAAGGATCAGCCTGAAGAGCAGGTTTCCGCCGCGGCTCATGATCGTCTTCGAAAGTGCCCGCTTCCCGTGGACGCCTCCCTTCATGTATCGGGATCCGATCACGATGTCGTACCGATCGATCAGCTCGAACGCTCCGTCGATCTGCTCGAAGGACACGCCGTTGTCGGCGTCGATGAAGCATCGATGGTCGCCGCGGGCCTCGGACATCGCGCGCTGGATCGCCCAGCCCTTGCCCGCCGGGTGATCGATGACGACCGGCTGAACCTCCGGATGGTTACTGGCAAAGTCGAAGATGAGAGCCGCTGCCGGATCCCTCCGATCGACGACCGGCAGGATCTCTGCCTCCCACCTTTTCTCGGCCACGTGACGACTCACCGCCTCGAGGGTCGCCCGGATGAACCTCTCCGCCCGATAGGCGGAGAACGCGATGGTGAGATACGGACCCTGGCTCACCTCGGTCTCGGTCGGCGGAAGGCCCAGTACTTGTAGGTCAGGAAGTTCCAGATGAGCGAGGCAAGAGTCGCCAGGCCGAAAGCGACGGTCTTGATCGTAAAGCTCTTGGTGATTCCCAGCGTTCGCTCATGAAAGGAGAACTGAAAGTCCGACAATCCGAGCAGGTCGAGAAAACGGAACGTCGCGAGGCCGAAGTATTGAAAGTCGCTGGCGAAGAACTGGGTGAGGAGATTTTGAATGACAAAGACCCCCACGAGCGTTGTCGAGAAGAACCGGATCGACTCGGCCATCAGATCACGTCCCTGAGACCGGAAGACCCACCGCCGGTTGAGGATGTAGCTGTTGATCATGGCGATAGCGCTCGAGGGGTACTTGGCCAGCCAGACCTGAGAAAGAGGAATCCGGAAGACGATCGTGAGCCCGATGAAGACCACGTAGTCGATGAGCGTGTTGAGCACCCCGACCAGGCCGAAGCGAGCGACCTGTCCAGTGGTCTGATAGCTGCGAGCCCTCACGCCACCATCGCTATTCGCGGTGCCGAGAGTGGGGCCTCCGGCGGCGGGGAGCGGGGTACGATAGGTACGTGGCCGTCACGAGCCCGGCGAAGCTAGATGCGCGGAAGCTCCGCGCCGACTTTCCCATCTTCGAGCAGCTCATCCACGGGAAGCCGTTGGCATACCTCGACTCGGCCGTCAGCGCGCACAAGCCACGGCAGGTCCTAGACACGCTCCGCACCTTCTACGAGACCTCCTATGGAAATGTGCACCGCGGCGTCTACACGCTCTCGGAGCGGGCGACGGCCGCGTACGAGGGCGCACGTCAGAAGGTGGCCGCGTTCGTCAACGCTCCGTCGGCTCGCGAGATCGTCTTCACGCGCAACGCGACCGAGAGCCTGAACCTCGTCGCGTACGCCTGGGGCCTGACGAACCTCGGCCCGGGCGACGTCGTGCTCGTCACCGAGCTCGAGCATCACTCGAACTTCGTCCCCTGGCAGTACGTCGCCAAGCGGACCGGCGCCGCCTTCCGGATGATCCCGCTCAACGAGGAGGGCGAGCTCGACCTCAGCGATCTCGATGCCTTTGCCCGCGAGGGCAGCATCAAGGTGGTCGCCAACAACCTCGTCTCGAACGCCCTCGGCACCGTGAACCCGGTCGAGCGGCTGGCCGCCTGGGCGCACGAGCAGGGCGCGGTCATGGTCGTCGACGCGGCGCAGGCCGCGCCGCACCGCGCGATCGACGTGCAGGCGCTCGGCTGCGACTTCCTCGCCTTCTCCGCCCACAAGATGTGCGGGCCGACCAGCGTCGGGGCACTGTGGGGCCGCGCCGAGCTTCTCGAGGCGATGGAGCCCTTCAACCTGGGCGGGCACATGATCCGCCAGGTGAGGTTCGAGGAGACGACCTGGGGGGACATCCCCGGCAAGTTCGAGGCCGGCACTCAGCCGATCGCCGAAGCCGTGGGCTTCGGCGCGGCGGTCGACTACGTATCGGCGGCCGGCCTCGACGCGATCGAGCAGCACGAGCACGATCTCGTCGCGCACGCGCTCGAGCGTTTCTCGGAGGTCCCGGGGATCACGCTCTACGGGCCGCCTGTCGAGCGACGTGCGGGCATCGTCTCCTTCAACGTCGACGGGGTTCACCCGCACGACGTGGCGCAGGTGCTGGACATGGAGGGGATAGCGATCCGCGCGGGCCACCACTGCTGCCAGCCGCTGATGGCGAAGCTCGGAGTCGCGGCGACGAACCGCGCGAGCTTCTACCTCTACACGCTGCAGGACGAGGTCGACCGGCTCGTCGAAGGCCTGCACAAGGTCAGGAAGGTCTTCGGCTGAGCTCCCTTCGCTAGGCTCGTGGTAGCCGATGAGCGACTTTTACCGCGAGGTCATTCTCGACCATTACAAGAATCCCCGCGGGCACGGGGCCATGGAGGCGCCCGACGCGAGGGCGGAGGGGCTGAACCCGCTCTGCGGGGACGAGGTCTCGATCTCGGTCGCGCTCGGTGAGGATGGAGAGACGATCGACGAGGTCAAGTTCGAGGGCCGTGGCTGCGCGATCAGCCTGGCGGCGACCTCGATGCTGACCGAGATGGTGAAGGGACGCTCGGCGACCGAGGTGGCGACGCTGCCGAAGGAGGAGCTGCTCGAGGAGATCGGCATCCCGCTGACGCCGGTCCGTCTCAAGTGCGCCCTCCTGGGGCTCGGCGTGCTCAAGGTCGCGCTCCACCGCGCGAAGGGGACGCCGCTCCCCGAGGAGTGGGCGGGGCTCGCGCGCGAGCTCGAGATCTCGTAGTTGGCTGAAATCGACGTCTGCCCGCTGGAGGAGCTGCCGCCGGGCTCGGTGAAGATCGTCCACGCCGGCCAGATCTCGGTCGGCGTCTACAACCTCGGCGGTGTGCTCTACGCGATCGAGGACCGCTGCTCCCACGACGACGGACCGCTCTGCGAGGGAGACTACGACGTCGAGGAGGGCTTCGCCGTCTGCCCTCGGCACGGCTCGCAGATCGACATCCGGACCGGGGCGGCACTGACGCTCCCGGCCGTGCTCCCGGTCGAGACCTTCCCCGTCCGCGTGGACGAAGGGATCGTCAAGGTCGATCTCCGCTAGTGCTCGACGACGCGGTACGCGCAGTGCTCGCGCGGCTCGAGGCCGAGGACGCCGACGAGCGTGCGCGCAAGGTCCCTCGTGAGCAACGCGCGCGACAGGTCGCCCGCACGACCGGTCAGTTTCTCCTCGCCCTCGTCGCTCCTCAGCAGGGTTGCGAGGTGCTCGAGATCGGCGGCTCTCGCGGCTACTCGACGATCTGGCTGGCGTCGGGCGCGCGCTACTTCGGCGGCCGCGTGCTCTCCCTCGAGAACGACCCGGCCAAATGCGACGCGTGGCGCCGCAACGTCGCCGAGGCCGGCCTGGAGGAGTGGGCCGAGCTCATCGAGGGCGACGCGTTCGAGACGCTGGCGATGCTCGAGGACGTCTTCGACGTCTGCTTCCTGGACGCCGAGAAGGATGACTACGAGCGGCTCTTCCAGCTCGCCCGGGACAAGCTCGAGCCAGGTGCGCTCATCGTCGCGGACAACGTCCTCTCGCACGAGGAGGCGCTCGGGGCCTACTCGCGGGCGCGGCAGGCCGACCCGACGCTGGAGAGCGTCACGGTGCCGCTGGACCGCGGCCTCGAGCTCTCCGTCATCCTCGCCGAGCAGTCGTAGCCAGGCCAGACACGTCTGGTGCCTGGCACCGGACACGGCTTCGCCGGCCAACGTCTGGCACGAGTCGCTACAGTTCGACTACCGCGGAAAGGAGGTGGTCCGGCTTGACAGATTCCAGTACGGGCAGTGGAGGTACCAGCGGGTAAGGGCGTGTCCCCGGGACCTACGGGGAATCGCCTAGCCAGCGTAGGGGACTCGCGCTACGCGCCGCCGGTCAGCTAGCGGACCGGCTGGGAGCGCCCTTACCAATCCAACGCTGGTCTACCGGAATAGGGGGTCGGCTTGTCGCCGACCCCCTTTCTTATGCACAGGGGAACCCATGGTTCCCCTGTGGGCCCCCTCCTTCACGCCACGCGCGCTCGAACGCCGTCGAGCGCTCCCGCCGGGCAAAGCCCGGCTCCGCTTGCCACCTCCACCCGTGATCTATCGGGCCGATCAGGGACTGGCGCGTCGGATGACTCTTGGGCGCGCTGCTCACCCGTGCGGAGCCAGACGAGGTCCCAGAAACCGCAGGCGTCGTCGCCCAGATCGGGCATAAGCGCGCGTTGTGTCTCGGTGAGGGGCGCGTGATCCATCATCGGAGCACCTTCAGGCGGCGCGCCGGAGTTGCTCGTCCAGCGGCACGAGCGGGAGCTGGAAGGTCTGCACCGCCTCGTCGTTCGTGACGACGTTGTCGCCGGCTTCGAGCATCTTCAGCAGGTCGCGCGTGAGCGGGATGTTCCCCGGCAACCGCTCGGTGAGGAGCGCGTTCACCTTCATCAGGCTGACGGGCACGTGCACGCTCGGCCGCCGCACGCCGAGCGTGCGCTTCAGCCGCTTCCAGAACTCGTTCCAGGTCGCCACGTCGGGCCCGCCGAGCTCGAAAGTCCGGTTCGTCGCCGCCTCGAGGTCGATCGCCCGCTCGAAGTAGGCGGCGACGTCGTCGACCCAGATCGGCTGGATCCGCTGCTCCCCGGAGCCGACGATCGGCGTCACGGGCGCGATCTTCGCCAGCTTGCGGAACGTCGGGAGGATGCCGCCGTCGCGACCGAAGACGAAGCTCGGCCGGAAGATCACGTACGGGAACCCGGAGCGCTGCACGTCCTGCTCCATCTGCCACTTCGCTCCGTAGTAGGGCACGAGCTCCTTCGTCTCCTCGCTCGTCCCGAGGGCGCTCATGTGCACCCACCGCTTGGCTCCGCCCTCCTTGGCCAGCTTCAAGAGATCGCGCGTGCCGCCGACCATGATCCGCTGGAACTGCTCCCGCTTCCCCTGCCGGATGGCGACGAGGTGAACGACGACGTCCACGCCTTCGACCGCCCGGCGCAGGCCGGCCGCATCGGTCATGTCTCCCTCGGCCAACTCGCAGCCGAGGGCCGCCAGTTTCCCCGCCTTGCGCCGGTCCCGGACGAGACACCGCACCGGCCTTCTCGCCTGCCGCAGCGCGTCCACGACGTGGCTGCCGACGAATCCCGTCGCGCCGGTGACGAGGATCACTTCGCCGTTTCCCGCTCGAAGTTCTGCCAGTAGCGGCTCGGCGTCGGGCCCTGCTGCCCCTGGTACTTCGAGCCGAGCTTGCCCGATCCGTAGGGCGTCTCCGCCGGCTCGGTGAGCTGCACGAACGAGAGCTGTCCGATCTTCATCCCGTAGTAGATCGTGATCGGAAGGTTTGCCACGTTCGAGAGCTCGAGCGTGACGTGTCCATCCCACCCGGGGTCGATGAAGCCGGCCGTCGAGTGGATGAGCAGGCCGAGCCGCCCCAACGACGACTTCCCTTCGAGTCTGGCGACGAGATCGTCGGGCAGGCGGATGCGCTCGAGCGTCGAGCCGAGGACGAACTCGCCCGGGTGGAGGATGAACGGACGCTCGCCGTCGATCTCGACCAGCTCGGTCAGGTCCTCCTGCTGCTCCTTGACGTCGATGAACGCGTAGCGCGCGTTGTGGAAGACGCGGAAATAGCGGTCGACGCGCACGTCCACGCTCGACGGTTGGAGCAGCGCAGGGTCGTAAGGCTCGATCTCGATGCGCCCTTCGCCGAGCAGCCGTCCTATCGTTCGATCGGAGAGAACCACGCTCGCGATTCTAAGAGCGGTTTCGTTATCTTCGTGTTGGGGTCGACCGGTCGTTTCAGACGGACGCGCGGGCGAAGCCCGCCCGTCCTGAAGGGCGGCGCCGCCGAGTCGGCGCCTATGGTTCGCCTCGTGCCGCTCTACGACGCTGTCGCGGATCTGCCGCTCGAGGTCGACTCCTACGAGCTCGAGCGCCTAGACCTCGTGGTCTCGCCCGAGTTCACCCGGGTGACGACGCTAGTGCACCTGCGCGGTGGCGGAGAGGAGGGCACCGGGGAGGACGTTACTTACACAGCCCCGGACCATCCGCCGCCCGCAGAGTTGCCGCTAGCGGGATCGCACACGCTCGACTCGTTCTCACGCCTCCTCGAGACGCTCGCACTCTTCCCGCACGAGCCGCAGATGGAAGCATCACGGGACTACCGCCGCTGGGCGTTCGAGAGCGCGGCGCTCGATCTCGCACTGCGGCAGGCGGGCAAGTCGCTCGCCGAGGCAGTCGGGCGTGAGCCCAGCTCCGTCACGTTCGTCTCCTCGAAGCGCCTCGCCGATCCGCAGTCCGTCGACCAGATTCGTCCGTGGCTCGACCTCTACCCAGGCCTGCGGTTCAAGCTCGACCCGACGAGCACCTGGGACGACAGGCTCATCGAGGACCTCGCGGCGACCGGGGCGGTGGACTCCGTCGATCTCAAGGGCGCTTACAAGGGGACTCCCGTCGACCTGCCGCCCGACCCGGAGCTCTATCGCCGCGTACTCGAAGGGCTTCCCGAGGCTTGGATCGAGGATCCAGCGGTAACGGACGAGACGCGGCCGATCCTCGAGCCGCACTCGGCTCGCGTCACGTGGGATGCGCCAATCCATTCCGTCGATGACATCGAAGACGCTCCCTGGCCACCGCGCTCGATCAACATCAAGCCGTCGCGGTTCGGGAGCGTCAGGCGTCTGTTCGACGCATACGACTACTGTGCGGCCCACGACATCGCCCCCTACGGCGGCGGGCAGTGGGAGCTGGGGCCCGGCCGCGGGCACATCCAGTACCTCGCGTCGCTCTTTCACCCGGACACGCCCAACGACGTCGCGCCCGGGGGATACAACGCCTCCGAGCCTCGACCAGGTCTTCCGGAGAGCCCGCTCGAGCCGCAGCTCGCGCCTACCGGCTTCCAGTGGGGCGATTAGGGTCCGCGCCGTGACTCAGATCCGACGAGGCGCGTTCTGGCTGTACCGCATCCTTCTCCCGGTCTACGTGCTGGGCGTGCTCGTTGCGTTCGTGCTGGCCGGGCAGGCCGTCTTCGAGCGAATGAACGACTTCGACGCCCACCAGGGAGCCGGCTTCCTGACCGCGATGGCCGGCTCACTGCTCCTCTTCCTGCTCGCGCTCATCTCCTGGCGCGACCGGGCGACCGTGGGCCTGACCTTTCTCCTTGCCGTCCTCGGCGTCATCGTCCAATCGGTGCTGGCGACCTTCGAGCACCCGTGGGTCGGGGCCTTTCACCCGCTGAACGGAGTCGTCATCCTCGGGCTCTCGACCCACCTGATGATGCGCGCGTGGCGCGGCCGCCTCGCGTTACCCGCCTAGTCGAGCGCCAGCTAGACGAGCGCCAGCTGGCGGTGCTGCTCGAAGCCCGAGACGCCGACCCCGACGAGGCGTAGCGCACCCGGTCGGTCGTCGAGCGCGCGGTCGAGGAGCGCGCAGGCGAGCTCGGCGATTCGCTCGGCCTCGTCGGTGCCCACCGGCAGCGTCGTCGAGCGGCTGCGGATCGAGAAGTCCGTGTAGCGCACCTTGGTCGTCACGGTGCGTGCCGTCTCTTCTGAGCGCTGGAGATGCTCGGCCAGGCTCACGGCCATCCGGCGGAGCTCCTCCTTCAGCTGCTCTCGGTCGGCGATGTCGCGCGGGAACGTCTCCTCATGGCTGATCGAGATCCGCTCCGAGCTCGTCTCGAGCGTTCGCGGATCGATACCTCGGGCACGGTCGCGGAGAAGCGTTCCGACCTTGCCGGGCAGAAGGCGCCTGAGCTCTGGGTCGGTCAGGGCGGCGAGCGCGCCGATCGTCTCCAGCCCGGCCGCGCGCAGCCGCGCCTCCGAGCGCGGGCCGACACCGGGCAGCCGCCGGATGTCGAACGGCGCCAGGAAGGACGCCTCGCGTCCGAGCGGGACGACCGTCAGGCCGCCGGGCTTCCGCTGGTCGCTCGCGATCTTGGCGACGACCTTGCACGACGCTACCCCGAGCGACGCCGTGAGGCTGGTCGCGCCGCGGACCGAGGTCCGTACCGCCTCCGCCAGGGCACGGGCCTCGACGAAGCTCTTGGCCACTTCGCCGAGGGCGAGATAGCCCTCGTCCATGCCCGTTCGCTCGACCGTTGGGACGACCTCGCGGATCGCGCCCCAGACCGCCTCGGAGTACTCCCTGTAGACGCTGTGCCTCGGTCGCATGAACACGGCGTGCGGGCAGCGGCGCAGCGCCTCGGCGCACGACATCGCCGAGTGGATCCCGAAGCGGCGCGCCTCGTAGTTCGCGGTCGCCACGACGCCGCGCCCGTGCGGGTCGCCGCCGACGACGAGCGGCTTCGAGCGGAGCTCGGGGTTCTCGAGCTCCTCGACGGCGGCGAAGAAGGCGTCGAGATCGAGGTGGCCGAGGATCACGGCCCAAGCCTAGGGGTACAAACGGTCGATGACCCAGCCGCCGCCTTCGCGCCGGTAGCGGAAGCGGTCGTGCAGGCGGTTCTCGCGGTGCTGCCAGAACTCGTACATCTCGGGGATGAGTCGGAAGCCGCCCCAGTGGGGCGGGAGCGGAATCTCGCGTTCCTCGTACTCGGCCTCGAGCTCGCGGAAGCGCTCCTCCAGCTCGTTGCGCGAGCCGATGGCCTCGCTCTGGGTCGACGCCCAGGCGGCGAGCTGCCCGCCGCGAGGCCGCGTCCCGAAGTACTCCTCGGACACCGCGGGATCGACACGCTCGACCTCGCCCTCGACGCGCACCTGCCGCCCGGGCTCGTGCCAGTAGAAGAGGAGTGCGGCTCGGGGGTTCGCGTCCAGCTCGCGCGCCTTCCGGGACTCGTAGCTGGAATGGAAGACGAAACCGCGCTCGTCGGCCCCCTTCAACAGGACCATTCGCGCGGACGGGGCGCCGTCTGCCGCGGCCGTAGCGAGAGCGACCGCATCGCTCCCAGCCGTGGCGAGCCAGGAGCGGAACTGACGGAGCGGATCCGGATCGAGGTCGGCCCGTCTCAGCTCCATGTATGAACTCTATTCATCTATGCAGACCACCGCCGGCTGCTGTATCGTCAGAGTGATGGCGGTCACCCGTTCGATCGAGATCCGCACCGCAATTCCCGGCCCTCGCTCGCGTGAGATCGTCGAGAGGAAGGAGCGCGTGGTCGCGGCGCCGCTCTCTCTCGTCCATCCGATCGCGGCGGCGGAGGCCCGCGGCGCGACCCTCACCGACGTCGACGGCAACACGTTCATCGACCTCACCGGCGGAGTCGGCTGCCTCAACGTCGGCCACTCGCACCCACGCGTCGTCGAAGCCGCGCAGGAGCAGCTCGCGCGCTTCAGCCACACCGATTTCACGATCGTTCCCTACGAGGTCTACGTCGAGCTGGCCGAGCGGCTGATCGCCGTCTCGCCGATCACGGGCCCCGCGAAGGCCGCGTTCTTCAACGCGGGCACCGAGGCGATCGAGAACTCGATCAAGTTCGCCCGCTCGTACACGAAGCGGCCGGCGGTCGTCGTCTTCGAGGGCGCCTTCCATGGCCGCACCCTGCTGGCGATGACGATGACCTCGAAGACGCATCCGTACAAGGCCGCGCTGGGTCCGTTCGCGCCCGAGGTCTACCGCGTCCCCTTCCCGCACGCCTACCGAGGGCTCGACGTCGAGACGGCGCTTACAGCTCTCAGGCGAGCCTTTGTCACTCAGGTCGCCGCCGAGAGCGTGGCTGCGATCGTGATGGAGCCGATCCTCGGCGAGGGCGGCTTCGTCGCGGCGCCGACGGAGTTCGTACAGGGTGTCCGCCGGATCTGCGACGAGCACGGGATCGTCTTCGTCGTCGACGAGGTGCAGACGGGCTTCGGGCGCACGGGGAAGATGTGGGCGATCGAGCACCACGGCGTCGAGCCGGACCTGATGGCCGTCGCGAAGTCGATCGCCGCCGGTCTGCCTCTCTCCGCGGTGGTCGGCCGCGCGGAGATCATGGACGCTCCGCCCGACTCGGCGATCGGCGGGACGTACGTGGGCAACCCGGTCGCGCAGGCGGCGGCGCTCGCCGTCCTCGACGTCTTCGAGGAGGAGGGCCTCGTCGAGGGGGCTGAGGCACTCGGCGAGACGATTCGGTCGCGGATGCTCGGCTGGCAGGAGCGCTGGAACACGATCGGCGACGTCCGCGGGCTCGGGGCGATGCTCGCGATCGAGCTTGTGCGCGATCCCGACACGAAGGAGCCTGCGCCCGACCTCGCCTCGGCGGTCATCGAGGAGGCGTTCCGCAACGGGCTCCTGCTCATCAAGTCCGGAACCGACGGCAACTGCATCCGCGTGCTGACGCCACTCGTCATCACCGACGCCGAGCTCGACGAGGCGCTGGGCGTCTGGGAAGACGCTCTCGCAAAAGTTCTCGGCGCGTAGCTCGGGGCTCCTCAGGGAAACTTCCGGCCGTGGTCGGTGAGCTGATCGCGGGCCGCTACGAACTCGAGAAGCTGGTCGGCTCGGGGGGAATGTCGAACGTCTTTCGGGCGCACGACAGGCTGCTCGAGCGCACCGTTGCGCTGAAGATCCTCCACGAGCAGTTCACGCGTGACGAGGACTACGTCGAGCGTTTCCGCCGGGAGGCGCGCGCAGTCGCGCAGCTCGCGCACCCGAACATCGTCACGGTCATCGACCGCGGCGAGCAGGACAGCCGTCAGTACATCGTGTTCGAGTTCGTCGAGGGCGAGAACCTGAAGGAAGTCGTCTCGCGCGGGCCGCTGGCGGTGCACGACGCCCTGGAGCTCGCCCTCCAGGTCGCCCGCGCGCTGGCATTCGCGCACACCCGCGGTCTCGTCCACCGTGACGTGAAGCCGCAGAACGTTCTTCTCAACGAGGACGGGCAGGCGAAGGTGACCGACTTCGGCATCGCGCGCTCGCTCGACGTCCAGGGAGTCACGCAGACCGGAACCGTGCTCGGGACGAGCGACTACATCGCGCCCGAGCAGGCGCGCGGCCAGAAGGTCGACCCGAAGACGGACGTCTACTCGCTCGGCGTCGTCCTCTACGAGCTCTTGACGGGTGAGGTGCCGTTCTCCGGCGACAACTTCGTCGCGGTGGCGATGCGCCACGTGAACGAGCCGGCGCCCAGCGTGCTCGAGCGCCGGCCCGACTGCTCGGTGCGCCTCGACCTGACGATCCAACGGGCGATGGCCAAGGACCCGGCCGACCGGTTCGAATCGATGGACGACTTCGTCGCCGAGCTCGAGGCCTGCCTTGCCGGGCTCGCCGACTGGGGCGCCGAGGGAGCGACGATGATCGTGCCGGCCCGGCGGGCGCGGGCGCGCCGCCCTCGCCGGGAGCGTCGGGCGAGGACAGTGGCGCTGCCCCTCCTCCTCGCGGCGCTCGTCGTCGTGGCGATCGCGGCCGGCGTCTTTCTCCTCGCCCGCGGCTCCGACACGACCGACGTCCTCCCCGGGATCGGCTCGTCGTCGAAACCTGTGCAGCTTCGAGGCATCGGCGCAGAGGATCCCTTCGGGGACGGAGAGCATGACGCTGAGGCAGGGAATGCGACTGACGGCAACTCGGAGACTTACTGGACGACCCAGGACTACCGGAGCTTCGACAAGCCGGGCGTCGGCGTCGTCCTCGACGCGGGTGAGCCTGTCGCTCTCTCGAAGGTGACGGTCAAGAGCGACCTATCGGACTTTCCGGCCACGATCCGGGCCAGCCGAAACTCGGAGGGCGGCTTCGTCGCTGTCTCGCGCAAGCAGGAGGTGAGTGCGGAGACGACTTTCGACGTCGACACTCACGGTCAGGACTATCAGTACTACGAGGTATGGCTCCAGCTGCCGAACGGCGGCCGCGCGCACATCAACGAGGTCACGGCAAAGACCTAGACCCAAGGAGAACGAGGGTTTACGGTCAGCCTCACAAATGGAGCCAGGCGCCGGAGCCGACCACCCCGACCCCCTCGGTCTCTTCATTCGATCCATCGTCGCCGGCGTGCACATCCGTGTTGGAGTGCTTGCTGCGGCATTCGTGGCAATCGCCCCGGCGGTGCTTCTCTTCGCCTTCGGCTATCTGCCGTACAAGCCGCTCCAAGTCGCGCTCGGCGCGCGGATTACGGATGAGGAGCCGGTGAATTTTGGGGCACGGCTCGTTCGCGCATTGACGATTCCGTGGGTCTTCGCGGAGAGAATCGACTTCGACAGCGCCAGCGTTCATTTCCGGACGTCATTGTTGGTGCCGTCGCTCGTTCTTGTCGCAGCGTTCGTCGTCGCAGGACTCTACGCGCGGGCGATGCTCAAGAGCGTGAGAGGTCGAGCTACGGCCGTAGTTGTATGCGCAGCGCTCCTGACGGCCTTCTACACAATCGTGGCGGCGGTGGTCAGCTTTTCGATCGAGGATGCCGACTACTCGCCGACGGTCAAGAGCTACTTCTGGGTGCCGCTCGCCTTGAGCCTTCTGGTGGGAAGCTTTGCTTTCGGCGTCGTCGCTCTTTGCCGCGAGCCTCTTCGCTCGTCAGCGCGCATATCAGCCTTGCTGTTCACGACGTTGTTTCTTGCCGGTGGCCTCGTGTTTTCGATCGGGATCAACCTCTGGAATCCGAAGGGTACGGATGACCCCCAACGGGTTCGCGATGTAATCGAAACCGCGAGCATTTGGAGCAATCCCACGGGAGCGGTGGTATTGCCTCTTGCCTTCGGCGCTCGTGCGCACTTGCACACAGCTGAGGGGGCCTCCCCTTTCCAACAGTACGACGGCGAAGAGGCATACACGTATCTGCCGGAGCTCGCCCGCTACACGGAGCGGCACGACAGCGCACGCTTGACAGGATACGCGGGAACCGGCGGCACGCTTGCACGCCTAATGGCCGCGGCCGGCGCGATCCTGGTGATCCTGCTCTGGCTCTTCGCAGCCGTTCGAACTGTTCGTGTGCTCGGAAGTCCGCGATCTCTGGACGGGCTCAGAATCGGTGCGCTCGTCGGTTCGTTCGGCTTTTTGTTCCTGCTGGTAGCGAAGGGAGTTACGACACTCTTTATCGAGTCAGAGGCTCGCTGGGTCGTCGACTTTGGCCCAGCGTTCCAGACTGGTGTCGAGCTCCTTGTTGTGACGGCGCTTGGCGGAATGATCTATGCAGCATTGCGACCGGCGCCGTTTCGCTATACGCCTCTGGCTCTCCGGGTTGTGCTCCCGACAGCCGTCTGGCCTCCCCCTGCACCTGCCCCGCCGAGTGGGGAACAGCCGCCACGAGCGTCCCAGCAGTTTTGTGAGAACTGCGGCGCGCGTCTCCCCGACGACGCTCGCTTTTGCCCCGCCTGCGGAAACCCTCGCGCTTAGTAGCGCAACCGCGAACGGCGCTCGTGCCGCTCGAGCGCGAGCTTGACAAGGCGCTCGAGAAGCTCCTCATAGGGAACGCCGGAAGCCTCGAAGAGCTTTGCGTAGACGCTCGTCGCGGTGAAGCCCGGGATGGTGTTCAGCTCGTTCACGAGCACCTCGCCGTCTTTGCGCACGAAGCAGTCCGCGCGCCCCATCCCCTCGCACTCGGTGACGCGGAAGGCCTGGACGGAGAGCTCCTGCACGCGGTCAATCGCCTCCTTCGGCACGCGCGGCGGGATGACGAGGTCCATGCCGCCCTCGTCGTACTTTGCCGAGTAGTCGTACCAGTCGGCGTTCGCGACGATCTCGCCCGGGATCGAGGCGATCGGCTGCTCGTTGCCCAGCACGCTGCACTCGACCTCGACTCCGTCGACGAACTCCTCGACGAGCACCTTCTCGTCGTGGCGGAAGGCGAGCTCGATCCCCTTCCTCAGCTCCTCCTCGCTGCGCGCCTTCGTGATGCCGACCGACGAACCGAGCCGCGCCGGCTTGACGAAGACCGGGAAGCCGAACGGGTTCTCGTGGCCGGTGGGCTCCCGCAGCGTGACGCTCCGCGTGACCGGGATGCCGTGGTCCCGGAGCACCGACTTGAAGAGGTCCTTGTCCATGCAGAGCGCCGATGCGGCCACGCCGGCCCCGACGTACGGCACATCCGCGAGCTCGAGCAGGCCCTGCACGGTGCCGTCCTCGCCGAATGGGCCGTGCAGGACCGGAAAGACGACGTCCACCTCGGCGAGCGTGCCCGGGACGTGTGCTGTGGGCACGGGCAGTGTCTCGGCGGCCGAGCGTCCGTCGCGCTCCAGCGCCATGCCCGCCCCCGAGCCGAGCTCCCAGCGGCCGTCTCGGCCGATCTCGACCGTCACCGTCTCGTAACGCGCCGGGTCGAGCGCCTCGAGAACGGAGCGGGCGGACGCGAGCGAGATCTGGTGCTCGCTCGAGCGGCCGCCCATCAGAACTGCCACGCGAATCCGAGCCATCAGTCGGGAATCAGTCGCCCGACCAGGATCGTCACGGTCGAGCCGGGTTTGGCCTGCGTCCCGCCGGGGGGGTCCTCGCTGAGGACGATCCCATCCTCGTTCGGGTCGGTCGTCTGCTGGTCCTCGACCGCGACCTTGAAGCCGGACGACACGAGCGTCGCTCGAGCCTGATCTTCTTCCTGACTCGTAACGTCGGGAATGGTCGAAGTCTTCGGCCCCTTGGAGACGAAGAGGGTCACCGGCGACCCACGCGACGCCGCGGACCCACCCTTCGGCTGCTGGTCGATGACGACGTCCTTCGGCTGGTTCGAGGCGACGTTGCGCCGCGCGACTGAAAAGCCGGCGCCCTGAAGCTGGCCCGCCGCGCTCTCGTAAGGCAGGCCGATCACCGACGGCACGCCCACGGGCTGCGCGCCCTTGGAGACGTTGATCCGCACGCTCGACCCCTTCGTCACCCGCTCCCCGGCGTCGGGGGACTGGGCGATCACCGTGTTCACGTCCTCCGAGGAGAAGACCTCGAAGACGTTGGGTTTCAGGCCGCTCTCGGTGAGCGTGCCGACGGCGTCGTCCCGCGACTTCCCCCTGACGTCGGGAACGGTGACCTTCGGGAGACCCCGCGAGACGAAGACCTGGACGTTGCTCCCCTTGTCCAGCCGCGAGCCGGGCACCGGATTCTGGTCGTAGACGAAACCGAGCCTGGCCTCGGGATCTTCGGTGAACTCGTGATGGAGGACGGGGTTGAGCCCCGCTTCGCGCACACGGCGGATAGCGAGCTCTTCCTTGAGAGGGACGACGTTGGGGACGGAAACCGTCCCGGACCCGCTGAGGGAGTCCTGGATCTTCGAATACGCGTACCAGCCGGCGAGCCCGGCCAGAACGACGAGCAGGAGCGCGAGGAGCCATGGCCAGAAGGGACGCCGCCGGGGCGGCGGCTCCGCGTATCGGTACGACGGCCTCCGCCCCGTGTAGGGCGGCTGCGGCGCCGTAACCGCTGTAGGGGCCCGGGAGATCGCAGTCGGCGCCATCGCGAGCGCCGTCCCCGACAGCACCGCTGTGGCGGCGTCCGCGGTCTCGGCCGTCACGGCCCCGCCCGCCTCGACGCGCTCGAGCTCGGCGTCCATCTCCTCGGCTGTCTGGAAGCGGTCGTCCGGGTTCTTTGCGAGCGCCCGCAGGACGATCATGTCGAGGTCGGGTGAGACATCCGGCCGCTTCGTCGAGGGTGGCTGCGGGGTGTCCGAGAGGTGCCTCATCGCAATCTCGACCGGCGTCTCGCCGGTAAACGGCACCGTCCCCGTCAGCATCTCGTAGAGGACCACGCCGACCGAGTAGAGGTCGGAGCGCTGGTCGACAGCCGCCCCTCGAGCTTGCTCGGGCGACAGGTACTGCGCCGTGCCGATGATCGAGCCGGCCTCGGTCATCTGGCTCGCTGCTCCCGCCCGCGCGATTCCGAAGTCCGTCACCTTCAGGCGCCCGTCCGCGTCGGCCATGACGTTGTGCGGCTTGATGTCGCGGTGAACGAGGCCCTTCCTGTGCGCGAAGCGCAGCGCCGTGAGGATCTGACGCGTGAAGGCGATCGCGTCGGCGATCGGCATCGGGCCCCGGGCGACGAGGAGCTCCTTCAGGCTTCGCCCGTCGAGGTATTCCATGGCGATGTAGTAGGTGCCCTCGGCCTCACCGCGGTCGTAGATCGAGACGATGTTCGGGTGGGAGAGCCCGGCGGCGTTCTTCGCCTCGCGGCGGAAGCGCTCGACGAACTGCTCGTCGTTCGCGTGGCGGTCGTTCAGGATCTTGATCGCGACGCGCCGACCGAGGTCCTCGTCCTCGGCGAGGTAGACGTCGGCCATGCCGCCCGAGCCGAGCTTCCGCACGACTCGGTAACGGCCGTCGAAGAGAGTGTTGATCAAGGTGTCGGAGATAGCTACAGGGTAGGGAGTTCGACGCTCACCGAATCAGTGCCTCCATGATCGCCTTCGCGATCGGCGCGGCCGTCGTGCCACCCGTGCCGCTCTGCCTCTCGAGAACGACCGCGACGGCGACCTGTGGGCTCTCGACCGGCGCGAAGCAGATGAACCACGCCGTGTTCACATGGCTGACCCCGGTCTCCGCGGTTCCCGTCTTCCCAGCGACCGAGATGCCGGGTAGCTGCGCGGCCGTCCCGGTCCCGCCGCGAACGACGGCTTCCATCATGGAGGCGACCTCGGAGGCGGTCTGCGCGCTGACGGCGCGGCCGAGCTCGTCCGGCTTCGTCCTCGTCACGGTCGAGCCGTCGGGGGAGACGACGCGCTCGACGGTGTAGGGGCGCATGACGATCCCGCGGTTCGCGATCGCCGCCGCCACCATCGCCATCTGGAGCGGCGTCACCTGAAGCCGCTCCTGGCCGAACGCGAGCCGGCCCGGATCGACCTGGAAGTCGTTCTTCGGGAAGAAGAGCCTGCCTTTGTCGTAGAGGCCGCTGATCGCCCGCTCGTTCACCGGCGTCTCGAGCGGCGGCACCGAGTAGAAGCCGAAGCGCTTCGTGTAGTCGAGGATGAGCCGCGCACCGAGGCTCTTGCCAATCTCGCAGAAGACGGCATTGATCGAGTGCTCGAGCGCGGAGGTGAAGTCGACCGAGCCGAAGACCTCCGGCCCGCTCTGGTCGGCGAAGTTGTAGACGGGCTTGCCGTACTCGATGCAGTAGCCGGGGTCTCGGAAGGTCGAGTCGGGCGTGAAGCGGCCGCTGTCGAGCGCTGCCGAGGCGGTCACGACCTTGAAGGCGGAGCCGGGGACGTAGAGGCCGGCGGTGGCGCGGTTGACGAGCGGCGCGCAGCCGAACTTCCGCCGACTGGCCTGGTTGAACGCCCGCTCGATCTGGTTCGGGTCGTAGGTCGGACTGGAGACGCTGGCGAGCACCCGGCCGGTTCGCGGCTCGAGCGCGACCGCGGCGCCGCAGCGCCCTACGAGCGCCTCGAGGGCGATCCGCTGCGCCCTGGGCTGGATCGTGAGAACGAGGTCGTTGCCCTTGACCGTCGCCCCTTTGAGCTTGTCGAGCGTCGTGTCGAGGACCGTGTTCAGGTTCGAGTTCGAGCCGGTCAGGAAGTCGTTCTCCGAGGCCTCGAGGCCGGCACGCGAGCGCACCTGGGTCGAGTAGCCGACGATGTGTGCGGCGAGCCCGGCGTGCGGGTAGCGGCGGAAATAGAGCGTGAGGCCCGCCTGTTTCCGCTTCACGTTGTCGGCGAGCACCGTGCGCCTGTCGGCCGCGTAGATCTTCCCGCGCTTGACGGAGAACTGCGCGACGCGCTGGATCGAGTTGTCCTGGCGGTCGGCGAGGCCGCTCGCGGCCCACGCCTGCCAGTACGTCGTGCCGAGGATGAGCGCCGCCAGGAGGACGAGCGCGGCGACGGCGACTCGCGTGATCTGACGGTTCAAGGTCCGTCCTCCATCGAGATCTGCGCCGTTGAGTTCGCGCGGTGAGAGACCAGCAGGAGGCCCGCGAGCAGGATGAAGTTGGCGACCACGCTCGAGCCGCCGTAGCTCACGAAGGGAAGCGTGATCCCGGTCAGCGGGATCAGCCGCAGGACGCCGCCGACGATGATGAAGGTCTGGAGCGCGAAGCCGAACGTGAGCCCGAGCGCGAGCAGCTTCGAGAAGCCGTCCTGGGCGAGGAGAGCGATCCGGAAGCCGCGGAGGCAGAAGAGCATGAAGACGAGCAGGAGCGCGGCGGCGCCGACGAGGCCGAGCTCCTGTGCGAGCGCCGAGTAGATGAAGTCCGTGTTCAGATACGGGATCAGCTCGCCGCCCTCGGTGTTGGCGAACGTCCCCTTGCCGAGCCCGGTGCCGCCGAAGTGCCCGTTGCCGATCGAGTACAGGGACTTGACGAGCTGGTAGCTGGCGCAGTCCTGGCGGAGGAGGTGCCCGCCGGTCTGAGCGCAGTAGACCTTCTCGTCCGTCCAGGGGTGCAGCCAGATCGTGACGCGCTCCTCCACGCGCGCGATGGCGTGGTAGACCACGGTCGCGCCGGCGAGAAACAAGCCCATGCCCGCGGCGACGAACCAGCCGCGCGCGGTCGCCACGTAGAGCATCGCCAGGAAGATCCCGAAGTAGAGGAGCGCGCTGCCGAGGTCGTTCGTCTCGACGAGGACGAGCATCGCGGCGCCCCAGATCGCGAGCAGCGGCCCGAAGTCCTTCAACCTGCCCTGCGCGAGCACCTCCCGCTTCTCGCGCAGGTAGCCGGCGAGGAAGACGATCAGCATGATCTTCGCCAGTTCGCCGGGCTGGAACTGGAACGAGCCCACGCCGATCCAAAGGCGCGCGCCGTTTACCGTCTTCCCGATCACCGGGAGGCCGGGCAGGACGAGCAGTCCGATTGCGGTCAGGCCGAAGAGGTACTTGTAGCTCTCGAGCCGCCGGTAATCGCGGTGGAGCAGGAAGAGCGTGCCGGCGAACGCGGCGACCCCGACGACGATCCAGAGGCCCTGCCGGAAGGCGTTGCCCGGGTCGAGCCTGTAGATCTCGGTGACGCCGATCGCGGTCAGCAGCGCGGCCATCGGCAGCAGGTACGGGTCCGCCTGCGGCACGGTCAGCCGCGCGGTCAGGTGCGCGGACAGGTAGAGCCCGAAGAAGAAGAGGGCGTAGGAGAGCGAGCCTGCCGAGACGACCTCCTGCCGCGCGATGTAGACGCTTGCGAAGCCGAAGCTCGTGATGAGGGCGACCACGGACAGGTTCGCGAGCTCGCGGTTGCGGTAGCTCATCGGTACGCGATCACTGGCTCTGGCCGAGCAGCCAGTAAACGAGAAGCGCGAGCGCTCCGACCACCCCGAGCGAGATCACGAGCCGCGCCGCTCGGACGCCGAACCGATCCTTGCGCGGCTCCGCCGCGGCGGCCTCCGCCCCCACGGGGGCGACGACCATCGTGTCGACCGCGGGCGGCGCGTCGAGACCTGAGAGCGTGTCCTCGTCGACCGCGGCGGGCTCCTCGTCGACCGCGGCCATCGTCTTCGTATCGGCGGGCCGCTCGGATCCCTGGTCGGCGATCTCGAAGAAGACGACCGTGATGTTGTCCTCGCCGCCGCCGCGGTTCGCCGCGCTCACGAGCTCCTTCGCGGCTTCGTCGAGGTCGGTCCGATAGCGCTCGACGATGTCGAGGATCGCCTCGTCGCCCACCATCGTCGTCAGCCCGTCGGAGCAGAGGAGGAAGATGTCGCCCGGCTTCGCCTCGATCGATTGCGTGTCGACGTCGACGTCGGGGTCGGTGCCGAGCGCACGGGTGATCACGGAACGCTGCGGATGAGACTCGGCCTCTTGCGGCGTCAGCCTGCCGCTGCGGACGAGCTCGGCGACGAGGGACTGGTCCTCGGTCAGCTGCTCGAGCTTGCGGTCGCGGATGAGGTACGCGCGCGAGTCGCCCACGTGTCCGATCGTGACGACGCCGTCTTCGACGATCGCGAGGGTGATCGTCGTTCCCATCCCCGAGGCGTCGGAGCCTTCGTTCGCACGCTCGTAGACCCGCCGGTTCGCCTCCTGGATGAGCGCGACGACGCGGGCCTCGGGAGTCCCGTGCACGTCCTCCCCGAGGGCCCCCGTCGCGAGCCGCGAGGCGATCTCCCCCGCGCGCGCGCCGCCCATGCCGTCGGCGACCGCGAACATCGGCGGCTCGGACAGCCACGAGTCCTCGTTGCCGCGCCGCTTGCGGCCGGGGTGGGAAAGCCCTGTGCTGCGCCCGAGCGTCATCTCTCGAAGCGGAGCTCCGTCTCGCCGACGCGGACGAGGTCGCCGGGGTCCAGCTTGCGGGGCCGGGAAAGCCGGATGCCGTTGACGTAGGTGCCGTTCGTCGAGCCGACGTCCTCGATCCAGACGCCGTCGCGGCGCGGCTCGACCCGCGCGTGGCTCGCCGAGGCGAACTCATCGGCGTCGAGCCGGACGTCGTTCTGCCCGCCTCGGCCGATGGAGATCCCGGCCGAGTCGAGCTCGAACTCGGTGTTCTCGTCGATCGCGGGGCTCTGGCGCACGAAGAGCCGGCCCATGCTCGGGCTGGGCTGGGGGCGGAGGCCGGCCGCGGCCGCCTGGTGGGGAGCGAGGACGAAGCTCTCCTGGGGGAGGCGCAGGTCGCGGCTCGCCGTCCGCACGATGCGCCAGATGAAGAGGTAGAGGAGCACGAGAAAAGCGGCCTTGAGGAGGAGGAGCACTCCCTCCACGTCGACTGAGTCGGCAATCATAGGACCGATCGGCGAAAGACGAGGTCGGTCGAGCCGACGGTGATTCGATCCTCGTGCTCGAGCTTGGCGCGCCGCTGGCGGCGCCCGTTCACCGTTGTTCCGTTCGTCGAGTCGAGGTCGATGAGCCAGTAGGTCCTCCCCTCCTGGCGGACCTCGGCGTGGCGGCGGGAGACGTTCTGGTCGGCGAGGCGGATGTCGCAGTCCTTGGAGCGGCCGATGACGACGCTGCCCTTGTCGATTGGGTGCTGGGTGCCGTCGACGTCGAGCGAGACTAGCTCGCGCTCGACTCCGAGCTGCTCCAGCGACGCGGCCTCGGTCGGCGCGCCGGGCTTCGCCTGGTAGACCATGGTCGCTCCCGGCGCGGCCTCGAGCGGCTCCGCGCCCGGCTCCGGCTGGACCATTCGCGTGGCTATCCCGAACTCGCCGACCTCGAGGTCGGCGTCGGTGTTCATGACCAGGGTCGGTGAGCTGAGGAGCACGTAGCTCTCGCGGCGCGCATGCTCGGCGAGGTATTCCTGGAGCTCGGTCACGAGCGACTCCTCGTAGCTCTCGAACTGGGCGCGGTCGGTGGGTGAGAGGTAGACGGAGTACTCGTTCGGAGCGTAGACACGCGAGACCGAGATCATGCGGTGGTCGTCCATCTCCTTGGCGAGCTTGCGCGCGAGCTCGACGGGTTGCACGTGAGTTCGAAACGCGCGGCCGAAGACGCCTTCGAACAGCGCCTCGATCTTCTGCTCGATGTTCCGGAGCACGGTCACGCGCGACGGGGTCCTATCCCCGCCGGCGAGTTTATCGACCCCTCACGTGGCCGATTCGCTGGGGCCACCCCAGTCCTCCACCCGGCTTGAGCCTACCGTGGAAGAACGCGCGTGTCTGCGACCAGACCGTGCCGAGAGTGTGACTCCGAACGGCCTGGCCATTCCTCAGGCGCGTCTGCACGGCGAGGACGACGCACGTCGCCCAGCCGGCTGCGACGAGAGGGAGCGCAGCCGCACCGGGGGCCGCGAGGAGAGTTCCCGCAAGCAGTGCGGCCCCGAAGCCCGCGAGCGCCGCGTCGCCTCCGCGCCGGGCGAGCGGAAGCGCGGCTGCGGCAGCGGCAAGGACGAGCGCCTCGAGGCCGAGCACCGGCGTGTCGAGCAGCGCCCGCCCGAGGGCCTCTCCGACCCTGAGGGGATGCGCGCTCGCCGCGAGGCCCAGAGCGCCTGCCCGTCCACCGCCGAAGGGAAGGGCGTCGCCGCGCACTCCGGCGACGACTCCGGCGACGAGCACCGCAGCGAGGGCGTGCGCCGCTCGCCGTACGCTCGCGCGTGCGGACGAGACCGCGAGCGGGACGAGGCCGAGCAGGCCCAGCGGGGCGAGCAGAGGCCCCACCGCGAAGAGGAGACCGCACTTCGGGTCGCGCCAGACGAGCGCCAGCCAGGACACGGCGAGCGTGCAGTAGACCATCGCCAGGCCGAGCGACATGTTCCCCAGGGGCATCACCGGCACGGCGAGCGCGAACGCGAGCCCCAGGCGTGGACGGGCAGCCGTCAGCGAGGCCGCGGCCGCGGCGAGCAACGCGGGCGAGCGCTCCGGGTAGAAGGGCAACTCGAAGGCCGTCCACCCCGCGACGAGCGCCGCGAGGGCCGGGGGGCCGCTCGCGGCGGCGAGCCGCCGCGGATCGAGCCGGAGGCGGGGCGCCGGCCTGCGCTTCCGCGCCCGCTCGCGCCCCCCGCCCCGGAGTGCGCGGGCGAGGCCGGCCGCCGAGGGGCGCCGCGCCGGATCGATCGAGAGCGCCCGGTCGACCGCGGCAACCAGCCGCTCGGGCAGGTCGGGTCGTGCCTCCCGGAGCGAGGGCGCTCCCGCCTGAATCACCTCACCGGTCTCCAGCGGAGACGCTCGCCAGAACGGATGGTGCCCCGCGAGCGCTTCCCAGAGGAAGACGCCGACGGCCCAGACGTCGGCCGCCGGGCCGGCGGCATCGCCGCGCAGGCGCTCGGGCGAGATGTACGCGAGCGTCCCCGGCACGTCGCCTGCCCCCGTCAGCGTCTCGGCGTCGGCGAGCTGGGCGAGACCGAAGTCGAAGAGGCGCACCGAGACGTTCTCCTCATCGGCGAGGAGGACGTTCGAGGGCTTGACGTCGCGGTGGACGATCCCGCGCGCATGGGCGAACGACAGGGCCTCGAGTACCTGCGCCGCAGCCTCGACCGCTCCCTCGTCGCCGAGCTCGCCCGAGCGGAGCGCCTGCCGCAGCGTCGAGCCGGGCACGTATTCGTAGGCGATGTAGACGTGCCTGTCGTCGGACTCGAGCCCGTATGCGCGAAGGCAGTGCGGATGCCGTAGGCGCGCCGCCGCCTCCGCTTCCCGTTCGGCGCGCGGTGCCGCCTTTCCCTCCTTCGGCACGACCTTGAGCGCGATCTCGACACCTGTCTGCTCGTCCCGCGCGAGCCAGACTGAGCCGGAGCCGCCGCTGCCCAGGGGGCGCAGAGGGCGGTAGCGGCCGAGGACGAGGCCGCGTTCGGTATCGCTGCCGGGCTTCAGCCCGGCACGGCGAGCAATCGCGGGTTCGACGGCACTCGACATCGGGCGCTCCGGGTTTGGCCGCGTCCGGCGAAAGTCCTTTCAGAGAGCCCAGTTGGCTTGCCGGTCAGACAGCGCTCTTTGCTAGCCGGGGGACGCGATACAGTGGGCCGGCTCCGACCCCTTTTTGTTCGCCGTGCCAGGCTTCAGCCTGACGCGGGTGCCCAAAAGCATGAGCGAGCGAGATAGCGATATCGAGTTCGACTTCTTCGAGGAGTCGGATACCCGTGAAGCCGCAGCCGAGGAGCGCACGCGCCGGCGAGGCCCGCGCCGCCCGCCTGTCCGGCCGCCGACCGGTCTCACTCCGCTGCTCCGCCTCGTCGGGCTGATCAGCTTTGCGATCCTCATCGTCCTGCTGCTCGTCCTGTGGGTCAACGGCTGCCGCGAAGATCGGCGGAAGGAGGCGTACAAGACCTACACCGAGAACGTCACCGACATCGCTGACCGGTCGCAGCAGCTCGGCAAGACCCTCAAGTCCCTGCTCACGAGCCGTGGGAAGAAGGAAGCCGACGTCGAGCAGGAGCTCGACGGGCTCGCTCAGCAGGAGCAGCAGCTGGTCGTGGAGGCCCGGGACCTCGAACCTCCGGGGCCCCTGCGGCCGGAGCACCGCCACGTGATCGAGGCCCTCGAGCTCCGGTTCAGCGGCCTCAAGGGGATGGCCGATGCCCTCCGCAGCACGGCGAGCTCGAAGAGCTCGAGCGCGGCGGGCCGGCTGCTCGCCGATCAGATGAAGCGCCTCGTCGCGAGCGACGTCGTCTGGGACGATCTCTTCAAAGCCAAGGCCGCCGAGGAACTCAAGAACCAGGACATCACCGGCGTCGCCCCGCCCGAGTCGACCTTCGTCTCGAACCCCGACATCGCGACCTCGCGCTCCATGGCGTCCGTCTGGGATCGGATCCACGGAGTCTCGACCGGCGGAGGCTCGTGCACCCCCCGCGGGACGAGTCTCGTCTCGGTGACTGCGCGACCCGGAGAGCAGCAGCTCTCGACGACGGAGCTGAACACGATCTCGGTGACGAGCGACCTCGCCTTCGCCGTCACGATCGAGGATCCAGGTTGCGCGCAGGAGGTGAGGGTCCCGGTCACGCTCACCATTCAGCAGAGCCCCAGTCCGATCGTGAAGCGAGAGACCGTTGACCTGATCAACCCGGGCGAGCAGAAGACACTGATCTTCCGCAACCTCGGGACGCCGAAGTTCGTGGAGCGGACGACGTTGACCGTCGAGGTGAAGCCCGTCCCGAACGAGCAGAGAACCAACAACAACTCGGCTCAGTACCCGGTGATCTTCAGCCTGGGCTAGCCATCGCCCTCTCGACCGCCTCCTGTTCCTCGGGCGAGAGCGCGACGTTCGGCCGCCCCCCGTCGAGCTCCTTCACATAGACGCGCGCGTAGTCGCGGCCCTGGATCGCGCTGACGACGAGGCCCGAGCGGTTCGCGTCGAGAAGGGCGAGCGAGGCGGACTGGTGCCCTCCCGCTCCCTCGTAGGCGTCGTACCGGACGAGCGAGGTGTTCGAGACCGAGCCGTCCACCCGCCGATCGACGCGTGCGAGCCCGGCCGCGACCTCGTCGACGGCCCGGTGGAGGTCGTCGATGCGCCCCTGAAGCGAGACCGCAAAATCGACGAGGTCGCCCTTCGTGCCGCCGAGTAGCACGAGCTGCCCTGCTCGCAGGCTCCGAAGCTGGACTACGAGATAGGCGCAGAGGCCCAGCGCGGCCCCGGCCGCGCAGGCCGCGCCGACGGCGATCCAGGCAGCCGCGGAGAGGGCCATACAGCCCGAGATCCTAGAGCGCACTCGTCCCCGTCCGGGCGACAGTCGCTACATTTTCCAGCCGTGAAGCAGGTACTGGTGCTGAACGCGAGCTACGAGCCGCTCAACGTGACGTCGGTCAGACGTGCGCACGTCCTCGTCTTCAAGGGAAAGGCCGAGGTCATCGAGGAGCTCGATCAGCCCCTGCGCTCGGCCAGCGATACGTACCCGTGGCCGCATGTGATCCGGCTCGTCACGTACGTGAAGGTGCCCCGCGCGGTGCAGCGCAAGATCTCGCGCCGGGCGCTCTTCGCCCGCGACGGCTGGCGCTGCGTCTACTGCGGCGAGAACGGCGGCCGCCTGACGCTGGACCACGTCGTGCCGCGCAGCCGCGGCGGCGAGTCCGTGTGGGAGAACGTCGTGACCTCGTGCGCGCCGTGCAACCTGCGCAAGGGCGACCGCCTGCTCGAGGAGGCCCGAATGACGCTGCTTCGCCCCCCGCGCCCGCCTCAGCCCGTGCTCTTCATTCGCCTCGCCGCGCCCAAGATCCCGCACGGCTGGCGGCCCTACCTGCCCGGTCTGGAAACGGCAACGGCCTAGGTCCTAGCCGCGCTCGAGCGGCAGACCGCGCTGTTCCCACTCGCTCCACGAGCCGGGGTAGAGCTTCGCGTCGAATCGGCCCCGACCCGCCAGCGCGAGCAGCGGGACGCACGAGGTGACGCCTGACCCGCAGTAGACGACGATCTCGTCGGCGCCGAGGACGTCTTCGGGCAAGGGCTCGGCGGCCGTGAACGGCAGATTGCGGGCGCCCGGGATGCGGCCGGGAACCCTGTCGATGGGATTCGGCTCGCCGCGCCAGCGCGACTCGGCGCGGGCATCGAGGATCAGGAGGCGAGGATCGCCGAGCCGCGCGGCGATCTCGTCGACGCTCATCGTGTCGTCCTCGCGCGGGCGGGGCACGAAGCGCGCCGGTTGAACGTCCTCGTCGCCGTCCCGAAACGGACCGAGCCAGCTTTCGATGCCGCCGGAGAGCACTGCGCAGTCTCCGTGGCCGAAATGCCTCAGCAGCCACCAGAGCCTTTCCGCTCCGCCCATGACGCCGTAGGCGACGACGAAGACGCCCTTGCCGATTCCCGCACGCCCCGCCACGGCTGCGAAGTCGCCCGCCTCCGGGAGCGGGTGCCGGCCTCGCTCGCCCGGCGGCGCCGAGAGGTCCTCGTCCACGTCGAGGAACGAGGCGCCCGGGATGTGACCATCGAGATAGAGCTCGCGGCCGCGACCCGGGTTGCCGAGCTCCCAGCGACAGTCGACGAACTGGTAGAGCACGCCGCGATTGTGACGCCACGAGCGCTCGGCGGCGTATCGGACCTGAATGGAAAGGAGGAAGTCATGAAACCCATCCGAATCGCCGTCCTCGTGCTGCTCGGTGCGGGGGTCGTCGCGCTCGTCGCAATCGGTCGGCCGGAGCCTGCCGGTGGGGCCGACAAGCCGACCGCAGGCATCACGGTCACCGGGACGGGAAGCGTCAAGACCGTCCCCGACGAGGCCGAGTTCTTCCTCGGGGTCCAGACGGACGGCGAATCCGCCCGGGAGGCGCTCGCCGCGAACTCCGAGCAGATGCGCCGTGTCCTTGCCGCGGTCCGAGCCGCGGGGGTCGCAAAGGCCGACGTGAAGACGCAGGACGTCTCCGTCTCACCGGACTACTCGGGCGACGGACACGAGAACGGCTACACGGCCCGCAACTCCGTCTCGGTCGTCATCCACCACCTGGCCAGGGCCGGCGCGGTGCTCGACGCGGCGGCAAAGGCGGGTGCGAACGAGGTCTACGGGCCCACGCTCAGCCGCTCCGACCGGGAGGAGCTGCAGGCGAAGGCACTCCGCTCGGCGGTGGAGAACGCCCGTGCGAAGGCCGAAGCGCTCGCCGACGCTGGGGATGTTCGACTCGGCGGCGTGACGGCGATCAGCGAAGGCTTCGACGCCGGCCCGGGGCCTGTCTACGCCGACGCCTCGGTTCTGAGAGCGGACAAGGCTGCGCCGATCGAGCCCGGTACCGAGGACGTTCAGGCGACCGTGACGGTGACCTTCGCAATCGGCTAGCCGGGCGGGGAAGAAATCCCTGCGCGTGCTAGCTTCAAGGCGCCGTGCAGCGCCTATCCCTCGCCCTCGCTGCGGCGGCGCTCGTCGTCGCATTCCTGGGCGCGACCTCGCTCGGCGAGGCCGCGCGGAAGGCGGTTGCCGACAGCGTCCGCTCAGCGGTCGCGCTGAAGCCGGGCTCGGCCCACAAGGCGAGCGCTTCCCAGTCGAGGGGACCGCGCGGGCCGAGGGGCCGTCGCGGGAAGCGGGGGCCGAGGGGGCTGCGCGGGTTCCAGGGCCCCCCGGGCGACAAGGGCGACAAGGGCGATCCCGGCGCGTCTGACGGCTTCGAGGTCCGAAGCACGGCGACGGTGACGATCACGGGCACGACGCGCGAAACCGCGAACGTCGTTCTCAACCTGCCGGCGGTCCCGGTCGGGAACTACCTGTTCACGGCGCAGCTGACCGTCGAGGGCTCTGGCGACGGGACGGTCGTCTGTGAGGCCGTAGCGCCCGGCCTCGCGGGCACGTACTCCAGCACTGCGAAGGCGCGAGTAGGCAGCACGGCCGGCGCGGCCCGGGCGGCGAGTCTCGCGATCGTCTTCGGCGCGGCGCTCACCAACGGGGGCACGGCCCACGTTCGCTGCTGGGAAGAGGACGGGACCCTGACCGATCCGTCCGTGACGGCAGCCGAGCTCGTCGCGGTGCGAACCTCGACACTGACGCGAACCTAGAGGCCTAACGCGGCTGACCCAGCCGCGTTAGGCGGGTGCGAATGGCCGGAGATGCCGTCCAGATCGAGAACCTGCTCCCGTTATGCTGCTCAGATGCTCAAGGCGGCGGCGTTGGGCATCGCTCTATCAGACTCTCGTTCTGTCGGGCTGTAATCGCAGCCACGACTACCAAGCCGAAAAGACATGGCGGTGCGTCGTGAAGCACGGCCTTCTAGCCACGCTGGAGAGCGGGCCGGAAACCAACATGACTCGCGGGATCGATGCCACTCTCAGCTTTCAGCGACCTCTCAGCTTTCAGCGCCAGCTAGGAGCTGCGCCGCGGCAAACGGTCGCAAGCGGCGGCTTTCGCCTTCGCGCAAGAGGGCGAAGACCCAGAGGATGTCCGAACGAGGCTCATCAAGACGCGGGAGCTTTCTCTCCGGGGCGAATCGTCCGGAATGACATTCGGGAAAACCCGTCGAAACGTCATCCCGTGGTGGAGCGATACCGTTGATGCGAAGTTCAGGTCATCGGCGGAGAATTGTCTTCGGTAGCAGTCACGCAGCCGCCTCCGTTTCGGCGACGGGTAGAGGGGTTGGCTCTCGCCGGTGTGCGTGACCGACCAGATGTGAATGAGATTCAGTTCCATAACCGCCCGGCACGGGGATGTAGAACTCGGGGTAGCCCCACATGCCGTGCTCGGCCACGTCGAGACCCGCCGTCTCGACATGCTCCTCGACGCGGATTCCCCAGAGCGCCTTCATCGCCCAGAGGCAGCCGAACGACGCGGTGAAAGTGAAGCTGCCGACCGCGGCGAGCCCGAGCGCCTGCACGCCGAGCTGGTGGAAGCTACCCGTGTAGACGAGCCCGCCCGAGCCGGTGGCGAGGTTCGACGCGAGCGCGGGCACCGCGAAGAGGCCTGTGGCGAGCGTGCCCCAGACCCCGGCCAGCCCGTGCACGGCGACGGCCCCGATCGGGTCGTCGATTCCGATCCGCTCCACGCCGAGAACGCCCACGACCGCGATCGCGCCCGCCGCTGCGCCGATCACGATCGCTGCCCACGGCGCGACGAAACCTGACGCGGCGGTGATCGCCACGAGAGCTGCGATGACGCCGTTCAGCATCATTGAGACGTCCGGCCTGCGGAGGACGAGCCAGGCGGTGCCGATCCCCCCGAGGGCGCCGGCCGCGGCCGCGACGTTGGTCGTCAGCGCGACATAGCCGAAGTAGCCGATCCTGTCGCCGGTGACGACGCCCAGGGTCGAGCCGGGGTTGAACCCGAACCAGCCGAACCAGAGGATGATCGTGCCCAGCACGGCGTACGGCATGTTGTGGCCCGGAATCGGGTTCGCCCGTCCGTCCGTGCCGAACTTGCCGATCCGCGGTCCGAGCAGGAGCGCGCCGGCGAGCGCGGCGAGTGCGCCCTGGTAGTGGACGACCGTCGAGCCGGCGAAGTCCTGCATGCCCTTCGAGAAGAGCCAGCCGCCGGAATGCCAGATCCAGTGGGAGACGACCGAGTAGAGGACCGTGAAGAAGGCGCCGAAGACGAAATAGACCCAGAGCTTCGCCCGCTCGGCCATCGCGCCCCAGACGATGGCGAGCGAGACGCCCGCGAAGACGACCTCGAACAGGTAGCCGGCCGCCCCCGGGATCCCCGAGAAGAAGCTGAACGGCGCCGCGCCGATCGAGAGGAACTCGTCGGTCGAAGGTAGGAAGCCGCTCGTGCCGACGATGCTGTTCCCGTCGCCAAAGGCGAGCCCGAAGCCGACCGCCCAGTAGACGAGCGAGCAGACCCCGAAGATGAGCACGTTCTTCCCGGCGATGTGCGCCGCGTTCTTCATCCGCGTCAGGCCGGCCTCGAGGAACGCGAAGCCGGCCTGCATGAACATGACGAGGACGGCCGCGAGGACGACCCACACGGTGTTGACCGCGATGAGGAGTTCGGAGGTTTTCATGTGCGTTCCCTCTGGCTGTTGGCATCAGAGCGGCTGATGTCGGGCGGAGCCGGGCTTTGCCCGAGCGCAGCCCTCGCTTCAGCCGTTCCTCGAGGACCATGAAGGAGGGGGCCAACGGGGAAACCATGGGTTCCCCCGTTCTTCTCCACCTCACCCAGAGCGAGACCTGTGCGGTTGTGGGTGACGTTCTGGATCGGCATCGTCCAGACGACTCCGTCCCCGGACTCGTGGCCCGAGCGGGCGGCGTCGACGATCGCGTCGACCACCGCCCGCGCGAGTGAGTCCTCGACGACGAAGGTGAGAAGGGCCTTGGGCAGGAAGCGCGACTCGAAGACGCGGCCGCGGTACTCGTGCGTGACGCCGCGTTGTCGCCCATGGCCGATCGCCTCCATGACGGTCACGCCCACATGGCCTGTCGCCGCCTCGACAGCGTCGATCACGGTCTCGACCCGCTCGCGTGTGACGACTGCTTCGACCTTCGTCATCTCGCTACCTCCCTTTTCTTCTGGCGCTGGGTCTCGAGTGGCAGTTGGCGGGCGGAGCCGGGCTTGGCCCGGCGGGAGCCGGCTCGATGTCCGATCTCGAGAGGTGTGAAGGAGGGGGCCAACGGGGGAACCATGGGTTCCCCCGTTACGAGTCGAAGTAGAGAGCGAACTCGGCAGGGTGAGGCCGGAGCCGCACCGCGTCGATCTCGTTCTCCCGCTTCCAGTCGATCCAGGTCCGGATCAGCTCCTCCGAGAAGACGCCGCCGGCCGTGAGGAACGCGTGGTCGGCCTCGAGCGCGTCGAGCGCCTCGGCGAGCGACCCCGGCACCTGCGCAACCGGTCCGCGCTCCTCCTCGAAGAGGTCGTAGTCCGCGGGCTCGCCCGGCTCCAGGCCGCGCTGGATACCGTCGATCCCCGCCATCAGCATCGCCGCGAAGGCGAGGTACGGGTTCGCCGACGCGTCGGGCGGCCGGAACTCGATCCGCTTCGCCTTCGCCGACTCGGAGTACATCGGGATGCGGATGCACGCCGAGCGGTTGCGCTGCGAGTAGACGAGGTTGACCGGAGCCTCGTAGCCGGGCACCAGCCGGCGATACGAGTTCGTCGTCGGCGCGCAGAAAGCGAGCAGGGCGGGCGCGTGAGCGAGCAGGCCGGCGACGTATGCGCGGGCGAGCTGCGAGAGCCCCGCGTAGCCCGACTTGTCCGCCATCAGCGGCGTCCCCTCCTTCCAGAGGGACTGGTGAGTGTGCATGCCCGAGCCGTTGTCGCCGAAGAGCGGCTTCGGCATGAAGGTCGCGCACTTCCCGGCCTCCCGGGCGACGTTCTTGACGACGTGCTTGTAGGTCATGACCTGGTCGGCCATTCGCGTCAGCGTCCCGTAGCGGAGGTCGATCTCGCACTGGCCGCCGGAGGCGACTTCGTGGTGGTGGAACTCGCACGGGATTCCGAGCCGCTCGAGCGTCAGCACCATCCGCGTGCGCAGGTCGTGGAGCGTGTCGTGCGGCGCGGGCGGGAAGTAGCCCTCCTTCTCGCGCACGGTGTAGCCGAGACCCGGCTTCCCTGAGTTCCAGTGGCCCTCGGCCGAGTCGAACGCGTAGTGGGCATGGTTCGGGCCCAGGTCATACGAGACCTCGTCGAAGACGAAGAACTCGCACTCGGGGCCGAAGTGGGCGGTGTCGGCGATGCCCGTCTCGTCGAGGTAGGCCTCGGCGCGGCGGGCGACACCGCGCGGGTCGCGGCCGTAGCGCTCGCGGGTCACGGGGTCGGCGATCTCGCAGACGAGCGAGAGCGTCGGCGCCTCGGTGAAGGGGTCGAGGATCGCGCTCGCCGGGTCGGGCATCAGGAGCATGTCCGACTCGGAGATCCCCTGCCAGCCTCGGATCGACGAGCCGTCGAAGCCGAGGCCCTCGTCGAAGGCCGACTCGTCGAAGGCCGCGAGCGGCAGGGTCATGTGCTGCCAGCGCCCGAGCAGGTCGCAGAACTTCAGGTCGACCATCTGGGCCTGGGTCTGGCCCGCCCACTCGATCGCCTCGCGGGCGGCGGGGACCTCCGTGCTTCCGTTCGTGATGTAGTGCTTCGTCTCGGCCTCGGCCATCCGAACCTCCTTCTCGAACGAAAAGAGCCCCGGGACGCCGAATGTCCCGAGGCTCCATTGCCTCGGCGCCCGCCTTCGCCGGCGGGTGCCCGATCCGACCCTAGCCAGGGGCTCGGACGGAATGAGAGGATCGGCCTGACACGTAGAAGGTGGTAACGCTTCGGCTCCGCGGCGCAACAAGAGGAGAGGAGTGCGAGACCGAAGCGACAGCGAGCTCGTCGCGGCTGCGCGGGACGGTGACCGCGCGGCCTTCGGCGCCCTGCTCGACCGGCACGAGCACGCCGTCCGCGCGGTCGCCCGCCGGCTGCTCGGCGACGACGCCGCCGAAGACGTCGCCCAGGAAGCGTTCCTCCAGGCCTACCTCGGGCTCGACCGGCTTCGCGACCCGGCCCGTTTCGGGGCGTGGCTCTGTGCGATCGCCGTCAACCTGGCCAAGATGCGACTTCGCGCGCGTCGGCCGGTCCCGGTCGGGACCCGCGCGGGGAGCGCCACCGACGACCGGCTGGAGACCGCGGAGCTGGCGGACCTGGTTCGCTCCGCGCTCGCCGTGCTGCCCGAGCGTGAGCGGGAGGCCGTGCTCCTCTACTACGTCGACGGGCTCTCGTCGCCGCAGGTGGCGTCGGTCCTCGGCGAGCGACCGGGCACCATCCGCGTCCGACTTCACCGTGCACGCCGGCGCCTGCGCGAGCGCCTCCGGGAGCTCGCTCCCACCCCCACGAAGGAGGTCAACATGATCGAGGTCACGCTTGACGACGTCGTCGTCCGCATGTCGGACGAAGCGCAGCTCGCCGACGAGAAGCTGCGCATCGTGCTGCTGAAGGAGAAAGGCGGCGAGCGGGTGCTGCCGATCTGGATCGGCGCGGCCGAGGGCGACGCGCTCGCCCTCCAGCTCGGGGGCGAGGCCATGCCGCGCCCGCTCACCGCCGACTTGATGGCCCGCCTGCTCGAGGCGGCGGGCGCGCGTGTCGAACGCGTAGTCGTCAACAGCCTGCGCGAGGGCACGTTTTATGCGACGGTCGAGCTGGAGAGCGGGAAGGAAATCGACTCGCGGCCGAGCGACGCGCTCAACCTCGCGGCCCGCGTCGGCGCGCCGATCCTCGTCGATGACACGGTGATGGAGCATGCGTTCACGGGCGACCGCGACGCCAAGCTCAAGGAGGACGAAGACCGCCTGGGCCTCCAGCCGGAGCGCCCGGGCGAGTGGCGCTCGCTGTCGCCCGAGCTCGTCAAGGAGTTACACCCGCCGCCTGGACGAAAATAGAAACCCTTGTGCGGCGCCGATCCCGCCGCTAACCTGATCGGCGCGATGCTGCCCGTCGGCTGACACCGGTTCCCGCGCGCGCCACCCGTCCCGCGGGTCGGCGCGCCACTTCCGTGTCCCTTCGAGCCGAGTCTGGAGCAGCAAGTGCCCGCAGTCGAAGTCCAAAACTTGCGCAAGGAGTTCCGCCGCAGCGACGGGCAGCGCTCCGGCCTGCGCCGCCGGCGGGAGCGGGTCACCGCCCTGCACGGCGTCACCTTCCAGATCGCGCGCGGCGAGTGCGTCGCCATCCTCGGCCAGAACGGCTCGGGGAAGTCGACGCTGGTCCGGCTGCTCTCGACGCTGCTGCTCCACGACGGCGGCAGCGCGAGGATCTTCGGGCACGACGTCTTCAAGGAGACGCGCGCCGTGCGCCGGCTCGTGAACCGCGTCTCGGTCGAGGCCTCGTTCTTCAAGAAGATGTCCTCGACGGAGAACCTCTCGTACGCGGCGCGCTTCTACGGCATGACTCCCGACGAGACGCGTGACGAGATCCCGCGGATTCTCGAGAAGGTCGGGTTCCCCTCCGAGCGCCGCGGCGAGGCGATGGAGCACCTGTCGCGCGGCATGCAGCAGAAGGTCGCGCTCGCGCGGGCCCTCCTGACGCAGCCCGTCCTGCTTCTGCTCGACGAACCGACGACCGGTCTCGACCCGCGCTCGAAGCTCGAGGTGCAGGACTTCATCCGCGAGGTCCGGCAGATGCACGACGCGACGATCCTGCTCTGCACGCACGACCTCGACGAGGCCGAGGCGCTCGCCGAGCGCATCGGCATCCTGGACGACGGCGCGCTCCTCTGTCTCGAGCCGGTCGAGGACCTCAAGCGCCGCTACAAGGCCGCGACGCTCGAGGAGGCGTTCTTCGCCGCAACCGGCAAGGCCTTCGAAGAAGAGAAGGAGGAGGAGTAATGCCCGGGGCCGCTGCAACCCTGCGCCACGAGCTGATCGGGCTCGCCGGCGTCTTCGAGCGCAACGTCTACCTCGTCAAGCGCTACATCTGGTGGGACGTCGCCTTCTTCGTGTGGACGGTCGCGAACACGCTGACGATCGTCTTCATCGCGAAGGGCATCGAGGTCGGCGGCGGCAAGATCGACGTCGTGCGCGTCACGACGATCCTGCTCGTCGGCGCGGTCGTCTGGGCCTACCTCGGGATCATCTTCGAGATCCTCACCGAGACGGTCGCGTGGGAGCGCTGGGAGGGGACGATCGAGTACACGTTCATGGCGCCGCTCTCGCGGCCCATCCACCTCTTCGGCATGGGCGCCTTCGCGATCGCCTACGGCGTGATCCGCGCGGTGCTGCTGTTCGGCGTCGTCGCCCTCTTCTTCGACCTCCAGCTCGCGCACGCTGACTTCCTCGCCGCGCTCCTCGTGCTCGTCGTCGCCTCGATCCCGTTCATCGGGATCGGGATGATGACTGCGGTCCTGCCCCTGATCTCGCCGGAGAAGGGGACGCAGCTCGGGTTCATCGCGCAGGGGATCCTGCTCGTCGTCTCGGGCGTCTACTACCCGGTCACCGTGCTGCCCGAGTGGATGCAGTGGATCGCCAAGATCTCGCCGGCCACGTATGCGCTCGACGGCATGCGAGACGCCATCCTCCGCGGCGACGGGATTGGCGCGATGGGCGACGAGCTCTGGCCGCTGGCCGTGATCGGGGTCGTCTCGATCCCGCTCGGGCTCGAGGTCTTCCGCCGCGGCGAGCGGTACGCGAAGAAGCACGGGAAACTGAAGAGATCCGGATGACCGCGGAGGTCCGCCGAGCCGAGAGCGACGCGGATCTCGAGGCCTGGATTCACGTGCGCCGCGCCCTGCTCCCGAACGAGTCGGCGGGCACGGTGGAGCTCCTGCGCGCAGAGCTGAAGGCGAAGCCGGAGCGGCGCTTCCTCATAGCCGAGCTCGAGGGTGAGATCGTCGGAAATGGGCTTGTCGACCGATCCGACCTGGGAGATCGCTTCGGGGTCAAGGTCCGAGTGCTTCCTCACGCCCGCCGCCGCGGGGTCGGTACCGCTCTCTTACGGGAGTTGGTGGCGCACGCTTCGAAGTTCGGCCACGACAAGCTCTCGACGCACCTGGAGGAAGAAGCATCGCGGCCGTTCGCCGAGCGATTCGGCTTTCGCGAGACCGACCGCCAGGTCGAGCAGGTGAGGACGCTGGGCCGGGAGCTGCCGCCGGGGCCTCCGCTGCCGGACGGGATCGACGTTGTAACCGTCGGGGAGCGCCCAACGCTTCTGCGGGACGCATATTCACTCGCCTGCGAGGGCTATCACGACATGGCTCTAGAAGGGCCGGTTCGAATCTCGCTCGATGACTGGCTCCGCTACGAGGCCACACTGCCCGAGGGCTCGTTCGTCGCGCTCGCCGGGGAGGAGATCGTCGGCTACTCGGGACTGATGCGGCATGACAATCCGGGCGTTGCCGAGGACGGCCTGACCGTCGTGCGTCGTGACTGGCGGCGGCGCGGCCTCGCGAGGGCGCTCAAGCGGATGGAGCTCGCCTGGGCGGCGGGGAACGACTTCCAAGAGGTCGTGACGTGGACCCAGCGCGGGAACGACGGGATGCGACGCATCAATGAGCTCCTCGGCTACGAGTACCGCAGCATCACGGTGACGATGGTCGCGCCGCTTCCCCTGAAGGGCCTCGCATGAGGCGTCCGTCCGCGACGACCGTCTTCTACGCGCTCGAGTTCCTGCTCTCGATGCCGGCCTGGGTCGTGATCTCGATCTACCTCGTCCGCGACCTCCAGCTCTCGCCGCTTCAGCTCGTCCTCATGGGGACGGCGATGGAGGCCTCGGTGTTCCTGTTCGAGGTTCCGACCGGCGTCGTCGCCGACACCTACGGGCGGCGGCTCTCGCAGATCATCGGCTACATCGGGATGGGCCTCGCCTGGCTCCTCGTCGGCGTCTTCTCGGCCCCGTGGCTGATCATCGCGCTCTGGGCCGCTTGGGGCGTCTCGTACACCTTCACGAGCGGGGCGTACGAGGCGTGGATCACCGACGAGGTCGGCGTCGAGCGCGTTCCGAAGGTGTTCCTGCGCGGAGCACGCTTCAGCTACGCAGGCGCGCTGGCAGGGGTCGTCCTCCTGGTCGCTATCGGAACGGAGTCGCTCCGCGCGGCCGTGATCGGCGGCGGCGCGGTCACGATGGCGTGCGGCATCGCGTGCATCTTCCTCATGCCGGAGACCGGCTTTCGGCGTCGTCCGGTCGCTGAGCGCCTCAGGCCGCTCGGGGAGCTCCGGAGGACTGGGGGCGCTGCCGGCCGCTTCGTTCGCGCGCAGCCGGTCCTCCTGATCGTGATCGGAATCGCGCTCTTCGTCGGGCTCTCGAGCGAGGCGTTCGATCGCCTGAAGGAGGCGCACTTCATCCGCGACATCGGGCTGCCCTCGGTCGGCGGCCTCGACGCGGTCGTCTGGTTCGGCGGCTTCACGGTCGTCGCGATGGTGTTCGGCTTCTTTGCGGTCGGCGCCTTGCAGCGCCGCTTCGAGCGCTCCGGCACCGGGCGGATCGCAGCGCTTCTGTTCACGTTCACGGCCGTGCTCCTCGTCGCAGAGCTCGCCTACGCGCTCGCGGGCGGCGCGGGCCTGGCGATCGTGGCTATCCTCACCGCGCTGCTGGCGCGCCAGCTTCTCTGGCCGCTCTGGATGACCTGGGTGAACCAGCAAGTGACCGACTCCAGCGTGCGCGCGACCGTGATCTCGATGACAGGTCAGGCGGACGCGGTCGGCCAGGCCGCGGCCGGCCCTGTCCTCGGCGCCGTCGGTAACGCGTTCGGCATCCCCGCCGCGCTCGCCGCCGGCGCCCTGCTCCTCTCTCCGGCGCTCCTTCTCTACGGGCGCGCGCTCCGCCACGGAGGCCGCGAGCCCGAGCTCGAGGAGCTGCCCGCGACGACGTGATCCGCCGGTTGCGGATCCTCGAGCCGCTCGGCGAACGGGACTTCGCTCTCTTCTGGACGGGCTGGACGGTATCCCTCGTCGGCGACGGGTTCTTCCTCGTCGCGATCGCGTGGCAGGTCTTCGACCTCTGGAACGTACCGACCGCGCTCGGGATCGTCGGCGCGGCCGAGACGGTTCCGCTCGTCGCCTTCGTTCTCGTCGGAGGCGTCGTTACGGATCGATTCGAGCGCCGCCTCGTACTGATCGCGTCGAGCGCTCTCCGGGGGACCTGCGTCGCGGTGCTCGGCGTCCTCGCCCTCACGCACGTGATCGAGCTCTGGCACATCTTCGCGATCGCAGCGGTCTACGGCGTGGGCCAGGCATTCCAGGGCCCCGCGGCCGGGGCGATCGTGCCCGACCTCGTGCCCTCCCGCCTCCTCGTGCAGGCGAACTCGCTCGCCCAGGTCGTGCGGCAGCTCGCATTCGCGTTCGTCGGCCCGGCCCTGGGCGGTCTGGTCGTTCGCGGCCTCGGCGTCGGCACGGCCTTCCTCTTCGATGCGGCGAGCTTCGGCTTCGCGATCGTCCTGCTGTCGGCGCTGCGGTCTCGCCCGCCTGCCGCCCTGCGCGGCGGCGAGTCGGCGTCGATGCGGCGCGACATCGTCGAAGGGCTTCGCTTCGTCCGGAAGCACGTCTGGCTCTGGGGAACCCTCGGCTGGGCCTTTGTCGCGCTCCTCCTGATCTACGGCCCGTTCGAGGTGCTCCTGCCCTACCTCGTCCGCAACGAGCTCGGCGGCGACGCGGGCGACCTCGGGCTCGTGTTCGCTAGCGGCGGGCTCGGTGCGCTCCTCCTCTCGCTCGCGATCGGCCAGCTTGGGCTCCCGAAGCGCCACATCACCTTCATGTACGCCGCGTGGGTCGTCGCCTCGCTCCAGATCGCCGCGTACACCCTTGCTCAGGTTCCCTGGCAGGCGATGATCGTGTCCTTCGCCGGCGAGGCCTGCTGGGCGGCAGGCCTGCTCGTCTGGATCACCCTCATGCAGCGCGTCGTCCCGACCGAGCTGCTCGGTCGCGTCAAGAGCCTCGATTGGCTCATCTCGATCGGCCTCGTCCCCGTGTCACTGGCGGTCACGGGGCCTGTGGCGGCGTTGCTCGGCGTGAAGACGGTGATGCTCGGCGCGGGGATCGGCGCGAGCCTTCTAACCGTCCTCTTCTTCTTCCTGCCCGGGATGCGGGACACCGAGCGCGAGGACCATCCGGCGCGCGTCGTTCTCAGCGAGGTATCAGCCTTTGAGGCTGGGAGCCGTGAGATCGACCTTGCAGATCCGTTGAAAGCGGAAGCAACGGACGTCCGCTGAGGCAATCGCTGGGGGGTGGACAGCGCGGGGTTAGCTGGTACGCTCCGAGAGTCGTTAGAGGCGACGAGGCCTCGGGCGGAAAGCCCGGGGCTTTTTGCGTTCTGAAGGAGGTTTTTCCGTGGCGCAGCAGGTCGAGTCGAAGAACCGGGCCACCTCGAGCGAGGAGGACCGCCGTGAGGTGCTCGAGCGGATCGAGCGCGAGGGGGTCGAGTTCCTCCTCCTCTGGTTCACGGACATCGAAGGTCACCTGAAGAGCTTCGCGATCACGCCCAGCGAGATCGCCCCGGCGCTCGACGACGGGATGGGCTTCGACGGCTCCTCGATCACAGGCTTCAACGCGATCGAGGAGTCGGACATGGTCGCCATTCCCGACCCGGGGACCTTCCAGCTCATGCCGTGGAAGGAGGGCGAGACGAAGGTTGCTCGGATGATCTGCGACGTCGTCACACCGGACGGGAAGCCGTACGAGGGCGACCCCCGTCACGTGCTGCGCCGAGCGCTCGACCGCATGCAGTCGATGGGGTTCGAGACGTTCAACGTCGGCCCGGAGCTCGAGTACTTCCTGTTCAAGGACGACAAGGGCACCGAGACGCTCGACGAAGGCGGCTACTTCGCGATGACGACGATGGACGCGGCCAGCGAGCTGCGCCAGGAGACCGTCCGGGGCCTCGAGCACATGGGAATCCCGATCGAGTACGTCCACCACGAGGTCGGGCCGTCCCAGCACGAGATCGACATGCGCTTCGCACCGGCCCTCGAGATGGCCGACCACACGATGACGTACCGCCTGATCGTGAAGGAGATCGCCAAGAAGGCCGGCTTCCACGCGACCTTCATGCCGAAGCCGATCTTCGGCGAGAACGGCTCGGGGATGCACACGCACCAGTCGCTCTTCACCGACGGACGGAACGCCTTCTTCGACGCCGACGACGAGTGGCACCTGTCCGCGGCGGGCAAGGCCTTCATCGCCGGCCAGCTGCGCCACGCGCGCGAGATCTCGGCCGTATTCGCACAGTGGGTGAACTCGTACAAGCGGCTCGTGCCGGGATACGAGGCCCCCGTCTACGTCGCCTGGTCGCGCCGGAACCGCTCGGCGCTGATCCGGATCCCGCTCTACAAGCCGGGCAACGAGCAGGCAACCCGGGCCGAGATCCGCTGTCCCGACCCGGCGTGCAACCCGTACCTCACCTTCGCCTGCCTCTTGCACGCGGGCCTCGAGGGGATCGAGCAGGGCTATGAGCTGACCGAGCCGATGGAGACGAACCTCTACCACCTCACCCCCGAGCAGCGGCGCGAGCGCGGGATCGTCTCGCTGCCGGAGACGCTCGGCGAGGCGATCGATCAGCTGGCGGGCTCGGATCTCGCCCGCAAGGCGCTCGGCCCGCACATCTTCGACCGCTACGTCGAGCTGAAGCGAAAGGAATGGGACGAGTATCGAGTCCAGCTCACTACGTGGGAGCGAGATCGGTACTTGTCGGTGCTCTAGGAAAGTAGGAGAATCAAGACCTCACGGTCCTGCCGCTTGGCGGGCGGCAGTGACCCTGACGGCCGACTGCGAGCTGCTTGTACGAGCAGCTCGTGGTCGTTCTACAGAAAGCTCAGAATGGCGTCGCGGCTGATGCTGAGACCGATGACGCCGGTGTGGCCGTCGATCTCGGAGATCGCGTCGGCCGGCACGAGCCGCCGGCGGCGGGAGAAGAAGCCGGACCGGACCGAGATCGCATCGGGGACGTCCGGGGCGGTTCCGTACATCGGCCCCTCGACCGTGCCGACGATGCGGCCTTGCGCGTCGGCGACGAGGTAACCGGTCGTGGCGAGGAGCTCAGGGCGCGCGACGCTCATGAACCTGAACCTACCCCGGTCGTGTGACGGAAGATCAGGGCAGGCGTAAGGGTTTTGTTAATCATCGCCTCCGGAGTTTCTGCGGCGGATCTGCCTCTCCCTCCTATATCGGCCTACGTTGTGGTCAGAATGAATCGAGCGGTCATTTCCGACGGACGCACGGGAGAGAGAGACGGCCACGCCGGCAGAGCCGGCATGGCCTTCAACGGCATCGCGAGCGATGCCTCCGCCGTGCGTCTTGATGACGGAACCGCGAGCGGTTCCTAGAATCGGCAGATGGACGCCTCGGCGAGACACCTGCGTGTTCTGACCGAGACGATCGCGGCCGTCAACTCGACGCTCGACCTCCAGGAGGTGCTCGGGCTCGTCGCGAGCAAGGTGGCCGAGGCGCTCGAGGCCGACGCCTGTTTCGTCTACCTCTACGACGACCAAGCGGACGAGCTCGTCCTGCGCGCGACGCACGGGACGCGCGTCGAGGAGATGACTCGGACGCCCCGGATGAAGCCCGGCGAAGGGATTACCGGGACGGCCGCGGCCGAGCGCTCGCCGATCATGATCCCGGCCCAGGCCCATCTCGACTCCCGGTTCAAGGCCTTTCCGAACCTGCCGGAGGACCAGTACGAGTCGATCCTCGCGGTCCCGATCCTGGCACGGGAGAAGCTCGCGGGGGCTCTGAACGTGCGGACGATCGAGCCGCGTGACTTCTCCGCGGCGGAGATGGATCTCCTCGTCGCCATTGCTGCCCAGGTCGCGCAGACGATCGAGCACGCGAAGCTCTACGCCGACGCGCAGGCGCGCGTTTCCGAGCTGGAGGCGCTGTCGAAGATCTCGGAGGCCGTCTCCGAGTCGCTCTACCTCGAGGAGTCGCTAGAGGCAATCGTGAAGACGACGATGGAGGCGGTCGGCGCGACCGGCGCTGCGCTCGTCCTCGAGGACGGCAACATCGCCTGGCCCGAGGGCCGGTCCGGCACGCATGCGATCCGAATGCCGCTGCGGTGGAAGCGCCGCCAGATCGGCGAGCTCGTCTGTGATCGAGATGCGCCCTTCACGGACCAAGAGCGCGCATTGCTCACTTCGATTGCGCACCATGCTGCAGTCGCGCTCGAGCACGGACGCGCGGTCATGCGCGGGGTTCTCGCTCAGGAGATCCACCACCGAGTCAAGAACAACCTGCAGACGGTTGCCTCGCTGCTCCGCCTGCAGGCGCGCTCGGACGAGGTCGATCCGCGCAAGGCGCTCGAGGACTCCGTCAACCGGATCCTCGCCATCGCGGCCGTGCACGAGGTGCTGACGCAGCGCCGGGACGAGGAGGTGGATCTCGAGGAGCTGCTCGACCGCTTGCGCTCGATGCTGGTGCAGGGTCTCGGCGCGGAGAAGACGGTGAACGCGCAGCTCGAGCCGATCTTGCTTGCCGGCGATCGAGCAACTGCGCTCGCGCTCGTCTTCAGCGAGCTCTTGCAGAACGCGCTCGAGCACGGAGGAAGCTCCGTGCGCGTCGAGCTTGCGCAGCGAAACGGCCAGGTCGTGCTCGCTATCGCGGACGACGGCGCCGGGATCACCGGAGAGGAGGCCGGAACGGGCCTCTCGATCGTGCGGGCCCTCGTCCGGGACGAGCTGCGGGGGACGCTCGACCTGTATTCCAACGGCGGCCTGCGCGCCGAGGTCGTGTTCCCGGCCTAGATGATCTCCAGTTGGGCGATCCGCGGCACCGGTGAAACATGAGGGTCCTCATCGCCGAGGACGAGACGATCATCCGACTCGACTTGCGGACGCTGCTCGAGCGCGCCGGGTTCGAGGTCTGCGCCGAAGCGCGCGACGGCGTCGAGGCCGTCGAGCTGGCCCGGGAAGCGGAGCCGGACGTGGCTGTCCTCGACGTGAAGATGCCGCGGCTGGACGGGATCGAGGCCGCCCGCAAGATTCTCGAGGAGCGCCCGATCCCGATCGTCATGCTCACCGCGTACGGCCAGGACGAGCTGGTCTCGCGCGCCGTCGAGGCAGGCGTCTTCGGCTACCTCGTCAAGCCTTTCCGGGAACAGGATCTCCTCCCCGCTATCCACACCGCGCGTGCGCGCCACGAGGAGCTCGCCGCCCTCAGAGAGGAGGCCGACTCCCTCTCGGAGGCGCTCGCCGCGCGGAAGGTGATCGAGCGGGCCAAGGGTCTGCTGATGGCGAAGGAGAACCTGTCCGAAGACGATGCTTTCGCTCGCTTGCGCAAGGCGAGCCAGATCTCCGGCCGCCCGCTGAAGGTCGTCGCCGAAGCGGTGCTCGCAACCCTGGGCGAGGGTTGACCGCCGGCGCACCATAAGATCGCCCTGTGGCGGAGGATTCCTCGCGGCTCACCAGCTTCGACCAGGTCGACGCGACCGGCGAGGCCGAGCAGTTCATCCGCTTTCTCGAGGCGACCGACAACCTTCCGGACGTCAGGGTCAGGCGCCGGCGCACGTACGAGCTCCTCGCGGTCGACGAGGGCAGCGCCGTTGCTGAGGTCGGCTGCGGGCTCGGAACGGCGGCGCGGGAGCTCGCCGAGCTCGTGGGCTCGAGCGGACGCGTGATCGGGGTCGACTCGAGCGCCGAGATGCTCGAGGCGGCGCGGAGCCGTGTGGGCGACGAGTCTCTGCCCCTGACGTTCGAGCAGGCCGACGCGGGCAAGCTTCCGTTTCCAGACGTCTCGCTGGACGCGTACCGGGCCGAGCGCCTCTACCAGCACCTGCCCGAGCCTACGGGCGCCGTGGCGGAAGCCCGCCGCGTCTTGCGCGAGGGGGGTCGCATCGTCCTCGTCGATCAGGACTGGGAAACCTTCTTGATCGACGCGGACAACCGCGAGCTGACGCGCCGGATCGCAAACCATTTCTGCGACTCGATCCGCAACGGCTGGATCGGCCGACAGTTCAAGCGATTGCTCGAAGACGCCGGGTTCGTCCAGGTGGACGTGCTTCCGGACACGCACGTCTATTCGGACTTTGCGTTCTGGCAGATCCTCCTCCACCAGGTAGTGCGACCGGCGGTCGAGGATGGAGCCGTCTCCGAAGACGAGGCAGAGGGCTGGCTCGAGGAGCAGGCGCAGCGGGCCGCAGCCGACCGGTTCCTCGTCTCGATGACCCACTTCGTCGCCGCGGGCGTCGCCCCGTAGGCCTCGTCAACGCTCCGAGGTCTCGAAGAGCTCTTCCCATCGCGAGAGGAGCGCCTGGAGCTCATCGCGGGCCCGGCGATGCGCGGAGACCGCGTCAACGTTCGCCCAGTCCCCGCTGAGCTGCCGCTCGAGCTCGGCGAGCTCGGTTTCGCGGGCCGCGATCTCGGCCTCGACGAGCTCGAGCTCGCTGGGCCGCACCGATTTCGGCGGGCGCGGCTTCGCCTTCCTCGGCGTCGCGGGCTCGGGCGCGGCGGGTGCCCGGCGCTCCTCGCGGCGCGCGACGTAGTCCGCCCAGCCGCCCTCGTAGGAGCGAATCGTCCCATCCTCGATCGCGAGGGTCCGGTTGGCAACCGCGTCGACCAGCGCTCGGTCGTGCGAGACGAGCAGGACTGTGCCCGGGAAGGCCTCGAGGGCCGCTTCCAGCGCCTCGCGGCTCTCGAGGTCGAGGTGGTTCGTCGGCTCGTCCAGGAGGAGCAGATTCGACCCCGAGGCGACGACGAGCGCGAGAGCGAGCCGCCGCCGCTCGCCCCCGGAGAGCACCGTGACCGGCTTCTCGTGCGTCTCCCAGCCGGAGAAGAGGAACCGGCCGAGGAGTTTCTGGGCTTCCGGGCGCCGGAGGCCGGTCGTGTGCTGCGCGCAGTCGAGCACCGAGCCCCGCTCGTCGAGCTCGATCTCGTGCTGGGAGAAGTACGCAGGCTCGACACCGTGCCCGAGGCGCAAACGCCCGCCGACGGGGTCGCGGCGCCCGACGAGCGTCTCCAGGAACGTCGTCTTCCCTGACCCGTTTGGCCCCACGAGCGCCACGTGCTCACCGCGCTCGACGGCGAAGGAGACATCCGAGAGCAGAGGCTTGTCGCCCGCCGCGAGCTCGAGACCCTCGGCCTCGACGACGGTGCGGCCGCTTCGCTTCGGCTGAAGGAACTCGAAGCCGAGCTGCTTCGTCCGGCGGGTCAGGAGAGCGATCTCGTCGCGGACGGCGGCGCGCTGCGACTCGAGCCGGCCGATCTGCGTCAGCTTCGCCTGGGCCTGCTTCGCCTTGGACTTCTTGTAGCGGAAGCGCTCGACGAAGCGCTCGAGGCGGGCGACGTCCTCGTCGTAGCGGCCGGCGGCCTTCGTCGCCGCCGTCAGCCGAGCGGCTCTCTCCAATCGCCAGTTGTGCCAGGGGCCGGCGAAGAAGGTCGAGCGCCCCGCCTCGAGCTCGAGCACCGCCGTCGTCACCGACTCGAGGAACCAACGGTCGTGGGCGACGAGGATCACCCCTGCATCGATCGACTGGAGCTCGCTCTCGAGCCACTCGAGGTTTGCCACGTCCAGGTGGTTCGTCGGCTCGTCGAGCAGCAGGAGATCCGGGTCGCCCCCGAGCGCGCGGGCGAGCGAGGCGCGCGTGAGCTCGCCGCCCGAGAACGAAGACAGCGGCCGGTCGAGGTCGTCCGCGGAAAAGCCCAGCCCGCGCGCGACCGCCTCGAGCCGCTCGCGCCACGCGTACCCACCCGCATGCTCGAGGCGCGCCTGCGTCTCCGCGTAGCCGCGGAGGGTCGCCGGGGCGTGATCGCCGCCCGCCATAGCCTGCTCCAGCTGCCGTAGTTGCGCCTCGGCGGCCGTCAGGTCGGCCGCGCCGGAGAGGACGTAGTCGCGCAGCGGCGTCTTGCTCTGCGCGGGCGGTCGCTGGTCGTGGAGGGCAATGCGCGTCCCTTTCGCGAAGGCGATGTCGCCGCCGTGGTGCTCGGTCTCGCCGTTGAGGATCCGGAGCAGCGTCGTCTTGCCGGCGCCGTTCGGCCCGGAGAGCGAGATCCGGTCTCGCCGCTCGACCTTGAACGAGACTCCGTCGAAGAGCGGGTCTCCGGAGAGCTCCTTGCGGAGGTTGGTTGCGATGACGACTGCCATGGCCTGAAGCGTAGATCCGCCCAGGGGGGCAGCAGGGGCAGTGACTTTTGGATACCGTCCTGACAATGCCCAAGGTCCCGCCGTGGCACGACGTAGACCACGATGACCATCACGACAACACCGAGTGCATCGCCGGGGAGTCGATTGCTCCTGACCGGCGTCAGCCCGGCGACGGCGGGAAGCCTCTCTGCCGGATCTGTGCGCGCCTGAACCACGCAGAGGCGGAAGCAGCTCGGCCCTAGGGCGACTTCACGCGCTGACCGTCGCCCCGACGAGCCGACGGGCGGCGGCCGCGATGTGCTCGGCGTCGATGCCTGCGGCGGCGAGCAGCTCGGCCGGCTTGCCCGAGGTGGGCATCTCGCGGACTGCGAGGTGGACGACGCGCGGGCGCTCGTCCGCATCCGCGAACGCGGCCAGCACGGCCTCGCCGAGCCCGCCCTCGGGCCAGTGGTCCTCGACCGCGATCAGGCGCCCGTCAGTCGCGTCGGCCGCCGCCCGGAGTGTCTCCGTGTCGAGCGGCTTCAGCGAGTACAGGTCGATCACGCGCGCGCGGATGCCGTCCTCTGCGAGCCTGTCGGCGGCCTTCAGCGCTTCGTGGAGCGTGATGCCGGCGGTCACGATCGCGACGTCGTCCCCCTCCGAGGAATGGACGACCTTGCTGCCGCCGACCGGGAACTGCTCGCCCGGCTCGTAGATCACCGGGGTCGCGGCGCGCGTCGTCCGCATGTAGACGATGCCGTCCAGATCGACCATGGCCTCGACGAGCCTGGCCGTCTGGTTCGCGTCCGAGGGATAGAGAACAGTCGAGCCGTGCACGGCGCGGAAGGCGGCGAGGTCCTCGAGGCCCATCTGGGAAGGGCCGTCCTCGCCGATCGAGACTCCCGCGTGTGAGCCGCAGAGCCGTAGGTTCGCGCGGCTGACCGCGGCCATGCGGATGAAGTCGTAGGCGCGCGTCATGAAGGCAGCGAAGGTCGAGGCGAACGGCTTCCACCCGCGCACCTGAAGCCCGACCGCCGCCGCGATCAGCTGCTGCTCGGCGATGTACATCTCGAAATAGCGCTCGGGATGCGCCTTGGCGAAGATCTCGGCGTACGTCGAGTTCGAGACCTCGCCGTCGAGCGCGACGACGTCGCCGCGCGCCGAGCCCACCGCGGCAAGCGCGTCGCCGTAGGCCTTGCGCGTCGCAACCTCCTCGCCGAGCTCGTAGCTCGGCAGGTCGAGCGAGCCCGTCTCGAAGACGTGCGGCTTCCCGTCGCGCTCCGGCTTCGCAACCTCGACGGTGAGGTTGCGCACGCCGCCGAGCTCCGAGACCGCGGCGTCGGGATCGTCGAGCGCTTTGCCGTGCCATCCCGGCTTGTCCTCGACCGCCTCCACTCCTTTGCCCTTGATCGTCTTGGCGACGATCACGGTCGGTAGCCCCTCCGTCGCGATCGCCTCGGCGTACGCATGCTCGATCTCCTCCACGTTGTGGCCGTCGATCGCGATCGTGTGCCAGCCGAATGCCTCGGCCCGCGAGGTATACGAGTCGAGGTCCCAGCCGTGCATCGTCTCGCCGCGCTGGCCGAGGCGGTTGACGTCGATGATCGCCGTCAGGTTGTCGAGCTCGTAGAAGGCTGCGTGCTCGAACGCCTCCCACACCGAGCCCTCGGCGATCTCGCTGTCACCGCAGAGCACCCACGTGCGGTACGGCAGGCGGTCGAGCCGCTTGCCGGCGAGCGCTATGCCGACGCCGTACGGCAGGCCCTGGCCGAGCGAGCCGGTGGCGACGTCGACCCAGGGGATGATCGGGGTGGGATGCCCTTCAAGCCGGCTGCCGAAGGTGCGGAAGGAGAGGAGCTCCTCGTCCGTGATCGCACCTGCCGCCTTGAAGACGGAGTAGTAGAGCGGTGAGGCGTGGCCCTTCGAGAAGACCAGGTGGTCGTTGCGCGGGTCGTCGGGGTTGTCGAAGTCGTAACGGAGGTACTTGGCGAGCAGCACGGCCATCAGGTCGGCCGCCGACATGGACGAGGTCGGGTGCCCCGACTTCGTCGTCGCAGCGGCGCGCACTGAGTCGACGCGGAGCTGTTGGCCCAGCTCGCGCCAGCGATCGGCCTCGTCCATCCGTGTAACGTAACTTCTCCGATGAGGGTGGCGGTCGGGTTCGACCATCGCGGGGTCAAGTTGCGAGAGAGGGTGCTCGAGGAAATCGTGCGCGGCGGCCACGAGCCGGTCGACCTCGGTACCGACGCACGCGAGCCGAAGATCGACTACCCCGACAAGGCCCGTGAGGTCGGCGAGGCGATCCGCTCGGCCGATGCGGAGCGCGGGATCCTCGTCTGCGGCTCAGGTGTCGGCGCCTCGGTGGCGGCCTCGAAGCTCGCGGGAATCCGCGCAGCGGTCTGCCACGACACCTATTCGGCCCATCAGGGTGTCCAGCACGACGACATGAACGTGCTCTGCCTGGGCTCGGAGGTCGTGGGCGCCGAGCTCGCCGCCGAGCTCGTCCGCACCTTTCTCGAAGCTCGCTTCGACGGAGGCGAGCGCTATGTGCGTAGGCTGGAGAAGGTCGAGGAGATGGAGAGGACTGCGAATGCCTGAGAGCCGCCTACATCAGCTTTCCGCGCTTGGTCAGTCGGTCTGGATCGACTCGCTCTCGCGGGAGTGGCTCGAGACAGGCGAGCTTGCCCGGATGATGCGTGAGGACGCCGTCGTCGGCGTCACCTCCAACCCGACCATCTTCCAGAAGGCCATGGCAGAAGGGGACTGGTATGACGACCAGCTCCGCCAGGTGCTGAACGGAGAGGACGATCTGAAGGAGGTCTTCCTCGAGCTCGCCGCCCGCGACATCGAGGCCGCGTGCGACCTGATGCGGCCCCTCTGGGACGAGACGGGCGGCCTCGACGGCTACGTCTCGATGGAGGTCGACCCCGATCTCGCCTACGAGACCGAGGCGACGATCGAGCAGGCGACCCGCTTCCACGAATGGATCGAGCGGCCCAACCTCTACGTGAAGATCCCGGCCACGGCTCCGGGCCTGCCTGCGATCGAGGAGATGATCGCGCGTGGTCGGTCGATCAACGTCACGCTGATCTTCGGGCTCGACCGCTACGCCGAGGTCGCCGAGGCCTACATTCGCGGGGTCGAGCGACTCGTCGAGGCCGACGGCGACCCGTCGAGAGTCGCCTCTGTGGCGAGCTTCTTCGTCTCGCGCGTCGACACCGAGGCCGACAAGCGGCTCGACGAGGTGGGCCGGCCCGAGCTGAAGGGCAAGCTCGCCGTCGCAAACGCGAAGCTCGCCTATGAGCGCTATCACGAGATCTTCGCCGGCGAGCGCTGGGACGCGCTCGCCGCCAAGGGAGGGACGAAGCAGCGCTGTCTCTGGGCTTCGACCTCGACGAAGAACCCGGAGTACCGCGACGTCCTCTACGTCGAGGAACTCATCGGGCCCGAGACGGTGAACACGATGCCGAAGGAGACGATCGAAGCGTTCCAGGACCACGGGCGGGTCGCGCTGACGCTCGAGGAGGGACTCGGCGAGGCGCGGCGGCTCTTCGACGAGCTCGTGCAGGCGGGCGTCGACTACGACGACGTGACCGAAACGCTCGAGCGCGAGGGCGTGCAGAAGTTCTCCGACTCCTTCGCCGAGTTGATCGAGGGCATCAAGGCGAAGCGCAGCGCACTCGTCTCCGCTTGAGCTCTCTGGAGGCCGTCGAGCTCGTCGACCGGATCTGGGCGCGCGACCCGACTGTCTGGACGGGCACGGACGAGGCCGGCTGGCTCGGCTGGCTGGACGAGCCGGGCCGGCTGCTCGCGCGGCTCCACGAGCTCGACGGGCTGGACAGAGGTGGTTTCGAGGACATCGTGCTTCTGGGCATGGGCGGCTCGAGCCTCGCGCCGGAGGTGCTGCGCCGCACTTTCGCCATCGAGGACTTCCACGTTCTCGACACGACCCATCCGAGCGCTATTCGTCGGCTCGAACAGGCGATCGACGTCGAAGGCGCGCTCTTCATAGCCGCGTCGAAGTCGGGCACGACGCTCGAGACTCGTTGCCAGCTCGACTATTTCCTGTCGCGCGGCGGCACTTTCGCGGCGGTCACCGACCCGGGCACCGAGCTCGAGTCGCTCGCGCGGGACCGCGACTTCGCATGGGTCGTCTCCGGCGAGCCCACGATCGGCGGCCGCTACTCCGCGCTCTCGGTCTTCGGGATGGTTCCGGCGGCCCTCATGGGTGTCGACGTCCGGTTGCTTCTGGAGCGCGCCGACGTCATGGTGGAGTGGTGCCGCCTCGGCGAGGAGAATCCTGGGTTCGAGCTTGGGCTCCAGCTCGGCGAGGGCTGGACCGAGGGCCGGGACAAGGTGTGCATCAACGAGACTCCGGAAGGCTTCGGGCTGTGGGCAGAGCAGCTCCTCGCCGAGTCGACCGGCAAGCAAGGGAAGGGCCTCGTGCCCGCGCCGGGCGAGTCGCCAGAGGGGCCTGACCGGCAGCGCGGGCGCGTGCGGCTCGACAATCCCAACGACCTGGGCGCCGAGTTCTTCCGCTGGGAATTCGCGACCGCGGTCGCCGGCTCGATTCTCGGCATCAACCCGTTCTCACAACCCGACGTGCAGGCGGCGAAGGACCGGACGGCAGCGATTCTCGAGCGCATCGGAGCCGAAATCGAGCCCGAGGGCTCGCTCGACGAGCTTCTTGCACAGGCCAGGGACGGCGACTACGTCGCGATCCTCGCCTTCATCGATCCCGAGCGGGAGGGCGAGCTCGAGCCGCTTGTCAGCCGCGCGCGCGAGACGGGTTGCGTCGTCACGAAAGGCCTCGGGCCGCGGTACATGCACTCGACCGGACAGCTCCACAAGGGCGGGCCGAACACCGGTCTGTTCGTCCAGGTCGTGGACGAGCTCGGAGAGGAGCTGGACATCCCGGGCCGCGCGTTCGGCTTCCGTCGGCTGATCGCTGCGCAGGCCGCCGGCGACCTCGAAGCGCTGAAGGAGCGCGGGCGGCGCGTCTGCCGCGTCAGACTGGAGAATCTATGAAGCTCGGAATGGTTGGTCTGGGACGGATGGGCGCGGGAATGACCGAACGCCTCCAGCGCGACGGGCACGAGGTCCAGACGTTCGACCCGAAAGTCGAGTCGACCGCGAGCTCGCTCGCAGAGCTGGCGCAGCAGCTGGAGCCGCCGCGAGCCGTCTGGCTGATGATCCCGGCCGGCGAGATCACCGAGGGTGCGTTTCAGGAGCTGCTCGGCATCCTCGAGGCCGGCGACACGATCGTCGACGGAGGCAACGCGAACTTCCGGGACTCGCAGCGGCGCGGGCGCGAGGCGGCCGAGCGCGGCCTCAGCTTCGTGGACGTCGGCGTCTCGGGCGGGATCTGGGGCCTGCAGGAGGGCTTCTGCCTGATGGCGGGCGGTCCGGGCGAGGCGGTCGAGCAGCTGGAGCCGGTGCTGCGCTCGCTCGCGCCCGAGGGTGGCTACGCCCACGTCGGCCCGTCCGGCGCGGGCCACTTCGTGAAGATGGTGCACAACGGGATCGAATACGGCCTCATGCAGGCCTACGCGGAGGGTTTCGAGATCCTGCGTGGCTCCGACCTCGATCTCGACCTGGAGCAGATCTCCGGCATCTGGCGCTACGGCTCGGTCGTCCGCTCGTGGCTCCTCGAGCTGCTCCACGACGCCTTCGACGCGCACGGCGGCGAGCTCGGCGATATCGCCGGCTATGTCGAGGACTCGGGCGAAGGGCGCTGGACGATCCTCGAGGCGATCGCCGAGCGCGTGCCCGCGCCCGTGATCTCGGCAGCCCTGTTCGCGCGCTTCGCCTCGCGCCAGGACGAATCGTTCGCCGCCAAGATCAACGCAGCCCTGCGCGAGCAGTTCGGGGGTCACGCGGTCCGCGCCACCACGGACACAACGGACACGTCAGGTGCCAGGCACGAGACATGACCGAGTTGGCCGAGAATCCGCTGCTCGCCGGGCTTGGGCCGCGGCGAACGCCCGGGCCGTGCGCGCTCGTCGTCTTCGGCGCCTCGGGTGACCTCACGCGCCGGAAGCTCTTCCCGGCGATCTACGCGCTCGCGTACCGGCGCCTACTCCCCGAGAGCTTCGCCGTAGTCGGCGTCGCGCGGACGGAGTGGTCGGAGGACGAGTTCCGCTCGCGGATGGAGGACGCTGTGCGCGAGTTCGGCCGTGACGAGTTCCGACAGGAGACATGGGACGGGCTCGCGGACGCCACGCGCTACGTCTCGACCGACTTCGCGGACGAGCCCGGAGAGGACAAGCTGCGTGCTCTCCTGACCGAGCTCGACGAGGAGCGCGGCCTACGCGGCAACCGCGTCTACTACCTCGCTGTCCCGCCCTCGGCGATGGAGACGATCGTCGCGGAGCTCGGCGACTGGCGAGACGCCGACGGCTGGAGGCGCCTCATAGTCGAGAAGCCTTTCGGACACGATCTGGCCTCCGCCCGCGAGCTGACCGAGAAGATCGGCCGCCATTTCGCCGAGGAGGAGGTCTTCCGCATCGACCACTACCTCGGCAAGGAGACCGTCCAGAACGTGCTCGCGCTGCGCTTCGCGAACGGCATCTTCGAGCCGGTCTGGAACCGCCAGTTCATCGACCACGTCCAGATCACGGTCGCCGAGTCGCTCGGGATCGAGCAGCGGGCGGGTTTCTACGAGCAGGCGGGCGCGATCCGCGACATCTTCCAGAACCACATGCTCCAGCTCGTCGCGCTGACCGCGATGGAGCCGCCGATCGACTTCACGGCCGAGTCGGTGCGCAACGAGAAGGTGAAGGTGCTGCGCTCGTTGCACACCCCCGGACCGAAGCATGTCGTCCGCGGCCAGTACGGGCCCGGTTTCGTCGACGGAGAGGAGGTGCCGGGCTACCGCGAGGAGGACGGCGTGGCGCAGGACTCGACGACCGAGACCTACGTCGCCGCGAAGCTCTTCGTCGACAACTGGCGCTGGGCCGACACGCCCTTCTACGTCCGCACCGGCAAGCGGCTCCCGCGGCGCGAGACGACGATCGCGATCCAGTTCAAGAGGGCGCCGCACCCGCCCTTCGAGGAGTCGGCGACGGAGGAGCTGCGACCGAACGTCCTGCTCGTCCACGTCCAGCCCGATGAGGGGGTCTCCCTTGCGATCGGTGCGAAGGTGCCGGGACAGGGGATGCGGATTCGCACCGTGCACATGGACTTCATGTACGGCGGCGCCTTCCGTGACGAGCTGCCCGAGGCGTACGAGCGGCTGCTGCTCGACGCGATGCTCGGCGACCAGACGCTCTTCACGCGCTCCGACGAGGTCGACGAGCAGTGGGCGATAGTCGATGCGATCGTCGCCGCCTGGAGCCGTGACCGGCCGGCGTTTCCCAACTATGCGGCCGGCACCTGGGGGCCTGCGTCGGCCGCCGATCTCCTCGCCAGGGACGGACGCGCGTGGCGACGCCACTAGCGCAAGTCGAGGAGTGGTCGGGCGAGGACGTCCGGCTCGGCGACGTCGAGCGCGCGCTCTTCCGCCTGCGGGAGGAATCCGCCCGCGAGACCGAGGGGCCCGACCTGCGGACGAGCGTGATGACGCACATCGCCTGGGTCCCCCCGGAATGGGAGGGGGCGGCCCTCGAGACGCTCGCCGGCCTCGGCGAGCGGCACCCATCGCGCGGCATCCTCCTCGTGCCCGACCCTTCCGCCGAGGACGGGATCGACGGGAAGGTCTCGGTCCTCGCGTTCCCTCTCGCCGAGCAGCGCCGTCACGTCGCGTGCGAGGTGGTCGAGCTGCGACTGCGCGGCAGCTGGGCACGGGCCCCGGCGAGCATTGTCGCCCGACTCCTCGTCTCCGACCTGCCCGTCTTCCTGCGCTGGCGAGGGCGCCCGCGCTTCGACTCGCCGGAGGCCGAGCAGCTGCTCGACGTCTGCGACCGCTTCGTCGTCGACTCGCGGGAGTGGCCCGACGTGCCGGAGGCCTACCGGGAGCTCCCGTTTCTGCGGGCGGCCTGCTCGGACATCGCCTGGCGGCGCACCGAGCCCTGGCGCCGCGCCCTCGCCGGGCTGTGGCCCGGGATCGCCGAGCTGCGCGAGCTGCGCGTGGCCGGGCCTGCCGCCGAAGCGTCTCTGCTCGCCGGCTGGCTCCGCTCGCGCCTCCGGCGCGAGGTCGGGCTCGTCCACGAGGAGGCCCAGGACCTCGAGCTCGTCGCGGTCGACGGCGAGCCGTGCGCTGCCCCGTCCGAGCATCTGAGCCCGAGCGATCTCCTCTCCGCCGAGCTAGACGAGTTCGGGCGAGACCCTGTCTATGAAGAAGCCGCGGCGCTGGCGCGAGGCTAGTGAACGACCCTGAAGCGCGGCCTGGCGATGCGGAGCTTGACCGGGGGTGACCAGGTCATCTCCGGCTTGCGCGGCAGCGAGTCGTTGAGCCCGCGCACGCGGTAGTACCAGCGGCCGGCGGTCAGCGGCAGCACGGCCGCCGTCGCCGGGGTCGTGGCCGGCGAGCCCGACGCCGAGCGCCACGGGTTCAGCGTCCGGCTCCACTGCACCTCGTACTCCTGCGCGCCGTAGACCGGCTCCCAGGCGACGAGCGGGAAGCCGTAGAAGGACTGCGAGCGGCTCCTCGCGCCGACGAGCTTGCCCTTCGTCGAGAGCCCGGAGACGTACGGCGCCTTGTCGCCGGTGACGACCGGCTTGCCGATCTTCCCGAAGCGGACGGCTCCGCCGGCCCGGCAGACGTCCTCGGGCAGCTGGATGTCGCGGTACTCGAGCAGGCTCGGATCCGCACGCTGCGTTCCGATGTCGATCGGGACGACGGTCCAGTAGTAGCCGCCGGCCGGCCAGAACGAATCCCAGAGGTCGACCTTCGGCGTGCCGCCCGACAGGCCAAGGGCGCCGGCGTCGACAGACTTCACGGGGGTTCCGTCGAGCATCAGGACCTGTCCCTCGTCGCCGTACGTAGGCCACGACGTGCGCGCGGCTCCGAGATCGGCATTGTTCTTCGGGAGAACGAGCGTGTGCTGGAGGCGCGGGGCGTACGCCGGGGCGCCGACGACCGCGCCCACGTAGACGCGGTTCACGCACTCGCTGTCGGTTGACGCGTAGATGTGGAAGAGCTCGGTCGTCGTCGATTGGAACCACGGCATTCCCCACGAGCGGTAGTTGCCGCTGAAGACGAAGCCGGGCGTCAGCTCGTGCGCCCGCGGAGCGGACGGTGTGCTGACGATGTCGGAGACCGTCCCGAGCGGATCCAGCTCGCCGAGCGCGAACGGAGGGTTCAGGTTCGTGAACTCGGCGCTCCAGGGGCCGACCGTGACCGCGGGCAGGCCGTTGGGAATGTCTCCGTAGAGCCTGCGCACGGCGCGCACGCGCCAGACGACGGAGCCCGTCCAGGTCGGGTCGGTGTGGAAGGTGTAGAACTCGCGCTCGTCGGCGACGTTCGTCGTCGTGAAGAACGTCGACGGCGCTCCGTAGAGCCAGACCTCGTAGGTCGTCGCGCCCTCGATCGGAGTCCAGCGGACGAGGCCCGGGAACTGCGGGTTGAGCGGGCGGGGCTTGTCCCGCCAGCGCATGTTGAAGCCGAACGGGGCGCTCCAGAGACCGTCGCGACCGTCGGCGCCGATGCCGCGCACGCGCGCGAAGAGCGAATAGGGATTGCCTGTGATCCACGGCAGCGCGACCGCGGGCGAGACGGCGGGGGTGGGGACGTCGAGCCTTGCGCTCGCGCTCGACCAGACGACCGCGCCTTCGGAGAAGTTCTGGCTTGTCGAGAGCTCGAACTCGTAGCGCTTCGCGCCCGCCACCGGGCTCCACGCAAAGGCCGGCGTGCGGGGGAAGGTTCGGTTGTAGACCGACTGCGGCTCGTTCACGCGCAGCAAGAAGGCCTTGAGGCTCTTGGGCGCGCGCAACGGCCGGGCGGCCGAAGCGGTCTGCACGCCCATGGAGAGCGCGAGCAGCGCGACGATCCCGGCAACAGTGAGACGGACAGGCATGGCCAAATGAGTTTTCGGCAGCCTTGGCCCATTCGGGCGTCCCTCATTCGAGGGACAGGGCGCGCTCCAGCGCCTCGCCTGCCGCCAGGACGAGCGCGTCCGCCCCGGCATGACCGACGAGTTGGACCGAGGCGGGCAATCCGTCCTCCGCGGGTCCGCAGGGCAGCGCGAGGGCGGGCCAGCCGAGGATGTTGAAGGGATAGGTGAAACGGATCGTCGCCTCGCGGATCTCGAGGTCGTCGACCGGAAGCCGCGGGGCGACGAAACCGAGCGTCGGCGTCAGCAGCAGGTCGACGTCCTCGCAGGCCTCGGCAAGGCGCTCGCGGTACTCATCCCGTGCCCGCACAGCGCGCTCGTACTCAGCGTCCGTCACGGCCAGGCAGACCTCGATCTTCGTGCGGACGTTGTCGCCGTACGAGTCGGCGAACTCGGCGAAGAGGTCGCGGTGGACGTCTGCGGCCTCCCGCATGAACACGGGTCCGACGCCTTCCGGGAGCGGGACCTCGACCGGGCGCCTGCGTGGAAAGAGTTCCGCTGCCTCTCCCACACGCGCGCGAACCACCGGATCGGCGAGCTCGAGCCAGGCGACCCCGACCTGAAACTCCTCGAGCGACTCGACCGAGCGCGGCTCGAATCCGTCGGCGAGCGCGCCCATCATCACGGTGCACGCCGGAACGCTCGTCGCCATCGGCCCGGCGTGGTCGAAGCTTGGCGCGAGGGGGAAGCAGCCCTCGAGCGGTACGAGTCCGTAAGTCGGCTTGAAGCCGACGACTCCGCACCAGGCGGCCGGGATGCGGACCGACCCGCCCGAGTCGCTGCCGAGCGCAGCCTCGGCGAGCCCGGCCGCCAGCGCTGCGGCCGAGCCCCCGCTCGACCCGCCGGCGATCCGCCCGGGCGCGATGGGATTCGGCACCGTCCCGAAATGCGGGTTGACCGACGTGATCCCGTACGCGAACTCGTGCAGGTTCGTCTTGCCGACGTTCGCGTATCCGGCCGCCTCGAGGCGACTGACCGACTCGGCTGTCCGGTCCGGCACGTGCTCTGCGTAGATGACGGAGCCGTACGTCGTCGTCAGGCCGGCGGTGTCGAAGAGGTCCTTGACCGCCAGCCGGATACCGTCTCCGGGCCGTTCGGGTTTGGCGAGAAAGACCCCGCTAGGCTCGCTTCCCATGAGGGCCTACGACTGTAACCGGCTGCAGCTACCTCGAGCACCGGCGAGCGATTCCTCTGCGGTGTCCCGGCGAGTCGTTTAGCCAACCGCAGCTCTCACAGCTGCCACCAGCGGTGGTACATGTGGTTGTTTGCTCCTCGGACGAAGGCGTCGATCCGGGCGGGGCCCCAGGAGACCGCGCCGGGCTCGTCGTCGAAGATGCCCCCCAGCTTGTGCCATCCGCTCCAGGTGCCGGCGTGTCCATGGACGACGCTGCGATCGACCCACTTGTACCAGAGCGCGTTGTCGCCTCCCTTTGCGAAGCAGTCGAGCTGGTTGACGTTCCGCGAGGCAGCCCCGGGCCCGGCGGTCAACGCGCCACCCAGGTCCTGCCAGCCGCTCCAAGCCGTCCCGTTCCACCACTTGTGCCACATGTGGTTGTTCATGCCGCGCACGAAGCAATCGATCCGATTCGGGCCCCACGAGACAGCCGCCGGCGTACCGTCAATGACTCCGCCGAGGTCCTGCCAGCCGCTCCAAGCCGTGCCGTTCCACCACTTGTGCCACATGTGGCCGTTCTGGCCGCGGGCGAAGCAGTCGAGTCTGTTGGCGCCCCACGAGGCGACAGCCGGACCGGAGAGGATCACCCCGCCCAGGTCCTGCCAGCCGTGCCAAGCGCCGTCCCACCACTTGTGCCACAGGTGGTTGTTCATGCCGCGCACGAAGCAGTCGATCCGGTTCGGACCCCAGGAGACGGCGGCCGGCGTGTCGTCGATGACGCCGCCGAGATCCTGCCAGCCGTGCCAGGCACCGTCCCACCACTTGTGCCACATGTGGTTGTTCTGGCCCTTGGCGAAGCAATCGAGCCTGTTGGCGGCCCACGAGGAGACGCCGACGCCCGAGGTGATGATCCCGCCGAGATCCTGCCAGCCGCTCCAGTGGCAGCGAAGCCAGTCCTCGTAGATCTCGTCGATATAGCCATGCCAGCAGAAGAAGATTGGCGCCGCGGGCGCGATGTGGATGTCGCCCATCGTCCCGTCGATTGTCGTGTGGACGGAGCCGTGCCAGCCGTCGACATGGTCATCCCACAGATGGTCGGCGGTGTCTATTCCGCACAGCGGCGGCGGCACCAGGCCGGCGGGCTTGCCAAGGGCCGGGTTCAGGTTCACGAGAGGCGGCCGCGGCGTCCCGTTGTCCTGCTGCTTGACGACGTTGAACTCGAGCGGGATCGGGTTCGCCGGGTTCCAGGCTGGGAGCGGCACGAACGTCTGCCCGCCGTGAGTCGCCAGCCACGCCTCCAGGTCTCCGATGAAGTTGCGATGGGTGATGAAGGCGTGCTCTCCCATGTGATGGACGATCGCGTTCGGGTTGTCCGGGTCGTGGGCCCACACGACCGCGTCGTTGATGTAGTTGAGCATCAGCCCGACGAGGGTCGATCTCGACGAGGGGCTGAGGCTATTGAGATCAGCCCGGTGTGACACTGCCCTAATCCTCCCCTTCTTCGCCCGGCATCTCCGTCAGCGTGCCGGGCGCGCCCTCCAACACCTCGGCTTCAGCGGGAGCAGCCGCAGCGGGCTGGTGCATCGACGCCGCGAGCCGCTCGTGATCCGGACGGACCTCGGCATGCGCCGCGCCGCTCATGTCGGGACGGTCCTCCTCGCGCTCCGGCGGCGCGACCGGCCCCGAATTGAACTTCTTGGCGCTTTCCTGAAAGGACGGCGTGTGCCCGCGCCGCTTGCCCTCCTTTGATGCCCGGCCTCCGGAGCGGGCGCCGTGCTGTTTGGCATCGTCGTTTTCGCGCTTTGCAGGCATGTGCGATCACCCTCTCCTCGAAGATCGAAATCGGTCTGGCCGGGCGTCGGGCTGCCGCCACGCTTTCAAGCAGAATGGGTTGTAGACCCGCGACGGCGGCAAGGCCCACCAAAGCGGAGATCCGAGGACCGTCCACCTTGCCGCAGCGACTAAATCCGGCGCCATTCGCACCTCCGTCGCCGTAGCGATGCTCGCAACAACTGTGACGAAAGTCAACCGGGCGCGGTCGGCTCGGGCTCCAGCCGGATACTGTCTCGGAGGCGGTCGGGTCTGGCGAGAAGATCCCGCTAGGCTCGCCCCATGAGGGCCTACGACTGTAACTGGCTACAGATCGAGGACTACCTCGAGCACGACGACCGCGTCGTCCTGCCGACGGGCTCCACCGAGCAGCACGCGTACCTCTCGCTCGGCACCGACAACATCCTCGCGGAGCGGGTCGCCCTCGAGGCGGCCGAGCCCCTCGGCGTGCCCGTGCTGCCGTGCCTTCCGTACGGCATAACGCCCGCTTTCGCCGCCTACCCCGGGAGCCCGAGCCTGCGGACGGACACCTTCCTCGCGGTTCTCGCCGACCTCCTCGACTCGCTCTACGACCAGGGCTTTCACCGGATCCTCGTCGTGAACGGGCACGGCGGCAACACGCCCGCCCAGATGCTCGTCAAGGAGTGGATGGGCGAGAACCCGGACGGCCAGGCGATCTTCCATGACTGGTTCGGCGAAGCCGTGATCGAGGTGATCCGGTCGATCGCGCCCGGCGAGCACGCCTCCTGGTGGGAGAACTTTCCGTGGACGCGCCTGCCCGCGGTCGAGCTCCCCGCCGAGGAGAAGCCGCGCATGGACGAGGCTGCCTACGTGGTTGCCGACCCGGCCGGCGTGCGAGAGCTGCTCGGCGACGGCTCGTTCGGAGGGGAGTACGAGCGGCCGCAGGAGGATCTCGACCGGGTCTGGCAGGCGGCTGTTCGCGAGACCCGCGGGCTGCTCGAGAGCGGCTGGCGCAGCGCCGGCTAGGTTGAACTTGTGACCCCCGCACGGCTGGGAGGGCCGCTCGGTTAGAGTCGCCGGACCTAGAGTCGCCGGACCGGGAGTCGGTGGATGACGCGGAACCAAAGGGGGGCGGACACAAACCGGAGGATCATTCGGGGGATCGTGACGCTCGCCTGTGTCGCGATGAGCCTCGGGCTGGCTGGGTGTGGGGGCGGGGGCTCCAAGCAGGAGGCCCCAGCGGCCGCCACGACCCAGCCGGCTGGAACGAACGCCGGCGGCGGCGGCACCACACAGCCGGGCGCGAAGCTGAAGCTCGGAGAGACCGCGCACGTGAAGTTCAAGCCGCTGAACGCGCCGATCAACAGCAAGAAGACCTACCAGCTCGACGTGACCGTGCTCAAGATCGAGAAGGGCACGATCGGCGACTTCGAGAACATCGACCTCGATGCCGCCCAGAAGAAGTCCACGCCCTACTACGTCTCAGTACGCGTGAGCAATCCCGGCCCCGAAATCCCGGTCAAGGACGACGACCCGGACGTGCGCTTCGACGGCATCGACGACCGGGGCCAGGAGCAGGGGAGCTTGACCTTCATCGGCACGTTCGACCGCTGCGACGACACGAATGCTCCCACGCCGTTCACAAACGGGAAGAGCTACGAGAGCTGCCTGGTCTACTTGATCCCGGGCGGCGGTTCGATTCAGCAGGTCAATTGGTCGGGCGCGGACGAGTACGTGGTAAAGCCGATCACCTGGACCTGACCGGACCGTCGACCCTATGGCCAAGCTGATCTACTCGGCGATCACGTCGCTCGACGGCTACGTGGCGGACGAGGACGGCAACTTCGACTGGGCTGCGCCGGACGAGGAGGTGCACACCTTCGTCAACGACCTCGAGCGGCCGGTCGGCACCTACCTCTACGGGCGCCGGATGTACGAGGTGATGGTCTACTGGGAGACCGCGCACACCCTCGCCGACCAGCCGCCCTTCGTGCAGGACTTCGCGGAGATATGGCAGGCGGCCGACAAGATCGTGTACTCGAAGACGCTGGAGACGGTATCCAGCGCCAGGACGCGGATCGAGCGAGACTTCGACCCTGAAGCGGTCCGGCAGATGAAAGCCCCAGCGGGACGTGACATCACCGTGGGCGGTCCCGCCCTCGCCGCCCAAGCGATCAAGGCGGGGTTGGTCGACGAGTGCCACCTGTTCGTCACACCCATCGTGGTGGGAGGCGGCAAACAGTCCCTCCCCAACAATGTCCGCCTGAAGCTCGAACTGCTGGACGAACGCCGTTTCGGCAACGGCGTGGTTCACCTTCACTACCGCACCAGGACGTAGGAGACGGCGACGCTAGTCGAGCGCCAGGTAGACGAGGGCGACCCCGACCGTCCCGGCGAAAAGGAGCACGAAGACCCCGAAGAGCGCGAGCCCGAAGAGCGCGTTCGAGCGGCTTCCGCGCTCGGTCATCCGAGCACCGCGTCGAGGGCCATCGCCACGAAGAGGAGCGCGAGGTACGCGAGCGAGTAGTGGAAGAGCGCTCGGGCGCGCGCCGGCGTCCGCTCACGCCGCAGCCGCCACGCGAGCCACAGGAAACCTCCGCCGAGCGCGGTCGCAACGGCGAGATAGGCGAGTCCGAACATGCCCCAGAGGGCCGGTGCGAGCGTGAACGCAACGAGCGCGGCCGTGTAGAGAACGATCTGGCGAGCCGTCTCGTCCTCCCCGCGTACGACCGGGAGCATCGGCACGCCGGCCGCCTCGTAATCGCGGCGGATGAGGAGCGCGAGCGCCCAGAAATGCGGCGGCGTCCAGAGGAAGACGACCGCGAAGAGCACGAGCGCCGGCAGGGACAGGCTCCCCGTTGCCGCGGCCCAGCCGACGAGCGGCGGCACTGCGCCGGCCGCGCCGCCGATGACGATGTTCTGCGGCGTCGAGCGCTTCAGCCAGCGGGTGTAGACGAACACGTAGAAGAGGTTGCCGACAAGCGCCAGCGCGGCCGTCAGCACGTTCACGACTCCGGCGAGGAGCACGAACGAGAGTGCCGAGAGAGCGAGCCCGAACTCAAGGGCATACGGCGCCGGCACACGCCCCGCCGCGACCGGTCTCGACGACGTCCGCTTGCCCATCAGCCGGTCGATGTCCGCGTCGAGGACGTGGTTGAGCGCGCTCGCGCCTCCGCAGGCGAGCGCAAGCCCGCCCATCGTCGCCGCGACGAGCCAGAATGGAGGCACTCCGCCCGAGCCAACGAGCATCCCGCACGCGCCGGTCAGCAGGAGCAGGGTCATGATGCGCGGCTTTGTGAGCGTCAGGTAGTCGCGCAGCGACCCAGCCGGAGCCGCCTCGCCTCGGAAGGCCATCGCCGCGACGACGAGCGAGGCGGCGAAGGCGAGCGCCGCGAGCGCGAGATGCGCGCCGGGCGCGGTGACGCCGGCCGCCAGGCCGAAGAGGACCAGGGCCGCCCCGGCCGGCGGGAGGAGCTGCCGGTAGCTCACCCAGGCGGCTGCGGCAACGGCCGCCAGCGGAGGCAGCGCGAGCGCGGCGAGCACGCGGTGGCCGGCGCCGAGCTCCGCCGAGCCCGAGACGTGGGCCAGGAGCGTCGCCGCCGCGCCGCCGACCGCGGTCAGCCTCAGCCAGGGCCCGGGCGCCGTCTTCATCGTCGCTCCCAGAGCCGGCGTCGCAGGTCGCGCAGCGGGCGCGGGCTCGTCACGTACGGGATCTTGTCGAAGTTGTGAGGCGGCGGCGGCGAGGTCGTGTACCACTCGAGCGTGTCGCCGAGCCACGGGTCGTTCCCGGCCCGCGCGCCTGCCCGTCTCCGCGTCCAGATCACGTTCGCCACGAATACCAGCATCCCGAGGCCCATGACGAACGAGCCGATCGTCGAGATCAGGTTGTACGCCTCCCAGACGCCTCCCTGGCTGTACGTATAGATCCGTCGCGGCATCCCCTCCAGGCCGAGAAGGTGCTGCGGGAAGAAGGCGAGGTTGAAGCCCAGGAAGAGGAGCCAGAAGTGGAGCTTGCCGAGCCCCTCGTGCAGTAAGCGGCCGAACATCTTCGGCCACCAGTAGTAGAGCCCGGCGAAGATCCCGAACATCGAGCCCCCGAAGAGCACGTAGTGGAGGTGGGCGACGACGTAGTAGGAGTCCGTCACTTGCCAGTCGATCGGGAAGGCGGCGAGAAAGATCCCGGATAGGCCGCCGACCGTGAACGTGGCGATGAACCCGAGCGCGAACAGCATCGGGGTCGTGAAGAAAAGGTTTCCGCGCCAGATCGTCGCGAGCCAGTTGAAGATCTTGACGCCAGTCGGCACGGCGACCGCCATCGAGGAGAGCATGAAGAAGGCGAGCAGCGGCGTCCCCAGCCCGACCGAGAACATGTGGTGCGCCCAGACGAGCATCGAGACGAACGCAATGCCGACCGTGGCGAACACGATCGCCGTGTAGCCGAAGATCGGC
>DASYUD010000025.1:0-2967 GCA_036001625.1 Gaiellaceae bacterium
CGCGGCGAAAATTGCAAGGAGAATGAGACCCCGGCGCATCCCGGTTCCTATCGGAGGCCCGCCGACCAGCCTTTAATCTCATCCCTCGATGGAGCGCGAGATCGTGCCCGAGCCGCCTGAAGACGAGCGCGAGGCGCTGGACGAGGCGCTGGCGCGGCTGCTTGCGGAGCCGGAGGATCCCTACAACGACTGGTGGCGGACCGGCGTCCGCGAGACGCTCAATCCTGAAGAAGAGCCCGAGTGACGGCGAGCCGCCACTCTCCGAGGAGCCGCTCGGCCTCCGAGCTGTCCAGCTGGGGCTCGTAGCGGGCGTCGCGCCGCCAGGCCGCGGCGAGATCCTCGAGGCTCGACCAAACCCCCGTCGCAAGCCCGGCGAGCGCGGCTGCGCCGAGCGCGGTCGTCTCCCGCTCGGAGGGCACCTCCACGGGCAGGCGGGCTATATCGGCCTGGAACTGCATCAGGAAGGCGTTCTGAGCGCCTCCTCCGTCGGCGCGGAGAACGTCCAGCTCGAATGCCATAGCGTCGAGGACGTCCCGCGTCTGGTAGGCGATCGCCTCGAGCGCTGCGCGCACGATGTGCGCACGACTCGTTCCGCGGCTGAGGCCGGCGATCAGCCCGCGTGCCTCGGGCTCCCAGTGCGGCGAGCCGAGCCCTGTCAGCGCCGGCACGAAATAGACGCCTTCGTTGTTCTCCACCGAGCGGGCCAACGCCTCGCTCTCGGCGGGGGCGCCTAGGATGCCGAGCCCGTCTCGGAGCCACTGCAGCGCGGCGCCCGTCACGAAGACGGAGCCCTCGAGCGCATAAACGGCCGGCGAGTCGCCGAGGCGCCAGGCGACCGTCCGCACGAGTCCTTCGGGGGCGGCGGCCGTCTCGGTGCCTGCGTTGACGAGCACGAAGCTGCCCGTCCCATACGTGGCCTTGGCCTGGCCCGGGCGGAAGCAGGCCTGGCCGAAGAGCGCAGCCTGCTGATCGCCCGCGATGCCGGCGATCGGGACCCGTGCGCCGAGCAGGTCTGCTTCCCCCACGATTCCGCTCGAGGGGACGACTCGCGGCAGCACGGACTCGGGGACTCCGAAGAGCTCGAGAAGCTCGCGGTCCCACTCGAGTGTCTCCAGGTTGAAGAGGAGCGTTCGGGAGGCGTTCGAGACGTCGGTCGCATGGATCTCGCCGCTCGTGAGCTTCCAGAGGAGCCAGGCATCGATCGTCCCGAACGCGAGGCCCGCCGCGTCGCGCTCAGACAGGATCCACTCAAGCTTCGTCGCCGAGAAGTAAGGGTCGGGGACCAGCCCGGTGCGGTCGCGGATCAGATCGCGCGGCAGCTCTCGGCAGCGCTCGGCCGTACGGCGGTCCTGCCAGACGATCGCGCGGTGGACGGGCCGACCGCTGCGGCGGTCCCAGACCACGGTCGTCTCCCGCTGATTCGCGAGGCCGACGGCGGAGAGGTCGGTGGACTCGATTCCGGCATCGGCGAGCGCATCGGCCGCGGCTCCGAGCACCGACTCCCAGAGCTCGTCCGGGTCGTGCTCTACCCATCCCGGCCGCGGAAAATACTGGGGCACCTCGCGGTAGCCCCGCCCGCGCGGCCGCAGCTCGTCGTCCACGACGAGGCAGGTCGTCCCGGTTGTCCCCTGGTCGATCGCCAGGAGCAAGGGCTAGTGGTTCGCCGGGCGCGCCACGTCAGAGCGGCAGCTCGAAGGACTCGACGACGAGCAGCGGTGCGAACCCTTGGCGGCGATAGAGCCGCAGCGCCGGCAGGTTGTCCGCGCGCACCGAAAGCCCGAGCGCGTCGCCCGGATGCCCCTCCCAGTAGTCGGCGAGGGCGCGGCTCAGGATGTAGCTGCCGACTCCGTGCGAGCGCTCGCTCTCCGTGACGCCCACGTGGTAGATCCAGCGGTCGCTCGGATCGATGTTGACGATGGCGAGCCCGGTTCCCTTCGACTCGGCGAGATAGACGGAGCCGGCGTCGAGCCCTTCCCGCCACGCGACTTCGGGAAAGACACCGGCTGGGAAACACTCCCGATAGAGGTGGAGGGCCGTGTCCAGGTCGTCCGACGTGCCGGGACGGACGGTCACGCCCGGCGGGCCGGGCTCGACGGGACGATGGTCGGCCGGAGTGACGCGAAAGATTGCGCTCGCCGCGCCTTGCTGCTTGAACCCCGCGCGCTCGAGCAGGAGCCGGCCGCCAAGGTTGCGCGTGCCGACAGAGGCGATGATCCGCTCCGCGCTGCGATCTTCTGCCCGCTCGATCGACGCTTCCAGGAGCAGGGTGCCGAGCTTCTGGCCACGGAACTCGGGTGCGACGAGTGGCCCGAAGAGGTCGGCGTGCTCCCAGCCGGGCGAGACCTCGACGCCACCGAAGCCGATGACGGCTCCGTCGTGTTCGTCGACGAGCAGCGTTTCCTGTGGATCCACTTCCCAGTCCGCAAGCTCGCTCTCGAGCTCTTCCCGGGTCTTCCACAGCGGGTTTCCCACCTGTTCCGCCGGCCGCTGGAGAGCGTGCCGGGAGAGCTCTAGCACCGCTGAGCGATCGTCCGTTCGAAAGTTACGCAGGCTGCTGGCCACGGAAAAGGCGAGGTGCACTCAGAAAGTAGTCGACTCCCGAGATCCACGTGATGAGAAGCGCAACCAGCCCCGTCCACCACGCGATTTCGTCGCTGAAGGCACCCCCCGCCGCGAGCCCGGCCAGTCCTGCTGCGAGAGCCTGGGTTCCGGTCTTGAGCTTGCCGAGGTCGCGCGCGGCGATGACGACCCCGCGCTCGAGCGCAGCCAGCCGGAGGCCGGAGAGGAGGAACTCGCGGGCGACGATCGCAGCCACCATCCACGCGGGGAGGACACGGCCGACGACCATGATCAAGGTCGCCATGACGAGCAGTTTGTCCGCGACAGGGTCGAGCAGGCGTCCGAGATTGGAGGACCGATCGGTTCGGCGCGCGTACCAGCCGTCGAGCCAGTCGGTCGTCATCGCGA
>DASYUD010000026.1:0-2868 GCA_036001625.1 Gaiellaceae bacterium
CGCTGGCGGCGATGCCGCCGTACTTGAAGTACTTACGCATTGCGACTCCTTTGCTCGGAAATGACCATCGAACGGAGTCTCGGTTGAGGCGCCCACGCCGCCATCCGTGGGCACCCGCCGAGCTTCTGCGGGATTCCCGCAGGCCTATCCGGACAAGCCGCAACCGTTATCGCGCCGATCGCGGCGCCTAGGAAGAAGCTGCGGCTTTCCCGCGAGGCGATCCGCGCCGGCCCGGATGGGCCGCGACCCCGTCCGGGCGAGACTCTGGCGGCATGTCAGGAGGACCTCCCACCCACGTGCTAGTGGCCGGAGCCGGTGTCGCGGCCCTCGAGGCCGCGCTCGCGCTCCGCGCGCTCGCGGAAGATCGCGTCGCGGTCGAGCTCCTCGCGCCCGAGACCGAGTTCACCTACCGGCCGCTCGCCGTGGCCGAGCCCTTCCGCGTCGGCGAGGTGCGCCGTTTCCCGCTCCGGGTGCTCGCGGAGGCGGCAGGCGCGAAGCTGACCCGCGGATCCGTCCAGTCGGTTGATCCGGCGCGCCGCGTGATCACGACCGCCGAGAGTGAAGAGCTTTCCTACGGCGTGCTCCTGCTCGCGCTCGGTGCGCGCGCCCGTGCAACGGTTCCCGGCGCGCTCACCTTCCGCGGGCCGGAGGACGGAACACTCCTCACCGCGCTGCTGAAGGAGGCGAGGACGGGGCAGGTGCGAAGGCTCGTCTTCGCCCTTCCAGTCGGCGTCACATGGCCGCTTCCGCTCTACGAGCTCGCTCTCCTCACGGCCATCCATCTCGCCGATTGGGGCGTCAGCGATGTGGACATCGAGATCGTGACGCCCGAGGCGAGGCCGCTCCAGCTCTTCGGCGCGGGGGCGAGCCAGGCCATAGCCGACCTCCTTGCGATCCACGGCATCGCGTTGACTCCACAAGCAGCTCCGATGGCTCTAGCGGACCGCTCGCTTCGGCTCGCACCGAGCGGCCGCGTCGAGGCCGACCGCGTCGTAGCGCTGCCGCGCCTCGAGGGCCCGCGCCTGGCGGGCGTTCCCCACGACGCAAACGGGTTCGTCCCGACCGACGAGCACGGGAATGTGAGGGACGCCGCCGACGTCTACGCCGCAGGCGATCTCACAGACTTCCCTGTGAAGCAGGGAGGCCTTGCCGCTCAACAGGCCGACGCTGCCGCCGAGTCGATTGCAGCCCGTGCGGGCGCGCCCATCGAGCCGAAGCCGTTCAGGCCGGTCCTGCGCGGGCTCCTGCTGACGGGCCTCACCCCGCGGTACCTGCGGGCTGAGCCCGGCCGGCACGGGTCGACGGCCGATACAGAGCCTCTGTGGTGGCCGCCCGCCAAGATCGTCGGGCGCCACCTGGCTCCGTTCCTGGCCTCACACATGGGGCTCTCGGAGACTCCGCCGCAGGTCGAGGGAGGCAAGGCCGTCGAGGTCGAGGTCGAGATCGACCGCCCGGGCTCGACTGAGCTCTCCGGCTAGGAGGGAGCCGACTCCCCGGATACCTCCGGTCGCCCGTGCGGGCGAGTGAAGACAACGAGGACGCTCAGACCCTCGTAGCCCGTGAAGCGGTGGTCGGCGCCAGCCGGCACGAAGGCCGCCTTGCCCTCCTCTACGGTCACAGAGTCGCCTTCGATCGTGAGCACTCCCCGTCCTTCGAGTACCACGTAGACCTCGTCGTCCTCGTGCGGCTGCTGTCGGTCGGGCTCGGGCGCCACCAGAACGTAGACCCCGATCTCGAGCCCGGGTGAGCGATGGACGATCTCGTAACCGCCGCCCTCGGCAGCGAGCCGCCGCCTCACCCCTGCGATGTCGAGCGGACCACCCATGCACGCGAGCCTAACCTGAGGCGAGTACAAGTCGCCGCCCTCGCTGTCGCCCGGGCCGGGCGTCGGCTCGAACGAGAGGTAGTCGGCCGGATGCACTCGCACCCAGGAGTAGACGTCCTGCGCGAGCCGCGGCGGGCCCGCGACGAGATCCTTCCAGGCGGCACCCGCAGCCCAGAGGGTCGTGTCGCCGACGAGCCGATTCACCGCGTCCGTCTCGTCGGCCTCGAAGAGGAAGACGGCCTCGTGGTCGGTGAGGAAGACTTGGTGACGATCGAGACCCACTTGCTGGGGGTCGAACGGCGGACCATGGTCGAGCACCGTGGCCGCGCGGTCGCGCGCCCCTTCCTTCAGTGGGAGAACGACAACAACTCGGCTCAGAGCTCGCCCCTGTCCGAGGTGGATGGCTGCGAGATGCTCGGCAAGCTCGGAAATGATGCCCGGCTGGACCACGCTCGCGATCCGGATCGGCAACCCGGCCCGCCGCTCGAGCACCAGAGTCGGGCGGCCCGACAGACGGTCGTCGGCCGCGCGTGCGATCCGCACTGCCGCGAGGTCGTCGTACGGAACCTCCTCGGAAGCCAAGCCTTCGCCGTTCGAGCCTTCGAATGCTAGGCCGCGCGGCTTCAGCTCGAGCCGGCCCGAGTGCGGCTTCCGATCTGCCTCCTGCCAGGTGATCGCGTAGCTGGCCCCCATGGCCACAGGGTGCAGCCGGCCGGCCGGCCAGTCATCCGTGCCCGCCCCGATCCGGCTCTGCGGAAAAGCCGCAGCCAGAGTGCGCCACAGCACCGATGCACCGACGAGGCGCCCGGCGCAAGCCGCCTAGCGCCGATCGCCTGCCGTCAGCCCTGGAGCAGTCCTTCGTCCATCGCGAAGCGGACGAGCTCAGCACGGGACGAGAGCCGCAGCTTCTGCATGATGTGCGCGCGGTGCGTCTCGACCGTGCGCACCGACAGGTAGAGCTTCTTCGCGATCTCCTGGTTCGTGTGCCCGAGGGCTAGCAGCCTGAGCACCTCGCGCTCGCGATCGGAGAGCGGATCCTCCTC
>DASYUD010000027.1:0-26722 GCA_036001625.1 Gaiellaceae bacterium
GGCGGCGGAGGTGGTGGAGGCGGCGGGGGTGGTGGAGGCGGTGGCGGAGGAGGCGGTGGTGGAGGCGGTGGCGGAGGAGGCGGTGGCGGAGGAGGCGGTGGCGGAGGAGGCGGTGGCGGAGGAGGCGGTGGCGGAGGCGGCGGGGGTGGCGGGGGCGGCGGGGGCGGCGGAGGTGGAGGCGGTGGCGGAGGAGGCGGAGCGTCGTCGTTCGTGATCGTTCCCTGCCCCTGGCCGTCTCCGATGTGCGCGTTGACCGCGTTCGAGAGATTCACGAAGAACGTCTCGTCGGGCTCGTAGAGCGTGTCGCCATTCACAGTGACCTCGACGGTGCGCGTGGTCTGGCCCGGGTCGAAGGCGAGATTGCCGCCCGTGGCCAGATAGTCGTCCGGCGCGGTCGCAGACCCGTCGGCCGTCGCGTAGTCGACGCTCACGGTCTCGGGGCTGGAGGCGGTCAGCGACACGAGGAAGCTGGCCGTGACCGTCCCCGAGTCGCCCTCGGTGACCGTCACGTCGTCGATCGAGATTTCCGGCCCGTCGTCGTCGATAATCGTGCCGAGGCCGAGACCATCGGCGATCGTGGCGTTCACCGGGTTGGACAGGTTCGTCGTGAACGTCTCGTCAATCTCGTCGAGCGTGTCGCCGTTCACCGTCACCTCGACCGTCCCCGTGGTCTGGCCCGGCTCGAAAACGAGATTGCCGCCGGTGGCCAGGTAGTCGTCCGGCGCGGTCGCCGTCCCGTCGGCTGTGGCGTAGTCGACGCTCACGGTCTGGCCGCTCGCGGGCGAGAGCGTGACGGTGAAGGTCGCGTTCACCGTGCCGGAGTTCCCCTCGGTAACGGTGGCGTCGCCGATCGAGAGCGTCGGAATCCCGTCGTCGTCGGTGATCGTGCCCAGGCCCTGCCCGTCGACGATCGTGGCATTGACCGGGCTCGAGAGGTTGACGAAATACGTCTCGTCTTCTTCGTCGATTGTGTCGCCGTTCACCGTGACCGCGACGGGGCGCGTCGTCCGGCCCGGCTGGAAGGTGAGAGTGCCGCTGGCGGCGAGGTAGTCGTCCGGCGCGGTCGCCGTCCCGTTCGCCGTCGCGTACTGAACCGTGACGGTCTGCGGGCTGGCGGCGCTCAGCGACACGAGGAAGCTGGCCGTGACCGTCCCGGAGTCGCCCTCGGCGACCGTCACGTCGCCAATCGAGATCTCGGGGCCGTCGTCGTCGACGATGTTCCCGTAGCCCTCCCCGTCCGTGATCGTCGCGTTGACCGGGTTCGAGAGGTTGACGTAGAACCGCTCGTTCACTTCGTCGACCGTGTCGCCGTTCACGAGCACCGTCACCTCCTGCGTGGTCTCCCCCGGCGAGAAGATCAGCGACCCAACCACCGGCAGGTAGTCGTCGGGCGCCGTGGCCGTGCCGTCGGCGGTCGCGTAGTCGACGGTCACGGTCTGGCTGCTGATCTGCGAGAGCGTGACGGCGAAGGTCGCGTTCACCGTGCCGGAGCTCCCCTCGGTGACGGTGGCGTCGCCGATCGAGATGTGCACGGGCGGCTCCTGGGGAACGGCGGCCGAACTGAGCGGCGCCACCAGGCCAAGGGCAAGAGCGAGTAGCGCGAGGAGGCCCCTCATCGACTACCCGGCGAGAGAGAAGAGAGCAAAGGCCGCTCCCGCGGCGGCCAGGACCGCCACCCCGTAGAGGGCGAGCTCCTCGCGGCGGTCGTCAAGGATCAACGACACACGGCCCCACGGCACAGCGCGTGCCGGGACGAGTGCAAGGCCGAAGAGGAGGACCGCGACACCAAGGGCGGCGGCGCCGAACGGAACCGCCTTCTTCAGGGACGACTCCGGTTGCGCGAAACCCACGACGGCGGGCTTCGAGGCTGTTCGACGGGTGGGGGGCGCGGCCGCGCGGCGGGCAATCAAAGCGTGCCTTGCGGCTTCCTTCCTGTGTCTGGCGGCCGCGCGCGCCTTCGACGCGGCTCGGCGAGCGGCGAGCTCTGCCGCCGTCGGGCCGGGCACGATCACGGCAGGCGCGACCTGAGGCGGCGGAGGCGGGAGTTGTGGCGGAGGAAGCGGCGCCGGGGGCGCCGCAGGCTTGACAATCGGTGGAGGGTCGGGCCGGGGCGGACCAGCCGCCGATGCCGCGGCTGCGAAGCCGAGAGCAGCCAGGAAAAGGCTGATTAGAACCTTGCGAAAAGGTCTTGCCATACGCCGCATCGCCGCAACCCCATGGCTACATCATGCCACCCAATTTTCGATCGGCAAACTCGGGTGGTTCGCGGCTATCGTGCCGCATGGTCGCCGAGGCCCTCGCGGCCGCGCTCATCTGCCTCGATCCGGGGCACGGCACCCCGCCCGCCGTCGGCCGACAGCTGGAGCCGATCGGCCCCGGCTCGCCGGTCCGCAAGGCGAAGGACGGGGGCGGCGCCCCCGGTGAGGCGCGAGTGGCGCTGGCCGTCGCGCTGAAGACGCGAACGCTGCTCCTCCGACGCGGCTACCGGGTCGCGATGACGCGCACGGGCCCGATCTTCCGGTACGGAAGCGGCGGAAACATCGCGCGCGCACAGTTCTGCAACCGGCGGCACGCCGCGCTCATGCTCCGCATCCACGCCGACGGCTCCTCCGATTCGTCGCGGCGCGGCGTCGCCACTTTCTACCCCGCCTTGCACCGCGGCTGGACGGACGACATCTTCGACTCGAGTCTCCGCGCCGCGCGCCTCGTCCAGCGCTCGCTCGTGACGGCCACCGGCGCTCGCGACCTCGGGCTCGTCCGGCGCAGCGACCTGACCGGCTTCAACTGGGCAAACGTCCCGGCGATCCTCGTCGAAGCCGGGTTCCTCAGCAATCCGGCAGAGCGGCTGCTGCTCGAGTCGAGCGCTTACCAGTGGCGAGTCGCGCGCGGGCTCGCCGCGGGCGCGGCGGCGTTCACTCCTCCGTAGCTCCCGGGCGGCGCATCTGCTCGGCCACGCGCCGGCCGCGCTCGTGCACGGCTCGGCGGCGGTCGCTGAGCTCGGGTGAAACGGGCTCCGCCTGGTCGACGGGAGTCTCGGCCGACTCGAACTCCTCCCGCTCTGCGACGACGCTGCGCGACTCCGCGAGCCTCGCTTTCAGCTCCTCTGCATGGGGAGCGGGGACCGCAGGCGGAGGAGGCCGGCGGGTGAACGCTCGGTAGACCGCGGCGCCCGCGACCGCAGCGCCTCCCACCAAAAGGGCCAACCGGCCTCGCACGAGCCCGATGCTACAGTGTCGCCCGCCACCTGCCTCCCGCACGCCGCCGCGTTCCCAGGCGGCCCAGAGCCGGCGAGGCCGACCCAGACCGAAGGAGGCCAGAGGGAACGTGATCGACTACGAGATCCTGTTGCTGCTCGACCCGGAGCTCCCGGACGAGCGGCAGAACGAGATCATCGCGCGTACGCGGGAGCTCGTCGAGCGGGGCGGCGGCACCTTCGAAGGGCACGACGTCTGGGGGCGGCGCAGGCTCGCCTACGAGATCGACCACAAGCCCGAGGGTGCCTACCACCTGCTGACGTTCTCGACCGAGCCGGCGACGCTGGATGAGATCTCGCGTGTGCTGAAGATCACCGACGGCGTCATGCGCTACATCGCCGTCCGGCGGCCGAAGCCAGGCCGTGCCCCGTCCGCGCCCCGACCCGGGGCCGACCGCGAGCCCGAGTACGCTGAGCCCGCGCTAGAGCACTCATCCGGTGCCACGCTTCAGCCCGGCACCGGCGAACAAGAACGGAGGGAGTAATGGCCAACATCAACCGCGTCGTCCTCGTCGGCAACCTGACGAAAGACCCGGAGCTCCGGCACACGCCGAGCGGGACCGCCGTCTGCAAGCTGCGGATCGCTGTCAACACGCGCCAGAAGGATGCGTCCACTGGCGAGTGGGGCGACAAGCCGAACTACTTCGACGTCACCGTCTGGGGCAACCAGGGCGAAAGCTGCGCCCAGTACCTCTCGAAGGGTCGCCCGGTCGCGGTCGACGGACGGCTCGACTGGCGCGAGTGGGAGGCGCAGGACGGCTCCAAGCGTCAGGCCGTCGAGATCATCGCCGACAGCGTCCAGTTCCTGGGCAGCCGCGGCGAGGGTGACTCGGGCGGCGAACGACAGTTCGTGCCGGCCGGGGCGACCGCCGACGCCGACATGGGCTCGGGCGGCGCAGCCGACGACGACATCCCCTTCTAGCCATGGCCCAGCAAAAGGAACGCCAGCAGCGCAGACGGTCGAGCACGCCCCCGCCAGGGCGTCGGCGTCCCTGCTACTTCTGCAAGGAGAAGGTGGAGGAGGTCGACTGGAAGAACTACGGCCAGCTCCGCCGCTACGTCTCCGAGAGGGGAAAGATCCGCTCCCGCCGCATCACGGGCACCTGCCGCCGCCACCAGAAGCAGGTCGCGGTCGCGGTGAAGCGCGCGCGGGAGATGGCACTGCTGCCGTATGTGTCAGCGTAGGTACGTTCAGACGGTGGCTGCATGAAGGTCGTCCTCCGCGAAGACGTCGAGAAGCTCGGCCTGCGCGGCGAGGTCGTGGAGGTCGCGCGCGGCTACGCTCGCAACTTCCTGCTGCCGCGCAGGCTCGCCGAGCCGGCGACGCCCGCGCGCGTCGCCGAGATCGAGAAGATCGTCGCCCACCGGGCACGGCACGAGGCGCAGACCTTCGAGCAGGCGCAGGAGATCGAGCAGCGGCTCGGACAGGCCGAGCTCCGCTTCGACGTCAAGGCCGGCGAGACGGGCGTCCTCTTCGGCTCGGTCACGCCGACCCACCTCGCCGACGTGATCTGGGAGCGCCTCAAGGTGCGCGTCGACCGGCGCAAGATCGACCTGGCCGAGCCGATCAAGCGCATCGGCCGCTACCAGGTGCCGATCGAGCTATTCCCCGAGGTGACCGTCGAGGCGCGCGTCCTCGTCGTCCCCGAGGGGGGCGAGCTGCCGCCCGAGGAGGAGCTCGAGACAATGGAGAGGGCGGCAGCCGCGGAGGAGGCGCCGGCCGCCGAGGAGGCCGAGCCGGCCGAGGCGGCCGAGGCGGCCGAGGCGGAGGAGGATCTGCTCTCCGACGAGGCGCTCGAGCGGGCGATCGAAGCGGCCGAGCAGCCCGAGCTACCGGAGCCCATCAAGCCCGCGGACGATCCCGAGGAGGCCCCCGCCGAGGCTCCCGAGGAGTCGCGAGGGAGCGCCTAGCCTAGGCACCGCGTGCGGTGCTTATGCAAGACGGCCACGCCGGCAAAGCCGGCATGGCCTCTGGTCGGCATCGCAAGCGATGCCTCAGCCGAACCCGTGGGCCGAACCCGTGGCAAAACAGTCTCAAACCATCCACAGGCCTATGCACCGGCTGTGGACAGCTGAACGAAGAATCCGCAAAGAAGGGGAAATTCGGCGCCCTCTGATGTTGGAGGCGCTGGGGACGATGTCCGACAGGCTGGGGAGAATCGGTCGAACGTGCGTTCCCTCAGCCTGCAATCAGCCCACTTTTTTCCGTCGGCGCGGCGGTGTTGAAATTGGCTCTTCCAGACGGCATCAATTCCGACGTGGCCTCTGTCGTCCGGTCGCCGCCGACCGCCCCGGTTCCGCCGCAGAATCTCGACGCTGAGGAGTCTGTCCTCGGTGCGATGATGCTCTCCCCCGGCGCGATCGGGGCGGTCAGCGAAGTCCTCGACGCCGGCGATTTCTACCGCGAGAGCCACGCGAAGGTCTACCGCGCGGCCCTCTCCCTGTATGCGCGGGGAGAGCCCGTAGATGCGATCACCCTCGTCGACGAGGTCGAGGAGCGCGGTGAGCTGGAGGACGTGGGCGGGCGCGACCGCATTCACGAGCTGGCGTCGCTCGTCCCGGCGACCGCGAACGCCGGCCACTACGCGAAGATCGTCCGCGAGATGGCGACCCTGCGCGGGCTCATCCGCGCGGGGAGCGAGGTCGCGCGCCTCGGCTGGGAGCGGCCCGGCGAGGCGGCCGATCTCGTCGACCAGGCCGAGCAGATCGTGTTCGAGCTTTCCCAGAGCCGCATCTCGACGGAGTTCAGCCACATCGAGGCGCTCCTCAAGGAGAGCTTCGAGCGGATCACGGCGCTCTACGAGAAGGGCGAGGAGATCACCGGCGCTCCCTCCGGGTTCCGCGACCTCGACCGCCTCACCGGCGGCTTCCAGCCCGGCAATCTCGTCGTCGTCGCCTCACGGCCGAGCATGGGGAAGTCGGCGCTCGGGCTCGGCATCGCCGCAAACCTCGGCGTGCGGCACCAGACGCCGGTCGCCCTCTTCACGCTGGAGATGTCGAAGTCGGAAGTGACGCAGCGGCTGATGTGCAGCGAGGCGAAAGTCGAGTCGCAGCGGCTCCGCACGGGCAAGCTCGCCGTCGACGACTGGCCACGGTTGACCGCGGCGTGCGACAAGCTCGCGAAGGCGCCGATCTACGTCGACGACACAGGCTCGATCACGATGATGGAGATCCGCGCGAAGGCGCGGCGCTTGAAGATGCAGGAGCCGAACCTCGGCCTGATCATCGTCGACTACCTCCAGCTGATGACGTCCGGGGCGTCCGTCGAGAACCGTGTCCAGGAGGTCTCGCAGATCTCACGGCAGCTGAAGGTGCTCGCGCGCGACCTCGACGTGCCGGTACTGGCGATGTCGCAGCTGTCCCGCGCGGTCGAGCAGCGCCACGACAAGCGGCCGATCCTGTCCGACCTGCGCGAATCGGGGTGTCTCACCGGCGAGTCGCGTGTGTTCCTGCCGGCCTCAGGAAGGTATGTCCCGATTCGCGACATGATCGGTCGCGAAGGCGAGTACGTCTTGGCGCTCAACGAGGAGACCTGGCGGCTCGAGCCGCGGCGCATCCTGCGCGCGTTCTCAACGGGTGTGAAGCCCGTCTACCGGCTGACGACCCGGCTTGGCCGGACGATTCGAGCGACCGGGAACCACAAGTTCCGCGTCTTCGCCGGCTGGCGCCGACTGGACGAGTTGGAGCCCGGCTCGCATCTTGCCGTTCCGAGGCGGCTGTACTCATACGGATCGGTGCAGCCGACGATGAGCGACGCGGAGCTCGCGTTGCTCGGTCACCTGATCGGCCGGTCTCACCAGAAGCGGGTGCCGACCCGCGTCTTCGAGCAGCCGCCCTCGAGCATCGCGACCTTCCTTCGGCATCTTTGGGCAACCGACGGCTGTCTTCACGCGAGCCGGGGAAACCACTACCCGGTCGTCCGCTATGACTCGAGCAGCCGGCAGCTCACCACGGACGTGCAATCTCTCCTGCTTCGGCTGGGCATCAACGCCAAGGTCTACTGCGTCGACATGAAGCAGAAGGGGCGTCCGATCTACCGTCTGGACGTTCAGGGTCGCGAGGACATCGTGCGGTTCCTCTCCGTCGTCGGCGCGGTTGGCGACAGGAGGCGGCGTCAGCGAGGAGCGATTCTCGACTGGCTTGACCAGCGACGCGCTAACACCAACCGTGACGTCATTCCACGTGAAGCGTGGCGTAGCATCGTCCAGCCCGCGATGGCCGAAGCGGGAGTGACTACACGCACGCTCCAGGCAAGGATCAAGACGGCCTACTGCGGATCGAGTCTGTACAGGGCCGGACTGAGCCGCGAGCGAGCACTAGTCGTTGCGGAAGCTGTCGGTTCTGACAGGCTCGCCGATCTCGCCCTGAGCGATGTCTACTGGGATCGGATCGTCTCGATCGAGCCGGAAGCTGAGGAGGAGACCTTCGACCTCACGGTCGAGGGTGAGCACAACTTCGTCGCAGAGGACCTAGCGGTTCATAACAGTATCGAGCAGGACGCCGATCTCGTTTTCTTCATTTACCGCGACGAGTACTACAACGAGGAGACCGACCAGCAGGGACTAGCCGAGGTGATCCTCGGCAAGCACCGCAACGGCCCGACCGGTATCGAGAAGCTGTCCTTCCTGAGGCGCTACGCGAAGTTCGCCGACCTCGCTGCATGATCGCGGGACCGCAGACGGTCGTCGTCACCGCCTGCACGACGCGGGTGACGGCGATCTGCGAGGCGTGCCTCGACCAGCAGCACGGTCTGCTTGCCAGCCACGGCTACCGCCACGCGACGGTCGAGGCGTCACTGCCGCTCGAGCACGACCACGGCTGGGCGATGTGCGCGCGCGGACACGAGATCCGGCTCATCCGCGCCGGCCCGCGGGCGGAGCAGCAAGGAACCGCCGCGGCATGAGCGACGTGGCTGCTCGGCGTCACCGGGGCGACCCGGGCCTCGCCTAGACTGCATTCTCGTGCCAGCGACAGTCATCGTCGGCGCTCAGTGGGGGGACGAAGGCAAGGGCAAGATCGTCGACCTGCTCGCGCAGCACTCGGACCTCGTCTGCCGCTACCAGGGAGGCCCGAACGCAGGCCACACGATCATTGCCAACGGCGAGACCTACAAGTTCAAGCACATGCCCTCGGGGATTCTCTGGGGCAAGGAGTGCGTCCTCGGCGCCGGCTGCGTCGTCGACCCCGGAGTCTTCATCGAGGAGCTCGACGAGCTCGAGGGGCGCGGCATCTCGACCGAGACCGTCCGCGTCTCCGGCAATGCGCACCTGATCATGCCGTGGCATGTCGCCCTCGATCAGGCGAGTGAGCGCAGGCTCGGAAGGCTTCAGATCGGCACGACCCGGCGCGGGATCGGCCCGGCCTATGCCGACAAGTCGGCGCGGCTCGGCATTCGAGTCCAGGACCTCTTCGACCCGAAGATCCTCCGCCAGAAGATCGAGATCGCGCTCGCCGAGAAGAACGTCTGGCTCGAGCGCGTCTACGGTGCGGCGCCGCTCGACCTCGAGGAAGCGCTCGAGCGGTCCGAAGGCTTCGCGCAGCGATTGCGCCCGTATATCTCAGACACGTCGCTCCTCGTCGACCGCGCCCTCCGCGCCGGTAAGGCCGTTCTCTTCGAAGGGGCGCAGGCCACCCTGCTCGACCTCGACCACGGCACGTATCCGTTCGTGACCTCGTCGAACCCGATCGCGGGCGCGGCCGCGACCGGGATCGGCATCGGGCCGAACCGGATCGACCGTGTGATCGGCGTCGCGAAGGCGTACGTGACGCGGGTCGGCGAGGGGCCGTTCCCGACCGAAATCGCAGGGCCCGACCAGGAGCGCCTCCGCGAGGTCGGCGGCGAGTACGGAACGGTCACCGGGCGCCAGCGGCGCTGCGGCTGGCTCGACCTCGTCGGCCTTCGCTATGCCGTCCGCCTGAACGGCATGACCTCGCTCGCGCTGACAAAGCTCGACGTCCTCTCGGCGTTCGGCGAGCTTCCGGTCTGCGCGCGCTACCGGCTGCGCGACGGGACGGAGACCGGCGAGTTCCCGGCCCACCAGAGCGACTTCCACCATTGCGAGCCGGTCTACGAGGTGCTCCCCGGCTGGCAGGAGCCGCTCGACGGGATCGAAAACGTCGCCGCTCTGCCGGAGGCGGCGCGAGGCTACGTCGAGTTCGTCGAGCGCGAGCTCGGCGTGGAGGTCTCGCTCATCGGCACCGGCGCAGCGCGGGAGCACATTCTCTCGTCGCGCGGGGTAGAGGCGGTCGCACGCCCCTAGACCCGGCCGCGCCAGAGCTCGCGGCGGACGATCACCTCGCCGGGCCGCCAGGCTTCCACAGCCGAGGCTAGGCGGACGCCGTGCCGACCGCGTACCAGGCGCGAGCGTCGAGGCTAAACGGGCCGTTCGGGTCGCCGAGCCGGTGGCGGAACGCGAGCCGTAGCGCCTCCTGCCGCTCGGAATCGAGCGAGGCGCAGAAGGCCCCCGAGGGGGCGATCCCGGTCGGAAAGGGCGTCCACAGATCGTCGAAGTCTTCGTAGTCGGCGCTCACGACGAGCTCTCCGACACGGACGTCAGCGAGGCCCGCTCCCAGCCAGAGGTCCTGCAGCTCGCCCGGGCTGCAGTAGCGCATCGTCCGGCCCTCGTCCTTCTCGCTCCCCTCCCCCGGCTCGACCTCGCACGCCGCGTCCCAGAACGCGCGCAGCATCGTCATCCCCTCGGCGTAGTCCCAGACACATGCCGCCACGACTCCGCCAGCGCGCGCCACACGACGCTTCTCGCGGATGCCGCGCTCGGCTTCGCTCATGAAGTTGACGACGAGCTGCGAGAGAACGGAGTCGAACTCGTCGTCGCGGAACGGGAGCTCCTCGGCCGCGCCGACCCGAACGTCGACGCCGGGCACACGTGCACGGCATGCCTCGGCGAAGGGCTCCGAGGGATCGACGGCGGCGACGTTCTCCGCGCCGACGAGGTCCGCGAGCGCGGAGGTCAGCCCACCGGGCCCGCAGCCGACATCGAGCACCCGCATGCCCTGCTCGAGGCCGGCGACCTCGATCAGCGCCGCCGAGAGCGCCGGTGCGTAACGGCCCACGTGGCGGTTGTACGTCTCGGCCGATGCGCGGAAGGTCGCCGCGCCCTCAGCCGGGCTCACGGAGTCGAATGCTCGACGATCGGCTGATCGTACAGGCGCAGGCCACAGACGCCCTTGTCGGGCTGCGCCTGGTCGGCGCGTCACCTAGCCAGGCTCAGGCCGCCCACCTGCCGGGGACCGACGGAACCGGCCACGACGGATCCGCCCGCCAGTCCTCCCATCCGGTCGGGAACGGCCACTCGGCGATGACGCGCTCGCCTTCGGCACGGAAGGCCGCGGCTTGCTCGGTGCTGAAGAAGCCCAACTCGACCGCGACGGCACGCCGTCGCCCGTCCAGGGGCGGTCGATCACACCCAAGGGCTGCGTGTAGCGCTCTTCCTCCGGAAGCTCTTTGACGGGGCGACCTGCGACGCCAGGCCATTTGCCGGTCGTCCCACTGGCGAGCCAGAGGGCGTGGGCGTCGCCAGTCGAGACGGCGCGTGTCGGAAGGGCGCCGGTAGGGCGGCGCGGTCCACGATCGAAGTACCTGAGCAGGACAGTTTCACCCGGCTGCCAGCGTGACACGGGGCGCTGAGTCTACGGTGGTGGCGCTGAGGCCCGGCCAGCCGGCCAGTCCGAGCTTGGCGTTGTCGGCGCCTTTGAAACCCCTGGGGGCGCCAGTAGGCTTCGCCGCGTGAAAGTCCTCGTCGTCGGCTCCGGCGGGCGTGAGCACGCGCTTGCCTGGAAGCTCGCGCAAAGCCCTGCGCTCGAGGAGCTCCACGCCGCGCCCGGCAACCCCGGCATCGCGCAGGTCGGGGAATGCCACCCGGTCCGCGCGGACGACGGAGAGAGCCTGCTCGGCCTCGCGCGCACGCTCGCTGCCGACCTCGTCGTCATCGGCCCCGAGGCGCCGCTCGTGGCGGGCGTGGCCGACGAGCTCCGGCGGGCAGGGGTCGCCGTCTTCGGGCCAAGCGCTGCGGCCGCCCGCATCGAGGGCTCGAAGACGTTTGCGAAGGAGCTGATGCGCGCGGCCGGCGTGCCAACGGCCCAGGCGATGTCCGTCGCGCGCGCGCCGTGCGTCGTCAAGGCGGACGGGCTCGCAGCCGGCAAGGGCGTCTTCGTCTGCCTCACGCAGGCGGAGCTGGACGCCGCGTTGCGTGCCGTCTCGGCCCTCGGGGAGCAGTGGTTGATCGAGGAGCTCTTGCAGGGCGAAGAGGTGTCGCTCTTCGCCCTGGTGGACGGAAGGAATGTCCTAGCGCTGCCCGAGTCTCGCGATTACAGCCGCGTCGGCGACGGCGACACCGGCCCGAATACGGGTGGTATGGGCTCGTACTCTCCGGTTCCCGAGCTCAGCGACACGGAGTTGAATGACCTGGTCGAGATGGTTTACCGGCCCGTAGTGCACGAGCTGGCCGCCCGCGGAACGCCTTTCGTCGGATGCCTTTACGCCGGCCTCATGCTGACGGCCGACGGGCCCCGGGTCCTCGAGTTCAACTGCCGGTTCGGCGACCCGGAGTCGCAGGTGATCCTGCCCCGGCTCGAGGGCGATCTCGTCCAGGTGCTCGCCGCCGCAGCGGCCGGCGACCTGAGCGAGGTCGAGCTCGGCTCGGCCGACGCGGCCGCCGTCACCGTCGTCCTCGCAGCGGAGGGCTACCCGGAGTCCCGCGACGCGGGCTCGCCGATCGAGGGGATCGAGGCGGCCGAAGCCGAGGGGGCGCTCGTCTTCCACGCGGGCACGGCCGCCCGAGACGGGCGGCTCATCACGAGTGGCGGCCGAATTCTGAACGTGACGGGGCTGGGCGAGTCGCTCGAGGAGGCGAGGGCACGCGCGTACGACGCCTGCGAGCGGATCTCGTTCCCGGGCGCGCGCTACCGGCACGACATCGCCGCGAAGGCGGTGAACGTTGCGGGCTGACCCGCGCGTCCAGGAGGCGCCGTTCGGCCTGCTCGAGGAGCTCGAAGAGCCAGGCCCGCTCGTCGGCATCGTCATCGGCTCCGAATCCGACCGGGAGGCCATGGACCCCGCGCTCGCCGAGCTCGACGCGCGCGGCATCTCGCACGAGCTGCGCGTCCTCTCGGCCCACCGCGACCCGCGCGGGGTCGCCGAGTACGCGTCGACCGCGGCGATCCGCGGCGTCCGCGTAATCATCGCCGCCGCAGGGATGGCGGCCGCCCTTCCGGGCGTTGTCGCCGCCTACAGCGACCTTCCCGTGATCGGGGTCCCGCTCCGCTCGTCGAAGAGCGTCGGCGGCGGGCTCGACGCCCTGCTCTCGATCGTGCAAATGCCGCCTGGGGTGCCTGTCGCCTGTGTCTCCGTGGACGGCGCACGCAACGCGGCGATCCTCGCGGCGCGCATCCTCGCCCAGGGCGGCGGCTACTCGCCCGCCTGACCCCGCATCTAGAATCGGATCGGTGATCGCCCGTTACTCCCGCCCGGCCATGGCCAGGATCTGGTCGGACGAGGGCAAGCTCGAGCGCTGGCTCGAGGTGGAGCTCGCGGCCCTCGACGCTTGGGCCGAGGTGGGCGCGGTACCGCCCGAGGCGGCACAGGAGATTCGCGCCAACGCGCAGCCGCCCCCGCCGGCACGCGTCGCGGAGCTCGAGGAGCGCACGCAGCACGACCTCGCCGCGTTCGTCGACGCGGTCGCAGCCGAGCTCGGCCCGGCCGGGCGCTGGCTCCACTACGGGCTGACGTCGTCCGACGTGGTCGACACCGCGCTCGCGCTCCAGCTGCAGGAGGCGGGCCGGTTGATCCTGCGCGGGCTCGACCGTGCCTTCGAGGGGGTCCTCGCACGCGCCGACGAGCACCGCTCCACTCTCACGATCGGGCGCACTCACGGCGTCCACGCCGAGCCGACCACGTTCGGTCTCAAGCTCGCGGTCTGGGCGTTCGAGCTCGACCGCGCGCGCAGGCGTGTGGCTCACGCGCTCGAGGGCGTGCGCGTCGGGAAGCTGTCGGGCGCCGTCGGCACATACGACGCCACCGACCCCGAGGTAGAGCGCCTCGCCTGCGAGCGGCTCGGGCTCGAACCGGCGCCGGCGACGACGCAGATCGTCCAGCGCGACCGCCACGCCGAGCTCCTGGCCGCGCTCGCCGTGACCGCGGCCTCTCTCGAGCGGTTCGCGCTCGAGATCCGCCACCTCGCGCGTACCGAAGTGGCCGAGGTCGAGGAGCCCTTCGCCGCCGGCCAGAAGGGCTCGTCGGCGATGCCGCACAAGCGAAACCCAGTCGTCGCCGAGCGAATCTGCGGGCTCGCCCGCATCGTGCGTGCGAACGCGCTCGTCGGGCTCGAGAACGTCGCCCTCTGGCACGAGCGCGACATCTCGCACTCCTCGGCGGAGCGCATCGCGATCCCCGATGCGTTCCTCGCGCTCGACTACATGCTCGACCGCTTCGCCTGGCTCGTCGAGGGCCTCGTCGTCCGGCCCGACCGCATGCAGCGGAACCTCGATGCGGGCCGCGGCCTCTTCTTCAGCCAGCGCCTGCTGCTCGCGCTCGTCGGCGCCGGTCTCCCCCGGGACGAGGCTTACCGGCTCGTCCAGAGCCACGCGATGCGCGCCTGGGAGGAGGAGCGCGCCTTCTCCGACCTAGTTCGAGCCGACCCGAATGTCACGCGCCTGCTCGACGCGGGCGCGCTCGAGGCCGTCTTCGACCTCGAGAGCTACACACGCCATGTCGACACCGTCTTCGAGCGCCTGCACGCGCTCGCGCCACAGGCGGAGCCCGTCCATGCGTGACGCCGTCCACGTCGGGAGCGGCAAGGTCCGCGAGCTCTTTGCGCTCGACGACGAGCGGCTCCTGCTCGTGGCGAGCGACCGCATCTCGGTCTTCGACGTCGTCCTGCCGACCGAGATCCCCGACAAGGGCCGCGTGTTGACGGGGCTCTCCGGCTTCTGGTTCGCGCGCACGCGTGGGACGTGCGCGAATCACCTGCTCGCGATCCGGGAGGACGGACGCTCGACAGAGTGCCGGCGCCTGGCGATGCTTCCGATCGAGTGCGTGGTCCGCGGCTATCTCTCGGGGTCGGGCTGGAAGGACTACCGCGAGACCGGGATGGTCTGCGGTCACCGCCTGCCGGAAGGGCTGGGCGAGTCGGAGCAGCTTGCCGAACCGATCTTCACGCCTGCGACCAAGGCGCAGACGGGTCACGACGAGAACATCACGCGCGAGCAAGCGGGCGAGCTCGTCGGAGCCGAGCGGCTCGCCGAGGTCGAGCGCGTCTCGATCGAGCTCTACCGGACCGCAGCGGAATACGCCGCGGCCCGCGGAATCATCATCGCCGACACGAAGTTCGAGTTCGGCCTCGACGACGAGGGCACGCTCGTGCTCGGTGACGAGGCGTTCACGCCCGACTCCTCGCGCTTCTGGCCGGCCGCCGAATACAAGCCCGGAGGGCCACAGCCCTCGTTCGACAAGCAGTTCGTCCGCGACTACTGCGAGTGGCTCGACTGGGACAAGGGGCCGCCAGGGCCGGAACTCCCCGACGAGGTGGTCGCCGGTACGCGGACCCGCTACCTGGAAGCTTTCGAGCGGTTGGCGGGGATTCCATTCGACGCGTACGCCGCCGACCCGGAGGTCGTCCTGCGATGAAGGTTTCTGTGCTCGTCAGGCCGAAGCCCGGCATCCTCGATCCGCAGGGCAAGGCAGTCGAGGAATCTCTGCGGCACCTTGGCTTTGCCGTCGGCGGCGCGCGAGTCGGCCGCCTCGTCGACCTCGAGGTCCAAGCATCCGACCCCAGCGAGGCCCGGGCCGAGGTCGAGCGGATGTGCGCCGAGCTGCTCGCGAACCCGCTCATCGAGAGCTACGAGATCGAGTTGGCGGAAGAGTCGTGACCGAGTCACGCCCGCGCGTGGCCGTCGTCGTCTTCCCGGGATCCCAGGACGACCGGGACGCCGCGCTCGCGCTCGAGGCGCTCGGCGCGGAGGTCGCCATCCTCTGGCACGCGGAGCGTGAGCTGCGAGACGTGGGAGCGATCGTTCTCCCGGGCGGCTTCTCGTACGGCGACTACCTCCGCGCAGGGGCGATCGCCCGGTTCTCGCCGGCAATGCGGAGGGTGGCCGAGTTCGCCGCCGGGGGCGGGCTCGTGCTGGGCATCTGTAACGGATTCCAGATCCTGTGCGAGGCAGGGCTGCTCCCCGGCGTGCTGCGGCCGAACACCGCTCTCTCGTTCGTCTGCCGCGATGTCCAGCTCCGCGTCGAGCGCACCGACACCCCGTTCCTCACCCGGTGCGAGCCGGGGCAGCGGCTGACGATTCCGGTTAAGCACGGGGAAGGGTGCTTCTTCGCCGACGCTGAGCTGCTCACCGAGCTCGAGGAGGCAGGCCAGATCGTCCTCCGCTACGACGGCGACAACCCGAACGGATCGCTTGCCGACATCGCCGGGATCGTCAACGCCGAGGGGAACGTCATGGGCCTGATGCCGCACCCCGAGCACGCGGTCGACCCGCTCCTCGGCTCGACGGACGGCGCGCTAGTGCTCGGCTCGCTGCTCGACGAGATCCAGGCCCGCACGCCGGTCCCGGCCTAGGACCGATCCCACGGGCGCGCCCCGCGACGAGAGTGATGGGTTGTCCGTGCCCGCCGACGTCTAGGCAGTCACCTCCGAGCTTTCGTTCGAGAGGCGAAGCGCTCCGGCCAGGCCGGGGTGGTCGGCGAGGCGGGCGCGCAGCCGCTCGAGGTCGCGGGCTCGAAGCGTCACCGGCCCGCGCCGCGCGGTCCCGCCGGTCGAGTACGCGAAGCGGACGAGCCGCTCGCCCTTCGGCCCCTCGAGCAGCTGGACGACCGATGCGAACCGCTTCTCTCCGGCGCGCTGCGGAACGGACAATTCCTCGACGAGCGTCGCAGGACCCCATGGAGTGATTGCCTTGGTTGCCACTGCGGGCAAACCTAGCGAGCCAGGTCCAACGGGGTGAGTCGTCTTCGTGCCAGATCTGTGACAGACCCGGCCGAGGGAGTAGCGGCTACGGCAGCGAGTCGAGAACCTCGCCCGCCGCGCGCTCGCCCGTCTCGACTGCGCCGTTCAGGTAGCCCTGGAAGTCGATCGAGGTGTGCTCTCCGCAGAAGAAGGCGTTTCCTTCCGGGACACGCTCGATGCCCGAGAACCGTGTGTACTGACCGACCTTCCAGTACGAGTACGACCCACGCGTCCAGGGATACCCCGTCCAGAAGTCGACCGTGGCGCGGCCGTTCCACTGGGCGGTGATCCCCGGCAGCACGGGCTCGATCTGCGTGAGGAACCGCCTCGCACGCTGCTCCGGCGTGCCTGAGCCGAAGCTCGCGCCGATCCGGCCGCCGGTGTAGTCGACGAGGATTCCGGAGCCGCCGGTCTGCGCGCGGGTGACCTCCCACGTGTTCTGGTAGCCGGTGTCCGCATACGTCTCGCCGTTTGCGCCGAGACTCTCCCAGTGGCGCGTGCGGAACTGCGCATGCAGCTTCGAGTTGGTGCCCATGCCCAGCTCGTCGATCGCGATCCTCTTCAGGGCGCTGAATCCGGCCCTCGAGAGGTCGACGGACGTGCGCAGGATCGAGAACGGGAGCGCGAAGACGACCCGGTCGGCCCCGACCGTCCTTGTCGAGCTTCCTTCCCTGAACGTGAGCGTGTAGCCCCCGTCGGAGTTCAACCTGATCGCGACGAGCTCGGAGCCGAGCGTGATCTGGCCGGCGAGGGCGCTCGCGAGCCGTGCCGGGATCTGGTCGTTGCCGCCCGCCACGTGGTACTTCTCGTTCGACGGGCCGAAGATCCGCAGGTTCCCAGGGCCTGAGTAACCGAGCAGGTAGAGCAAGTTGAGGGAGCTCTGCTCGCTCGATTCCGCCCCGTACTCGATGATGTAGGCGACGCTGAGCAGCTGGCCGAGCCGCGAGTTGATGCCGCCCGGCACCGACTCGTTGATCCAGTCGTCGATCGACATGTGGTCGAGGTCGTAACCGCGCTGCGTGTAGCTGTCGTGCAGCGTCGGGTAGCTCGCCGCAGAGACGTCGCCGTGCAGCTTGGGCCACACGTCGCGGAGGTCCAGCGTCGCGTCCCGGAGTGGATAGCGCGAGCCGTCGAAGTAGTAGGTCGGCTCACTGCCGTTCCGCTCCGCCTGCAAGAGGTTGTCGAGCCGCAGACCGAGCCCCTGAGCCAGTTGGCGAATGGCGGTATGGCCCTGGTCGATCAGCTCCCCGCCGTGCTCGGCGATCTGCCCGTCCGCGAACGCCCCGCGGAGCGTCCAGCAGCGCCCGCCGACGCGGTCCGAAGCCTCGTGGATCACGGCGGAGTACCCAGCCTGCTTGAGCCGGTAGGCCGCGGTGAGCCCGGCCAGCCCTGCGCCTACGACGACGATGCGCGCCGGGGCAACCGCCTTCGCAGCAGGAGCGAAACGACCGAAAGCCGCCACCCCGAGCGCGGCTGCGCCGAGAGCCCCCGCGTCGCGCAGCAGCTCGCGCCGCGTGGTGCGCTGCTCGCGCTCCTCCAGTACTTCGTCGACGTCGACGCCGCGGGCCCAAGCCTCCCGGGCCGTCGAAGCAGCCGCCTCGAGCTGTTGTCCGAGCTTCGTCCGCGCCACCGTGCCTCCCCCCTCCCGGTTGACGTGCGAAGGATGCGACAGGCGACCATCGCGCGTCAAGCAGGCGAGCTGTAGCCGATCTCGCTGTCGAGCAGAGCGAGGAAACGGTCCGCGTCCTCGATTACGCCTTCAGGCGGGTGCACGCCGGGCATTGCGAGCATGCCCTCGGCGAGCTCGAGCGCGGCGCGCGCGGCAGGCTCCGAGGTCGACCGCGCACTTCCGCCTCGTGTCAGAGCCGTCGCCACGACGGTCGCGCCGTTGGACTGCATCTCGACCAGGTGGACAGCGACCGATTCGGGCGACTGGACATACGGCTCGGGAAACTCGCCCTCCTCGAGCGCGAGCAGCTTCTCGAGCAGGCCGGGGGCCAGGCAGAGCCGGAAGCTCGCCTCGCGGAGGCTCGGAAACGCAGACGGGAGGGTCGCGAGCTCGGAGTGCAGGGTGTAGATCCCTGCGGCGCGCCCGACGGGCTCGGGGAACTCGAGCTCGGCCTCGCCCGAGAGCGGTTCGACCTCGGTGAGCTCGCCGCCCGAGAGGATGACGGGGCGCATCCGCAGCTCGTCGCGCAGCGTTCGCACGGAGTAGGGGGCAGGGAATGGATGACCCGCGGCCGCCGGGTCACGCGTCGCCGCCCAGATGTGCAGCGAGACCGGGTCCGCCCCGAGGCGACTCGCCGCGGCGCTTGCGAGCAGGTTCGTCTTGCCGGGCGCCGAGCCCATGCCAAGGATCGCGGCGAGGCCCGCGTCGCTGAACTCTCCGTCGAGCTCGAGCTGCCGCCTCGTCACGTGGAAGAGCCCGCCGAGGTCGACGTAGTCCGCGCCTGCGGCGAGGCAGCCGCGCATCACGTCGAGGTTCAGGCGGTAGTCGGCGCAGTTGACACAGACCGAAGCCCCCTCGAGAGAGCCCGCGAGAGACGAGGGATCGAGGGCATCGACATGCTCCTCGCCCTCGAGCCGGAAGTCACTGCGCATGGGCTGCGCCCCCCACATCTGGAGCCAATCGACGACATTTCGACCGATCGTCCCCGCCGCGCCGATGACCGCGATCACCCGCCGATTCAACACCTTGAGCCGTTCTGGTTGCTTCAATCGCGTCGACCGGTCATTTCAGACGGACGGACGGGCAAAGCCCGTTCGTCCTGAGAGCGGCACCGCAAGCAGTGCCTTAGTGCGAGAATCGAGCATGGCCGTCGAGCAGAGCACCTCTTCCGAACGGGTCCTGGCGGCTCGCGAGCGGTACGTCGCGCGCGGGATTGCCACGCCGCCGATCGTCATAGCGCGCGCGGAGGGCGCGCACGTCGAGGACGTCGACGGACGGAGCTACATCGACTTCGCCGGCGGGCTGGGCTGCCAGAACACGGGTCACGGCTTGCCCGCGGCGGTCGCGGCGATTCACGAGCAGGTCGACCAGTACCTGCACCAGTGCTTCATGGTCGGCGTCTACGAGCCCTACATCGAGGTCTGCCGGCGGCTCGGCGAGCTGTCGCCTTGCGCCGGAGACGAGCAGAAGAGCATCCTGCTCAACACCGGCGCCGAGGCGGTCGAGAACGCGGTCAAGATCGCCCGCACCGCGACCGGGCGGCCCGCGGTCATCGTCTTCGAGCAAGCCTTCCACGGACGATCGCTGCTCGCGATGACGATGACGGCGAAGGTCGTTCCCTACAAGCGGGGCTTCGGGCCCTTCGCCCCCGAGGTGTACCGCGCCCCCGGCCCCTATCCCTACCGCGGGGTCACCTCCGAGGAGGCAATCGACGGGCTCCACCTCCTCTTCAAGGGGGAGGTCGACCCCGAGTCAGTCGCCTGCGTCGTCCTCGAGACGGTTCAGGGCGAGGGTGGCTTCATCCCCATGCCGCCCGATTTTCCGGCGAGGCTCCAGGAGATGTGTGCCGACCACGGCATCCTCTACGTCGCCGACGAGGTGCAGAGCGGCATGGGGCGCACAGGCCCCATCTGGGCCATCGAGCACTACGGCGTCCAGCCCGACCTCGTCGTCTCCGGGAAGTCGCTCGGCGGCGGCCTGCCGCTGGCGGGTGTCACGGGCCGCGCCGAGATCGTCGACTCCGTCGAGCCGGGCGGCCTCGGCGGCACCTTCATCGGCAACCCGGTTGCGTGCGCGGCCGCGCTCGCCGTGCTGGACGAGCTCGAACGCGACGAGTTCCGCACGCGCTCCGAGGAGCTGGGCCGCCGGATGCGCGGCCGGCTCGACGAGATCGCTACGCGGGTCGAGAGCGTCGGCGAGGTGCGCGGGCTCGGGCCGATGCTCGCGCTCGAGCTCGTCGCCGACCGGGAGACGAAGGAGCCCGCAGCCGAGCTGACGAAGCGAACGACCGAGGCCGCTAGGGAACGGGGGCTCATCCTTCTCTCGTGCGGCCTCTACGGGAACGTCGTCCGCATCCTCGTCCCGCTCATGATCGCCGACGACGACCTCGACGGGGGGCTCGAGATCCTGGAGGAGTCGCTTGTCCACGCAGCCGCCGGCTGACGTCCAGCTGGAGTCGGTCACGAAGTCGTACGGCGACGTGCTCGCGGTCGACGGGCTGACGCTCGAGATCGCCGCCGGCGAGTTCTTCACGATGCTCGGCCCGTCCGGCTCCGGGAAGACGACCACGCTGCGCCTGATCGCCGGCTTCGAGCTTCCCGACGAGGGCCGCGTCCTCCTCAAGGGCGCCGACGTCACGAGGCAGCCTCCGTACGCGCGCGACGTGAACACCGTCTTCCAGGACTACGCCCTCTTCCCGCACCTGACCGTCGGGCAGAACGTCGCCTACGGGCTGAAGGTGAAGCGTGTAGGGCGGGTCGAGCGCAATCGGCGAGCGGCCGAGGCGCTCGAGCTCGTTCGCCTCGCCGGCCTTCAGGCCAGGAAGCCCTCCCAGCTCTCGGGCGGGCAGCGCCAGCGGGTCGCGCTCGCGCGCGCGATCGTCAACCGCCCGCAGGTGCTGCTTCTCGACGAGCCGCTCGGCGCGCTCGACCTGAAGCTCCGCCAGGAGATGCAGGTCGAGCTGAAGCGCATCCAGCAGGAGGTCGGGATCACCTTCGTCTACGTCACGCACGACCAGGAGGAGGCGCTGACGATGAGCGACCGGCTCGCCGTCTTCAACCGCGGCCGCGTCGAGCAGATTGGCGGGCCGGCGGAGGTCTACGAGCATCCGCAGACCGAGTTCGTTGCCGGCTTCGTCGGCGTCTCGAACGTGCTCGAACGAACGCTGAACGGACGTCCGAGCCGCTTCACCGTCCGGCCTGAGAAGATCCACATCCTCGAAGAGCACGAGCCGGCCGAGCCCGGAGCACATTCCGAGAACGGACGGATCCGCGACGTGGTCTACGTCGGGATGGTTACCAGGTATGCCGTCGAGCTCGACGACGGTGGAGAGTTGATGGTCATCCGACAGAACCTCGAAACGACGTCCAGCGAGGCGCTCGAGGCCCGTGGCAGGCGGGTTCGCCTCGCGTGGCGCCCAGAGCACACATATGCAATCGAGACGGGGGAAGAGGAGGAGCAGGATGGTTAGAGCGTTTGCGAAAGGAGTTCGATGCGTGTCGACCGGTCAGTTCAGACGGCAGGCGGGCCGAGCCCGCCTGCCTGAGGGTCGGCGCCGCAAGCGTCGCCTTGGAGCGTGGAAGCGGCGACTTGGCGGCACGGCACTAGCCGGCCTGGTCGTTTTCCTCGCCTTCGCGGCAGCGGGCTGCGGGGGCGGAGGCGACAAGAGCGAGTCCGCGATGAAGAAAGACGTCGGCTCCGGCGAGGGCAAGCTGAATCTGATCGCCTGGGCCGGCTATGTCGAGGACGGCTCGACCGACCCGAAGCAAGACTGGGTGACGCCGTTCGAGCAAAAGACGGGTTGCCAGACCTCCGTCAAGGTCGCCGGCTCCTCCGACGAGATGGTGACGCTGATGCGAACCGGAGGCTACGACGGCGTTTCCGCCTCAGGCGACGCCTCGCTGCGGCTCGTTGCCGGCAAGGACGTCGCGCCGGTCAACGTCGATCTCGTCCCGAACTACGCGGATGTCATCCCCGCGCTCAAGGACCAGCCCTACAACACGGTCGACGGCGTCCACTACGGCATCCCGCACGGACGCGGGGCGAACCTGCTCATGTGGCGGACCGACAAGGTGAAGCCGGCGCCGACGAGCTGGAGCGTCGTCTTCGACCCGAGCTCGCCCTACAAAGGCCACGTCACCGCCTACGACCGCCCGATCTACATCGCCGACGCGGCGGTCTACCTGAAGGCGACACAGCCCGACCTGAACATCACGAACCCCTACGAGCTCGACGACACGCAGTTCCAGGCGGCGGTCGACCTGCTGAAGCAACAGCGAAAGATCGCCGGCGAGTACTGGACCGACGCGACGAAGGAGATCCAGGCGTTCACGAGCGGCAGCACCCTGCTCGGGACAACCTGGCAGTACCAGGCGAACACGCTGGAGGCCAGCAAGGTCCCGGTGAAGGCGATCCTGCCCGACGAAGGATCGACCGGCTGGTCCGATACGTGGATGATCCACTCGAAGGCGAAGCACCCGAACTGCATGTACCAGTGGTTCGACTGGGTGATCTCACCGAAGGTGAACGCCGAGATCGCGGAGTGGTTCGGCGAAGCGCCCGCAAACGTGAAGTCGTGCGACCTCACTGTGACGAAGAACCACTGCGAGATCTTCCATGCGACCGACGAGGCTTACTTTGACAAGGTCGCGTACTGGAACACCCCGCAGGCCGACTGCGGCGACGACCGGGGTGACAAGTGCAAGGACTACTCGGAGTGGACGCAGGCCTGGACCGAGATCAAGGGGTAGTTGGCTACCAATGAGCTAACGGCGACGCCGCCCCGTTCCACGGCGGGGCGGCGGCTCGCCACCTTCCTCTACCGGCGTCCGAGGCTCCAGCTCGGCCTCCTGCTCGCGGCACCGATGGGCTGGCTCGTGATCGCCTACCTCGGTTCGCTCGCGGTGCTGTTCGTGGCGGCGTTCTGGCGGCTCGATCCGTTCACAGCCACCGTTGTGCACGACGTCGGTCTCGACAACTTCAGGACGCTGTGGAACACCGACGTCTACCGGCGCATCGCGTTTCGGACGATTGGCATCGCTGCCGCCGTCACCTTGACGGACGCGATCCTGGCTTTCCCGATCGCGTACTACATGGCGCGGGTGGCCTCGCGGAGAGTCCGGGGCCTGCTCCTGGTCGCGATCTTGATGCCGCTCTGGTCGAGCTACCTCGTGAAGGTCTACGCCTGGCGAACGATGCTGCAGGAGGGCGGCCTCGTGAACTGGGCGCTCGATCCGCTCGGGCTGAAAGGCCCCGGCTTCGGCAACACGGCGACGTGGCTCGTCTTCAGCTACCTGTGGCTCCCCTTCATGATCCTGCCGGTCTACGCGGGGCTCGAGCGGATCCCCTCGTCGCTGCTCGAGGCTTCGGGCGACCTGGGGGCGAAGGCCGGGCGGACCTTCCGTGAGGTCATCCTCCCCCTGGCCTTTCCGGCAGTTGTCGCCGGGTCGATCTTCACCTTCTCCCTGACGCTCGGCGACTACATCACTCCCCAACTCGTCTCGAACAATCAATTCCTCGGCAACGTCGTGTACGACAACGTCGGCGTCGCCAACAACCTCCCGTTCGCGGCCGCCTTCGCGACCGTGCCGGTGGTCGTGATGATCGGCTACCTCCTGATTGCCCGCCGCCTGGGCGCCTTCGAGAGCCTCTGATGGTCCAATCCCGCCTCGCCAGGATCGCTTTGCGCCTCGCCACTGCGCTGACGCTCGCCTTCATCTACCTGCCGCTGCTCGTGATCGCCCTCTATGCGTTCAACGACAGCCGCACGCAGGCTTGGCCAATCGACGGCCTGACGCTCAGCTGGTTCGGGAAGGCGATCGACAACCCGGGAGCGAGGGACGCGCTCGTCACCTCGCTCAAGGCGGGGCTCGGCGCGACTGCCCTCGCCCTGCTGCTCGGCTCGCTGGCGGCATTCGCGGTGCAGCGTTACCGGTTCTTCGGGCGTGAGACGGTCTCGTTCCTCGTAATCCTCCCGATTGCGCTACCGGGAATCGTGACCGGGATGGCGCTCAACGCGACTTTTCGAACGCTCTTTGAGCCGTTCGGCGTGGGCCTCGGGCTCTTCACCGTCATCGTCGGGCACGCAACCTTCTGCATCGTCGTCGTCTACAACAACGTCGTCGCCCGACTGCGGCGGTTGTCCCGGTCGATCGAGGAGGCCTCGATGGACCTCGGGGCCGACACGTGGCAGACATTCCGGAACGTCACCCTGCCCGCGATCCGCACGGCGCTGCTCGCGGGCGCGCTGCTTGCCTTCGCGCTCTCGTTTGACGAGATCATCGTCACGACGTTCACCGCCGGCGATCAGCAGACCTTGCCGATCTGGATCTTCACCAACCTCTCGCGGCCGAACCAGCTGCCGATTGTGAACGTCGTCGCCGTGCTCGTCGTTCTCCTCTCGACGATTCCGGTCTACATCGCGCAACGCCTGACGCAGGAGCCAACGGGCGTCGCGGCGCCCGCTGCAGCGGCCGCCGGGGCCAGACAATGAGATAGTTTCGAACACAGATCAGGAGGTTTTGATGAGCGTCACGGTCGCGCAGTACCAGAACTTCGTCGGAGGCAAGTGGATGGACGCGGCCGAGGGCGGGACGGCCGAGATCCTGAATCCCGCGACGGGCGAGACGATCGCCGAGGTGCCCCAGGGGGCTCAGGCCGACGTCGACCGGGCCGTCGAGGCGGCGAAGGCCGCGCTCCCGGAGTGGCTCGAGACGACTCCCGGCGAGCGGGCGGAGATGCTGCTCAAACTGGCCGACGCCCTCGACGCGAACGCCGAGGAGCTCGCCCAGCTCGAGTCGCAGAACGTCGGCAAGCCGCTGCCCTCTGCGCGCGACGAGCTGCCTGTCTGCTCCGACAATCTGCGCTTCTTCGCCGGAGCGGCCCGCACACTCGAAGGGCGCGCTGCCGGCGAGTACATGCGCGGCTACACGTCGATGATCCGGCGCGAGCCCGTTGGTGTGGTCGGCCAGATCGCACCGTGGAACTACCCGCTGATGATGGGGATCTGGAAGATCGCCCCGGCGCTCGCCGCAGGCAACGTGACCGTGCTCAAGCCGTCGGAGCAGACGCCGCTGACGACCTTGCGCATGGCGCAGCTCGCGGCGGAAATCTTCCCGGCCGGGGTGCTGAACGTGATCACCGGCGACGGCGAGCCGGTCGGTGCAGGGCTCGTCCGCCACCCGGACGTGCGCATGGTCTCGCTCACGGGAGACGTCGCCACCGGCAAGGAGGTCGCGCGCGCCGCCGCTGAGACGCTCAAGCGCGTGCACCTCGAACTCGGCGGCAAGGCACCGGTCGTCGTGTTCGATGACGCCGACCCGGCCGCTGTCGCCGAGGGCATCAAGATCGCCGGCTACTGGAACTCGGGGCAGGACTGCACAGCCGCCTCGCGCGTCGTCGCCGGGCCGAAGATCTACGACCGGCTCCTCGATGAGCTCGTGCCCGCCGTCGAGTCGCTCCAGGTCGGCGATCCGGCGACGAGCGAGGAGATCGAGATGGGCCCCGTGATCTCGAAGGCCCAGCAGGACCGGATCTTCGGCTTCCTCGAGCGGGCCTCCTCGACGAAGGCGAAGGTGCTGACGGGCGGCGGCTCGAACGGTGACCGCGGCTTCTTCGTCCAGCCGACGGTCATCACCGATGTCGGACAGGAGGATGAGATTGTCCAGAAGGAGGTTTTTGGCCCTGTCGTCACCGTCCAGCGCTTCGCTGACGATGATCAGGCGATTGCGTGGGCGAACGACGTCCCGTACGGCCTTTCGGCCTCCGTGTGGACGCGAGACGTCGGCCGGGCGCTGAACGCCGCGCGCAAGCTGCAGTTCGGGACGGTGTGGATCAACGACCACATCCCGCTCGTCTCGGAGATGCCGCACGGCGGCTACAAGCAGTCGGGCTACGGGAAGGACCTCTCGGTCTACGGGCTCGAGGACTACACCCAGATCAAGCACGTAATGGCCAAGATCGACTAGTGCCCCGTCCAGTGATGCTGCCGAGCTTCTGGGTCGAGAGCACCAAGCCAGAGGTCGCACTCGTCCGCGGCCAAGGCTTGCAGCCTTGGCAAGGGCGAGGGTGGGCTCTGGCGCCGCGTGATCGCGGGCCAGAAGCCGGTATGTATCGCTGGATGGGGCACTAATGGCAGTCCAGGCGGCGGAAGCGGAGCAGGTTCTCGGCTTGCAGCCCGCCGACGTTCGCCTCGAGAACGTCACGAAGCGCTTCGACGACGTCGTCGCGGTCGACGACCTCTCGATCGAGGTGCCACGCGGGAGCTTCTTCGCCCTCCTCGGCCCCTCCGGCTGCGGGAAGACGACGACGCTGCGGATGATCGGCGGTTTCGATGAGCCGACCGCAGGAGGGATCTTCCTCGGCGACCGCGAGATGACGGGATTGCCTCCCTACCGGCGCGACGTCAATACCGTCTTCCAGAGCTACGCACTCTTCCCGCACCTCACGGTCTTCGAGAACGTCGCGTTCGGGCTGCGCCGCAAGAGACTGAAGGGAAGGCAGCTCGCGGAGCGGGTGAGCGAGATTCTCGGGCTGGTCGACCTCCCCGGTCTGGAGCGGCGGAAGCCGGCGCTGCTCTCGGGCGGCCAGCAGCAGCGGGTCGCGCTCGCGCGGGCGCTCGTGAACCGACCTCAGGTGCTGCTGCTGGACGAGCCCCTCGGGGCGCTCGACCTCAAGCTCCGCAAGCAGATGCAGCTGGAGCTGAAGGTGATCCAGCACGAGCTCGGCGTGACGTTCGTGCACGTCACGCACGACCAGGAAGAGGCGATGACGATGGCCGACACGATCGCGGTCATGAACCGCGGCCGGATCGAGCAGCTCGGCCCGCCCGACGAGCTC
>DASYUD010000028.1:0-47312 GCA_036001625.1 Gaiellaceae bacterium
CATGAGCCGGCCCAATCGGCCCGGACGCAACGAGTTCTATCTCGCGCACAACTTCGAGAGCTCGACGCTGCCGGACGGCTCGTACCGGCTTCAGGTGGAGGCACTCGACATCCAGGAGAACGTCGGGCGGGCGTCCTTCGCCTTCATCGTCACGAATTTGCCCTGAGGCGGAAGAGCGCGAACCGCTCGTCCTCGTAGACGGGGCGCATCGGGAGCTCGAGCTTGAAGCGGCGGCGCGCCACGACGATCCAGCCGGCCCGGTAGCGGCGCGGAATGGCGAGGTCGCCCGTCCGGAAGAACTCGATCACGTCCATCCGCCGCTCATAGGGCCTGTTGTCCTCGGTGTCGGCCACGTGCGCCGGCGGGGCCGCCGCGACGTAGACAGGTACGTAGGCGGCGATGCGGTAGCTCGTGGCGATGTCGGAGAAGACGACATCGCGTTTCCCGACATGGGTGCGGAGCGCGTGGACGAGCCCCGGCGTGAGCTGGATCGGGTCGGGCTCGTCTCGTTGGAGGTTGACGAAGCCGGCCCCCGCGATCGGCGCAACGAAAGCGAGGGTGACAGCCGCCGTCCACGCGGAGCCGCTGTCCACGAGCGTCTTCCGCACGACCGCGGCCGCGACGAGGGCGGCCCCGGCGCCGACGATCGCGACCCAGACCGTCCAGGCCGGGCCGCCGAGGATGAGCCGATACGTGAACTCGCCCGGGTAGAGGAGCTGGAGGGCCCCGCCCGCGGCGAAGGCGGCCAGGCAGCCGGCGAGGCGCAGGCGTCCGAGCAGGCTTGCTCCGCCGGCGAGCGCGAAAGGGATGGGCAGGAAGGCGATCAGCCGGCGCGACTGCGAGAGCGAGACAGCGTCGGAGAGCTCGGTGAAGGCGAAGGGGAACAGGACGACCGGCAGGATCGCGAGCGAGGCCCCGAGGACGTAGGCGGCCCAGCGGCGCCCCCCGGCGAGAGCCGCCAGCGGAATCGCGAGCAGCCCGGCGACCGTGACGGCGCCGCCGCGTGAGATCAGCTCCGGCGCCAGGCGGAAGGATCCGTCGATGACATCGATCTGCCCGGCGTACTTGGCCACTCCACGCGCGCGCTCGGCTGCGTCGGGGTCGTGCGAGACCGTCTTGTCGACGATTGGTCGCAGCCAGAGGGCGTAGAGCCCGGCAGGAATGAGGACGGCGGGCAGCGCCACCGCGATCCGCAACGCCTCGCGCCACCGGTGCGGGGCCAGCGCGAGGCGCGCAAGCAGGAAGCCCGCGAGGGGCAGCGCGATGAAGAATGCGTACGTCGGGTGAACGATGGCGAGCCCGACTGAGGCGGCCGCGATCGAGAGCAGGTTCCGCCTGCGCCCTCCCGCCGCGAGCGAGAAGACGAGGGCGAGCAGCGCAGGTGCGAGGAGCGCGCGGGCGACTGCCGGCGGCAGCGCGAGGAAGTCGAACGAGCCCGTCCCGGCCCGCGAGAAACCGAGCAGTCCGGCCTGCGCGGCCGCCACAGCGATTCCGCCGCCGTACGAGCGGAAGACAGCCGCACCAGCGGCATAGGCGAGGACGAGCGCGAGCGGAGTCAGCACCGCCGGCGCGTGTTGCACCGCGACGGCCGGATCGACGCCGGCCAGACGTGCGACGAGGGCGAGCGCCGCGTGCCAGAGCGGGAAGGCGTAGCCCGGATGGAGACCGCCGTCCCGGAACTCGTCGACCACGTTCACGGAGCTGAGGTGGAGCGTCTCCAGCTTGCGGACGCGCCCGAGGTGGAAAAGGGCGTCACCCTGGATCGTGTCCGCCGCCCACCAGACCGCGCCGGCGAAAGCGACTCCGCCCGCGAGGACGCCGAGGAGCGCGAGGCGTTCACTTCGCTCCGAGGCGACCGGAGCCCGGGCGAGCGCCGGCACGAGCGCCGCGACCGCAGCCGCAGCGACCAGCCACAGGGTGGTCTCGATCGACCCGTTGAGCGCAAACGTGAGGGCGAGCGCCCCCGCGAGGAGCGCGAGGCTCCAGGCGAGCGACGCGGCCACGGCCACCCCGAGCGCGGCCGGGCACCCGAGCGCGCGGACGACGATCGCCCCCGGCACGAGCAGGATGCAGCAGGACGCAGCGCCGAGGCGGAGGGCGAGGCCGGCTCCGTCGGGCGGGAGGAGGCGCGCGAGCCCGAGCGCCGCGGGCGCGGCCGCGAGGATGGCCAGGAAGAGCACCGACGACCCGATGCGCCCGGCTCCGGTCCGGTGGAGGCGGATCTGCTGGCTCACGACAGCCATGCGCGGGCCTCCTCGGCAAGTGTGCCGGCCTGGACGCAAACACCGCCGCGGGCGCGGACCTCCTGGATGAAGCGAAGGTAGAGGCGGTCCCAGCCGGGCGCCGTCGTCGAGTCGAACTGTTCCGAGTGCCAGAGGACGGCGAACCCGCCGCCGTGCTCGGCAGCCCAGTCCAGGAGAGCACTCAGTCTCGCGTCTGCCTGGCGTGCGTTCAGATTGAGGTAGCGCTGGGCGGAAAGCGTCACGTCCATGGCCGCGAGCGGCACCTCGACGAGATCCCGGGGGCGGTCGCCCTCGAGGTCCCACGGCCGGAAGGGATGAGCGATACCGGCGCGAAAGCCGGGCTCGTCCGCGAAGCCGAGCGTCGAGTCGTAGGCGAAGCCGGCCTCCTCGAGGTGGCCGAGGTTGCGGTGCGGATCGAGCCGGAGGAAGTGGTAGCGCTGGCCGCCGACCGGCCCCGCAAGGTCCTCGAGCGTTGCCTTCTCGGCACCGAGGCGAGCGGGGTCGTCGGCGGCGGAGTAGCTCCCATGAAGGCCGACCTCGGCGTGGCCCGCGAGCAGCATCTCGACGAGCCGGGGGCGCAGCCGCGCGTACGAGTCCGGCGCCGGGCCGTCGAGGGCGTGCGCGTGCCCGGCCATGATGAAGAAGGTCGAGGAGGCGCCGCAGCGCCGCTCATCGGCGAGGATGCGGTCGAAGCTCCAGAAGGGGTCCGTGCCGCGGAGCCGATGGAGGGGGGCGGCCGCCAGCCCGCGCAGCTCGCGCAGGGCAGGCCCGAGACGCCGGCCGAGCACGTCCGCCTTCGCCCGCGCGGCTGCGCCGCGCAGGCCGATCCGCGTCCACTTCCAGGGGGTGTCGACATCGTGCGTGAGGGCGACGGAGAAGCGGGCGCCGCCCCAGCGCGGCGGCTCGACGCCCAGCCGCCGGCGCAGCCGCTCGAGCGGCGGGTCGAGCGGGTCGAGACAGGACGCGGACGCGCGGAAGCGGTCGTGCTCGTCGCGCGCGCCGTCGCGCTCCTCGATCCGGGCGAGGTGAAAGAACGCCTCGGCGAGCTCGTCTCCCTCCGGCCGCTCGCCCCGCTCGACCTGTTCCCACGCGTCCGCCCGGTACGGCACGTCGTCGCCGAAGCCGACCTCCCTCGCTCCGATCGTGTCGAGGACCCAGCGAGCCTTCCGTTCGACCGCCTCGGGGATCAGCGAAGCACCGCCAGGCTGTTGACCCGGCCGACGTCGACGACGAGGGCCTTCACTCGCGCGATTCTAGGAGCGAGGCCGTCTTGCTCGACCGTAGCCACCGCGCGGCGCCCCGGTAGGCGCGCCCACGCTCGCCGCGGAAGAGGAGCCCTCTCGCCCGCAGGGCCCAGAGCATCAGGAGCCGCGCGCGCTCCGCCTCGCGCACGCCGTGGTGCTTGGCAAGGAAGCGCAGATGCCCCCGCACCTGCTCGCGGAAGCTCGCTCCCCAGTTCCGCGTCGTCGTCGCGCCGCCCACGTGAACGACCTCGGCTTCGGGGTAGAAGAGCACCTCCCACCCGGCCTGCCGGAAGCGATAGCACCAGTCCGTCTCCTCGCTGTACATGAAGAAGTCCTCGTCGAAGAGGCCTACCGCGTCGACAGCGTCGCGTCGGACGAGAATGCACGCGCCCATCAGGAATTCGGCCCGACGCACCTCGTCGTGGTCGAAGCCGCCGGCATAGAAGGAGTTGAGCGCCCGGGAGCGCGGCGCCAGCTTGCGCAGGAAGAGATATTCGGTCGCGATCCGCCACACCGTCGGGAAGCCGCGCACGGAACGCTGAAGTGTGCCGTCGGGGTTGAGGAGCCGCGGGCCGACCACCGCGGCCTCCGGGTGGTCGTCGGCAAAAGCGACGAGCCGCTCGAGAGCGCCCTCGGTCAGCCAAGCGTCCGAGTTGAGGAGGAGGAAGTACCGTCCCGACGCGATTCGCATGCCCGCGTTCGAGCCGCCTCCGAGGCCGCGGTTCTCCTGCTCCACGACGCGTGCCTCGGGAAACCGCTCGCGGACGAGCTCGAGCGTCCCGTCCGTCGAGCCGTGGTCGACGACGATCACCTCCGCACCCGTTCCCTGCAAGCTCTCGAGAGAGCGCTCGATCCAGGGCAGGGCGTCATACGCGACTACGATCGCCGAAGTCTTCCCTGTCATGGGCCTAGAGCGAAGATGGCTGGGTACTCGACGGAGTTGTTCTTCGTGGTTGCCTCACCCGGGACCGGCTCGACGTCGACCCTGATCGAGGTCCGGTCGGCACAGGGCACTGCGCCGATGTCACGCAGGACGACCGTCTCCTCTTCGCCCGGGTTGATCTGATCGATCTCGGCCCGCCTCACGATCGGAGTTGGGCTCGCTGGGATCGTGAGCGTGACCGGAATCTTCGTCTCCTGCGCGCAGCCTCTGTTGGTGACCGTGACCCCAAAGGCGAGATCCTTCCTCGACTCGATGATGTTTACGGTCGACGTAGAGAGCTCTTGACGCGCGGGCAGCGCAGTGACCGAGAACACCGAGGTGCCGCGCGGGTAGCAAGATGCGCGCTTGGTCGGTGTCGTGGCGACCATGGAGGGCGCCGACGACCCACCTGGCGATTCGGACCTGCTCCCACAGGACGGAAGAAGGGCGAGGCACAGGAGCAGAAAAGCGGCCCGGTAGATCAATGCTTGCGACGTACCCGAGCCCTCACGCATCGGCTTGGCGCACTCGGCGGGACCCGCGGAGCGCCTCCCACGCGAGGATCACGCCGCCGGGCAGGGACAGCGCGACGATGACGAGGAAGAACAGGAAGCCGGCGGCGAACGCCTCGTCCGGGTCAACGCCGAGGCCCCCGAGGAAGCTGACGAAGAACGATTCGCGGACGGCGAGCCCGTTGATGGTGAACGGAACGAGCATCACGAGGAAGAGGAGCGGGCCCATCACGTAATAGGGCCGCGGAGAGAGGTCGATCCCAACGGCCTCGGCGCTCAACCAGATCGCGAGCACGCGCACCGCCTGCACACCGAGGGTGAGTGTCGCGACCCCGAGCAGCAGGCCCGCGTTCTCGCGGTACGAGTGAAGGGCTGTGTAGACCTGGCCGGCGAGCCGCTCGCCCCGGAAGAGAGCGAGCAGCGGCCGGGCCAGCGCCAGCAGCGGCCGCACCCTGCGCGAGAAGAGAAGGAAGCCGGCGAAGATGGTCCCGACGACGAAGACGAGCTCGACCCAGACGTAGGGGCCGACGTCGTAATGCCCGATCGCGAGCAGGAAGCCGATCGCGGCCAGCACGAGCGTGGCCGCGCCGCCGATCGCCCGCTCGAGGAGGACGGATGCGGCGGCGATCCCCCCGCGACCGGGGTGGCGCCGCGCCGTCTCGAAGATGCGCACCGCGTCGCCGCCCACGGAGGTCGGCAGGAACTGCCCTGCCGCGTACGAGACGAAGTAGGCCCGCGTGAGCCAGTCCAGCTCGTCGTCGACACCCTTGGCGCGCAGCAGCAACTGCCAGCGCCAGACCATGGGCAGGGTCGTCACCATCATCAGGAAGACGGCCAACAGGTAGTAGCCCGGGTCGGCCTGGGTCAGGACGTCCACGCTGCGGGAGAAGTCGATCTTCCAGATCAGGTAGGCCAGGCAGAGGCCGGTGACGAGCACCGTCAGCCCAACGCGTAAGGGGCCTCTCATCCTGTCAAGGTCGCGTGCACCCGGCGGAGCGAGCCGACCGCGTCGGCGATGTCCTCGCCGGAGTGGGCCGGCGAAAGCGGCAGCGACAGCACCTCGGCTCCCGCGCGCTCGGCGACAAGGAGCGGCGGCTGGTCGGGGAAGCGCTCGCGGTATGCGGTCAGCCTGTGCACGGGCAGGAAATGGATGCTCGTCGCGATGTTCTCCTCGGCGAGCAGCCGCTGGTACTCGTCGCGGCTGCCGCCGGCGAGCTCGGCGTCGATCCGCACGATGTAGAGGTGGTAGGCGTGCGTGTCGCGGGGGTCGCGCGCGAGCGGCGCGATCCCCGCGAGCTCGGCGATTCCCTCGTCGTAGGCGGCGAACTGGCGCTTCCGGATCACGCCGTGCTCCTCGACCTTGTCCAACTGGCAAAGCGCGATCGCGGCCAGGACGTCGGAGAGGTTCGCCTTGTAGCCCGGGACGACGATGTCGTAGAGGGAGCCGCCGCCGCGACGCATTAGCCGCAGGTTCTCGATCGCGCCCGCGACGTCGGCGTCGTTCGTCGCGATCAGCCCGCCCTCGCCGGCGGCGATGTTCTTCGTCGCGTAGAGCGAGAAGCAGGTCGCGTCCGAGAGGGCGCCGATCTTGCGCCCGCGGTAGGCGCTCTCGGCCGCGTGAGCCGCGTCCTCGACGACCGGAATGCCGTGCGCGAGCAGCGGATCCATGTCGGCGGGCTGGCCGGCCAGGTGCACCGGCACGATCGCCTTCGTCCGCTCGGTCACGACCCCGGCCACGTGCCCGGGGTCGATGTTCAGGTCGGAGTCGCGCACGTCCGCGAAGATCGGAGTCGCGCCGGCGTGCAGGATGACGTTCGCGGTCGCCGGCCAGGTGATCGGGGTCGTGATCACCTCGTCGCCCGGCCCGACGCCGACGGCGAGCAGCGACAGGTGGAGCGCCGCCGTCCCCGACGCGACTGCGAGGGCGTGCTCGGCTTCGACGTACTCGGCGAAGCGCCGCTCGAGCTCGGCGGCGCGCGGCCCGGTGGTCAGCCAGCCCGAGCGGAGGGTCTCGACGACGGCCGCGATCTCCTCCTCGCCGATCGCGGGCGGCTGGAAGCTCAGCATGGTTTCGCGCTTGGAAGAGACGCCGCTCATGTTCCCGAAGGGTAACGAGCAACCTCACAGAGGCTTTAGTTCGGTCGAACGTTCTCCTTACTCCCAGGAATTAGATTCCCTTCATGCGAGCGGTCTGGTTCGGCGCCATCAGCGCGTTCATCCTGGCCTGCGCTACGAGCAGCGCCGACGGGGGATCCGGCTGCTTCATGTTCATCAACAAGGTGACGGTAAATGGCTCCTTCAAGAACCTGACGTGTTACAGCAACAGGACAGGCGGCGGCTCAACCTTCTCGCGCGACCACCGCTGGTTCGTCTATCAGCCTAGGGGCGTGGATTACAACAGCAGCGAGCTGCGGATTGCCCGCACGCATGGACAGAGCGAGCGCGGGGTGGTCGCGGCGCCCGGCGCGATCAGCGCGTTCGCGTTATCTCCCGACGAAAGGATCATTGCCTTCACGACCTATCCCGTCCCGCGGGGAGAGGGCATCTATGGGACATGGGTCGTAAACGTCGACGGCTCGGGACTGCGGAAGATATCGGACGAGACGATCACCCCTTCCTCGGACAAGGATGAGCTCGAGTGGTCTCCGGATTCACGCAGGGTGGTCTTTCGACGAAATGTGTCGACGCTCATCACGGTGAGCCTGGATGGGAGCGAGTCGAGGACAATCGCAGTCGGTTCGCATCCCCGCTGGGCTCCGAACGGGAAGTTGATCGCCTTTCAATCCGGTCGGGATATTCGTGTTGTCAGCGAGCAAGGCGGCAGGACTCGAAGGCTCGCGGAGGGTTCCATCGGCGACTGGTCCCCTGATAGCCGCCGGCTTGCGTTCCTTCGGCCAGACCGGAACCGACGCACTTCGCTCTGGCTCGTTTCAGTCCGTGGTGGACCGCCTCGGCTCGTAGCCAAAGGCACGGGCAGATGGTTCGACTTCGCGCCTCCGCTCCTGCCCGCATGGTCACCCCATGCCAGGAAGATCGCGTATCCGGTTTACGGCGGGTACGACAACCCCACAGTCCTTCGGCTCGCGTCACTCAACAGACCGGGGTCTCGGCCGCTCATACGCCATCGTGGGCGGACGATCGAGGCGCTGTCCTGGTCGCACAGCGGACGAAGCATTTTCTATCTCTCGGATACGTTCGACTAGCGGCCCTGGAGATGGCCGCTCTTTGTGCGCCATAGCGGAGCTAGACGAGACTTTCGGCGCCGACTTTGAAGCGGATCAGGCGGGCGGCTTCGTCGGCATGCTCGAGGGCTTCCTCGCGACTGACGCCGGTTGCGAGCACCGCTCCGGCCCGGTCGGCGCCACGTCGGAACGGCCCGAAGACGTGGCCCGGCTCGCGGTAGATCCGCACCTCCTCCACGCCCTCGACCGAGCGCGCCTCCTCGACGCCCTCGACCCCCTGGAGGACGCCCTCCGGCGGGACGAGGAAACGGACGAGAGCGCCGCCGACCTGCGGCACCGCACGCAGTGCGGCCGACCAGATCGACTCCCCGAGCGCCGCCTGCAGCGCGAGGCCGTTCAGGTCTACGCCGAGCGCCGCATGCGCGAGCTCGGCGTCGTGGCCGCCCCCGAGGCGGGCCGCGACCTCGATCACCTGCGGCCCGTCGGGACCGATTCGGAGCTGCGTATACGTCGGGCCGTCCTGGATGCCGAGCGCCTCGACCGCGGCACGCGCGACCTCAGCCGCCTCCGCCCCCGCAGCCTCGCTGGGCCAGACGTGTGCAAGCGCAACCCCGAACGCGGGCGGGTCCGCGGTCAGCCTGTCCGTGACGGTCAGCGGATTGAAGCTGCCGCGCACCGAGAACGCGTTCACCGTCACCTCCGGCCCGTCGACGACCTGCTCGACGAGCGCGACGCCGCTGCGCGACTCCTCGATCGCGCGGGCGATCGCCCCCGGCAGCTCCTCTTCGGCGCGCACGAGCGCGAGCCCCTTCTGCCCCTGCCGGTCGGGTGCCTTGACGACGGACGGCACCGGCAAGCCGGGCTCGGCCTCCGAGACGAGCTGCCAGCGGGGCTGCGGAACCCCGGCCTCCGCGAGCCGCTCCCTTTGCTTCTGCTTGGAGACCGCCAGGCCCGCCACCGCTGGGTCGAGCGGATGGGGCAGGCCCAAGCGCTTGGCGACGCGCGCTGCGATTGCGACAGGCCAGTCGATTCCCGGTGCGATGATGCCCTCGACCCCCTCGGCGCCGGCCAGGCGCTCGATGCCCTGCTCGTCCTCGGTCGAGATGATTGCCCGGCGATCGGCGTGGCGGAAACCGGGTGCGGCCGGGTCGCGGTCGAGCGCGATCACGAACAGCCCCAGCCCGCGGGCCGCCGCGAGCAGGCCGAGCTGCGCAGGCCCTGCGCCTAGGACGAGAAGACGCTTGCGGGTCGCCGCTCCGGGGCCCTCCACCAGGCCTCATTGTCGCGGTACCACGCGATGGTGCGCTCGAGCCCGTCCTCGAAGGACGTCCGTGCGCGCCAGCCGAGCAGCCTCTCCGCTTTCTCGGTCGAGCCGATGTGCCTGTGCACCTGCCCGGGCCGCTCGTCGACGTGCACCTTCAGAGAGGTCGGCTTGCCGAGCATGTCCAGCACCTTGTCGGCGATGTCCGAGACGGTGATGTCGTTCCCGCTCGCGACGTTGATCACTTCGCCGACGACCCTGTCGTCGGCCGCGATGATCGCCTCGATCGCCTCGGCGTCGTCGTCCACGTACAGCCAGTCGCGGCTTGCGTGCCCGTCGCCGTGGACGGTCAGCGGCTCGCCGGCGAGCGCCTGAGTGATGAAGCGCGGGATCACCTTCTCCGGGTGCTGGCGCGGCCCGTAGTTGTTGAAGGGGCGGACGATCACAACCGGCAGGCCGTACGTGACGTAGTACGAGTACGCGAGCCGGTCGGCGCCCGCCTTCGTCGCCGCGTAGGGGCTGCGCGGGTTCAAGGGGTGCTCCTCGTCCATGGGCGCGTAGAGCGCCGTCCCGTAGACCTCGCTCGAGGAGAAGAGGATGAAGCGCTCGACGGGGGCCTCGCGAACCGCGTCGAGCAGGATCTGCGTGCCCTCGACGTTCGTCGTCACGAACTCCGAGGCCCCGGCCTCGATCGACTTCTCGACGTGCGACTCGGCGGCGGCGTTGACGATCACGTCGACCTCCGCGACGACCTCGCGGACGAGGTCGGGATCGCGGACGTCCCCGTGCACGAAGCGGTGCCGCTCGTGCGTGGAGACGGCGGCGAGGTTGTCCATGCTCCCCGCGTAGGTGAGCGCGTCGAGAGAGACGACCTCGTAGGGCGTCGCCTGGAGGATGTGGCGCACGAAGTTCGAGGGAATGAACCCCGCCCCCCCGGTCACCAGCACTCGTTTCGCTCGCGGCACGATCCGGAAGCCTACCGCCGAGGGAAACGCGCGCCGTCCCAGATCCGCTAGAGCTCCCGCTCGACGATGTACAGGGGCCGGCCTTCCACCTCCCGCTGGATTCGACCGAGGTACTCGCCGACGAGCGCGAGGATGAACCCCTGGATCCCGAGCACGAAGATCACGCCGACGCCCCCGAAGAGCGGCCCGGGAAAGTTCGACTCGCCGATCCAGTAGAAGACGCCGTAGATCCCGAGAATGAGAGCTGCGATCGTGCAGAGGACTCCGAGCGCGACCCCGATCCACTGGATCGGCTGCGGCCAGAAGCCGGCGAGGACGTGCAGCGCGAGCCGGGTCAGCCGGAGAGGCGAATAGCGCGAGCGGCCCGCTCTGGGAGCGTGCGCCACGTCGATCTCGGCCACGCTCGCGCCTCCCGAGAGCACGAGCGCCTTCGTGAACTTCTGCCTGCCGATCGCGCCGAGCATCGGCTCGACCGCGCTCCGGCGGTACGCGTTGAAGGCGCAGCCGAAGTCGGCGACGTCAACGCCGGTGAAGCGCCGCAGCATGCTGTTGATCAGCCGTGAGGGCAGCGTCCTGCCCCACGAGTCGCGACGCGCCGCCCTCCGCCCGCTGGCGACGTCGACCCCGGCCTCGACGGCCTCGACGAGGCGCGGGATGTCCTCGGGGGCGTTCTGGAGGTCGCCGTCCATCGTGACGAGGATCTCGCCCCGCGCGCGGACGAGCCCCGCCTGCATTGCGGCATGCTGCCCAAAGTTGCGCTTGAAGCGAACGGCGCGCGCGCGGTCGTCCGCAGCATGCAGGCGCTCGAGCTCGACGAACGTGGCGTCGGTGGATCCGTCGTCGACGAAGATCAGCTCGTAGGGGCGGGCGAACGCGTCCAGCGCCTCGACCGTTCGCCGGGCGAGCTCACGAATGTTCGCCGCCTCGTTGTAGAGAGGGATTACGACGGAGACCGCGGGCGCGGCCCGAGCTGACCCCTCGTCCGGATGCGGCCTCGGTGCGGTCTCGCGCTGCCTCGTCGCCACTCGGGAAGACTAGCCTGGCTTGTCGCAGCCGCCGCGAGCAGGCAAGATTCGTATATGTCCCTCCTTGCCGCCCGGGTGGAGGAGCTCCGCCGCGACCGCGAGCATGGGGCCAGCTGGATGGCGAGGCGGACCGTGGAGACGCTCCTCGAGGTTGCCGAGGAACCGTTCGAGACGTGCGAAGCGCTCGTCGATCAGCTCGTCGAAGCGGGGCGAAAGCTTGCCGAAAGCCGGCCTGGCGTGGGCGCGATCGCCGGAGCGGGGGGACGCCTCCTCGCCACGGCGAACGCCCACCGCTACCTCGACCTCGACGAGCTCCGCCGCCTGATCGCCGAGGAAGCCAACGCCCTCGTCGACCGCAGAGTGCGCGCCGCCGCTTCGATCGCGATCCAGCTCCGCGGGTCCCTCGAAGGCGCCGTGGTCGCGACCCACTCCGCGTCGGCGACGGTGCGCGAGGCGCTTCTCCACACGCCGCCGAGGCGGGTGCTGTGCACTGTCTCGAACCCGATCGGCGAAGGACGCGGATTCGCCGAGGAGCTTCGGCGCGAGGGGCTCGTCGTCGACCTCCTCGAGGACGCGGACGCGCCGGCGGCTCTCAAGGACGCGGCGCTGCTCCTCGTCGGCGCCGACACGGTCTTCCGGGATGGGACGCTGTGCAACAAGATCGGAACGACCGCGCTCGCGGAGGCCGCGGCCGCTCACGGCCTGCCGACGATCGTCGCCTCCGAGACCGTCAAGCTCGCGCCGATCGAGGCGGCCGACGCGCCGGAGCCCAGCCCTGCCGAGCGCTCGCTCTTCGAGCTGACCCCGCCGGAGCTGATCTCGGAGATCGTGACCGAGGAGGGCTCGGTAACGAGCGACGGGGTCGGCTCGCTCGTCGACCGGACCCCGTTTCTCCGCGAGGGCTACGCCCTGCTCCTGCCGACAGTTGCCCTGTAGCGGATGAAGGCGGGCATCGCGGTCGCCCTCGCGGCGATCGTCGCGGGAGGCTGCATGAACGAGACCTCCCGGGTTCCTCGGCGCGTAACCGATCCAGGCGGGGGCACGACCCGGTTGGAGATCTCCGTCTCGATTCGCGGAAGCGAAAGCCTCACCCGGGTCTGGACTCTCGGCTGCCCCGGAGAGAGCACCCTTCCCGACCCAGAGCGCGCGTGCCGCCGCCTCTCCGCTCTGAAGGATCCATTTGCGCCTGTTCCCGAAGGCGTGGCGTGCACACAGATCTATGGGGGCCCGCAGGTCGCCGACGTGCGGGGCACGTTTCGCGGCGACCCGGTCTCGGCGAGGTTCTCGCGCGAGAACGGCTGCGAGATCGCCCGCTGGAACCGCGTGCGGTTCCTCTTCCCCGCCGGCGGCTGATACTTCCGGGGCGATGGCGCTCCGCGTCACCCACTGTCCCGTCAACCTGGCCGGCGTCGGCTGGACGAACGTCCAGGCGCTGCGGCGGCGCGGCATCGACGCGCGCCTCGTCGTCTTCAACACGCAGCCCTACCGGCCCGACCAGGCCGACTGGAACCTGCGCCTGCCGCGCTCCGGCTTCCTCCGCCAGCAGGCGGTGCAATGGCGCGCCTTCGCCCGTCTTCTGCCTCAGACGGACATCTTCCACTTCTACTTCGGACTGACCCTCGTCCCCAAGAAGCTCCAGTTCCCGATCCTGCGCGCCGCCCGCCGGAAGTCACTTTTCCACTTCCTCGGCGCCGACATCCGCGAACGGCCGAAAGAGCAGCTCGCATACGGACTGAAGGCCGACGCCCGCGTCGTCGGCTCGTACGCGGCTCTCCGTTTCGTGCCGTTCGACGCCGAGGTGCTGCCGCCGGGCATCGAGCTCTCGCGCTACGAGCCGGTGCCGCCGGTCGAGCGCGAGCGCGTGCGGATCGTCCACGCCCCCTCGAGCCTGGGGAAGAAGGGGACGCAGTGGGTGGTCGAGGCGTGCGAGCAGCTCCCGGTCGACCTCGACGTCGTCCACGGCGTCCGCAACGAGGAGGCCCTCGAGCGCTTCAAGCAGGCCGACATCGCCGTCGACCAGCTGCTCCGTGACTGGCACGGGATCTTCTCGATCGAGGCGATGGCGCTCGGCAAGCCGGTCGTCACCTCGCTCGACGAGGCCGCCGTCCGCCGGACCGAGGAGGCCTTCGGCCTGACGGTGCCGATCGTGCGCGCGACGAAGGACGACCTGGTCGAGAAGCTGCGTCCCCTCGTGGACTCGTTCGAGGAGCGCAAGCGGCTCGGCGCGGCTGGGCGTGCGTACGTCGAGCGCGTCCACGATGTCGAGCGGATGACCGATCGCCTGCTCGACATCTACGCTCGGCTCTAGAAGTGCCGCTCGCCCAGCAGATCAAGCGCCTCGCCAAGCACTCGGCGATCTACGGCCTGGGCGGTCTCATACAGCGAATCCTCGCGATCCTCCTGCTGCCGCTCTACACGCGCTACCTCAGCCCGAGCGACTACGGCGCGATCGAGGCGCTCGTTGCCCTCTCGGCGGTGATCCTGGCGCTGCTCAGGGCGGCGATCTCGAACGCGTTCTTCCGCTTCTACTTCGACGCGGACGACGAGCGGCGGCGACTCCTCGTCGTCCGCACGTCGTTCTGGTTCACGATGGGGGCGGCGACGGTCGCGCTCGCTGCCGGGCTCGTCTTCGCCGAGCCGATCTCGCGCGCGCTCTTCGCGACCGGCGAGCACGCCGATCTCGTCCGCGCGGCCTTCGTGGGCCTGTGGGCATCGATGAACTACGACCAGCTGACGGCGCTCTTCCGCGTCGAGGAGCGCTCGGTCAGCTACTCGCTCGCGAGCCTCGCAAACGTGCTGCTCACGATCGGGATCACCATCCTGCTCGTGATCGTCCTCGACAAGGGCCCGCTCGGCGTCCTCGTCGGCAACTTCAGCGGCACGCTTGCCGTCTACTCCGTCCTCCTTCTGTACCGGCGCGCGCAACTCGGGCTCCAGTTCGACCGCTCGCTGTTCCGGACGATGACTGCGTTCGGAATGCCGTTCGTCCCCTCGGTGATCGCGCTCTCGGCGATCGACTTCAGCGACCGCTTCTTCCTGGTCAAGTTCAGGGACCAGCACGAGCTCGGCCTATACGCGATCGGCGTCCGGATCTCGGCCGCGCTCCTCTTCCTGCTGACAGCGTTCCGCACCGCCTGGCCGGCCTTCGCCTTCTCGATCCGCGACGACGGCGAGGCGCGCCGGGTCTTCGCGTTCGTCCTCACCTACGTCGTCTTCGCGGCCTCCTGGGCGGCGCTCGCGCTCGGCCTGGGCTCACCGTGGCTCGTGCGCCTGCTGACGACTCCGGACTTCTACGAGGGCTCGCGCGCGGTCGCGCCCCTCGCCTTCGCCGCCGTGGCCTTCGGCGCCTACGCGGTCGTCCTGGTCTCGATCGGCCGCGCGCGGCGGAAGAGGAGCAACTGGCTGCTCACCGGCGCCGCGGCCCTGGTCAACCTCGTCCTCAACCTCGTGCTGATCCCGCCCTACGGGCTGTTCGGCGCCGCCGTCTCGACGCTCGCGGCCTACGTCGCGATGTTCGCGGGAATGGTCTGGAAGGCCCAGCGTGTCTTCCCCGTTCCGTACCAGTGGCGGCGCGTCGGGCTCGCGGTCGGCACCGCGGTCGCGCTGACGGGCGTCGGGAAGGGGGTCCACGTCGGGCTCGCTGCGGCGATCGGCCTCACGCTCCTCTACCCGTTCGTCCTCGCCCTCCTCGGCTTCTTCCTACCGGCGGAGCGGGCGCGATTCGCGTCCCTGGCGGGGGCGGTCTTCGGCCGGGCCAAGGAAGCTCGATGAGGCGCTCGCCCGTTCGAGGTTTGCAACCCGTCGACGGAAGTCGTACCCTGGCAGGTCATGTTCAGCCCGCAACTCGGCTACCTCGACCCCGGCACCGGGAGCATGGTCCTCCAGGCGATCGCAGGCGGGGCCGCCGCAATAGCAGTGGTCGGGAAGATGTACTGGCGGCGCCTGCTCAGCTTCCTCCGCATCCGCAAGCCGGACGAGAGCGTCCGCAGCTGACGGCTCCACGAGGTTGAGCGCCAAGCCGGACGCTCCGCCAATAGAGGGCGTCTCGGTCGAGCCCGGCTCGTTCCGCGATCCCGACAGCCGCGTCTTCTACTCGGACGGCCGGGTGTTGCGCGCGCTCAGCGAGCAGGGTCTTGCCGACTGGCGGGCGCTCGCATCCTCCCCCCTCCTGTCTGAGCTGATCGACGAAGGAAAGCTCGTATCGACCCGGCTCCTCGACGACGCCGACCCAGCCGGCGTCCTGCCGGCCGCCGCAGTCCTCGAGCACGAAGTCGTCCCGTTCGTCTCCTACCCGTACGAGTGGTGCTTCGGGATGCTGCGCCAGGCGGCACTGCTCCAGCTCGAGCTCGTTCGCCGAGCGCTGGAGCACGATCTGATGTTGAAGGACGCGACTCCGTACAACGTTCAATGGCGCGGCCCGCAGCCCGTGTTCGTCGACGTCGGCTCCTTCGAGCGGCTCCGCCCGGGAGAGCCGTGGGCCGGCTACAGGCAATTCTGCATGCTCTTCCTCTATCCGCTCCTCCTCCAGGCCTACAAGGGCATGCCGTTCCAGCCGTGGCTGCGCGGGCGAATCGAGGGCGTCTCGCCCGCCGAGTGCAGGGGGCTCCTCTCGGGCCGTGACCTCTTCAGGCGCGGCGTCGCGACGCATGTCGCGCTGCACAGCAGGCTCGAGCGCCGATACGCGAACACCAGCCGCGATCTGAAGCGCGAGCTCGGCTCGGCCGGCTTCAAGAAGGAACTGATCCTCGCGAACGTCCGCCGCCTCGAGCGGCTCGTGCGGCGGCTGCGCTGGGACCCTCCCCCCTCGGCCTGGTCCGAGTACTCGGCGACGACGAGCTACAGCGAGGCTGAGGCGCAGCGCAAGACGGAGTTCGTGCGCGAGGTCGCGGGCTCCAGGCGCTGGGACCTGGTGTGGGACCTGGGCTGCAACGACGGTCGCTACTCCCGGATCGCGGCCGAGACGGCACGCAGCGTGGTCGCCCTCGACGGCGACGCCTCGGTCGTCGAGATGCTCTTCCGCGAGCTTCGCGACGAGGGCGGCGCGCCGATCCTCCCGCTCGTCGCGGACCTCGTCGACCCGTCCCCTGCACTCGGCTGGCGAGGATTGGAGCGGCGGACGCTCGCGGAGCGAGGGGCGCCGGAGCTGACCCTCTGCCTTGCGCTGGTCCACCATGTCGTCATCAGCGCCAACGTCCCTCTCGTCGAGCTCGTCGGCTGGCTGCGCGCCCTCGGCACGACTCTCGTGGTCGAGTTTCCAACCCCGGACGACCCCATGGTGCAGCGCCTGCTCGTGCGCAAGCGGGAAGGAGACCACCCGGACTACACGCGGAACGATTTCGAGCGCGCGCTCGGAGAGCGCTTCCAGGTCGAACGGACGGAGCCGCTCTCGTCCGGCACCCGAATCCTCTATTTCGCCCGGCCGAAGGACTAGCGTGGACGTGACCCGCCCGCCGGCGCGGCGACGTCGCAAGCCGGTTCGGCGGGACGGCTTCCCGGCTCGCGCCGCGCAGCTTCTGGCGCTCAGCTCGTTCGCCGTCGCGCAACCGCTCTTCGACCTGCTCGGAAAGAACCCGGAGTTCTTCGCGGTGCGCGGGTCGTCGAGCCGCGAGATCGTGACCTTCGCGCTCGCGCTGACCTTCGTCCTGCCGGCCGTGCTCCTCGGGGCCGAGGCCTTGGGCTCGGCCGCTCATCCGCAGCTCGGCCGCGTCGCGCACCTTTCCTTCGTCGGCGGACTGGCTGCGCTCATCGCCCTCCAGGCCGTCAAGCGGGCGGGACTGACGGGGTCGGTTGCGATCGCGGCGGCGGCCGTTCTCGCAGCTGTCGGCGTCGTCGCGTACGCGCGGACGCGCGTCGTGCCGGCCGTCCTGACCGTGCTCGCGCCGGCCGCCCTTCTCTTCGCGGTGCTCTTCCTCTTCGACTCGCCCGTCTCGAAGCTCGTCCGGCCGGCCGAAGCGAAGGTGCGCACCGAGACCGTCGCGGCGCGGACGCCGGTCGTGTTCCTGTTCTTCGACGAGCTCAGCACCGTAGGGCTGATGGATGCGCGGCAGCAGGTCGATGCGAAACGGTTCCCGAACTTCGCCGATCTGGCGCGCCACTCGACCTGGTTCCGCAGCGCGAGGTCGGATCACCCGCACTCCGAGCAGGCGGATCCGGCAATCCTGACCGGGCGTTTCCCCCAGCCCGACCGTCTCCCGATCTTCGCCGACTATCCGCAGAACATCTTCACGCTGCTTGGCGGGACCTACGACATCGAGGCGGTCGAGTCGGTCACGCATCTCTGCCCGCCGGCGCTCTGTCGGAAGACGCGGCGTCACGCAACCGGGGAGCCCGGGAACGAGGCGGCGGCGCCCGAAGAAGAGAGCGCCTCGCTCGCCTCGGACACCGGGATCGTCTACCTGCACCTCCTCCTGCCCAACCCCTACGAGGGGCGGTTGCCTCCGATCAGCGACAGCTGGGGCGACTTCAGCGGCCATCGGGAGAGCGGGAAGACCCAGCGTCAGGCGAGGCGAGTCGAGGCGTGCGCGCGGAACATCTGCGAGCTCACCCGCCGGATCTCGGCGACCCGGAAGCCGACGTTCTATTTCGTCCACTCGCTCCTTCCGCACGTCCCCTGGCTCTACCTTCCGTCGGGAAGGCGCTACGACAACAACTACCGCCTGATCCCCGGGGCTCCGGAGGCGAACTGGGTCGATGACGACTGGCTGACGGTCCAGGGCTACCAGCGCTACCTCCTCCAGCTCGGCTACGCGGACCGAGGGCTCGGGTTGATCCTGCGCCGATTGCGCTCGACCGGGCTGTTCGACCGCGCGCTCATCGTGTTCGTCGCAGACCAGGGGACCAGCTTCCTGCCGGGCCAGCCCAGGCGGAACGTCACCCCGGAGAACCTCCACGAGATCGCGTTCATCCCGCTGTTCGTGAAGCGGCCGCACCAGCGGCGGCCGCGGGTCGTCGACTCGCCCGCGCGAACCATCGACATCGTCCCGACGATCGCCGACGTCCTCAACGTGCGGATGCCGTGGCACGTCGACGGGCGCTCCCTGTTCGCGCGCGGCGCCCGTGACACGACCGTGGGGCTGCCCGACAAGGACGGGGAAATGGTTCAGGCCGATCTTGGCTCGCTTCGCCGGGAGCGGTCGGAAGAGCTGCGACGCCGGATCTCGATCTTCGGAACGGGCGACTTCGCCCGGGTCTACCGGATCGGCCCGCATCGCGAGCTTCTCGGCCGAAAGGTGGCCGAGCTCTCGACACGCCGAGGGGCGGGCGGCCACGTCGAGCTCGACGGCCGCAGCCAGCTCGCGGCTGTGGATCCCGGCTCGGGCCTCGTGCCCACGTTCATCACCGGAACGGTGGACCTGTCCGGGCAGGATCTCGCGATCGCCGTCAACGGCGCGGTCTCGGCCGTGACCCGCAGCTATACGGCGTTCGGCGAGACGCGCTTCGCAGCGATGATCCCGGAGACCGCGCTTCGACAGGGGCGGAACGACGTCGGCGTCTACGCGGTCCGCGACTCGGAGAACGGCCTGGTGCTCGAGGAGCTCTCCGGAAGCGACGTCTCCTTCGCGCTCGCGGGCAGCCGCGGTCGCCCGGTCATCCGCTCGTCGCGGGGAGAGACGATCCCCGTGGAGCCCCGAGTTGTGAGCGGGCGCGTGCAGGTGACGATCAAGGGAGGCAGTGTCCTCTTCGTCGGCTGGGCGGCATCTCTGAGCGCTCGCCGCCCTGCCGACAAGGTGATCGTGCTCGTCGACGGACGCTCGGTCTACGCGGGCGATGCGACCAACTTGAACCGGAAGGACATCTTCGAGCGCTACGGCATCGAGGGCGCGGGGTTCAACTTCGAGCTCCCTCGCTCGCTCCTGCCGGGGCGCGGCGGGCACGTCCGCGTCCTGGCCGCCGGCGGCGGCGTCGCGTCCGAGCTCGACTACGCGGCCGGCTATCCGTGGCCCGGGCCCCGATCCTGAGGGGCGACTGGGCGAGCCGCTAGCCTTCGCGACCGTGCTGAGGAAGACCGTTGTCGTCGGCGCCCTCTGCGGGCTCGTGGCGCTGGGGGCGACTGCCCGCCCTGGCCAGGTGAGGTCGGCGCCTGTGGCCGACGCCGGGTGTGGACAGGCCTTTCGGGGACGCGTGCAGACGCTCTCCGACGCAGCGGCCGCGAAGGTCCGGCTCTCGCCTCTGCCGGCCAGCGTGCGCGGCCTCGTCCAGCTGCGCCGCCCGGCACGGCTGCGGTCGAGGACGCCGAGGCTGCGGGGGGTCGAGCGCCGCGTCTACCGCATCCGTGCCAGGTTGGTCTCGGCGATGCTGTTCGAGGGCGGGTCCGGCCGCCTTCGCGGGATCGAGCTCGTCGTCGCGGATCCCCGCACCCGCCAGTCGATCATCGTCGCGTTCCCTGATGCGACCTGCGGAGACGCCCGGGCCCCGGCGCGGCGTCAGTCCATCTCTTCGGCACTCGCCAGCTTCGTCAGCGCCTGCGGGGAGCCGCCGACGACCCACTTCGCCCGCCTCCGCGGCGTTGCGACGATCGTCGGCGTCGGCTTCTTCAGCTCGACGTCGACACGGAGGGACGCGGCGCGGAACGGCCTCGAGCTCAGCCCGGTGCTCGGCTTCCGCAGCACGTCCTGCAACTGGGTCGCCGAGCGTCCGGCGTTCGTCGCGGCCGCCGGCGACGTCGCGTGCGACCCCGACGATCCCGCATTCAACGGGGGCCAGGGGACCCCGCGCGCGTGCCGCATGCTCGCGACGTCGGATCTGCTCATGCGCCCGCCTCTCGACGCTGTGCTCGCCCTCGGAGATCTCCAGTACTCCGACGGCGCGTACTCGAGGTTCGTCCGCTCCTACGAACTGAGCTGGGGTCGCGTGAAGGGGATCACACACCCTGTTCCAGGCAATCACGAGTATCTGACGCCGGGCGCGACCGGGTACTTCCAGTACTTCGGAACGGGCGCGGGCCCCGCCGCCAGGGGCTACTACAGCTTCGACCTCGGCGCCTGGCACGTGATCGCATTGAACGCGAACTGCGAACAGCTGAAGGGTCACTGCGGCAGGAGCTCGCCGCAGCAGCGGTGGCTCGAGGCCGACCTCGCGGATCACCCGAACAGATGCGTTCTCGCCTACTGGCACCAACCGCTCTTCTCGTCGGGCCAGATCGGCGGACACGAGAGCATGGGCACCCAGTTCTTCTGGCGTGCCCTCTACGACGCGGGCGCCGACCTCGTCCTGAACGGGCACGACCACGACTACGAGCGGTTCGCCCCGCAAACGCCCGGCGGCCGGCTCGATCTCGCGCGCGGAATCCGGCAGTTCGTCGTCGGAACCGGTGGGAAGAGCCTGCTCCCCTTCGGCATACCCGCCGCGAACAGCGAGACCTGGCAGAACACGGTCTACGGCGTGCTCAAGCTGACTCTGCACCCGGCCGGCTACCAGTGGAAGTTCGCCCCGGAGGCCGGGAAGACCTTCGCCGACGTCGGGTCGGCGACGTGCCACTGACGGGCAGCCGCTAGCCTCGTCAGGTTGGACGCGGCGGACACGGCCCAGCTCGCGGCGATCGTGGGCGCGCTCGGCGCGGTGCTCGCCCTGCTCGCGCGGACGCGGTGGCCGCTCCTCGCCGGCTTTGCCGTGCTCTTCGCAGCCGATGTGGCCCTCGCGCTCTCCATCTCCGAGCGCAACGTCCGAGTCTCGCCTGCGCTCGTCGCGCTCGGCCTCATCGCCCTGGTCCCGGTGGCGACCGGCGCCGCGCTGCTCGTGCGCTACCCGGCCGCGGCGACCCCGCTCATGCTGGCGGCGGCGCCCTTCCGGCTGCCGCTCGATTTCGGAAGCGAGCACCGCTTCTACTTCGCGCTCGCCGAGGGCGGCCGGCTCGGGCGGCTCCTCCCCGTCTACGCCGTCCTGAGCGTAGCGGCGCTCGCGCTCGCGTGGCGCGCCCTACGGGGGGCGCCGTTGCGCCCCGTCCCGGCGGCGGTCGCGCTGCCCGCGGCCGTGTTCTTCGCGCTCGCCGGCCTCTCGCTCCTCTGGACGAACGACCTCGATGCCGGCGCGAACGTGCTCGCCTACTTCCTGCTCCCGTTCGCAGGCCTGGTCGCGGTCGTCGCCCGCGCACCCTTCCCACCCTGGCTGCCGCGCGTGCTCGCCGTGATCGCGGTCGCGCTCGCCTCGCTCTTCGCCGCGGTCGGGCTCTGGCAGGCAGCGACCCATCATCTCCTGTTCTTCTCGCCGAGCGTCGAGGTCGGCAACGCCTACAACTCCTTCTTCCGCGTCACCTCGCTCTTCCGCGACCCGAGTCTCTACGGGCGGCACCTCGTGCTCGGGATCGCCGTCCTCCTCGTCGTCGTCCTGATGCGACGGCTTCATCTGCTCTTCGCTCTGCCACTGATCGCGCTCATCTGGGCCGGCCTCTACTTCTCGTACTCTCAGTCGAGCATGGCCGCCCTCTTCGTGGTCGTGCTCGCCCTCGCAGTGTTCGCAGGCGACCGCTCGATGCGAACCGTCGCGATCGTGACCGCAGTCGTCGTCGCCCTTGGCGGCGCAGGCCTCGTCGCTGCTTCCGCCGGCGGTCACTCCGTCCGCCGCGTGACGAGTGACCGCTCACGGCGCATCGAGCTGCCGGCGAAGGTCTTCCGCGACCACCCGGTGGCGGGTGTGGGGCTCGGCGGGCAACCCCTGGCGAGCCAGGCCCACTCCGAGCGCGGCGGCTCGAAGGACCGCTTCGTCTCGCACACGACCCCGCTCACGGTTGCCGCCGAGCTGGGAGTACTCGGCCTCCTCGCCTACGGCGCGCTGCTCGCGGGCGCCGCCGTGCTCATCGACCGGGTACGGCGGCGCGACAGTGCGCTCGGGCTCGGGCTCGCCGCCACGCTCCTCGCCCTGTTCGTCCACTCGCTCGTCTACTCCGGCTTCTTCGAGGATCCGTTGACCTGGCTCATCCTCGGCGTGGCGTCGAGCTTCGTGCTGGCGCGGGAGGCTGCCGAGGCACCGCCTGTCGCCGCAACCGCTTCCACTGCCATACTCGACCGGTCCAGCGCACCCCCTCCAAGCCCGTGACGACGCGCCCCGCGGCCGCAGGCTCGCGTGTTCACGGGCCCGAGCGCCTGGAAGGCCGCGGTCTCTGGGCGCTCCTCGCGACGCTCGGCGTGATCGTCGTCGTGACGATGCCCGAGCTCGGCTCCGGCGCCTGGCCGTTCCACCCGCCCTCGGTGAAGCCGCACGGGGTGCTCGGACCGCTCGTGCGCGCGGCCAACCGGGAATGGGATCTCGGCATCCTCAGGTCGACGGCCGTCCTGGCCGGGCTCGCAGTCGCGCTCGCCGCCGCCGCCGCGTGGCGGGTCCGCTCGTGGCCGCACAGCGCGGCGGTCGGGCTCGCCGGGATCGTCTGCGCGATGCTGCTCGTCCCGGCAGTGCTCCTCCAGGTCGGCCTCCGTGATGCGACCGAGCCCTGGTACGACACGAACGACTCGACGTACCAGATCGAGCTTGCGGGCGACCTCGTCCTCGACGGCCACAACCCCTACGGCCACGACTACGGTCACTCCGGCCTCGAGCGCTTCTATCCCGCCGTCGACGCGCCCGCCGGCTTCCCACAGGTCGCGCTGCGCCACTTCGCATATTTCCCAGGAACCGCGCTCACGGCCGCGGCGTGGCGCCTTGTGCCCGCCCCCTTCGACGACTACCGGATCCTCGTCCTGCTGGCGACGCTCGCGATGCTCCCCGCCGCGCTCCTCTTCCCCGTGCCGCTGGCCTGGAAGCTCCCGATCGGGACGGCTCTGGCGGCGAACCCGCTCGCCGTCCGCGGCACCTGGTTCGGGACCGCGGACGCGCCTTCGTTGCTCGCGCTCCTCCTCGCGTTCGGGCTCCTCGCGCGCGGCCGGATCGTCTGGGCGGCCGCGAGCCTCGGCGCAGCCGTCGCCCTGAAGCAGTTCGCACTCGTCGCCGTCCCCTTCTTCGCGCTCATGCTCTTCACGCTCCGCGTTCCACAGCGGACGCAGCGCCTCGCCGCCGGGGCGTTCGCGGGAGTCGTCGTGGCGACGGTGCTCCCATTCCTCGTCGCCGACCCGGGAGCGCTCTGGGACGACACGGCCGCGTACGGCGCGAGCACGTACCGGATCATCGGCTACGGACTCTCGGCCCTGCTCCTGAACGCGGGCGTGCTCGACGACCGCTTCGGGTACTACCCCTTCCTGCCGCTCGCCCTGCTCGTCTGGCTGCCGATCACGGCGTGGCTCCTGTGGAGCCAGCGACGCGCCGCCACGATGTGGTCAGGCGCAGTCGGCTTTGCGGTCTCGATGTTCGTCCTCCTCTTCCTGAGCCGGGTCTTTCAGAGCTCGTACCTGCTGTGGCCCCTTACCGGTGTCGCGCTCGCCGCCCTGCTCGCCGCTTGTGAGCGCGCTTCGCCTCGGCCCGCAGCTTCTTGAGCTTCAACCAGCGCCGCTTCGTGATGAGCGCGTAGACCTTGTTCTTCCCGGCGACGTAGACGCGCCGCTCATCGGCGACGACCGGCGAGTACCTGCCGTCCGAGAAGCGCCAGACGAGCTTCCCGTTTCGTGCGTCGAGAGCGAATGTGCCCCGGGGGCCGATCTTGACGCGCCTTAATCCGCCCTGTCCGCAGTTGCCGCAGGTGGCGAAGTACACGAGGCCGGCAAGGATTGTCGGCGCGCCGCTGATGGTGGAAGGCGCGTCGAAGCGCCAGCGGATGTCTCCCGTGCGTGCGTCGAGCGCGGCGAAGACGCCGTCCCACGTGCCGACGTAGACGGTCTTTCGCCAGACCGCCGCGGCCGTGTAGACGTACGTCCCGACCTGGCGCGCCCAGAGGAGGTGCCCCGTGGAGGCACCGAAGGCGTAGACGGTCCCGTCCGCATTGCCCACGAAGACGCGCCCGTAGGCGAGCGTCGGCGTCGCATAGAAGTACTCGCGGCGACCGAAGCGCGAGAACGAGTGCGCCTGCCAGCGGAGCCGGCCGCTGCGGGCCCAGACCGCGTAGAGGCTGCCGCCGCTCGTCGCGATGTAGACCGTTCCGGCGTGGTACGCGGGTGCGGCGACGATCTCGTCGTCGGCCCTGAAGGTCCAGCGAAGCCTCGGCCGTCTCCGCCCGCGCAGGTCGAGCGCGTAGAGCTTGTGATCCCAGGAGCCGAAGTAGAGCCTCCGGCCGACGAGGAGCGGCGACGACTCGACGGCGCCGGCGTCGAAGCGCCACAGCCTGCGGCCGTTGCGGGCATGCCAGGCGATGACGAACCCGCGGGCTCCGGCCTGGTGCTTCCCGCACGGGAGCCGGTGCATGAAACCCTGGTAGACGACGCCGTCGGCGATCGTCGGCGAGGCCGCCGCGCAGTTGGCCATGGTGTGCGTCCACTTCAGCTTGCCGGAGCGCGCGTCCAGGACGAAGAAGCGGCCCCGCTGCTGGGCGACGTAGACGCGGTCGTAGGCGATCGACGGGGGGAACTCGATGTCTCCCGTCCTCAGCTGCCAGATCCGGTGGAACGGCGGCCGGAGCCTCCAGTTCGGCGCGACGTGCGTGCGCTGGACGTCGTACCCGTAGGTCGGCCACTGCTCCTCGTGGAGCGGGTCCCCCTTCAGCTTCTGCCGCTTCGGGCCGACGTCCACGAACTCCTTCGTCGCCGAGCCTCGCACCGTGCGAGGACGCTTCTCGTGCCAGGCCCAGGCGCCGAGGGCGGTGCCCACTCCGATCGAGCCGACGGTGATTACGAGCAGCGGCCACCGGAGCAGTCCGAGCCGGCGCTGGAGAAGCCCAAAGGCGAATGCGAGGAGGGCGCCGGCCCCAAGCAGCAGCAAGGCGGCGTCGGTGACGGCGCGTTCGAGCGATACGGCGAGCGGCAAGACCCGCCTCAGAATAGAGCAGTTAGATTCCAGCCGTGCACGGTCCGGCCCAGATCACCAGAGCCCTCGACACTGCCCGGCTGTACGGCACCACTGCGGCGCGCCTGATGGCGCGTGGTGGACGCTCGATGCGCCTTCCCACGGGCAAATCGTGTCCACGGCACATCCTGGTAGTGGGCTCGCCCCGCTCGGGGACGACCTTCCTGGCCGAGGCACTCGGGGCAGTGCCCGGATTGATCGACCTGGGTGAGGTGAAGTCGGTCAAGGCGGCGATCCCCGAGCTCGCGCAGCTTCCTGAGGAGGATGCCGCGGCGCGGCTCCGTCGGGCTCTCGAGCGCGTGCGGCGCCTGGGGCTCGTCGAGCACCTGAGGGGCGTCGAGCAAACGCCCGAGATGTGCTTCGTTCTCGCTGCTGCGTTGCGCGCATTCCCGGAGGCTCGGGTGGTCCATGCGCTGCGGGACGGACGGGACGTTGTCTGCTCACTTCTGGAGCGCGGCTGGCTCAATGCTTCGCGGCACGGCCGCGACGACGTTCTCAACCCCTACGGGTCTCACGCACGCTTCTGGGTCGAGCCGGACCGGAGGGAGGAGTTCGTAGCAGCGAGCGACGCCGCCCGTGCAGCCTGGGCCTGGCGCTGTCACGTTACGGCGGCGCGCACGGCGATGGCGGCGCCCATGGTCGGCGAGCGGACGCTCGAGCTTCGCTACGAGGCGCTCATCGCCGATCCGGCCGCGAGTGCCGAACGCCTGGGGCAGCATCTCGGCCTGGACCCGCAGCCCCTGACGAGAGCGCTCTCGAATGTCCACGGTCGCTCCGTGGGCCGCTGGCGGAGGGAGCTGACGCCCGAGCAGCTCGCGGAGGTCGAGCGAGAGGCGGGCCTACTCCTTCGTGAGCTCGGCTATGACGAGACCGCTCCCTTTGCCGAACCCTTGCGAGCTGCAGGGACCTAGCCCTAGCCGGGCCGGCGGACGACGAGGCGGGCGTGTGAACCGCGCCCGTTCGCCGTCACCGTGAGCACGTAGCGGCCCGGTTCGCCCGGGACGCGGAGGGAGAAGGCCCGAATCGAGCGCTTCGCCCGGACCTTTCCCGAGAGCCTCCGGCCCCCGCCGGCCAGGGCGTAGCGAAGCGTCGTCGCGTCCGTGGAGACGCCCACCCGCAGCCGAGACGCGGCGGGAGCCCGGTAGACGTGGCGGGAGAGCTCCACATAGCGAATCCGGACGGTGAACTCGCGCGTCGAGGGGCCGAGGTTCCCGGCGGCGTCCAGGGCTGCGAGCGCGAGCCGGTGCGTCCCGGCCGGAAGCCCCCGGCGTCCGCGGAGGCCGTACCACTGGCGGCTCCCGGTCGAGAGGCGCCGGTAGCTGCGAGGCCTGCGCTTCCCGTCCACGTAGAGCACCGCATAAGCCGGCTCGCTGAAGCTGTAGCGGACCTTGACTCGGTCGCGGCGCCCGTCGCCGTCGGGGGAGATGACCGCAGGGCGCACCTCGACGTGCTCGACCTCGGGCGCCGTCGAATCGACGCGGATCGCGTTCGGGAACTCGAGAGTGCGGTCCTCATCGGCGAGCCTCACTTGCGCCCGGTAGAGCCCGTCCGGGACGATGCGGCCCGAGTCGTCGCGGCCGTCCCAGGCGAACTTGAGAAGCATCGGCCGGAACCGCCCCGAGACGAGGTCGTCGCGGACGACGTCTCCGTCCGCGTCGACGATCGCCAGCGTCAGCTCGTCCTCGCGCCTCAGCCGGAAGGCGATCCGCGCCTCGCGAGCGCCCGGCGGACAGGCGTTGCAGACGGGGGAGACGAGCTCGTCGATCCGGGTGCTCAGGATCGGGCTCTCCTTCAGCTTCAGGCGCTCCGTGACCGCGAACGCGACGGCCGTCGCCGCGAGCAGGCAGACGACGACCACGGTCGGGGCGAGCCTCGTCAACGTGCCGGATCCTAGTCAGCGATCCATTCGAGTTGCGAGCTTTGGAGTGCGGAACCAGCCGCCCGCTTCTGCTAGACATAGTCGTGTGAAGCGCTTCCTGGTGCTCCTGCTCGGATGCGCCGCGGTCTTCGGTGCCGCTCCGGGCCAGGCGCAGGCGCAGGAGTGCGGTCTGCCGAGCCGGCAACCGCTCTGGATCGACTTCGCCGACGGCTCGGTCCCCTACTGGACGCTCTTTGCCAGGCCCGGGGTCGTCGCCGCCGCCGCGAACTTCATCTATCCGCCGCAGATCCGCGCGCTCGGCGCCGACACGATCTACTGGGACATGCACTTGCCCATGCGGGTCGGAACGCCGACGGCGCCCTACGATCCGGCGACGATCGACAACCGCGCCGACAGGCTCTTCTACCGCGCGGTCGCCTCGTCGGCGTGCGCGCGCCCCTGGATCGCGCTGAACGAGCTGTTTGGGTCGAACCTGCCCGCTCCATGGTCGCCGACGAACGCGCAGTACCGCTCGAACGTGCTCGCCTTCGTCCGCCGGCTCTCGACGCTCGGCGCCAGGCCCTTCCTGCTGATCTCCAGCCGTCCCTTCACCGACGGCGAGGTCGGGGACTGGTGGCGCCAGGTCGCGCTCTACGCCAACATCGTCCAGGAGGTCTACTTCAGCGCACCGCAGATCCACCGTCAGGGCCCCGTTCTCGGCAGCCGAAATCTGCGCCAGGAGTTCCGGCAAGGACTGACGGACTTGATGGCGATCGGCATACCTCCGAGCAAGCTCGGCGTCATGCTCGGCTTCCAAACGAAGCCCGGGCAAGGCGGACGCGAGAGGCTGAAGCCCGCGAGCGCATGGTTCAACCACGTGAAGCTCCAGGTGCTCGCGATCAAGCAGGTCAGCCGCGAAATCCGGTTCGGCACGATCTGGTCCTGGGGCTGGGGCGAATGGGCTGCTGGCGACCGCGACCCCGACAAGGAGGCGGCGGCGTGCGTCTACCTCTGGACGCGCAACCACCGCCTCTGCGACGGGCCCGCCCTGGCCGGCCCGGGCTTCGACCCCGACCGCAGGGTCGGCCAGTTGATCCTCCCCGGCGGCGTTCAGTGCAGGACACCCTGGGGGTCGGTCGGGGCCAGGCAGATCTCGAGCCTCGCCCGGGTCACGGGCGACCGTGAGATCGCCTTCACTTCCCTCTTTGCACGGCTCGTGCTGAAGGGGCACGTGAAGGTGGGAGGGAAGGAGCTCCGCGCAGCCGAGCGCGCGATCGTCGCCTACCGCTTCGGGGGCAGCAGCGCCGCCTACCGCCGGGCGCTGGCGCGCGCAGGAGCTTCGCCCGCGATCGCGCGCGGGGTGATCGGCGACGAGCTCAGGCAGGCGAGTATCGAGCGGCACTTCCGGGTCCGGTGGCCGTCGAGCGCCGAGCTCGCCGAGTACCACAGCACCTACTCAGCCACCTCCGCGCGACTTGTCGAGGCCGCGCCCGCCCCTTCCTGGCTCGGCCACCGGGGACGGGGAGTGGCGATCGAGGGGATGGCTCCGGCCGTCGTCTTCAGGCTTTCGCCGGGGCGCTTCGTCACGTTGCGCACACGCGAGGGGACGTTGCGCGTGCGGGCGGTGGGCCCGACGGCTCCGCTGGGCGCGTTCTCGCTGGGCGCTGCAAGCGCGTCGATCCGGGCGGCGCTCGTCCGGCTCGAGCAGGATCAGGTCTTCGACAGATGGCTCATGCGCCGCGAGGCCGGCGCCCGCGCGTTGACGACCTGCCGGCGAGACTGGCTGCCCTCTGTGGGCACACTCGAGCTCGCGACCGAGCTGCCGTTCCTCGAGCTGACGTCCTAAGCGCTGAAGGTCCTGGCGCGCCGAGGACGTACGAACAGGCTCGCACCCGGCACGAGCTCGAGCAGCTCGGCTTCCTCGCGTGTCACCTGCGCCCAGCACTCGCGGCCGTCCGCGAGCGAGAGCTCGACGCGCACCTCGAAGCCGAGATGGACGACCCTCTCGACACTTGCGGGCGAGCTCTCGCCGTTCGGCTCGAGCCGAAGCTCGATGTCGTGCGGCCGTACGAACGAGTCGCCGAGGCGGTTCACGGGGCCGACGAAGGTCATGACGAACTCGTTCGCAGGCTCCTCGTAGAGCTCGCGCGGACCGCCCACCTGCTCGACGCAGCCGTGGTTCATCAGGACGATCTGATCGGCGATGTCCATCGCTTCCTCCTGGTCGTGCGTAACGAAGATCGTCGTCACGTGCATCTCGTCGTGCAGGCGGCGAAGCCACGCCCGCAGCTCCTTGCGAACCCGCGCGTCAAGCGCCCCGAACGGCTCGTCGAGGAGCAGCACCTTCGGCTCGACCGCCAGCGCACGCGCGAGCGCCATGCGCTGCCGCTGCCCGCCCGAGAGTTGCGCCGGGTAGCGGTCGGCCCAGCCCGCGAGCTGCACGAGCTCGAGGAGCTCGCCGACCCGGTCGCGGATCTCGGCCCGCGGCCGCTTCCGGACCTTCAGGCCGAAGGCGACGTTCTCCCGCACGGTCATGTGCTTGAAGGCCGCGTAATGCTGGAAGACGAAACCGACCCCGCGCTTCCGGGCCGCATGCCCGCTCACATCCACGCCGTCGATCTCGACCGTTCCGGCCTCGGGTCGCTCGAGCCCGGCAATGATGCGCAGGAGAGTCGATTTCCCGCTGCCGCTCGGCCCGAGGAGGGCCGTCAATGAACCGCTCAGAACCTCGATCGAGACGTCGTCGACCGCGGTGAAGGAGCCGAAACGCTTCGTCAGCGACCGCGCGACGATGGCCATTACACGCCTTCCTTCGGCTTGAACATGCTCATCGCGAGGAGGGTCGCGATTGCGAGCAGAGCGAGGACGACCGAGGCGGCGTAGGCGCCCACGTAGTCGAACGATTGGACGCGCTCCTCGACGTGGAGGGTCATCGTCTCCGTCTTGCCCACGATGTGCCCCGACACGACGCTGACGGCGCCGAACTCGCCGAGCGCCCGCGCCGTGGTCAAGACCACGCCGTACCCGACCGCCCAGCGGATGGCCGGGAAGGTCACGCGGCGAAGGGTCTGGAACGGGGAGGCGCCGAGCGTTGCCGCGGCCTGCTCTTGCTCGGTGCCGATCTCGCGCAGCACCGGTACGACCTCGCGGACGACGAACGGAAGCGAGACGAAGATCGTTACGAGAATCATCCCAGGCAGCGCGAAGACGATCTCGATGTCGTGCTTGTCGAGCCATGTCCCGAACCAGCCCTGCCGGCCGTAGAGGAGAAGGAAGGCGAGGCCGACCACCACGGGGGACAGCGCCAGGGGAAGGTCGACAAGCGCGTTCACGATCCCTTTCCCCGGGAAGCGGCGGCGCACGATCGCCAGGGCGCAGATCACGCCGAAGACGGTGTTCGCAGGCACCGCGACGGCCGCGATCAGGAGCGTGACCTGGAAGGCGTGCCGGGCCGACGGCGTCGTCACGGCATCCCACGCCGGCCCGACTCCGTGCTCGAAGGCGCGCCAGAAGACCAGGCAGACCGGCGCCACCAGAATGAGCGCGAGGTAGCCAAGGCCGGCGAGCCGGAGCGCGTGCCTAGGAATCGTCGTGCCTCGTCGTCCAGCGGCGGACCGCGCCGATCACGAGCAGAACGCCGAACGAGACGGCCAGGAGCAGCACGGAGACCGCGGCCGCGCTGCTCGGGTCGCCGCTCTCGATCCGGCCGAAGATGTAGACGGACGCGACCTCCGTCTTGAAGGGCAGGTTCCCCGAGATGAGCACGACCGCGCCGAACTCTCCGATCGCGCGCGCGAAGGCGAGGGCCACCCCGGAGAGGATGGCCGGTAGCAGATTGGGGAAGACGATGCGCCGGAAGATCGCAAGCGGGTGGGCGCCGAGCGACGCCGCGGCCTCTTCCATGTCGCGGTCGAGCTCGAGCAGGACGGGCTGTACCGTGCGGATCACGAAGGGCAGCGTCACGAAGAGGAGCGCCAGCAGCACGGCCGTGCGTGTGAAGGCGACGTTGACGCCCACGGGGCCCTGTGGCCCGTAGAGGGCGAGCAGCGTCAGCCCCGCAACGATCGTCGGCAGCGCGAACGGAAGGTCGATAATCGCGTTCACGGCTCTCTGCCCCGGAAAGCGATCGCGGACGAGGATCCACGCGATCGCCGTCCCCATGACGGCGTTGATCGCGCAGACGGCCGCCGACACGCCGAGTGTCAGCTTCAGCGCGGCAACGGCCTGCGGCTCGGACACGGCGTTCCAGAGATTCGACCGGCCGTCACTCGACGCGTTCCACACGATCGCGGCGAGCGGCAGAATGACGATGAGGCTCAGGTACGCGGTAGCGAGGCCCTGAGCGATCGAGGCGCCGGGGCTGCCCCCCGACAGGCGCGGCAGGGGCTCGGCGCGGGCGGCCACTAGCCTCCTTTGCGGCGCTGGATCTTCGTGACGATGCCGTCACGGGGATCGAAGAACCGCTTATCGACCTTGGCCCAGCCGCCGAGCCACGCGATCGAGAAATGAAGCGGGCGGACCGGAAACTTGAATTCCCTCGTCACGCCCTTGAGCACGGGCCGATAGCCGTTCTGGGCGAAGATTCGCTGCGCCTTCTTCGTGCGGAGGAAGCGAACGAATGCCTGAGCGGTCGTCTTGTTGGAGCTGTTCGAGATGACCGCGACCGGGTTCTCGATCAAGATGGTCGACTTCGGGATCAGGTAGTAGACGGGCTGGTCCTTCTTCTGCGCGAAGATCGCCTCGTTCTCGTACGCGAGCAGGACGTCGCCGCGCCCGGCTAGGAACGTCTGCAGCGCCTCGCGTGCGCTCTTGTCCTGCGAGACGATGTTGTCGTAGAGCTTGTTCAGGTAGGCGACGGCCTGGGCGTGCGTCCTGCCGGCCTTCCGCTGTGCGCCGTACGCGGCCATCACGTTCCACTTCGCGCCGCCGGAGGTCTGAACGTTCGGCGTCACGATCTCGACGCCCGGCTTGATCAGGTCGTTCCAGGTCTTGATCTTCTTCGGATTCCCGTTACGCACGGCGAAGACGACGACCGAGCGGGTGACGATCCCGTGGAAGCGGTCGTTCCTCCAGTTGCGCGAGACGAGGCCGGCCTTCACGAGAGTCGTCACGTCTGGCTCGAGGGAGAGCGCGACGACGTCGGCCTTCAGGCCGGCGACGACCGCGCGCGCCTGTTCGCCCGACGCGCCGTAGGACTGCTCGAACGACGTGCCGCGTCCGGCCGTCGTCTCCTGGAAGGCGGGGATGAGCTTCCCGTAGGCATCCCTCGGGGTCGAATACGCTACGAGCCTCAGCGTGCCGCCTTTCGCCGTCGCGCCCGCGTCACGCGAGGCGAGTGACGCAGCGGCCGCGAGGGCTACCAGGACGAGGGCGGTTCCGGCGAGTGCGAAGAATCGACCGCTTGCGCGCATACGGAAGCTCTCTCCCTTCGTAGTTGTTGACAATGTTGACTAATTCAGTAAACTTTATCGGGAACTCACTCTAGAGAGAGCGCTCTCGGCCGTCAAGGCCGAACGGACGGAGGCAGGAGCGATGTGGGTTTCACGCCGGACCGACTACGCGACGCGCGCCGTGCTTGCCCTGGCACTCGACGGCGGCGGCCCCTTGAAGCTCGAGGAGCTTGCCCGCCGGGCCGCCGTCCCGCAGTCGGTGTTGGAGCAGGTGATGCCGACGATGCGGACCGCGGGCATCGTCCGTTCCGAGCGCGGGCCGGCCGGCGGCTATCGCCTCAACAAGGCGCCGGCGGAGATCACTCTCGAGCGGGTCGTCCGTCTCTTCCAGGGTCAGCTCGCCCCGATCGGCTACGCGACGCGGAGGAACCCGGACGGCTGCCCAAGATTCGTCGCCAAATCGCTCCGGGAGGTCTGGGGAGAGGTTCGGGACAGCACGATCGAGATTCTCGAGCGGACAACGTTCGCTGACCTCGCCGCTCGCGCGGGCGGCCGCTGGACGAAGGGCTCGTCGATCTCCGTTCCCTGATCAGCGCTCAAGCGCTGCTGTGGTGCGGTCGTTCAGCCGCCGGAGCTCGGAGATGAGCGCCAGGCCGGCGCCCGCGGCGAGGATCGCTGGCACGAGGAGATCGTACGCGGGTGCTTCGAGCAGCCTGACGCCGCTCGCCGCCAGTACCGTGGCGAGTCCGACCCGGAGCGAGCGCTCCGGCAGGCGCACGGTCACCTGGCTCCCGAGGAGGACACCGGGAATCGATCCGAGCAGGAGCCAGCCCATCGCCCCGAGGTCGACATTCCCGTGCAGGAGGTGGCTCACGCCGGCCACCCAGAGGAGGGCTGCCGCGTGGAAGATGTCGGTGCCGACGATCTTCGCCGCGGTCAGTGGGAACACGGTCAGCATCACGAGTGCGAAGAATGTGCCGCTGCCGACAGAGGTCAAGCCGACGATGAACCCACCCGTCGCGCCGAGCGCGAACGCGATCACACGATCGCGCTTCGCGAGCAGGAACGGAGCGTCGTCCGGCTGCACGCCGCGGCGGACGAATGTCTTCGCGATCAGGCCGAGCCCACCGAGCACGAGAGCGGCGCCGACCACCTTCGCCGAGGCCGACTCGACTCCGCCGCCGCGGCTCCGCTCGAGCCAGTCGGCGACCTCGACGCCGAGCAGCGACATCGGCGCCGAACCGAGGAGCATCCAGAAGGTCAAACGCGCGTGCACGGTCCCAAGGCCTCGGTGCCGCGCCGCGCCGAAGGTCTTGAAGACGGCTCCGTGCAGGATGTCGGTGCCCACAGCAAGCGTCGGCTTGAAGCCGAACAGGAGGATGAGGATCGGCGTCATCAGCGCGCCGCCGCCCATGCCGGTCATGCCGACGAGGAGACCAATCAGGAGGCCTGTGAGCGAGAGCTCCCAGGTCATGGGGTCATTTGTAGGCGTCGATCAGGACTTCGGCGACCTCGGGCCGAGAGAACTCCGTCGGCGGCAGCTCGCCTGCCGCGAGCAGCTCCCGCACCTTCGTGCCCGAGAGGAAGACGTGCTCGTCGCCGCCGTGCGGGCAGGTCTTCGGCGTCGCCATCTGGTCGCACACCCGGCACCAAAACGCGTGCTCGAAGAACATCGGCTCGACGCCGAGCTCGTGCGGCTCGAACTCGTCGAAGATGAGCTGGGCGTCGTACGTGCCGTAGTAGTCGCCGACGCCGGCGTGGTCGCGGCCGACGATGAAGTGCGAGCAACCGTAGTTCTTGCGGCAGATCGCGTGCCAGATCGCCTCGCGCGGGCCTGCGTAGCGCATCGCGGCCGGGAACGCAGAGAGAACGACGCGGTCGGCCGGGTAATAGCGCTCGAGGAGGACGCGGTAGCACTCGACTCGGGTCGCGGACGGGACGTCGTCCGACTTCGTCTCGCCGACGAGCGGGTGAATGAGCAGGCCGTCGACCGTCTCGAGCGCGCCCTTGGTGAGGTACTCGTGCGCGCGGTGGATCGGGTTCCGCGTCTGGAAGCCGACGACCCGGCGCCACCCGCGCTCGGCGAAGGTGCCGCGCGTCTCGGCGGGATCGAGCGCGAGCTGGGGGAAGGGCGGCTCGGGCCGGTCGAAGACGTTGACGGTGCCCGCAAGGTAGAGCGGATGCTGGCGGTAGAGGCGCCCGACCCCGGGGTGGGCCTCATCGGTCGTGCGGAAGCAGCGCTCGGCCTCACGGCGCTTGTCGTATTCGAAGACCTCCGCAACCTCGAGGACGGCGATCGCGCGGCCTTCGCCGTCGGCGAGCACGACCCGGTCTCCGTCCGGCGGGCGTTCCACGGCGAGGCAGACGGGGAGCGCCCAGGGAAGGCCCGAGGCGAGGTGCATCTCGTCGACGACGCGCTCGTAGTCCTCTCGGCCCATGAATCCCTCGAGCGGCGACAGTGCGCCGCAGGCGAGCATGTCGAGATCGGCCACCTCCCGGGGGGTGAGAGAGATCGTCTCGAGCGTGCCGAGGTCGCCGGGCGGCTCGCCGGTCCGGTCGACGAGCGTCCCCCCGTGCGGCTCGACCAAGGCGGCGGCCGCAACCGCAGTCATGCAGTGACCTCGAGCTCGACGAGGTCGAGCTCGGCGAGCTTCTCGAGGATCACCCGCGCGCTCTCCTCCGGCGAGAGGCTCTCCGTGTCGATCCGCACCTCGGGGCTCACAGGCACCTCGTAGGGGTCGGAGACGCCGGTGAAGTGGTCGATCTCGCCGCGGAAGGCCTTCTCGTAGAGCCCCTTGACGTCGCGGCGCGCGGCTTCCTCGACCGTGACTTGGACGAAGACCTCGACGAACGGCCCGAACTCCTCGATCATCGAGCGCGCCTTGCGGCGCGTCTCCTCGTAGGGCGAGATCGCCGAGACGAGGACGGCCGCGCCCTGGCGGGTCAGCCGGGACGCGACCCAGCCGATCCGCTCGATGTTCGTGTCGCGGTCCTCCTTCGAGAAGCCGAGCCCTTTCGAGAGATGGGTGCGGACGGCGTCGCCGTCCAGGTACTCGACGAGCAAGCCGGAGCGCTCGAGCTCGGGGCCGACGATCTGCGCGATCGTCGTCTTGCCGGCCCCGGAGAGCCCGGTGAACCAGAGCGTAAAGCCCGATAGGGCTTGGAGCTCTCGTCCGCGAAGCGGACCGGTGGAGGGGGTCTGGGGGAACCGGGAGGTTCCCCCAGCGACCCAAGAATCGTCAGGCATGTGCCTCCTTTGGCAGGGGGGTGTCGTCGTGGATCCCGCACTCGAGCTTGTCAGAGCCGGCCCAACGGCCGGCCCGCTCCTCCTCGTCCGGCGCGGTCGGACGCGTGCACGGCATGCAGCCGATCGAGCGGTAGCCGGCGTCGTGGAGCGGGTTGTACGGGATCTCGTTGACGGCGATGAACCCCTCCAGCCGCTTCTCGTCCCAGTCCGCGAGCGGATGGAGCTTCCAGACGTCGTAGCGCTCCGACCACTGGAGCTTCGGGATGCCGGCGCGGCTCGGGGACTGATCTCGGCGGATGCCCGAGATCCACGCCGAGTACGGCTCGAGCGCCGCGAGCAGCGGTTCGACCTTGCGGATGTGGCAGCAGCGGTCGGGGTCGCGCTCCCACAGGTTCGGGCCCTCGAGCCGATGCTGCTCGGCGACGGTAATCAGCGGAGGGGCCGGGTCGAGCGAGAGGCCGTAGCGCTCGATGAGCCGGTCGCGGGTCTCGTACGTCTCGCGGAAGAAGAGCTGTGTGTCGAGCTCGATCACGGGAATGTCGAGCCCGAGCTCGGAGACCATGTGCACGAGCGCGGACGACTGCTTCTGCCACGAGCACGTCAGGCAGAGGCGTTCGCCGAACTCGCCGTAGGCCCAGCGAAGGAGGTCCTCCGCGGCCATCGCCTCAAAATCGACCTCAGGAAGCGGGAGTGCGCTGCTCAGCGTGCAGCTCCTCCTGGCCGGGGTGCTCGGCGAGCAGCACCTCGTTGATCGTGTCGGCGCGCAGGCCGAGCCGCAGCGTCTCGAGCGGGATGACCTCTTCGGGCGGGATGTTGCCGAGGTTGACGTCGGGCCCGAACTGCCGGACGAACCAGGCCTGCGCGGCCTTCGTCGGCGCCTCGAAGACCACGTCGTGAACGTCGATCTCGTGCGCGATCTCGTCGATGAGGCCCGAGCGAATCTCTCCGGTCGGCCGGAAGATGCCGGCCGTGCCGCTCTCCCGCGCCTCGGTGATCACCTTCCAGGCGCCGGCCTCGAGCTCCTCCTTGATCCACTGCACCCAGAGGTAGGGCGCGTAGTTCACGTCGACGTCCTTCGACCCCACCTCGGAGAGGACGGTGAAGTCCCGCGCGAACTCGGCAATCAGGTCGAGCTTCCGCTCGCGTGGGATCTCGACGGCCCCGTCCGAGATCTCGACGTGGGAAAAGCGCTGGTTGATGAGCCAGCGCTTGTACTCGTCGAGCTTGCCGCGCGCGACGACCGCCTCGAACAGCGTGCCCCCGCAGACGACTGGCGTCTCGAAGGAGCGGTAGAGGGCAATCTTCTTCTCGAGGTTGCGGGTGACGTACGAAGTGCCCCAGCCGAGCTTGACCACGTCGACGTAGTCGCCCGCGGTGTCGAACATGCCCTCGATCTCGCGCAGGTTGAGGCCCTTGTCGAGCACGTGCGTCAAGCCGATCTGACGCGGCTTCGCCGGGCGCGGCGGAAGGTCCAGGAATCCGTCAAAGCTTGGCAACGATGTCCTCCAATCTCTTGCGGGCTTGCTCCTGCACGTCGTGGAAGAGCGAGTTTCCGTGCGAGTCGATGCCGACCCAGAGCGGCCCGAAGTCCTTGACGCGGAAGCGCCAGAGGCACTCGGGCATCAGCTCCTCCCAAGCGACCTCCTCGATCTCCTCGATCTGCGTGGTCTCGAGCGCCGCCGCGCCGCCGACGAGCGCGAAGTAGACCATCCCGTGGCGGCGCATCGGCTCGATCGCCTCGTCCGGCATGCCGCCCTTGCCGGCGATCGCGCGCACACCGTAGTCGCGGCCGAGCGGCTCGGTGAAGCGCACCATGCGCGCGCTCGTCGTCGTGCCGATCGACAGCTTCTCGTAGCGGCCCGGGCCGATCTTCCGGACGCCGGGCGCGGTGTGCAGGAGGAAGGCGCCGCGGAAATCCATCGGCGGCTCGACGCGCTCGTCGAAGATCCGGATGTGGGACCGGTCGCGGATGCCGATGATGTGGCCGTCGACGGTGACGAGGTCGCCCGCCTGAAGCTTGCGAATCTCCTCCTCGTTCGTCGGAAAGGTGAGCTTGTGCTCTGCCATCAGAATTCGCGGTCGTACTCGATCTCGCCGTCGGCAGCGACATGCGCGGTCGTGCGGCGCGCGGCCCAGCACTGGTAGTTGACGGCGACGGGGTTCAGGGTCATGTGCGTGTCGGCGTGCTCGACGTGGCAGGCGAGGACGGTCACATCGCCGCCGAGGCCCATCGGCCCGATGCCGGTCTCGTTCAGGAGCGCGTACAGCTCCTCCTCGAGCTTCGCCACGTGCGGGTCGGCGTTGCGCGTCCCGACCGGCCGGGTGATCGCCTCCTTGGCAAGGTACATGGCGTAGTCGGCCGAACCGCCGATGCCGACGCCGACGATCCCGGGCGGGCACGGCTTACCGCCCGCGCCGACGATCGACTCCAGGACGAACTGCTTGATGCCCTTCACCCCGTCCGCGGGGACGCACATCTTCAGGAAGCTCATGTTCTCGGAGCCCGACCCTTTCGGGATGCACTTGACGTCGAGCCCGTCCCAGTCGGGGACGAACTCCCAGTGCACGATCGGCAGGCGGTAGCCGGTGTTCGGCCCGGTGTTCTCGCGCGTGATCGTGTGGACGGCGTTCGAGCGGAGCGGGTGCTCGAGCGTCGCGCGCTCCGTGCCCGCTTTCAGCGCCTCGTAAATCCTGCTCGGATGCAGGGGAAAATGCTCGCCGACGCGGCACGCGTAGACCGCGATGCCCGTGTCCTGGCAGACGATGTTGTCCTCCTGCTCGGCGACCTGGACGTTCTTGACGATCGTCTCCAGCACGCGCCGTCCCGGCACGGAGGTCTCCCGGTCCTTCGCCTCCGCAAGCGCATCCCGCAGGTCCTGCGGGATGTCCTTGAGCGCCCAGACGTAGAGGTGCGCAGCAGCGTCTTCGATGGCCTGCTGAATGTCGATCGCGACGGTCATCGCGCCTTCTCCGCCGCCGCGGCCCCCGCACGGCGGCCAAAGACGGTGCACTCGAGCAGCGAGTTGCCCATCATCCGATTGCGGCCGTGGGTGCCGCCCGCGATCTCGCCGCAGGCGTAGAGGCCCTCGACCGTCGTCTCGCCGTGCTCGTCGATGAGGAGGCCGCCGTTCTGGTAGTGGAGCACCGGGTAGGTGAAGATCGGGTCCGCGAGCGGGTCGATCTCGCCCGCACGGTAGCGGCGCAGCATGTAGGGGAGCGAGATCTCGGCGTCGGCCTCCGGGATCCGCGTCGTGTCGAGCCAGACTGCCGGGCGGCCGTCGGGCGTCTCGACGCCGCGCCCCGCCTCGACCTCGTCGAAGATCGCCTGCGACACGGCGTCACGGGGACCGAGCGAGTCGGTGAACTCCTCACGCTCCGCATTCAGGAGCACAGCGCCGTATGCGCGGGTCGTCTCGGGGATCGAGTAGCCCTGCATGGTGGGCGGCCAGGCGCCGCCGTTCGGGTGGTACTGGAGGGCGTCGAGGTCGCGGCTCTCTGCGCCGAGCTCGAGCGCGATTCGAGTCACCTCGCCCGTCGCGCCGGCATGGTTCGTCGAGAGCTCGCCGCGGTCCTGTGCCTCCTTGAAGCAGCGCCCGCCCGCGGCGAGCACAACCGTCGACGCGTCGATCACGTGCTCTCCGCAGCGCGCGCGCCACCCGTTCTCACGTTGCTCGAGCGCGGTCAGCGGCGACTTGGGAAGCGTCTTGACGCTCGACGCCTCGACTGCATCGCGGAGGGCGCTCGTGATCGCGTGCCCGGTCCGGTCACCGACCTGGAGCAGCCGCCTGCGCGACGCTCCGCCGCAGCGGGCGAGGCGGTAGCCGCCGTTCTCGCGCGTGAACTCGACGCCCAGCTCTTCGAGCCAGTGGATCGCGCCGGGAGCCTCCGCGGTGAGGATCTCGACAAGCCGGCGATCGGCCGTCTCGTGCGAGCTCTGCCAGACGTCCTCGGCGTGCTGCTCGGGCGAGTCGTCCTCGCCGAAGGCAGCCTGGATCCCGCCCTGCGCCTTCGCGGAGTTGCAGGACTGAAGAGCGCCCTTCGCGACGAGAGCGACGCGCGCGCCCGCGCGCTCGGCCGCGACGGCCGCGGCGAGACCTGAGGCGCCGCTGCCGATCACGAGTACGTCGAGCTCCAAGGGCGCGGCCATCTCGACGCGACTATACCTCTAATGCCAGAAATAAGAACCCTTTATCTTCTCCGGGCTTATCCCGTGGAGGTGGGTAGGGCTCGGCTAGCGGAATCAGGCGATGCTGCTTCCCGAAACGGAGGAGCTAGGCGACCAGCCCGGCAGGCTCAACCGCGTCAGCGGGCCACGCACCTACGGTCGTACTTAGAGCCTATTCCGCTAGGCGTCCCCAGTTGGCTGCGCGCCAGGTGATCAGCCCGCAGGCGAGGTGGAGCATGGCGAGGTAGGTGTCGGCCCGTTTCTCCCAGCGGACGAGGATGCGGCGGAAGCGGTTGAGCCAGGACTGGGTTCGCTCGACGACCCAGCGGCGGGCGCGGAAGCCGGCCTCGCGCTTGAGCGCCTGCGCCTCCTCGCCGCGGGAGCGGACGTGGGCGGTGAAGCCGAACTCGATGGCGAGCTCGTACACCTCGGGGTAGTCGTAGCCCTTATCCAGGCAGAGCCCCTGCGGGTGCTCGGGCGTGGGCTCGGGCCGCTCGATCGGGATCGACTCGATCGTGGCCCGGCAAAGCTTGAAGTCGTTCAGGTTCGCGCCGGCCGGTTCGATACCAAGCGGGACGCCCTGACCCTCGCAGAGGAGGCTCCGTTTCGCCCCTTTTTAGCTCTATCAGTGGGATTGGGACCGGTCTCTTCGCCACCGAGGGGCGCCTTTCCGAGCGCGCCGTCCAGCGCCAGCCACTCCCATTCGATCCCGGTCTGATCGTCGTAGGCGAGCAGCCCCCGCCGCCAGAACTCGAGAAAGACCCCCCGCCTCGGCCCACTCGCGGAAGCGCCGGTAGGCCGACGAGCAGGAGCAGATCCCCGTCGCCGAGAGCGCGTTCCACTGCATCCCCGTCCGCAGCACGAGCAGGATCGCGTTCATCGCCTCCCGGTCGGGCACACGCGGGTTGTGACAGCCGAGCGGGTGTGCGGGCCGCTCCGGCAAGAGCGGCTCCATCTGCGCCCACACCTCGTCCGGGATCCGCCAGCCATCGTCTGCGACCACGAGACCCATCGTCTACCTCCCTCGTCGGATGACAAGGGAGGCCTTCGTCGTCAGGCCTCGGGTCCCTTCCTAGCGGAATAGGCTCTTAGACGAGTTCTCGTGGGCGCAGAACCATCGGAACGACGGCATTCCGATGCTCAGGACGCTGCTGGCACGCGCAGCGAACTAGTAGCTATGAGTCTCGGCCGCCGCCGCCCTGTGTGGGTGGCGATGGCGACCGCACATCCCCCGGAAACGGTCGCATGGGACTTGGGGCAATTGGCTGTGGACGTGGTCTTGGCACTTCAGCCTCCTGTCAGATTCTAGCCTTCCGCTAACGCGATTACCCAAACGGTAACCTCAACCATCAGCAAGAGGACACCTGCACGGAAAAAGCGGGTCAGCTCGTCGTAGTGTTCGGTCTTGTTGTGCTCGTATGCCGCCTCCGCATGAAGGGCCAAGTCGCGGTACAGGCTTGACAACGAGACGGGCTCATCGTCCTCCGGCTCTAGGTATTCCTGGATGACAAGGCTCGGTGCAGCAGAGAAACCATCGGCTCCCTCGGCCCGCGGCCAAAGGACCTTGAGGCAGGCCGCGCCAAAGGCCAGGAACAGAACAAGGGCAAACCAGGTCCAATTGTCCGCACCGCCCTGCTCAAGGTCGCGGCCGCCAAAGAATGAGGTGGCAACAGCCCCCGCTGACAGGAGCAGGCCCGTTCGTGTGCGAAGCGTGTCGAAGGCCTCGCGCTGAAAGTCAAGCGCGCGAATCGCGTCCTTGTAAACGACCTCGTAGGAAGCCGTCAGGTCATCTTGCTCGCCATCGGCCATCCTCAATCAGCGACCTTCGCTCCTGCCGAGGTCGACTCCTCCTCCTCCAAAGACGCGATCTAGTAGTTGTCGTCCGGCTTGGCGACCTTCCGCAGATCGCGCAGGAAGTGGTCCCGCCACGGGATAAGCCCTATCTTCCTCAAGTAGGTAAGGCGCGCGGCCGATCCCATCTTCCGTGGTCTTGCGGCTCGTCTCCCTCGTCGTCTTGCTCGCTCTCATCGGGATGGGCGCCGCGTCGGTCCGCTCACGACTCACGTCGACTCACACGGATGAAAGGGAGACCCCGGAGGTCCTCCTCCGAGAAACCGCCGTGCTCGTCGAGCAAGTGCACCAGCTCACGGGCGTGTACGCGGGCGTCGGCCTCGGCGCCGACAGCGCGCTCCAGCTCGTCTCGTCCGACGAGGCCGGCTACTGCCTCCAGCTCGCGTGGCTGAACAGGGTCTACCACCTGCGCGGCCCCGGCGGGAAGCCCGCTCCCGGTCGCTGCTGACAGGACCTCCCGTATGCCGCGTCAGGCGTGAGCGCGGGCCGGTCGACCGGCGCTTTCGCCCGTGAGGGCGAACGCGACCGCATCGTCGAGCGGAAGCGCACCCCCTGCTAGCCAGGCGGCCCTGAACCGCTTCTCGCCCAGCGCCGTGCCGAGTGCCGCGACCGTCTCGTCGTGGGTGGCGCGCTCGGCCGGAGCGAGCGAGACGCCGAGGCTCTCGCGCAGCGCCTCCGCCGCGCCCAGCAGGCGCGCGGCAGGCTCCGCCCGTCCGAGCAAGGCGAGAACCGCGGCGAGACCCTCGAAGCAGTAGCCGATCACGTCTCTGAACTCGAGCTCGGCGAGCAGGCGAAGGGCCCCGCGGAGCAGTTCCAGCGCGCGGTCGGGGTGCTTCTGGCAGAGCGCGGAGAAACCCTGGTTGACGAGCGCGAATGCCATGCCCTCGCTGTCGTCGAGCGCGTCGAAGAGCCCGAACGCTTGCTCGCTGAGGGCTGCCGCCTGCGCGTACTCGCCGCGCTCGAGGGCAATCGAGCCGAGATTGCTGACGGCCAGCGCGTGCCCCCGACGGTCGTCCGTCTCGCCGTAGAGCTCGGCCGCACGCTCCGACAGCGACATCGCCCGCTCGTGGTCACCCTGCTCCGAGGCGACCGTGCCGAGCGAGAGCAGGGAGCTGGCCATACCGGCCGGGTTACCCAGCTTCTCCCAGAGGGCGAGGCTCTGCTCCGAGAGCTTTGCCGCGCGGTCGTAGTCGCCCTGCCTCGTGGCTAGGCTCGCTGCCGCGTGGAGCGCCCGCGCCCGCAGCTCGGGCTGTTGCCGGCGGCCCTGCTCGAGGGCATCCTCGAGCCGCTGTCGTCCCTCGCCGAGGTACCCCCGCACCCACCAGAACTCCCAGAGCGCGGCCGCAAGCCGAAGGCCCAGCCCGGCCTCGCCGGCATCGCGGCACCAGTCGAGGGCAGCGCGCAGGTTGTCGCGCTCGGCGTCGAGCCCGGCGAGCCAGGCGGCCTGATTGGGAACGGGATCCGCCTCGGCGTGCTTGAGGCAGTGCTCGGCATGCCGGCGTCGCACCGCGTCGGCCTCGTCGCCCGCCTCAAGCCGCTCGAGCGCATATTCACGGATCGTCTCGAGCATCTGGAATCGCAAAGCTCCATCGGCTCCCGGACGGCGCTCGAGCAGGCTGCCGTCGATGAGCGTGGCGATCTCGTCCAGGGACGCGTCGCCGACGGCCACCGCCGATTCCAGCGTGCAGCCGCCGGCGAAGACGGATAGACGAGAGAAGAGACTCTGCTCGGAAGCGTCGAGAAGGTCGTAGCTCCACGCGATCGTGTTGCGGAGAGCCTGGTGCCGAGGCGGCAGGTCCCGGGCCCCGCGGCTGAGAAGCTCGAGCCGGCGCCCCAGCCGCGCGAGCATCGCCACGGGAGAGAGGAGCTTCGTCCGTGCCGCGGCCAGCTCGAGGGCGAGCGGCAGGCCGTCGAGGCGCTCGCAGACCTCCGCCACCGCGCCCGCGTCTTCGTCGGTGAGCCGAAACCCCGGGTCGGCGCTTTGCGCCCGTTCGACGAAGAGGGCGACGGCGTCGTCCAGGCCGAGCGGATGCACCGGGTACTCGTGCTCGCCCGACAGACGAAGGGCGGTGCGACTCGTGACGAGGAAGCTCACCCCCGGCGCCGCCGCGAGCACCTCGGCGAGAAGCGGCGCCGCGTCGGCCAGCTGCTCGAAGTTGTCGAGCAGAATGAGTGCCCGCCGGCCGGTGAGCCGGTCGCGCAGGCTCTCGAGAAGGGGCTGCTCGCCTCCTTCGCGGACCGCCGCGACCTGGGCAATCGCCGGCAGCAGCAGCGCCGGGTCGCGGATCGCCTCGAGCGCCACGAAGAATGCGCCGTCGGGGAGCTCGGGCGCGAGCGCGTTCGCCGCCTCGAGGGCAAGGCGCGTCTTGCCGGCTCCGCCTGCCCCCGTCAGCGTCACCAGTCGCACTTCTCCGCGCCGCAACAGGTCGCAGATCTCCCCCAGCTCGCGTGCGCGGCCGACGAGGGTGCTCGCCGGAACCGGCAGGTTGCTAGCGGGCAACGGCCGGCGGGCGAGCGACTCGTCCTGGCGGAGGATCGCCTGCTCGAGCTCGCGCAGCTCGGGGCCCGGCTCCAGCCCGAGCTGCTCCACGAGCACGTCGCGCGCAACGCGGTAGGCGTCGAGAGCCTCGGCCTGGCGGCCGGCGCGGTAGAGCGCAAGCATCAGCTGCCTGCGCAGCCGCTCGCGCAGTGGGTTCTCGCTGACGAGCGCTTCGAGCTCGGCGACGAGCTGGTCGTGCCGCCCGAGGAAGAGCTCGGCCTCGATTCGGTCCTCGACCGCGGCCAGCCGTAGTTCCTCGAGACGCGTGATCTCGGCCTGCGCGAACGGCTCGTAGCGGAGGTCGGCGAGGGCAGGACCGCGCCAGAGGGCGAGCGCCTCGTGCAGCCTTTCCGCGGCCTCGCCGTAGGAGCGCTGCGTCAGGGCGGCCCTGCCCTGCTCGGCGATCCGCTCGAAGCGCGCCGCGTCGAGCTCGTCAGGCTCGACTCGCAGGGCATAGCCGGCCCCCTCGGTGACGAGCCTGTCCGCGAGCAGCTTGCGCAGCTTGGAGACGTAGACCTGGAGCGTGTTTGCGGCGGTCGCCGGAGGCCGCTCCCCCCACAGGTCGTCGATGAGCCGGTCCGTGGGAACGGTCTCGTTCGGATGGAGGAGGAGCAGCGCGAGGAGCGCGCGCGGCTTTCGGCCTGTGACCGCAAGCGGCCGGTCTTCGCGCTCGGCCTCGAGCGGGCCGAGAATCCGGTAGTCCATGTCCTCCTCTCAACGCGATGGTGACAGAGTCCCGGGACGAAGCTCAACCCGGAGCCCGTTCAGCCCTTCTTCAGGACCTCGTGGAACCATTCCGGCCACGTACGAAGGAGGTGGCTGCGTTGGGAATCAAGAAGAGTTGGTGGGACGGGTCCTAAGGCACCGCTTGCGGTGCCGCGATGCGGCGGCGGCATCGCAAGACGATGCCTTGACTCATAGGCTGCGGCTGTAAAGGGCGCGGCCCGCCGCTCTCACCAGACCGAGCGGAGGAGCTCCGCGATCTCGGCCGGGGTGGCAGGCCGCGGATTCGCCTCCGCGCCTCCCCTGGCCGCGGCCGCTTCGGCGACCTCGTCCAACTCGTCCTCCGGCACGCCGAGATCGCGCAGCCGCTCGAATCCGCCGAGGCGCGCGAGCTCCTCGACCCGGCCGATCGGGGCGTCCGCGCCGATTGCCTCTCCGAAGCGGGCGATCTCGGCTCCGGCCACGGGCTCGTTGAAGCGCAGAGCCGCCGGCAGCGTGATCGCGTTCAGCGCGCCGTGCGGCAGGCCGTAGCGCCCGCCCAGGGCCTGCGCCATCGCATGCCCCAGTCCCAGGCCCGCGGCAGCGAGGGCTGCTCCGGCGTGCATCGCACCCTCGAGAAGGCGGCGACGGGCCTCGAGATCGCCCCCGTCTTTGACGACCCGTGGTAGCCACACGGCGATGAGCGGGGCTCCGGCAAGAGCCTCGCGGTCGCCGTCGGCGTTGCGGCCCTTGACGTACAGCGCCTCGGCCGTGTGCGCGAGAGCGTTGAGCGACGTGCCGACCGTCTCCGCCCGCGGCAGGCCGAGCGTCAGCTCCGGCTCGTAGACGATTCCGGCCAGGTGCGCGCCGGAACCGCTTCCTCGCCTGCGCTTGTCGTTGTTCCGAATTCCGAAGCTCGACGTCCACTCCGCGCCCGAGTAGGTCGTGGGCACGGAAACCATGGGCAGCCCCGTCTCCGCTGAGATCGCCTTCGTGAGATCGATCGCGCTCCCCCCGCCGAGCGCGAGGAGGCCGTCCGCATCTTTCGCTTGCGCGGCCGCATCCGCGATCCGGTCGGAAGGCACCTCCGACCAGACTCCCGCCACGTCCACCGGAGGTGACCACCGTTGGCTCGCGACGAGCAGCGGCCGCTCGACGCCGAGCTCGGCGAGCAGCCCCGGTAGCGCGTCGAGGCCCCAGCGGACGATCAAACTCGTGTCCGCGCGAACTCGACGAACGCGTCCGCGACGCGCGTTGCCACTCGACCGGCCGCCCGCACGAGCGAGATCTCGCGCGAGGGCTCGAGGCCCTGAACGCGGGCGGCGGCCAACGTGCCGGCTGCGAGCTCGGACTCGACGGCCGTGCGGGAGATGAACGTCACCCCGAAGCCGGCCTCGACCGCACTCTTGACCGACTCCTGGAGACCGAGCTCGAGGCGCACGTCGAGGTCGCGGAGCCGCGTCCCCGCCTTCCGGAGCTCGTCCTCGATCACCTGGCGGACGCCGGCGCCCTCCTGCATCACGATGAGCGGCTCGCCGCGCAGGTCGTCGAGCGCGACCTTGCGGCCGGCGAAGCGGTGCTTCGGCGGACAGACAAGGATCACCTCGTCGCGAAAGAACGGCTCATAAGCGACGGAGCGGTTGCGGGGGGTCGCGCCGACGACGCCGAGCTCGAGCTCACGGCGCGCGACGAGGTCGACGACCGTCTGCGTGTCGAAGATCGAGAGCTCGACGGACACTTCCGGGTTCGCCTGCTGGAACTCGCAGAGCAGCACTGGCACGACCGTGCCGCCGGGGCCGGTGGAAGCCCCGATCGACAGCTGGCCTCGGAGCGGCCCCTCGGCCTCGCCGGCCACGTCGTCGAGCAGCTGGCGCTCGAGCGCGAGTAGGCGCTGGGCGCCGCGGTAGAGGCGCCGGCCGGCCTCGGTCGGCTCGACGCGCCGCCCCGAGCGGTCGAGCAGCTGCTGCCCGAGGCGCTCCTCGAGCGACCGGATCTGGAGGCTGACCGCGGGCTGTGTGACACCGAGCCGCTCGGCCGCCTGCGAGAAGCTCTTCCGCTCGACGACCGCGCAGAAGGCGGCTAGCTGCCGCGTGTCCATAAGGATTGAGGGAATTATGTACTTGACGAACCCAAGTACAAGCCCTAGCCTCCTCTCTGCATGGCAAGCAGACGCATAAGGGAAGCTTATCTCAGTTAGGAGACGGGCCAGCACTCAAGCCAAATCGGCACTCTCCGGCTTGGAGTGCTAGCCGATGAGATTCCTACAGTAATCGCCGCATCCCGCAGGGAGCCCATCTCGCTGAATCCCCTCGGCGGGACCGGAGATCGGGAGCTGGCAGGGGCGGCGCC
>DASYUD010000029.1:0-55035 GCA_036001625.1 Gaiellaceae bacterium
CTCGTTCGAGTACGCCGACGAGTCCGACCGGGGGCCGTATCCAATCCCGCGCAACGTGAAGATCGAGGGCGGCCGCTCCTCGTCGGGCGACCGGCACGCGATCATCGTCGAGCGCGACTCGTGCCGCCTCTACGAGCTCTACGCGCTCTATGCGCGAGGACGCGGCTGGCGAGCCGGCTCGGGGGCGATCTGGAGCCTGCGCTCGAACCATCTCCGACCTGCCGGCTGGACCTCCGCCGACGCCGCCGGGCTGCCCATCCTCCCCGGGCTCGCCCGATACGACGAGGTGCGCCGCGGCGTCATCGAGCACGCGCTGCGCTTTACCGTCCAGCGCACCCGGCGCGCGTACGTCTTTCCGGCCCGCCACTTCGCGAGCGACTCGAACGATCCGAGCCTGCCGCCGATGGGCCTCCGGCTCCGCCTGAAGGCGAGCTTCGACGTGAGCGGCTTCCCGCGCCAGGCGCGAGTTGTTCTCGTCGCGCTCAAGCGCTACGGGATGCTCGTCGCCGACAACGGCTCGAGCTGGTACATCACCGGCGCGCCCGATCCCCGCTGGTCGAACGACCAGCTCCACACGCTCGGCCGGGTCAAGGGCTCCGACTTCGAGGTCGTCGGCCGCTAACCGCTTTCGACCGGCCTGCCGGCGGCCGACCAGGCATCGAGGCCGCCGTCGAGGCACGCAACCCGAGCAAAGCCCATGCGCTTGAGCGTTTGCGCGGCCATCGCGCTGCGAGCGCCGTTGCCGCCCGTGCAATACGTGATCACCGGGCGCTCGCGGTCCTGGAGAGACGGATCGCGCTTCGGGTGCTCCAGGTCGGCCTTGATCTCGAGCAGGCCGCGCGGCACGAGCATCGCGCCCGGAAGGTGGCCCTCCTTGAACTCGCCCGGCTCACGCACGTCGAGCACGATCGGCTGCTGTCCGGCGAGACGCGCCTCGGCCTCGTCGACCGGAATCATCTCGATTTCCCGTTTCGCCTCTGCAACCATGTCGCTCAGCGATGTCATCGCCCACCTCCTCTCGGCGGCGATTCTCGCTTGGCGCGCGCGCTTCCGCAAACCGATCTCGGCCTTGCTACGAAGGTCCCCGAAACGACCGCGGAGGAGACATGCGGAAAGGAACCTGCGTCATCGTTCTCGCCGTGCTCGCGCTGGCGGGCTGCGGCGGCTATGGGGGCGGCGACGGGAAGTCCGGCGAGAACGGGACCGCGACCGTCACGCTCGCAGAGCAGAACGGCTCCGGCGAGTCCGGCACCGCGACCCTCACGAAGGTCGGCGACAAGACCAAGGTCGTGATCGAACTGAGCAATCCGTCTGCGACCGCGGTCGCACAACCGGCTCACATCCACAAGGGCTCGTGTGACAACCTCGACCCGCAGCCCGAGTACGCGCTTGCCAACGTCCAGTCCGGAAAGTCCACGACCACGGTCGACGCCTCGCTCGACAAGCTCCGGAGCGGGGCCTACGCGATCAACGTGCACAGATCCGCGACCGACCTGAAGACCTACGTCGCCTGCGGCGACATCGGCGAGGGGAACAGCAGCGGCGGCGGAGGCGGCCAGGGCTACTAGGCCAGGTCCCTCAGCGCGACCCGCGCAGCGGAATACCCGCACATGCCGTGGACGCCGCCCCCCGGCGGCGTCGCCGAGGAGCACAGGTAAACGCCGCGCAGAGAGGTGCGGTAGGGGACGAGTTTCCGCACAGGGCGGAAGAGGAGCTGGCCTAGGTCGATCGCTCCGCCGTTGATGTCGCCGCCGACGATGTTGCGGTTGCGGCGCTCGAAGTCGGCAGGTCCGGTCATGGCTCTGGCGAGGATGAGCTTTCGGAAGCCGGGCGCGAAGCGCTCGACCTGGGCCTCGATCCGATTGGTCATGTCCTCCGCCGACCCGTTCGGCACATGGCAGTACGCCCAGGAGGTGTGCTTCCCCGGCGGCGCCCGTGAGTCGTCGAAGAGCGAGGCCTGCGTGAGCAGGACGAAAGGCCGTTCTGCGTAGCGGCCGGCCCGCGGCGCGCGCTCGGACTCGGCAATCTCGTCGAAGGTCCCGCCCAGGTGGACGGTCCCGGCCCGGCCGCACTCTTCCGCGTCCCACGGAATCGGACCGTCGAGCGCCCAGTCCAGCTTGAAGACGCCTGGGCCGTGCCGATAGCGGCGGAGCGCCCGCACATACCGGGCAGAGAACGAGTCGCCCGCGATCCGAAGCAGTTCCCGCGGGACGACATCCGCCAGCACGGCATCAGCCGGCGGAAGCCTCTCCACGGGGCTCTCGGTGTGGATCTCCCCGCCCAGCTCGCGGAGACGGTCGGCCAGCGCGTCGGCGAGGCGCTGCGACCCTCCGCGCGGAAAACCCCAGCCGTAGACGTGCGCAGTGGCGATCAGGAAAAGCCCGATGCCTCCGCTGGGCCTCGTCTCGAGCGGCAGCATCGAATGCGCCGCATGCCCTGCAAGGAGAGCCCGCGCACGCTCCGCCCTGAACTTCCGCTCCGCCAAGGACCGAGCACTCGAGAGCCCTGCGCGAGCCACAGGAAGGCTCAGAGCCGAAAAGACTCGGCGCGGCGAAGGCGGATGCGGGCCCAGGATTACGGGCTCGAAATCAGGCCAGGCCATGACGAGCGGGCTCAGCACCCGCGTGTACGGCGCCCAGTCCTCGCCGAGCCCTTCCCCCGTCTCGAACAGCGATCGGTGGACCAGAACCGCGGTTCCGTCGTCGAGCGGGTGCGCGGCCGGGACGGGCGGCTGTATCCACTCGACCGGCAGCTCGAGCTCTCGGAAGAAGGGCGAGTCGTGCCCGAGCGGGTGGATCGCGGAGCAGACGTCGTGCACGAACCCGGGCAGAGTCAGCTCTGCCGAGCGCACTCCACCGCCGATTGTCGCCTCCGCCTCGTGGACGGTGACCTGCCAGCCCGCCCGCGCCATCGTGATCGCGGCCGCGAGCCCGTTCGGGCCCGAACCGATGACGACGGCGGTTCTAGCCGACGCCGGCAAGGAGGAAGGCGCGGTTCTCCTTGAGCATCTCCCGCGCGATCACGAGCCGCTGGATCTGGTTCGTGCCTTCGTAGATCTGCGTGATCTTCGCGTCCCGCATCATCCGCTCAACCGGGTACTCCTGCATATAGCCGTAGCCGCCCAGGATCTGCACCGCGTCGGTCGTGACCTCCATCGCCACGTCCGTGCAGTACAGCTTCGCCATCGCCGAGACCTTCGTCAGCTCGTCGTCGGGCGCGCCCTCGTCGATCATCATTCCGATCTTGTAGAGCAGACCACGCGCGGCCTCGCACTTCGTCTCCATGTCGGCGAGCGTGGCCGCGATCAGCTGGTGCTGAGCAATCGGCTTCCCCATCGTCTCGCGGCTCTTCGCGTACTCGAGCGCGTAGTCGGTCGCGCCCTGCGCGAGGCCGAGCCCCTGGGCGGCGATCCCCGGCCGCGAGCGGTCGAGGATGCGCATGGCGATCTTGAAGCCCTCGCCCTCCTCGCCGAGCAGGTTGTCGGCGGGGATGCGGCAGTCGGTGAAGAAGACCTCGCCGGTCGTCGAGCCCTTGATCCCCATCTTCGGTTCGATCCGGCCCACCTCGAAGCCCGGCGCCTCCGCCTCGACGACGAACGCAGAGATGCCGGAATGCCCGGCGGACGGGTCGGTCTTCGCGAAGACGGTGTAGAGGCCGGCCAGGCCTGCATTCGTGATGAAGCGCTTCGAGCCGTTGAGAACGTACTCATCGCCCTCGAGTCGCGCCTCGCTGCGCATGGCTGCGGAGTCGGAGCCCGATCCCGGCTCGGTGAGCGCGTAGGCGGGCAACCACTCGCCGCTCGCGAGCCGCGGCAGGAACCGCTGCTTCTGCTCCTCGGTCCCAGCGAGCTTGAGGCCCAGCGAGCCGAGCTCCTGCACGGCGAGGATGAGGCCGGTGGTCGCGCAGACCTTCGAGAGCTCCTCGATCGCGACCAGCACCATCAGCGCGCCCGTCCCAGTCCCGCCGTGCTCCTCGTCGAACGGCAGGCCGAGGATCTCGTGCTCCCGGAAGAGCTGGACCAGGTCCCACGGGAACTCGGCCTTCTTGTCGATCTCCGCGGCCCGCGGCGCGACGCGCTCCCGCGCCAGCGTGCGGACGAGGTCGCGGATCTCGCGCTGCTCGTCGGTCAGCGGGTCGTACGGCACGAGGAGAATCCTAGGCTCACACGCGTGGAGCGTGGTGCGCCCGAGGCGGGAACCCCCGCGCGTGGACCTCTATCGGCTCCGGCATTCGCCGGTCAGAAGGCGCCGGCTCATGGGCAGGAAGCTCGACGAAGAACGTCGATCCCTTGTCGTCGTTCGCCTCGACCCAGATGCGACCCCCCATCCGATCGACCAGCTCGTTGCAGATGTAGAGGCCGAGCCCGGTGCCTCCGACGCCTCGCGTCATCTGCGGATCGAGGCGATAGAACTTCTCGAAGACTCGTCCCTGTTCCTCCGGCGGGATGCCCAAGCCCTCGTCCTTCACGCGGAAGCGGACGTCCGCATCACTCGGCTCGACTCCGAGCTCGATCCGCCCCCCGTCGGGCGAGTACTTGATCGCGTTCTCGATGAGGTTCACCAGGACCTGCCTCACCTTGTCCCGGTCGGCGGCGACGCGAGGCACTTCGTCCCCCGAGATCACCTCGAGCGAGATCTCCGAGGGCGCGTAGGCCCGCGTGGCCTCGACGACGCGCTCCGCGATCTCGACGGCATCGAACGGCTCGCTGCCGAGGTCAACTCGTCCGGCGTCGAGCTGATTCGCGAGCAGGATCTCGTTGACGATCCGGCCCAGGCGCTCGGACTCCTCGGCGATGAGCGAGATGAACCGGTCCCGGCCCCCTTCGTCGAGAGCGAAGTCGTGACGGAGGAGCGTTTGGGCGGCGCCGTAGACGGCCGCCAGCGGTGTGCGAAGCTCGTGGGAAGCCGTGGCGATGAAGTCGGCCTTGAGCTCCTCGAGCTGGCGGATCTCGGTCAGGTCGCGGAAGGCGTAGACGGTGCCGCCGAAGAACTCGACGCCCGAGATCGAGATCCAACGCTCTCCCCTTTCGGTCTCGATCGGGATGACGACCTCCGCACGGCCGGGATCGGGAGTCGTCGAGACCGGGACCGAGTCGCTGGCCTCCTGCCAGCCCGGAATCGCCTCGACCGCCAGGTGGCCGATGACGTCGGCCGCGGGGATCGAGGTCAGAGCTTCGGCCGCGGGGTTCCACAGGCGCACAGTCCCGCCGCGATCCAAGAGGAGGACCCCGTCGGCTACGTGGGCGAGAACGCGCTCCGCGTCCGCTCGTTCCTCGACCTCGCGATGCAGACGGCCGCGGTCGATCGCCATGGCGATCCGGCTGGCGAGATCCTCGACGAGGGCAAGATCGTCCGCGCGGTACAGATCACTGGACTCCGTTCGCGCGAGGGTAAGGGCGCCGAAGGACCGCTTCCCTACTCGCAGCGGGACGCACACGGCAGATCGGGCGTCGATCGCGCCGAGGAGCAGAGTCGCCTCCTGTCCGTTGGAGGCCGCAGCGAGCGCGGGGACGATTCGAGGCCGACCGCGCTCGACGACCGCGCGAACTGCTTCCTCGGGCTCCTGGTCGGGCGCAATCCCGACCTCTTGCTTCAGCAGCTCGGCCCGGGCGACGGCGGCGCGCGTCAACGGTCTCCCGTCCTCCATGATGTCGACGACGCACCAGTCGGCGTACTCTCGAACAGCCAGGTCGGCAACCCGCTGGAGAGCATCCGCATAGTCGATCGAGGAAGCGAGGACCTGGCCCGCCTCCCGGAGAAAGTCGAGCCGGCCTTGCCGTTCCACCGTCAGGGAAGCCGCCTCACGCTCCGCGGCGAGGCCTTGCTCCCGCTCCTCCTCCGCTCGCTTTCGCTCCCCGATGTCGAGCAGGAAGCTCTGCGTGTAGAGCGGTTCTCCTTCAGGGCCCCGAACCGTCTCGGTCTCCTCGCGAACCCAGACGACGCCGCCGCTCCGCGCGTGCAGGCGGTATTCGTCCTGTCTCGGCGCGTTGCTATTCGATGCGTTCTCGACAGCAGCGCGGACTCGCTGCCTGTCCTCCGGGTGAAGGAGCTTCGAGAAGAGCTCCGGATCGCCCCGCCACTCGGCAGGGGAGTAGCCGAGCAGCGCGTCGATCTGTGGACTGACGTAGAGCACCGAGCTGCGATCACCGGGTTCGGAGAGCCAGGTCACGAGCGGAAGACCCTCAGCGAGCGCTTGATACTTCTTCTCGGCGGCGTCTAGCTCCCCGCGGGCGAGCCCACGGCCCCTGTCTGCTCGCCGGACGAGGTCGGCCGCGATCCCGGCGGCTACCGCCACGGCGAGCCAGATGGGCAGAGAGGGCGCGACGCTCGCGTCAAGGTCGGCGACCAGGCCGAAGTAGAGCGCCCATCCCGCCGCGGTCACGAGAACGCCCCACCGGGGGCCGACCGCGAGAGCGACCAAGGTGCCCACGAGGATCGCCGACGCGGCCGATACCTCGGGAAACGAGAGATCGAGCAACGCGAACGGGACCGTGGCCGCGGCCTCGAGGACAAGGCCGGCTGCAGCCACGAGCCACGCTGGACGGGATCTGAACCACATAGCCTGGGACACGGGCGAGGACGAGAGCCTAGCTTCGCCGTCGTTAGGTCACAACCCTGCCGAGCTTCCCTCGGGCCCAGACGGCACTACAGTGGCGCCGTGATCCTCGAGAACGGCGTCATCCGCACGATGGAGCCGGCGATGCCCGTCGTACTCGCGCTGGCAATCGCCGGCGACCGCGTCGTGGGCGGACTGGGGACGCACGAGGCGGCTCTTCCCTCGCCCGACCGGGTCGACCTGGGAGGACGCTGCGTGCTGCCCGGCTTCAACGACGCACACGTTCACTTCCCGACGTGGTCGCTGGCACAGCGCGAGGTGCGCCTGGAGGGCACGCATTCCCTCGACGAGGCGGTCGCGCGGATCGCCGAGGCAATGCGCTCCTTGCCACCGGGCGCGTGGCTCCGCGGTCGCGGCTGGCGGAGCGGCGACTGGTCGCCGCCGGTCGACCCGACGCGGCAGGCCCTCGACGAGGTGACCGGCGAGACGCCCGTCGCGCTGATGGCGCGCGACTACCACTCGCTCTGGCTCAACTCGGCTGCGCTCGCTCGGGCGGACGGCGATCTCCAGGTCGAGGGCGGTGTCGTCGAGCTCGACGAGCAGGGCGAGCCGACCGGAGTGCTGCGGGAGGAGTCGGCCTGGCAGTTTCGCGACCGCTACCTGCGCGCGCCCGACGACGAGTTCGTCGAGGCGATGCGCGGGGGCCTGAAGATCGCCGCCCGCCGCGGCGTGACCGCCGTCCACGACAAGGACGGCTGGCTCGGCGCTCCCCGTTTCTGGCAGCGGCTCGCCGACGAGAACGCGCTCACTCTTCGGGTCTGGCAGTCCCTGCCGCACGACCACGTCGACAGCCTCGAGGAGCTCGGCCTTCGTTCCGGGATCGGCAGCGACCTCTTCCGTCTCGGGTACCTGAAGGTCTTCATGGACGGGACGCTCGGCTCCCAGACCGCGAGGCTGCTGGACGGCTCCGGTGTCCAGATCACGAGCCGCGAGGAGCTCGCCGAGATCGTGCGGGCGGGTGCGCGCGCGGGGTGGCCCGTCGCAGTGCACGCGATCGGCGACCTCGCAAACCGCGACGCGCTCGACGCCTTCGCGGAGACGCATGACGAATGGGCGCCGCTCGGGCTCCGGCAGCGGATCGAGCATGCCCAGCTCCTGGCCGACGAGGACGTGCCTCGCTTCGGAGAGCTCGGCGTCGCCTCCTCCGTCCAGTTCAGCCATGCACCCTCAGACCGCGACCTCGCCGACAGGCTCTGGGCGGGGAAGACGGATGGGGCGTACGCCTACCGCTCGCTCCTCGACGCCGGCGCGCTGCTCGCGAACGGCTCGGACGCGCCGATCGAGGAGCTCGACCCCCTCGCCGGCATCCAGGCCGGCGTCCTACGAACGCTGGACGAGCGCGAGGCCTGGCACCCCGAGCAGGCGCTCGAGGTGGAGCAGGCGCTGGAGGCGACGATCCTCGCGCCCGCCTGGCTCGCGCGCGACGAGTGGCGGCGCGGGAAGCTCGTGCCCGGCTTCCTCGCCGACCTCGTCGTCCTCGACCGCGACCCGGTCGCGATCGCCCCCGAGGAGCTACCGGACGTGCAGGTCGTCGCAACGATGCTCGGGGGCCGTTGGGTCCACAACCCGCCTCCGTGGAGCTGACCGGCTACCGCAGCTTGGCGAGCTCCCGGTAGAGCTCCTGGGCCGCCTCAACGCCGAGGGGGATGTGCTCGAGGCGGAACCGCTCGTTCGGCGAGTGGATGTTGCCCTCGGGGAGATCGAAGCCGGTCAGGATCGTCGGCACGCCCTTCTGCTCGAGCGCCGCCATGACCGGCAGTGAGCCGCCCACCCGCAGCAGCAGCGGCCGCGCGCCGATCACCCGCTCGAAGGCGTCCATCCCGAGCTGGATCGCGGGCTCGTCGGGCCTGACGAGCGCGGCGGGGCTCTTCGCCTGGCACTCGATCTCGACCTCCGCGCCGTCGGGAGCAGCTTCTCGCAGCAGGCGCTCCAGTTCGGCCGCGATCGCATCTTCGTCCTGCCCGGGCACGAGCCGGATCGATACGTTCGCCTCGGCAACGACCGGGATGACCGTCTTCTGCAGCAGGGCCTCACCCCCGGTGATGCCGTGGACGTCGACCGCGGGCTCGGTCCAGGTGCGCAGATAGAGCTTGTCGGCGGCATCCGGGTCAGCCGGGCGCGCGCCCTGCGCGGCGAGCACGTCGGCACCAGGCTCGAGCTCCCGCCAACTGGCGATCTCCTCGTCGCTCGGCATGACGATCCCCGATCGCAGCGATTCCGGCAGCCGGCCGTCGCGCGGCACCACCGCCTCGAGCATCTGCATGAGCGCGTGCATCGCGTTCAGCGCCGCGCCACCGAAGAGCCCCGAGTGCAGGTCGCGCTCGCCGGTGCGCACGCGGACGTGGAAGTAGCAGATGCCGCGCGTCGCGATCTCGAAGATCGGGACGCCGGGTCGGAGCATGTGGCCGTCGAAGATCACGCACGCGTCCGCCGAGCGCTCGTCCGCCGCGAGGAAGTCGACGATCGAGTGCCCACCCGACTCCTCCTCGCCGTCGCAGGCGATGCGCAGGTTGACCGACAGCGCACCCTCCGCAGCGAGGAGGGCAGCGGCCTTCAGGAGGAGGTAGAGCTGGCCCTTGTCGTCCGCGATGCCCCGGGCGAAGAGCCAGCCGTCGCGCACGGTCGGCTCGAACGGCGGGGTTTCCCACTCGTCGAGCGGCGCGGGCGGCTGGACGTCGAAGTGGCCGTAGACGAGGACCGTGGGAGCGTCGTCACCGTCCCGCGAGGCGCGGAGCTCGCCAATCGCGAGCGGATGCGTGCCGGTCTCCAGGAGCTCCGCCTCTCCGCCGGCGGCCCGAACGAAGTCGCAGACCCACTCCCCCGCCCGCCGCACGTCTTCCGAATGCGCTGGATCGGCGCTGACGCTCGGGATCCGGAGGAGCTCGAAGAGCTCCTCGAGCCACTCGGCAGGAGGTTCCGCCACGACGGCGGAGTCTAGGGCGGCGCCGGGTGCGGCGCCTTACTTAGGCTACTTCTCTCAGCTTCTGGCAGTCGGCCATCGCACGGAGCTTCTTCAGGCACTGGTTCTCGATCTGCCTGATCCGCTCACGTGTGACGTTGAAGGCGCGGCCGACCTCGTCGAGGGTGCGGGACTGCTCGCCGCTGAGCCCGTAGCGCAGCTCAAGGATCCGCTGCTCGCGAGGCGAGAGCGAGTTGAGGATCTGCCTCAGCGTCTCACTGCGAAGCGCCTGCTCGGCGGCCTCCTCCGGAAGCAGCGCACCCTCGTCCGTCAGGAAGTGGCCGAACTCGGACTCGTCGTCGTCCCCGACCGGCTTCTCGAGCGACACCGGGATCTGCGCGCTGCGGCGGATCTGCTCGACCTCCGCCGTGCTCAGGTCGAGGTCCCGCCCGATCTCGCCCGCGCTCGGCTCTCGGCCGAGCTCGCCGCGGAGCTTCCGCTCCGAGCGGGCGATCTTGTTCAGCTTCTCGACGACGTGGACGGGCATGCGGATCGTCCGCGACTTGTCCGCTAGCGCGCGGGCGACAGCCTGGCGGATCCACCAGGTCGCGTAGGTGGAGAATTTGAACCCCTTGCGGTAGTCGAACTTCTCCGCGGCGCGGACGAGCCCGATCGTCCCCTCCTGGATCAGGTCGAGGAAGGGAAGGCCCTGGTTGCGGTAGCGCTTCGCGATCGAGACGACGAGGCGGAGATTCGCCTCGACCATCGACTGCTTCGCCAATTGGTCGCCCCGCTCGATGCGCTTCGCGAGCTCGACCTCCTGCGGTGCCGTGAGCAGGTCGACCTTGCCGATGTCCTTCAGGAAGAGCTGGAGCGAATCGGTGGAGACGTCCGGCCCCTCGAGATCGAGCGTCCCGCCGTCGGCGGCCTCGTCCTCCTCGACCTCGACGACGTCTATGTGCAGCTCCTCGAGCACACCGTAGAACTCTTCGATCTGGACGGCATCGAGCGCAAGCTCACCAAGCGTGACGGCGATCTCCTCCGTCGTCAGCCGCCCGGCCTGGCGGCCGCTCTGAAGAAGCTCCCACGCCTCCTCGACGTCGAGGACGCTCCCTCGCGCCCCAGCTCGCGCTGTGACCTGCTCCCCTCCGCTCAACTCGGTTCCCCCTCCTCGTCTCTCACCGTAGTAGCGGCGCGCGACATCGTCAATGTGCGGCAGTCTTTCAACTGGGGCCAGGGTTCGTCTATAGGCCGAGCGACTCATCTTTCAGTCCATAAGTCCTAGTCGGGCGATCAGCCGGTCCGTACGCCCTCAAGACGGTCCAGAAGCGTCTGTGCTTCCTTCCCCAGGATCGAGCTCGGACCTTCGGCGTAGGCCAGCCGGAGTTGGCGCTTGGCCTCTCCGACCGCGCCGGGCTGCACGCGGGCGAGCCAGAGGAGGAGCAGCCCGAGGTGGAAGCGCACCGTAGGCGCCTGCGGGAAGCGGCGAACGAGGGGACCGAGGCGCGAGAAAGCCTGCGCCGGCCGGCTCTTGTCGAAGAGTCCGACCGCAGCGGCGACCTGGGCCTCCGGATTGCGCGGCGCGAGCCTGGCGGCTTCCTCGTACTGCCGGAGCGCCGAGAGCCGATGGCCGAGCCGCTGGAGGGCGAGCCCGTAGAGGAGCTTCGCGTCGACGTCCCGGCTCCGCGCGCGCCGCGCGAGCGTCGTCAGCTGGCGGGGCGGGGAAAGGCGGGCAAGGCCCGGCGGCGGCGCGAAGCTCGGCACGAAGAAGGGCTGGCCCGTCGGGAAGCGCGGGTGGAGGACGTCGTCGGCCCGCTGCGCGGAAGGAGAATCCGGATCGGCCTGCATCGCCTCGCGCCAGGCCGCGACCGCGTCTTCCTCGCGCCCGGCCCAGAGCCTCGCGTAGCCGAGGTGGAGGAGGACGAGCGGGTTGGCCCGCCGCTTCTGCGCGAGGCGCTCGAGACGAGCGAGGCTCGAGTCGGGCCAGGCGGAGAAAGCAGCGCCCACCACCGCTTCAGGCGAGCGGTAGCGCGCGAAGATACGGCCCGCGGCGACCCTCCGCTTCAGGTCGTAGAGGCGCTCGGCGCGGCGGAGGGCGCGGGCCTCCGGGTCGTCGCGCACCCCGAGAGCGAGGACGAGCGGCGGAACGCCGGCGCGCGGCTGTGGTCTCTGCGCATCCCCGCCGCCGCGCTCGTCCGCGCTGAGGACGGCAAGGCCGACGGTCCCGACCGCCGCGAGCACGGCGGCCGCGGCCGCGATCGAGGTAACGCGCGCGCGGGGGCTCATCCGTGCCCGATTATCCTTGGAGCATGGCGAGTGACCGCAAGCTGCTCCAGGAGATCGACGCGGCCCGGGCGCAGGAGCTGCTCGCTGCCGACGACCCACCGCTCCTGATCGACATCCGGGAGCTGGGCGAGTGGGAGACCGGCCGGATTCCCAGCGCCCTCCACATTCCGATGACGCAGCTCGAGGACGCGAAACTCGATCGAGAGCGCTCGCTCATCCTCTATTGCGCTCGCGGGAATCGGTCGGCCCTCGCCGCGAAGCGGCTGACCGAGCTCGGCCATGCCGACGTCGCCTCGCTCGCCGGCGGGATCGTGGCCTGGCGGCAGAGCGGCCTCCCGGTCGAGCTCCCGCCGGGGCTCGACGAGGAGCAGAGCTTGCGCTACAGCAGGCATCTGCTGATTCCCGAGATCGGGCTGCAAGGGCAGCGGCGCCTTCTCGACGCGAAGGTCCTCCTCGTCGGGGCCGGCGGGCTCGGGTCACCCGCTGCGCTCTACCTCGCCGCGGCGGGCGTGGGCCGGCTCGGAATCGTGGACGACGACGTCGTCGATCGATCGAATCTCCAGCGCCAGGTGCTGCACTCGACGGCGGCCCTCGGCGAGCCGAAGGTCGAGTCGGCCGCGCGGAGGCTCCACGGCCTGAACCCGGACGTCGAGGTCGTCCCGCACCTCGAGCGGCTGACCCCCGACAATGTCGACCGCATCCTCGGAGAGGGCTGGGACGTGATCGTCGACGGGGCCGACAACTTCCCGACTCGCTATCTGCTGAACGACGCCTCCGTCTGGCACGGCGTGCCGGTCGTCCACGGGTCGATCTACCGCTTCGAAGGCCAGGTGACGGTGTTCGCGCCCAAGGTCTCGGGCCCGTGCTACCGCTGCCTCTTCGCGCAGCCCCCGCCGCCCGAGCTCGCACCCAGCTGCGCCGAAGGAGGCGTGCTGGGAGTGCTGCCGGGGGTGATCGGCTCGATTCAGGGCTGCGAGGCACTGAAGCTCGTTCTCGGCATCGGCCGCCCGCTCGTCGGGCGCCTGCTCCTCTACGACGCCCTCGACGGCTCCTTCTCCGAGGTCGCAGTCCGCCGCGACCCCGCCTGCCCGGTCTGCGGCGAGAGCCCCACGATCACCGAGTACGTCGACTACGTCGAGTTCTGCGGCGGTCACACGGCCGCGTGATCGTCCCGGGCGAGGTACGGCGCGAGCTGGAGCGGCATGCCCGCGACCAGGCGCCGAACGAGGCGTGCGGCCTGCTTCTGCTGCGGGGCGGCCGGGCCGTGCGCTACGAGCGCGGCCGCAACGCCGAGGCCTCGCCGTACCGGTTCCGGCTCGAGGTGGAGCCCGAGGTCTGGTTCCTCGAGGACGACGGCTACGAGCTCGCCGTCTTCCACTCCCACCCCGCCTCGCCGCCGAAGCCGTCGCGGGCCGACCTCGAGCGCGCCGGCCTCTGGGCCTCGCGCCCATGGGTGATCCTCCGCGCCGACACCGGCGAGCTCGCCGCCTGGCGGCTCGACGGGGGGCGGGCGGTGGCGGAGCCGCTCGAGTAGTGCCGAGCGCGGTCGTCGTCGGCGCGGGAGTCTTCGGCGCATCGCTCGCGCATCGGCTCGCCGGCTCGGGGTGGCAGGTGACGCTGGTCGAGCAATACGCTCCCGGCCACGTGCGCGCCGCGTCCGGCGGCGAGTCGAGGCTGATCCGGTTCTCGCACGGCCCGGCCGCCTGGTATACGCGCTCGGCGCGGCGGGCGCTCGACCTCTGGCTCGAGTTGGAGCGCGAATCCGGCGCCGAGCTCTTCGTGCCGAGCGGCGTCGCCTGGTTCTTCCGCGCCGAGGACGGTTGGAGCGCCGACAGCGAGCGCGTGCTCCGCGAGGAGGCCCTTCCCGTCGAGCGACTTTCTCCGGAGGACGCCGCGCGCCTCTTCCCCAGCTTCAGTGGCGAGGGCCTCTCCTCCGTTCTGTACGAGCCCGACGCGGGCGTGCTGCGGGCCCGTGAAGCGACGCGGACGCTCGTCGAGCAGGCGATTCTGAGAGGAGCCCGCTTCGCCGCCGGGACGGCGGCGCCCGACGGCGACGGGGTGTCGGTGGCCGGCGAGCGGCTGGCTGCGGACCGAATCGTCTGGGCCTGCGGCGCGTGGCTCACGCGTCTCTTCCCCGGGCTCGTCGAGCTCCGCGTGACGAGACAGGACGTCTACTTCTTCGGTGCTCCTCCGGAGTGGCAGGCGCCTGCGGTTCCGGCCTGGGTCGACTTCAACGGCGGCGTCTACGGCGTCGGCGACCTCGACGGCCGCGGCTTCAAGGCGAGCCCCGACCGAGAGGGGCCTGCGTTCGACCCGGATGGCGACGACCGGGTCGCGTCCGCCGAGAAGGAACGAGAGGCGCGCGAGTACCTCGCCCTCCGCTTCCCCCCGCTCGCAGGCGCCCCGCTCGTCGGCACCCGCTCCTGCCCCTATTCGCTGACCCCGGACACGAATTTCGTGGTCGCGCCGCACCCGGAGCACGAGCACGTCTGGCTCCTCGGGGGCGGGTCGGGCCACGGTTTCAAGCACGGACCTGCCCTGGCCGAGTACGTCCAGGGCCTCCTGGAGGGAAGCGAGACGCCGGACACTCGGTTCGCTCTCGGCGCGCGCCGGACGGGAGGGGGGCTGCGCGCGCCCTGGATCGAGACGTGAGCGCCGGCCGCGCACGCGGCCGGCGCCGAGGAGAGTCCTGCTAGGTGACCCGGAAGCTCCCGTGCATCGAGGCTGCGTGCGGGTCGCAGACGTACTTGTAGGTCTTGCCCTTCTTCAGCGTGACGGTGATCGTCTTCACCCCCACGAACGGCGTCTTGGTGATGACGACGCTCAGGCCGGGGCCCTTGAGGTGAAAGTCATGGAGCTTGGACTTGTCGATGACCGTGATCGAGTACTTGCCAGCCGGCAGCGTCCGGACCTTCGCGCCGCTCTTCTTGAGTGAGATCGTGAAGCCTGGTCCGACCGACCCCTGGAGCTTCTTGACGCCCATGCTGGTGGACGGCGCGGCAAGCAGAAGCGCCGCGGCGATGAGGGCGCCGATGAGAAGCGGAATGCGGAACATCGTCCTCCTTTGTCGTCCTGTCCTTACTACTTCCTGGGGCAAGTCACTTCGGATTTGCGAACCGGAGCGATACTAGCCGCGGTGGAGCTACCCGAGGGTTATCGCGAGATTAACGGTGCACTCCAGAGCGAGTTCCGGTTCCGCGACTTCGCAGAGGCGCTCGGGTTCGTGAACCGGGTCGGCGAGCTTGCCGAGCGCGAGGGGCACCACCCCGACGTCGAGATCCACTGGAACCTGGTGACGCTCCGGTGGTGGACGCACGCCCGGGAAGCGATCACCGAGCGCGACTACGAGCTCGCCGCCCGTTCGAACGACCTTGTATAAGCGTCGGTAAACCAGAAGAGACCGACGGCCCCGGGGCCGGCATGAGTACCGACAACGGGGCCGAGCGTCGTCGCCACCTCGATCTCGGCCTGCGGCCGCGTCGCGCGCACGAGCTTCGCCAGCGCTTCGAGCCGCTCCGGCACGTCGGCATGGGCGATGCCGACGCGAACTCCGGGCTCGTCCCGCGTCCCCGCTCGAAAGGTTGCCGCGAACTCCTCGACCGCCTTCCGGTTCCCGCGAACGCGTTTGAGCGGCAGGACCTCGCCCTCGGCAAGGGTGAGGATCGGCTTGATGTGCAGGAGCTGGCCCGCCCAGCCTGCCGCGCGGCCGATGCGGCCGCCGCGGGCCAGGAACTCCAGCGTGTCGAGCGTGAAGACGAGCCCCGACTCGCGCCGGAAGCGCTCGACGAGGTCGTCTACTTCCTCGTCGGAAGTGCCGCGCTCGAGCCGCCGCTGGACGGCGAGCGCGAGCATCGCGATCGCTGCCGACGCCGTGCCGGTGTCGATCACCCGCACGCGCCCCCGGGTCGCGCCGGCCGCGCCGCGCGCACTCTCGAACGTGCCCGAGAGCTTGCCGGAGACATGGAGAGAGAGCACGCGCTCGAAGCCCGCGAGCTCCTCGTAGGCGGCGAGAAAGTCGGCAGGGGTCGGCTGTGAGGTCGTCGGCAGCTCTTCGGCCGTGCGCAGGCGCGCGTAGAACGCTTCGGGCCCCATGTCGACGTAGTCGCGATAGCTCTCGGCGCCGAAACGGACGTAGAGCGGGACGACACGCCAGCTCGGGAAGCGCGCCTGTGCGTCGGGGTAGTCCGCAGTCGAGTCGAGGACGATCGCCGTGTTCTCGGCGGTGAGCCTCACTCGGCGGGCGTCAGTTCGTGACCGGCGGCACGCATGATCGCGGCGACGATGTCGTCCAGGTGCTCGTCCTTCGTCAGGCAGGCAACCGCGCCGGCCGCGTACAGGGCGTCGACCTCCAGCAGGTTGGCGGAGGCCGTGAGACAGACGACCGCCACGTCCGGGCATGCTTGGAGGAGCGCCTTCGTCGCCTCGACGCCGTCGAGGGCCGGTAGCCGGTAGTCCATCAAGACCACGTCCGGCGCGTGCCGGCGGCAGAGCTCGATGATCCTGGTGCCGTCCTCGACCGACCCGACGACTTCGATGTCGGCGCGGAGGCCGAGGAGGAGCTCGAGCGCCTCGCGGAAGACCTCGTTGTCCTCGACCAGGGCGACGCGGACCGGCGCAGCCACTCGCTTACCTTAGAGGCTCCAACATAATGACGCTTCGTCGCCGGGGCGCGATGGTCGTTCCGAGGCAAGGACGCAGGGAGCGCCCAGGCTAGTCAGCCTGGGCGCGACTGAGGACACAGCCTCGGGGCGAGCAGCGCGGCCCGGCGGCACAAGGCTCATTGTGTTGGAGCCTCTCAGCCCCCTCATTCCGCAGCGAGGAGAAGCGGGTAATGGGGCTGCCCGCCCGGGTGCACCTCGAGCTCGACCTCGGGATACCGTTCCGCGAGCCGGGCGAGCAGGGGGCCGAGCTCCGGCTCGTCCTCGCCGGTCAGGAGGGTGATCACGTCACGCGGCTCGGCGAGGAGCCGCTCGACCACGGCTCCGGCGACGGCGTCGAAGCTCGTCCCGCCGGCGACCGGCTCGCCGTCGGCGAGGCCGAGGTAGGCTCCGCGGCCGATCTCGAGCCCGTCCACGCTGATCTTGCGCGAGGCTACGGTGACCGCGCCGGTTGCGACCGCAGCGGCCGCCTCCTCCATCGCCGCCGCGTTCGCCTCCGCGCCGGCCGCCGGGTCGTAGGCGAGCATCCCGGCGAGTCCGGCCTGCATCGAGCCCGATGGAACAACGTGCACGGGCGTGCGCGCGAGCCGTGCGGCCTGCCGCGCGGCCAGGACGACGTTGGCGTTGTTCGCGAGCACGACGGATTCGGGTGCCCGCGTGCGCTCGATTGCTTCGAGCAGATCCTCCGTCGAGGGATTCATCGTCTCGCCGCACTCGACGATCCCCGCCGCGCCCATGCTCTCGAAGAGCCGGCGGTTTCCGGCCCCTGCCACGACCGCAACGACGGCTGTCTGCCGCTCCTCGTCTGCGCCGGTCTGGCCCAGGCGCTCCTCGCGCTGAGCGGTCTGGACGTACATGTTGGCGATCTCGACGCGCTCGAGGACGCCGAGCGCCGTCCCCACTCGCAGCGCCGCGCCGGGGTCATTCGTATGCACGTGTGCTTTCAGCGCGCTCGAGTCGCCGACGACGAGCAGCGAATCGCCGAGAGGCGCGAGCCCACGCTCGAGCGCGGCCGCGTCGAGCGCCTCGCCCTCGACGACGAAGACGGCGCAATAGCGGAAGCGCGAGACGCCCAGATGGACGGCCTCGGGCGCGAGCGGCTCAGCCTCTGGCGCCTCGGGCAGGGGCTCGCCGGCGAGGTGCGCGGCGAGGCCGCGGACGATCTCGACGAGGCCCGCGGCGCCCGCATCGACCACGCCCGCCTGCCGCAGGACCTCGAGCTGCTCGCGCGTCTGCTCGACCGCCTCGTCGCCGCGGCGAACGAGCCCCGAGAGGAGATCTGGGAAGCCCGCATCGGTTCGCGCCTCCGCTTCCTCGGCCAGGGCGCCGATCGCGGTCAGGATCGTCCCCTCCACAGGCTCGCGGACGGCGACGTAGGCCTCGTCGGCGGCGCGGCGAAGGGCCTGCGCGAGGGTAGCGGAGTCGACCTCCTCCGCATCGCCCAGGACATCGGCGGCGCCCCGCACGATCTGCGAGAGGATGACCCCGGAGTTGCCCCGCGCACCGAGGAGCGCAGCGTGCGCCACCTCCCGCGCGAGCTCGGGCCGGGTCTCCGGGCCCTCGCCCGCGAGCGTCTCGGCGACAGCCCGCACGGTAAGCAGCATGTTCGTGCCGGTGTCGCCGTCGGGGACGGGATAGACGTTGAGGTCGTCGAGCCGGGCTCGGTTGCGCTCGAGCACCGTCTCGGCCGCACGGACGAGCTCGAGGACCGCGGAGCGCTCGCTCATCGCCCGTTTAGAGGCTCCAACATAATGACGCTTCGTCGCCGGGGCGCGATGGTCGTTCCGAGGCAAGTACGCAGGGAGCGCCCAGGCTAGTCAGCCTGGGCGCGAGTGAGGACACCGCCTCGGGGCGAGCAGCGCGGCCCGGCGGCACAAGGCTCATTGTGTTGGAGCCTCTTATAGCGAGATCAGAGAGCTTTCTCTACCTTGCCGGCCTTGAGGCACTTGGTGCAGACGTAGGCGCGCGTCGGCCTGCCGCCCAGCAGCACGCGCACGCGCTGGAGATTCGGGTTGAAGCGGCGCTTCGTCGCCACCATCGAGTGGCTCCGGCTGTGCCCGAAGGACGGCTTCTTTCCGCAGACGGCGCAGATCCTGGCCATTAGGCCGAGCAGTGTAGCTAGCGGATGGGGCCGGCGGCCTGTGCGCGAAGCTGCGAGAAGACGTCGGCCATTTCGAGCCCGCTCCGGACGGCTTCGGCCGCCCGGTCGATCCGAGCCTCGGCCTGCTCCCGTGTCTCGCAGGTGAGAACGCCGAACGAGACGGGAACGCCCGTCTCGATCGCGGCGAGCTGGAGGCCGCTCGCCGCCTCGCTCGCAACGAAGTCGAAGTGCGGCGTCTCGCCGCGGATCACGCACCCGAGTGCGACGACGCACGCGTAGCGGCGGGTCTTCGCCAGTGCCATCGCCGCGAGCGGCAGCTCGAACGCACCCGGGACCGGCATCACCATGACCGCCTCGCGAGGCACGCCGGCCTCCTCGAGCTCCGCGAGCGCGCGCTCGAGCAGACGGCTCGTGATCTCGCCGTTGAAGCGGCTGACGACGATGCCGACCGCGCGCCGGCCGTCGACCGTGCCGGCGAGCACGGCGTAGCCGTCGGGGACCCGCAGCTCGCCCTCGACATGCTCGGCCACAGGCTCGGCAGGAGCCTCGGCCGGCGCGTCGCCGTCCTCGGGGGCCTGCGCGAGCTCGCCGAGGCGAGTCTCGATCTCGTCGAGCCGGTCGCTCACTCGCCGCTCGAGTCGGTCTCGAAGCGGAGGTCCTGGTGGTGCAGCCGGTGGCCGAGCTTGGCGCGCTTCGTCTCGAGATAGCGGCGGTTCTCGGCGTTCGGCTCGGTCTCGATCGGCACCTGCTCGACCACCGTCAGCCCGAAGCCCTCGATTCCCGTCAGCTTCTTCGGGTTGTTCGTGAGGATGCGGATCGTCGTCAGGCCGAGGTCGGCGAGGATCTGGTTCCCGATCCCGTACTCGCGCGCGTCGGCGGGGAAGCCCAGCTCGAGGTTCGCCTCGACCGTATCGAGGCCGGTTTCCTGGAGCTCGTAGGCCTTCAGCTTGTTCAGCAGGCCGATTCCGCGTCCCTCCTGGGTCATGTAGAGCAGGACGGCGCGCTCTTCGGCGGCCAGCTGCGCGAGCGCCTGCTCGAGCTGCTCGCCGCAGTCGCAGCGGAGCGAATGGAAGACATCGCCGGTCAGGCACTCCGAGTGGACGCGGACGAGGACGTTCTCGGCGCCCTCGATCTCGCCGCGAACGAGCGCGACGTGGTGCTTGCCGCTCAGCTTCTCGCGGAACGCGACCGCGGTGAACTCGCCGTAGGCCGTCGGGAGGCGCACGGATGTCGTCCGCTCGACGAGAATCTCCGTTCGCCGCCGGTACTCGATCAGGTCGGCGACCGTGATCAGCTTGAAGCCGTGCTGCTCGCAGTACGCGACGAGGTCGGGGACGCGCGCCATGGTGCCGTCCTCGCGCATCACCTCGCAGACGACGCCTGCCGGATTGAGCCCTGCCAGCCGGGCGAGGTCGACGGCCGCCTCGGTTTGGCCGGCGCGTCGCAGGACCCCGCCCTCGCGCGCGCGCAGCGGGAAGACGTGGCCGGGCTGGATGAGGTCGAGGGGGCCCTTGGTCGGGTCGACCGCGACCTGGATCGTGCGTGACCGGTCCTGGGCGGAGATACCCGTGGTCACGCCCTCGCGCGCCTCGATCGAGACGGTGAAGGCCGTCTCGTGGGGCGTCTCGTTGCGCTCGGCCATCTGCCGGAGGCCTAGCTCGTCGCAGCGCTCTTCGGTGAGGCACAGGCAGATCAGGCCACGCGCGTGCATCGCCATGTAGTTGATCGCCTCCGGGGTGGCGAACTGGGCCGCGATCGTCAAGTCGCCTTCGTTCTCGCGATCGGCTGCGTCGACGACGACCACGAACTTGCCCTGCCGGACATCCTCGATCGCGTCCTCGATGGCCGCGAAGGGCGTCGTCTTCTCGGGCGCGGTCTGCGTCATGCAGGGGAAATCGTATCGAGGTCAACGAGCTTCTCGACGTACTTGGCGAGAACGTCGGTCTCGAGGTTGACCTCGTCGCCGGGTGCGAGGCGGCCCAGCGTCGTCTGCTCGAGCGTGTACGGGACGAGCGCGACGGCGAAAGCGCCTGGGCGGAGGCCCGCGATCGTCAGCGAGACGCCGTCGACCGCGATCGAGCCCTTCTCGACGCAGTAGCGGAGAAGCGCGGGCGGCGCGTCGATCCAAACGCGGAGGCTGTCGCCCTCGGGGTCGGTGGCGGCGACGCGACCGACGCCGTCGACGTGGCCCTGAACGTAGTGGCCGCCAAGGGGGTCTCCTGCGCGCAGCGCGAGCTCGAGGTTGACCTCGTCGCCCTCCGCGAGGCGGCCGAGGGTCGAGCGGTGGAGGGATTCGGGCATCGCGTCGAACGCGAGACGCCCGTTCTCGGCCTGAGTGACGGTCAGGCAGCAGCCGTCGATCGAGATCGAGTCGCCGGGCCGGGCCTTACCGGCGATCTCTTGGGCCTCGATCTCGAGACGGAGGCCGTCGGAGCCGCCGTCGAGCGCGGCGACGCGCCCACGTTCGCTCACGATCCCGGTGAACACCCGGAGAAGGCTAGCGCGGCGAGGTCGTCACGCCCGAGGCTGCGGAGAGAGCAAAGGCGATCGCATCCTCCTCGCTCAGGGAGCCGCCCTCGGCGGTGAGCATCGCGTAGCGCTCTTCCCCGAGCCGGTCGCGAAGCTCGGCGGACTGCTCGTCGTCTTCCTCGTCGGCAGGACTCCACAGCGTCATCTCCTCGCCCATTCGGTCCGCGGCTCCCGCGATCCTCGCCGCCTCCTCACGCCGGCCGAGCCCAGCCAGCGCGACCGAGATGCCGCTCAGGCAGATAGGGACGGTCTTTCTGTTCGCGAACTCCCGGCAGAGCGCAAGCGCCTCCCGGTACAGCGCGAGCGCCTCTGCAAACTCGCTCTCGTCCAGCGCGAGGTTGGCGCGCTGCGCGAGGATGAGGGGCAGGCGATACGGATTCCCCTCCCGGCGGCCGAGCTCGAGCGCCTCGTCGAGGAGCTGGCGCGCTTCGGCGAGCTCGCCCGCCGAACGCAGCGCCCATCCGAGGCTTCCAAGGTACCTGGGAACGCGCGACGGACTGACCCTGCGCGCGATGTCGATCGCTTCGAGGAAGAGCGCGCGCCCCTGCTCGACGTCTCCCCGTATGAACGCCGCACCGCCAAGCGCGTACACCGCGCTCGCGGCCAGGGCGTCCGCACCGATCGCACGCGACAGCGACTGGAGCTCCTGGCCATACGCCTGCAGCCGCTCACCGTCGCTCCGTGGAGCTGCGATCGAGATGAGCGCGGACAGCACCTTCGCGCGCGACAGCGGAGTGAGGTCACGCTCGAGCAACGGCTCGACCCACCGTTCGAGTTCGGCGTAACGGCCTTGCGTCGTCCACCATGGATGCAGCGACGCAGCGATTGTCGCCGTCAGGTCCGGATCGCGCGAGGCAGCGAACGCGAGCGCCGCGTTCACGTTGCCGTACTCCGAGTCGAGGCGGTTGAGCTCCGGCTGCCCGAGGGCTTCGCTCAGCACGTCCCCGGCCCGTTCGGCCAACCGGCCGGCCCACTCCGCGTGGCGGCGCTGGAGGTGGAGATTCTCGCCTTCGTCTGTCAGCCGCTCGACTGCGTACTCGCGCATCGTCTCCAGCATCCAGTAGCGGGGGCCGGCTTCGGTGACGCGACGGCGGACGAGGCTCTTGTCGAGCAGCGACTGGAGCGTGTCCGGGTCGGCGCCGCAAACGTCGTGGGCAGCTTCGAAGGTGCAGCCGCCTGCGAAGACGGACAAGCCGCGGAACAGGCCCTGCTCGTCGGAGTCGAGGAGGTCGTATGACCACTGAATGGTGGCGCGAAGGGTCTGCTGGCGCGGATCGGCGTCGCGGCCTGCCTTAAGCAAGTCGAGGCGCTGAGAGAGGCGCTCGACGAGCTGCTCAGGCGTGAAGAGCGGCGTGCGGGCGGCCGCGAGCTCGATCGCAAGCGGCAGCTTGTCGAGGCGAGAGCAGAGGTCGCCGAGCGCCCCGTTCGACTCGAACCCGGGGTCGAGGGCCCGGGCGCGCGCCAGGAACAGCTCGACGCCCTCGCTCTCACGAAGCGTAGGGACTGGGTAGAGCTGCTCCCCCTGGAGCTGGAGGCGCTCCCGGGTCGTCACGAGAAGCAATGGGCCGGCTGCGCTTCGAAGTGCGGCGATCTCCCGCGCGGCGGCCGGCAACAGGTGCTCGGCGTTGTCGAGTAAGAGCAGCGCCTCCTTCCCGCCGAGAGCGGCCGTGAGTGTCTCGGCGAGCGGGGTGTCCGGCTCCTCCGTAACCCCGAGCGTCTGGGCAACGGCGGGCAGCAGAAGCGACGGGTCGCGCAAGGGGGCAAGCGGCACCCACCAGACACCGTCCGGGAAGTCGTCGGCCGCCTCGGCGGCCGCCTGCAGCGCGAGGCGCGTCTTGCCGGTCCCACCGGGCCCGGTGAGGGTGAGGAGTCGCACGTCCTCCCGAGCCAGGAGCCGGACTACCTCAGCCAGCTCGGGCTCGCGGCCGAGGAACGGCGTGGACGGCACAGGGAGGTTTGTCCGGTACAACGACTTGAGCGGCGGGAACTCCTCCTCGCCGAGCTGGTAGATGCGCTCCGCGGCCTGCAGGTCCTTGAAACGATGCTCGCCCAGGTCGCGCAGCTCGGCGTCCGCGAGCACCGCCGTCGATGCAGACACGAGCACCTGCCCGCCGTGCCCTGCGGCCGCGATTCTGGCCGCGCGGTGCACGTCAATACCAACGTAACCCTCCTCGGTCACAAGCGGGGTCCCTGTGTGAACGCCGATCCGCACCCGCACGGCCGTAGCGGCGAGCGCCTCGGTCGCGTCACGCGCGGCAGCTAAAGCGCCGGGAGCTGTCGGAAAGGCAACGAAGAATGCATCTCCCTGCGTATCCACCTCCACGCCGCCGTGCCGCTTGAACGCCTCGCGCAGGAAGCGGCGATGCTCCGCGAGCGCCCCCGCATAGGCATCGGCGCCCAGCTCGTGCAACAGCTCGGTCGAGCCCTCTACGTCAGTGAAGAGGAAGGTGACGGTTCCCGAGGGAAAATCGCGCCTCAAGGAATCTTCGCTCCTCACTTGGCATCAGGGCGCGTGGACATAGGCCGTCAGGAGAACATCCTCGCCGACCGGCCGCGCCGCCAGACGCGTGAGGGTGACCGCCTGCGGAAGCGCTGCGAGCAGGCCGGGGCCCTCCCCCGCGAGCTTCGGCGCGACGAAGAGCATCAGCTTGTCGACCAGGTCGGCGGCGAAGAACGAGGCGGCGAGCGCGGGACCGCCCTCCAGGAGCAGCGACTGCACCCCGTCCGCCGCGAGCCGTGAGAGCTCGTCGTCGAGCGGCCCGCTCAGAAGCTCGAGCTCCGAGCCGGCCGGGAGCGGCCCCCGACCGAACGCGAGCCGCCGTGGCTGACGAACGACCTCGACGCCGCGAGCGTCGAGCCGCGGGTTGTCGGCCCGAACGGTGCCCATCCCGACGGCCACCGCGTCGGAGCCCGCGCGCAGCTCATGGACGTGCCGCCTGCTCTCCTCGCCGGAGACCCAGCGCTCGCCCGGAAGGGTCATCCGCCCGTCGAGCGTGACGGCCGCCTTGTACGTGACGAAAGGGCGGCCTTCCCGCACCCACGTCAGCCAGGCCTCGTTCTGCCGCCGGGCTTCCCAGAGATCGAGGATCTCGACTTCGACGCCCGCCTCGCGGAGGCGCGCGGCCCCCTCCTGGCTCGGATCTTCTGCTCCCACGACGACTTTCGCGATCCCCGCCGCGACGATCGCCTCGACGCACGGCGGAGTTTCACCGTGCCGCGAGCACGGCTCGAGCGTGACGTAGAGCGTCGCTCCCCGCGCGGCCTCACCCGCGTCGGTGAGCGCGGCCACCTCGGCATGAGGGCCGCCCTTGCGCTCGTGCCAGCCCTCGCCGACGACCTCGCCGTCACGAACTACGACCGCGCCGACCACCGGATTCGGGTGCGTCGTCCCGCGCCCCCGCTCCGCGAGCTCGAGCGCCCGTTCAAGCATCAATCGAGCGCCTGCACGAGCCGCCGGTAGGCCTCCGCCGGGTCCTCGTGGCCGAAGATGCTCGTTCCGGCGACGAACAGGTTGGCCCCGGCGTCGCGGAGCTCGCGCACGTTGTCCGGCCCGACTCCGCCGTCGACCTGGACGTGCACCCTCTCGGGCAGCAGCTCACGGAGCCGCCGCACGCGAGGAATGGCCTCCGGCATGAACTCCTGACCCGAGTATCCGGGATGGATGCTCATGCACAGGACGAGGTCGACCAGCTCTCCGGCGACCGCGACGACGTCGTCCGGCTCCGTATCGGGATTGAAGGCGACCCCGACTGCGAGCTCGAGCCCGCGCGCCTGGCGGATCACACCCGCGAGGTCTTCGCAAGCTTCGTAATGGACGGTGACGCTGTCTCCGCCCGCCTCGGCGACCGCCCGGAAGTGGCGCTCGGGGTGCTCGACCATCAGGTGGCAGTCGAGAACTCCGCCGAGCCGGTGGACGAGGGGCGAGATCGACTTGAGGACGATCGGCCCGATTGTGATCGGCTCGACGAAATGCCCGTCGCCGACGTCGAACTGGAAGATCCGCGCTCCCGCCCCCATGAGCGTCTCGATCTGCTCGCCGAGTCGGGAGAAATCGGCCGCGTAGAGCGACGGCTCGACCTCGACCGTGCGAACCCAGTCGTCCCAGCCCACGGCTAGATCTTCTCAGCCCCGCAGCCCCCGCAGGTATTCCTCGCCGGTCATCCGGCGGCGGCCCTCGGGCTGCACCTCGAGCAGCTCCAGCCCGTCGGCGGTCCACGCCGCATCCGGCCCGACGGGCTGCGCGCGCCACACGGTCAGGCGCCTTCCATCGACGAGTCCTCGGGCTCCGATGTGCGGCGAGAGCGCGCGGATGCGATTCAGCAGCTCCTCGGGCGGTCGGCTCCAGTCCAGCTCGCGGTCGACGGCGGTCAACCGCTCCGCGTACGTGACGCCCTCCTCGGACTGGGGACGGAACTCGGGTGTGCCGGAGAGCACGCCTTCGAGCAGCTCGGCGGCGAGGGCGCCCGCCCTTGCGTAGACCGTGCCCGCGTCGTCGTCCGGCGCAATCGGGAACGAGCGCTGGGCGGCGATCGGCCCCGCATCGAGCTCGGCCGTCGTCCGGTGGATCGTCACCCCCGTCTCTCGGTCGCCGGCCATGATCGCGCGCTCGACCGGCGCCGCGCCGCGCCAGCGCGGCAGGAGCGAGGGGTGAACGTTCAGCCAGAGCGCCTCCTCGAGCAGCTCCTCGGGGATCAGCGCTCCGTAGGCGGCGACGACTACCGTCGCGACGTCGTCGAGCTCGAGTGGGCCGTCGAGGCGCTCCGGCTGGCGAACCGGGATACCGAGACGCACCGCAACCTCCTTCGCCGGCGGGGGGCCGACCCGCCGGCCGCGACCGCGCGGCCGGTCGGGGCGTGTGAGCAGGAAGGCAACGTCGTGGCGGGCCGCTAGCCGCTCGAGCACATCCGCCCCGAGCGGCGCCGTTGCTGCGACGGCTATCTGCGCCACCGCCTCTAAAGAGCCGCAGCCTGCCGCAGGACGCCGAGAGCCTCCCGTCGGCCCTCCGGCGTCGTCCGGTCGACGATGAGGATGCCGTCGAGATGGTCGAGCTCGTGCTGGGCGACCCGCGCGGCGAGCCCCTCGAGCTCGAGCTCGACCGGCGCTCCGGCCGCGTCGCGCGCCTCGAGCCGAACGCGCTCCGGCCGCTCGACCGGGACGACGACTCCCTGGAGCGACAGGCAACCCTCGTCCTCGAGCTCCCTCTCGTCCGAGCGCTCGACCACCTGCGGGTTGACGAGCGCGTGCGGCTCCTCCTCCTCGTCTACCTGGAGAACGAGGACCCGGCGCAACACTCCTACCTGGTTGGCGGCGAGGCCGACGCCCCTCGCCTCCAGCATCAGCCGCTTCATCCGGCCGACGAGCTGGACGAGGTCGTCGTCGAAGTCGTCGACCTCGTGAGCCCGCATCCGCAGCACCGGATCGGGGTATTGCCGGATCTGCGCGAGTGCAAGCTGCCGCCTTGCTTCGGCCTCCGGACCGAGCTCGCCCGTCTTGACCTGCCCTTGCTCCGCCACGCTCCGAGTGTAGTTGCCGGTACCAGGAGGGCTTGGCGAAACGCAGCTGTGCCGCCGGGCGACGTTCCGCCAAGCCCTCCTAGAGGCTCTGCGGATCGACGTCGACCACGGCAGCCAGGTCTGCGCGGCGCATCGCGGGCGCGGCCGCAGCCAGCAGCTGCCCGGCGCGCGAGGCGACCTCGCGCGGGCTCGACGTCTTCACCACGAGCTGCGCCCGATGCCGGCCGCGAAGGCGGAAGAGCGCCGCGGGACCGAGCAGCTCGCCGGGTGCGCCCCGGAGGCCCTCGGCGAGCTCTGCGAGAGCCTGCATCGCGTCCTCGCGGTCCGGGCCCGAGACGAGCAGGCGGACGAGGTGGCGAAACGGCGGGTAGCCGAGCTCTCGCCGGCGCGCGAGCTCGCCGGCAAGGAAACCGGGGACGTCGTGGCGCGCCGCGAGCGCGACCGCTCGCGACTCCGGCTGGAACGTCTGCACGAGAACCCGCCCGGGCGCATCTCGCCCGCTGCGCCCGGCGAGCTGCGTGAGCAGCTGGAAGGTGCGCTCCTCCGCGCGGAAGTCAGGGAGGCCGAGGCCCGTGTCGGCGTCGACGACGGCCGCGAGCGCGACGCCGGCGAAATGGTGCCCCTTCGCCACCATCTGGGTCCCCACCAACACCGCCCGGTCGGCGGCGGCGAAGCGCCGCAGCGTCTCGGCGAGCTTGCCGCGCTTCGCGACCGCATCCGCGTCGAGCCGGATCCGCTCGAGCTCCGGTACGCGATCCTCGAGCTCGCGCTCGAGCCGCTGGGTCCCGGCCCCGATCCGGGCGAGCTCGACCGAGCCGCAGGCGGGGCACGCGTCCGGCGAGGGCTCGGAGAAGCCGCAGTGGTGGCAGTGGAGGAGCTCGTCTCGGTGCAGGACAAGCGCGACGTCGCAGTTCGGGCAGCGCCGCGTCTCCCCGCAGGCCCGGCAGTGAAGCGCGGGCGCGACGCCGCGCCGGTTGAGGAGGAGGATCGCCTTGCCGCCGCGCTCGGCGAGCGCACCCAGCTGCGCGAGAAGCGGCGCAGAGAGGGGATAGCCGGCCTCGCCACGCAGGTCGACCACTCGTACCGAAGGCAGCGGCGCTCCCACCCGCTCGCCGAGCACGAGCCGCTCGAGGCGGTCCCAGCTCTCCGGCCGGGGCGTTGCGCTGCCGTAGACGGCGACTGCGCCCTCGAGCGCCGCGCGCTTCGCCGCGACCGTGCGCGCGTCGTACCGCGGATCGGACTCCTGCTTGTAAGAGGCGTCGTGCTCCTCGTCGACGCAGACCAATCCCAGCCGCGGCACGTGCGCGAAGATCGCCGAGCGCGCCCCAATCACGACCGGCGCCGTCCCCGAGGAGATCCGTTCCCGCTCGTCGCGGCGCTCGGTCTCGGTCAGCGCCGAGTGGAGGATCGCGACCCGCTCCCCGAAACGCGCCCGGAAGCGCCCGACCGTCTGCGGCGCGAGGGCGATCTCCGGGACGAGGACGATCGTGCCGAGCCCGCGCTCGAGCGCTGCCGCAGTGGCCTGGAGATAGACCTCGGTCTTCCCGCTGCCCGTCGGGCCGTAGAGGAGGAAATGCCCGCCGTCGCCCTCGAGAGCGGCGCGCAGCCTCGCCACCGCGCGCTCCTGCGGAGCGGTGAGCGCCGCGGGCTCCGGCTCGCCGGTGAGAGCGTCGCGCGCGGCGGGCGACGGCTGCTCCTTCCGGCGCTCGCGCCGCACCGGCGCGACGAGAGCGAGCGCGCGACCCGGGGTCGAGCCGTAGTAGTCGGCGACCCAGAGTGCGAGCTCGACGAGCGGCCCCGGCAGTGCCCCCTCGACGCGCTCGATCGGGGCAGCCTTGACGCCGAGCGGCGGCGCTTCGTCCACTTCGACTACGACGCCCCGCTTCCGACCCCCGCCGAGCCGCACCGAGACGATCGCGCCGCGCTCGACGTCGTCCGGCGCCTCGTAGGTGAAGGCGCGGGCGAGCGCGCGCGTCGTCACGAGCGGATAGACCGAGGCGTAGCGGCTCACGCCGCCAGCCTACGTCTGCGCTGAGACGGGACGCGGTCCTCGAATGGCGCCTCTCGGTTTCCTGACGCGTCGCTGAGTGCCCGGAGGCCGGCGGGACAGTGTTTAGCCACACGGCCCGCCGGCTGGAGGGTGCTCAGCGGCGCGAGGCGGGCCCCGGAGGCCGGCTTCGCCGGCCGGGAGGGTCCGCCGGTCAGGGAAGCGAGACTCTCGGTTTCCTGACGCGTCGCTGAGTGCCTGGAGGCCGGCGGGACAGTGTTCAGCCACACGGCCCACCGGCTGGAGGTTGCTCAGCGGCGCGAGGCGGGCCCCAGAGGCCGGCTTCGCCGGCCGGGAGGGGTCCGCCGGTCAGGGAAGCGAGACGGGCTTCTTTGCGGGGCGGAGGTAGAAGTAGAGCGTCGGCCCGGCGAGCGCCGCGAAGCCGGCTGCGAGCAGCGCGTTGCTCTCGGGCAGGACGCCGCCCTCGGCGAGCTCGTGCAGCCCCTGAGCCAGCAGCCAGCCGGCGAAGGCGAGGAGCAGGACGCTCGTAACCGTGAAGAAGCGGCGCAGGTTGAGACGCGCCGCGCCCCGGTAGAAGAGGTAGCCGAGCATGATCGCGCCCGCGAGCCCAATCGCGGCGCTCGTGCCGGCGAGCAGCTTGTTCGAGCCCTCGACCGTCCCGAACAGGAAGAGCGCCGTCTCGACGCCCTCGCGCAGCACGCCGACGAAGGCGACGAGCGCGAGCGCAAACGCCGATCCCGTCGCCAGCGCATGCTCGACCTGTTCCTCGAGCTCGCGCTTGATCGTTCGCGCCTGGCGGCGCATCCAGAAGATCATCCACGTGAGCAGCGACGCTGCGAAGAGCATCGCGCTGCCCTCGAAGATCTTCTCCGCGCTCCCTTCGAGCTCGGCGCCGATCGCGAAGAGCAGAGCAGCCGTCGTGACGCTGAGAGCGAGCGCGGCAATCGTGCCGGCCCAGACCGCGCCGAAGCCCTGGCGACGGCCCGTCCGATTCAGGAATGCCAGGACGATGCCCACGATCAGCGAGGCCTCGAAGCCTTCTCTCAGCATGACGATCCCTGCTCCCAGCGGTCCTCCTTCTACCTGTTGTAAGGGCTACCTTACAGCCAGTCGCACACTATATTCGACGAACCGATGGCGCAGCGTCACTCGATCGACGAGTACTTGGAGACGATCTACTTCCTCGCCTTCCCGATCGGCGAGTACAGCCCGCTGTCGGGGGGCTCCCCGACGCTCGCCTCGCGCGTCGCGGAGATGCTCGGGGTCTCGCGCTCGTCTGCGGGCGAGATGCTGAAGCGGCTCGAGAAGGAGGGGCTGATCCGGCGCGGAGAGCACAAGGAGGCGCTGCTCACCTCGACCGGCCGGAAGCGCGCCGAGCGCGTGGTCCGCAAGCATCGAATCGTCGAGCGGCTGCTCACCGACTTCATGGGCTACACGGCCGCCGAGGCGCACGTCTACGCCGACGAAATCGGCGAGACGTTTTCCGACGACATGGTCGAGCGCATGGAGGAGAAGCTCGGTCATCCCGACCGCTGCCCACACGGGTGGCCCGTCGACCCGGCGTTCGAGCAGGCCGAGAACAACGAGCTGTCTGCGCTCGCCGAGCTCGAGCCGGGGAAGCGCGCCACGATCGTTCGCCTCGCTGAGCACGACGGCGAGCTCCTGCACTGGTTCTACGACGAAGGGCTCGTCCCGGGGGCGAAGATCGAGCTCCGGGAGGCCCAGCCGGCGGCCGGTCAGTTCACGGTCAAGGTCGGCGGGCGCGAGCAGGCGATCGGCGAGAAGGCCGCCGCCGGTCTCTTCGTCAGGCCCGGCTAGCGGCGGCTTCAGCCAGGCCCGCTGCCGCCCGCAGCGCGTCAGCCTTGTCCGTCCGCTCCCAGGTGAAGTCGTGGTCATCGCGGCCGAAATGCCCATAGGTCGCCGTCTTGGCGAAGATCGGCCGCTGCAGGTCGAGGTCGCGCAGGATCGCCGCCGGGCGCAAATCGAAGTGCTCCTCCACGAGCTTCTCGATCTGTGAGACCGAGATCCCTTCGCGCTCGGTGCCGAAGGTGGTCACGGCGAGCGAGACCGGGTGGGCGACGCCGATTGCATAGGCGACATTCACCTCGCAGCGGTCGGCGAGATCGGCCGCGACGACGTTCTTCGCGACGTACCTCGCCGCGTAGGCGGCCGAGCGGTCGACCTTCGTCGGGTCCTTCCCCGAGAACGAGCCGCCGCCGTGCCGGGCGGCACCGCCGTACGTGTCGACGATGATCTTGCGGCCGGTGAGCCCGGTATCTCCCATCGGCCCGCCGAGAACGAACTTGCCAGTCGGGTTCACGTAGACGAAGTCGCGGTCGCCGAGCAGCCGCTTCTCGTCGTAGAGGTCGCCGGGCAGGATCGGCCGCAGCACGCGCTCGACGATGTCCGGCTTGATCAGAGCCTCGGCGTCGATCCCGTCCGAGTGCTGCGTCGAGACGAGCACGCGCACGATCTCGACGGGCCTCTGGACTCCGTGCTCGTCGACCTCGTAGCGCACGGTCACCTGCGACTTTCCGTCCGGACGGAGGTACGGCAGGTCGCCGGCCTTGCGCACCTCGGCGAGCCGCTTGCAGATCTTGTGCGCGAGCATGATCGGAAGCGGCATCAGCTCGGGTGTCTCGCGCGTGGCGTAGCCGAACATCATCCCCTGGTCGCCCGCGCCGAGGCGGTCGAGCGGGTCGTCGTCGCCCGGGTCGTGCTGGACCTCGTACGAGGAGTCGACGCCCTGCGCGATGTCCGGTGACTGCTCGTCGATCGCAACGACGACGCCGCAGGTCGTCGCGTCGAAGCCCCACTCGGAATGCGTGTAGCCGATCTCCGTGAGCTTGGCGCGCGCGACGCGGGCGATGTCGACGTACGTCTCGGTCGTGATCTCGCCGGCGACGACGACGAGGCCGGTCGTGATCAAGGTCTCGCAGGCGACGCGACCGTTGACGTCGTCCCGGAGGACGGCGTCGAGCACCGAGTCCGAGATCTGGTCGGCGATCTTGTCCGGATGGCCCTCGGTGACCGACTCCGAGGTGAAGAGAAATTCGCGCGCAGCCACGAAGGCCAAGGCTACTTAATCGTCAGAAAGCCCGACACGGTGGTTCGGCTGCCGTCTCGCTTCGCGTAGAGGAGCGCCGACTGAAGCGGCTTGGTGTTAGCGAGCGCCTCCGGATCGCGCTCTCCGCTGCTCAACTCGATGAGGTCAAAGACGTAAGGCAGACCCTGCTCGAGATTCGCATAGATGAACCCAATTGTGTCGTCCGGTGCGCCGGACGCCTCGCGCGCCTGGTTGTAGACCGGGTCGTCGACCAGCTTCTTCCCGCCGCCGAGGAGGTCTCGAATGCCGAATTCGGTGCTGTCTGCAATGAGGACGTCGTCTGAGACGGCGACGAAGAGCTCGAACGGTTGTCCCGCGAAGCTGAGGTGGCTCACCTCGACACCGTTGATCCTGAGCTTCGTCACTTTCCCTTGCTCGCCGAGTTGGAGCAGCGCTCCGAGACGGGTGACCACGTTCCGCGCCTTGTCCTCGTCTCCCTTCACGTCGAGCAGCAACATGACGCCGACCTTGAGCTCGGTCGCGTGATAGACGGCGACGGCTCCCTCCCGGGAGAAGAGAGGCAAGAGATCCTTCTTGAGCGAGAAGCCAATCGCCTGCTCGATCCGAGCACGTTGCTTCTTGAACTCCGAGAAGCTCTTGTCTGCAGAAGCGAGGGCCTCGTTGAAGACGTCCTCGAGATTGCCGAACGAGACGTACAGCAGCGCCCCCGCCGGCAACTTGTCGTCGAGCCTGGGCGAGAAGCTGCCGACCTTCGCCTGGTCCTTGCTCGTGTACGTCGCGTCGAGCGCGACGCCTTCGTCCTCGGCGGTGGTCGAGAATGAGAGGGACTCGAGCATTCCGAAGCTCTGCGAGAAGCGCCGGAACGGCCGCGCGTCAGGGTCCGAGGCGGCTTCCTTGTTGATCAGCGCGTAGAGGCTCTCACCGCTCACGTAGCCGCGCAGGACGGCATCGTCGGACACGCTCTCCATCGCCTCGCGGAACGCGTCCTTGTCCGACAGCGGGTCGCCGGCGGATCGCGCTTCCTCGAAGTTGTCGAGGGACGCCTCGTTGTCGGCGAAGACCGTCCAGCCGTCGACCTTGCGGTGCACCTGCGGGTCATCGCCGGCTTCGAGCAGCTTGTTGAACTTCGCCTCGTCCTTCGGCTTCGTGAAGAAGACGTAGTTGTCGTCGGGTTCCTCGAAGTTGAGGACGACGAGGCTGAGCTCGTCGCCGAGGGAGGGCTTCACGTCGCGCTCCCAGCTGAGCCCGTCCTTCTTCAGGTCTTTGCGCGCGCTCGCGAGGAGCTTCTCGCGCCCCGGGAACCGGCCGAGCAGCTCGTCGGCCTTCTCCCACTGACTGGAGCCGGGATCGGTGACGCCCGAGATATAGACCGCCGCGCTCGCCGGCGCGAACTCCGCTCCCGCCGGGACCGAGCCCGCCCGCTTCTCCGTCGCCCCACAGCCCGAGGCCGCGAACACGATCGCGACGAGCACACCGATGCGGAGGACACGTATCACGGCCATCTTATTCGGCGGTCGGTTTCCTTCCCATCAGGCCGGCAATCAACTCATCCAGGCTGCGTCCGTCGAGGATCTCGCACACGGCGTTCGTGATCGGGAGCTCCATGTCGAGGCGGCGCGAGAGGTCCCGCAGCACCGGCGCGGTGGTCAAGCCCTCGACGGTGCCGATCTCGGCCGCAGCGTCCTCCGGCGACACGCCCCGGGCGATCAGCTCCCCGGCCCGGCGGTTGCGGCCGTGGCGCGACCAGCACGTGACGATGAGGTCGCCGATCCCCGCGAGCCCCGCGAAGGTCTCGCCGCGGCCTCCGCACGCCTCGCCGAGACGCGCCATCTCCGCGAGGCCGCGAGTGACGATCCCGCTCTTCGCGTTGTCGCCGAGCCCGAGCCCGTCGACGCCGCCGGCCGCGAGCGCGATCACGTTCTTCGCCGCCGCCGCCAGCTCGACCCCGACCAGGTCCTGGTTCACGTAGACGCGGAAGATGAGCGAGTTGATCTCACGCTGGAGACCTTCGGCGAGCTCCTTGTCCTCGCTGGCGATCACGGCGGCCGCCGGCAGGCCGTGCCCGATCTCCTCCGCGAAGTTCGGTCCGGAGAGAACCGCAACAGGACGCTCGCCGAGAAGCGTCGACAGCCGGTTGCCGGTAGCCGGGTCGAGACCCTTCGTCAGGGAGAGGACCGGCCCGTCCGCCGGCAGCAGGCGGACGACCTCCGAGAAGGAGCGGCTCGGGACGGCGACGACAACTAGGTCGGCGTCCTTCAGCGGAGCGCCGTCGAGCGGCGTTCCGGCCACGCCGTCGAGTGTGGCGCCCGGCAGGTACTTCGGGTTCCGCCCCGTCTCGGCGATCGTGCGCGCCTGCTCGGCGTCGCGACAGGCGAGCGTGACCTCGTGCCCGCGCTCGTGCAGGAGCCGCGCGAACGCCGTCCCCCACGCCCCGGCTCCGACGACGACGACTCTCACGAGCGTCGCACGAAGTCGATGGCGACGGGAACTCCGGCGAGCTCGAAGCGCTCGCGAAGCTGGTTTTCGACCCAGTAGCCGTAGTCGCGGGTGATGAGGCCCGGGTCGTTGACGAAGAAGCGGAATCGGGGCGGGCGCACGGTCGTCTGGGTCCCGTAGAGGAGGTTCAGTCGGCGCCCGTTCCGCGAGGGCGGCTGCCGCACTCGGCGAAGCTCGCCGAGAAAGCGGTTCAGCTCGCCGGTCGACACGCGCGAGACGTACTTTCCGAAGAGCTCCTCCACCCGGTCGAGCAGGCGCCCGACGCCGCGGCCGGTCTTCGCGGAGAGAGCGACGACCGGCGGCCGCTGACGCAGCCGCTCCTGGAGCCGCGCGCGCGCGTCTTCGATCCCGACCACGCCGACGTCCCACTTCGAGAGGACGACGAGCGTCGAGCACTGGGCCTTTCGGGCCACGTCCGCGACCGTGAGGTCCTGCTCGACGACGCCCTCGCTCGCATCGACCAGCACGAGCGCGACGTCTGCCCGCTCGGCCGCCTGGAGCGCCCGCAGCTCCGAGTAGTACTCGATCCCCTGCCGCTGCTTTCGCTTGCGCCGCAGCCCCGCCGTGTCGACGAGGACGAACGTCTGCCCCTCCCGCTCGAGCACGGTGTCGATCGAATCGCGCGTCGTGCCCGGCGTCTCGGAGACGATCACCCGCTCCTCGCCGAGGAGCGCGTTCAGGAGGCTCGACTTCCCGACGTTCGGCCGGCCGAGGATGGCGACGCGGATCGCCTCCTCTCCCCCGCGCATCGGCCCGCTGCCCGGCAGGCGCGCGACGATCGCGTCCAGCAGGTCGCCGGTTCCGTGCCCGTGGAGGGCCGAGATCGGGATCGGATCGCCGAGCCCGAGCCGGTGGAACTCGAAGGCCTCCGCCTCGCGGCCGGGCTCGTCGATCTTGTTCGCGAGCAGGAAGACGGGCCTGCGCGCGTGTCGCAGGATGGCGGCAAGCTCCTCGTCGCCCGGCGTCACGCCGGCACGCGTATCGACGATGAAGAGGACGAGATCGGCCTCGGCAATCGCTGCGCGCGCCTGTTCGCCAACCTGCTGCACGAGCGGCGAGGGGTTGGCGATGTCGACGCCGCCCGTATCGACGAGCAGGAAGCGCTGCCCGGACCACTCGCAGATGAGCTCCTTGCGGTCGCGCGTCACCCCCGGCGTCTCGTGGACGACGGCCGCCCGCGACCCGGTCAGCCGGTTGACGAGCGTCGACTTGCCGACATTCGGAAAGCCGACGACAGCGACGGTGCCCAGCATGGGGGAGCCCGTGGTTCCCTCGTGGGCTCCCTCCTTCTCACCTCCCTCGCTCGAGCTCACTCTTGAGCTCCAGCCGGGCCAAGCCCGGCTCCGCTCGCCGGCTGCCGGCCGAGCCTGGGGGGCGTCGCTTCAGGGCGCCCGGCCTCGTGCATCTCGACGAGGAACTGCCAGAGGCGGAGGATCTCGTCCTGGATCAGGGCCGTTGCTTCGCGGTAGCCCTTGCCCGACCGCGGCAGGCCGTCGAACCTCATCGGCTCGCCCCAGGCAACCGAGACGGGATGGAAGTTGCCGACGCGCCAGTGCTGGGTCCCGTGGATCGCCGCCGGCACGACCGGCACCTCCTCCTGGAGCGCAACCATCGCCCCGCCCGGCTTCGCCTCGCCGGGGACTCCGCTCCGCTGCCGCGTCCCCTCGACGAACATTCCAAGGGCGCGTTCATCGCGGACGACCTGCCGCATCAGGCGCACAGCCTCCCGGTCCGATTCTCCTCGCCGCACGGAAAGGGTCCCGAACGAACGGATCAGCTGGCCGAGACCGAGCGCCCGGTGTGCCTCAATCTTCCCCAGATAGTGGATCGTCCGGGGCGACAGGGTGCCGAACACGGCGGGATCGACCCACGAGAAGTGGTTGAGGGCGAGCACGACGCCGCCCTCTCGGGGCACTCGCTCGACTCCGTAGTTTCGCAGAGGCGCGAGGATGCGGACCGCCGTCCCGAGCGTGACGCGGCCGACTGCCCAGACAGCGTCGACTCGTCTCATGCCGGCAGGCGGGCGCGGACGAGCTCCTCGATCCGGCCGACGACGTCCTCGACGTCGAGCTCGCTCGTGTCGATCACCTCGGCGTCCTCGGCAGGCTGCATCCGCGCCGCGTCACTCTCGTCACGAAGCCGCAGGTCGGTGGCGAGCGCGTCGGCGCCGATGTCGGGACGCTCGGCGAGACGGCGCTGCTCGCGCACCCCGCGGTCGGCGACGAGATAGATCTTCACGTCGGCGTCCGGGCACACGACCGTACCGATGTCGCGTCCCTCGATGACCGCGTCGCCGAGCTCCGCCAGCTCCCGCTGCCGCTCGCGCATGACGTCGCGCACCTCGGGGTGGCGCGCGACGACGGGCACGAGCCGGTCGATCCGCGAATGGCGGATGGCGGCGGTGACGTCGGTGCCCGCGATCGTGACGCGGCCGGCCTCGTCGAGGTCGACGCGGTGCCCGCCGGCGAGCTCGCCCAGCCGCTCGCCCTCGCCGAGCGGGATCGCCTCCTGCATCGCCAGCCAGGTGAGGGCGCGGTACATCGCCCCCGTGTCGAGGTAGCGGAAACCGAGGCGCTCTGCGAGCCGGCTTGCGACCGTGCTCTTTCCTGCCCCGGCGGGCCCGTCGATGGCAACGATCATCGCTCTGTGACCGACTCGAGAAGGTCGAAGAATCCGGGGAAGCTTACCGCCACGGCTTCCGGCTCCTCGAGCCGCACGCCCTCGCGCGACACGAGCCCCGCGACCGCGCCGAGCATCGCCAGCCGATGATCCCCGCGTGAGCTCATACCCCCACCCTTGGGGCGGGTAGGGACCCCCCTCACCCTGAAGCCATCATCGCTCGCCGAGGCGCGCACGCCAAGGGCGCGCAGCGAAGTTGTCACGCCTTCGATGCGGTCCGTTTCCTTTACTCGCAGCTCGCCGGCACCGCGCACCACCGTCTCGCCGCGCGCGCAGGCCGCGACGAGCGCAACGAGCGGCAGCTCGTCGATGAGCGCCGGCACCTCCGCCGGCTCCACCGTCGTCGCGACGAGCTCGGCCGAGCGCACCTCGAGGTCGCCGACCGGCTCGCGGCCCGCTCGCCGGCGATGGAACACGGTGATGCGCCCGCCCATCCGCGCGAGCACGTTGAGCAGGCCGATCCGGGTCGGGTTGAGCCCGAGATCGTGCACGTTCAGCTCCGAGCCCGGCAGGAGCGTTGCGGCGGCGAGGAACGGCGCCGCCGCCGAGAAGTCGCCGGGCACCTCCACCTCGCCGAGCGTGAGTCGCTCCACGGCGCTCACGCCGGCCCGTCCCGGCCGGCGCCGCACGCGGGCCCCGGCCTCCGCGAGCATGAGCTCGGTGTGGTCGCGGGTCGGCAGGGGCTCGATGATCGTCGTCTCGCCCCGCGCATAGAGCCCGGCGAGAAGGAGCGCCGATTTCACCTGGGCGCTCGGAACCGGGAGCTCGTAGCGGATCCCGCGCAGCGGCCTACCCTCGACGACGAGCGGCGGCAACCCCTCGTGCGTCTCCACGCGCGCGCCCATCCGCGCGAGCGGCTCAGCGACCCGATCGACCGGCCGCGCGCGCAGCGACTCGTCGCCGGTCAGCTCGAAGCGCCCCTTCTGCCCGGCGAGGATCCCCGCGAGCAGCCGCAGCAGCGTGCCCGAATTCCCGCAGTCGATCGGCCTGCCCGGTGGCCGCAGCCCTCGCAGACCGCGCCCTTCGATCCGGACGAGGTCGACGTCGTCCTCGACAACCTCGACGCCGAGCGCCCGCACCGCCGCGAGAGTCGCCTCCGTGTCCGCCGAGCGGCCGAAGCCGCGCACGACCGTCTCACCCTCCCCGATCGCGCCGAGCAGCACGGCGCGGTGCGAGATCGACTTGTCGCCGGGGACCCCGATGTGGCCGACGAGCGCGCGCGCCGGCTCGAGGCGCCTCACTAACCCAACTGCTTGCCGAGCAGGCGGGCGACGGCTGCGATCTCGGCGGCGACCTCGGCGAACGCGTCGAAGGCGAGTTGCTGCGGCCCGTCGCAGAGCGCCTCCTCGGGTCGCGGGTGCACCTCGATGAGCACGCCGTCCGCGCCGACCGCCGCCGCAGCGCGCGCGAGCGGCGGCACGAGGTCGCGCCGCCCGGCCGCGTGCGAGGGATCGACGATCACCGGCAGGTGCGTCTCGCGCTTGAGCACCGCGACCGAGCCGAGGTCGAGCGTGTACCGGGTCTTCCGCTCGAAGGTCCTGATGCCCCGCTCGCAAAGGACGATCCGCTCGTTCCCCTCCTTCGCGACGCACTCGGCCGCCATCAACAGCTCCTCGACCGAGGCGGCCGGGCCGCGCTTGAGCAGCACGGGCTTGTCGAGACGGCCGACCTCCGCGAGGAGCACGGAATTCTGCATGTTGCGGGCGCCGATCTGGATCACGTCCGCGGTCTCCGCCACCTCCTCGAGATGGCGCGGGTCGAGAAGCTCCGTCACGATCGGGAGGCCGGTCTCCTCTCGCGCCTCGCGCAGGATGGCGAGCCCTTCCGATCCGAGCCCCTGGAACGAGTACGGCGAGGTGCGGGACTTGTAGGCGCCTCCGCGCAGCATGGTCGCGCCCGCGTCCGCTACCGCCCGCGCGGTCTCGATCGTCTGCTCGCGGGTCTCGACCGTGCAGGGCCCGGCAACGAGCCCGAAGTAGGCCCCGCCGATGCGCCGGCCGCGTACCTCGATCACGGTTGACTCGAGCGCGCCGTCGCCGGCGACGAGCGGCAGGGCGTCCTTCAGAAGCTCACGCGAGGCGGCCATCGAGCGCCAGTTTACGTTGACGGCCGCCGGCCTCGCGGCTACCTTGGAGGCGATGTCTCCCGCGACTCGCACCCGGGTCTGGCCCTGGCCCAACGGGCGGTGCGGGAGCCTCCGCGCCTAGGAGGGATCGCTCCCCGCTCCGCCCGATCCGCGCCTCCCTTGGAGGCATTTCCTCGTGCTCGAACAAGGAGGGACCATGGAGATAATCACCCCGGTGCGAATCTTCTCGGGGATCAGGGCTTCCGGCGACAAGACGCTCGGCAACTACAGCGGCGGCTTCCGCCAGTACGTCGCCACGCAGGAGAGCGGCGAGGCCTACTTCTGCGTCGTCGACCTGCACTCGATCACCACCGACTTCGAGCCCGAGGAGCTTCGGGAGTCGACGCTCGCCGTGGCGGCGCTCCTCTTCGCAGCCGGGCTCGACCCGGAGCGCTCGACCGTCTTCGTCCAGAGCCACGTGACCGCCCAAGCCGAGGCGGCCTGGCTGCTCGGCTCGGTCACGAGCTTCGGCGAGCTTCGCCGGATGACCCAGTTCAAGGAGCGCTCGGCAGAGCAGGAGTTCGTCTCCGCCGGGCTCTTCAACTACCCGGTGCTGATGGCCGGCGACATCCTCCTGTACCAAACGGACATCGTCCCGATCGGCGACGACCAGCGACAGCATCTCGAGCTCGCACGGAACATCGCCGAGCGCTTCAACGGCCGATTCGGCGAGACCTTCAAGGTGCCCGAAGCCGTCTTCCCCGAAGAGGGCGCGAGGATCAAGAACCTCCAGGAGCCAACGCGGCTGATGTCGACCACCCGGGGAGCTCCGCAGGGCGTCGTCCGCATGGTCGATCCCCCGGATGTCGTACGCAAGAAGTTCAAGACGGCCGTGACCGACTCCGGTACTGACGTCCGTCACGATCCCGACACCAAGCCCGGGGTCTCGAACCTGATCGAGATCATGGCCGTTGCCACCGGCAGCTCGATCGCCGAGATCGAATCCCGGTTCGACGGCCAGGGCTATGGAGCGTTCAAGGAAGGAGTCGCCGAGGCCGTCGTCGAGCTGCTCACCCCGATTCAGCACCGCTACGAGGAGTTGCGTGCGGACGAGGCGGAGCTGCGACGGCGGCTTGCCCTGGGCGCGGAGAAGGCCCGGGAAGCCGCGGAGCCGACGCTCGCAGCGATGTACGAGCGCATGGGCTTCGTCAGGCCCTAGTCACGTCCTAGTCTCTCCACCAGCCCGGGGCCACCTCCAGGTCGGGCTCCTCGGCGATCGGCGAGCCGTAGGCGAGGTACTCGATGCCCTCCGGCCCTGCCTCGAACGCTCGCATCGTCTCGGACGCGACGCGGATCGCGTCCCACCGGCGCACCTCGATCACCTCGTCGCCGAGCTTCATCCGGCCCCCGCCGTCGAGGATCACGTACAGCTCCTCCTGGTCGGCATGCCGGTGGCCGAACGCCGTGCGAGCGTTCGGCGCGAGCCGCTGCAGGCTCACGGCGCCGATCTCACAGCCGAGCTCGTGCTTCGGGAACCGGGCCTCGACCTCCGGCGCGAGGCCGAACTTCGGCGCCGAGTCCTCCACCTCTCTCAGATTTACGATCGTGTAGCCGCTCATGCGCACAGTCTCTCAAGGCGGCGTCGAGAGGTGCGAGAGGTCGTAGGAACAGCGTAACGGGAGTCCCGGCGAGGGGTTGCGGCCCACCTCGCCGGGACTCCCCAGGGAGGCGGCTCTGCTCCTCGCGTACCTCGCGATCCTGCTGGCCGCCTTCGGGTTACCGCAGGGTCCGATTCTCGCACTCCGCCCGGTTCGCTGTCTAGCCGAGCCCCTGGGAGCCTGGGAGGTTCTGGAGCGCGGCGACCTCGGCCGGCTCGAGCTCGCGCCACTCCCCGGGCAGGACGCCCTCGACCGTGAGGCCCGCGTACCGGCTCCGGTGCAGGCGGCGGACCGGGTGGCCGACCGCCTCGCACATCCGCTTCACCTGGTGCTTCCGCCCCTCGTGGATCGCGAGCTCGACGAGAGACGGACCGAGCCGGCGGACGCGCGCCGGGGCGGTGACGCCGTCCCCGAGGTCGACTCCCTCGGCAAGCTGCTGCAGCGCCTCCTCGGAGGGCTCACCCTCGACCTCCGCCTCGTAGATCTTCTCCACCTCGTAGCGCGGGTGGGCGAGGCGGTGCGAGAGCTCGCCGTCGTTCGTCAGCAGGAGGGCGCCCGTCGTGTCCGCATCGAGGCGGCCAACGGGGACGACGCGCGTCGCGTGCTCGACGAGCCCGACGACGGTCGGCCGGTCGTGTGGGTCGCTCGCGGTCGTGACGACGCCGGCCGGCTTGTGGAGAAGGACGTACGCAAGGCGCTGTGACGCGAGCCTTCGGCCGTCGAGCTCGACCACGTCGCGGCCGCCGACGAACGTGTTCAGCTCGCCGGGCTCACCGTTCACGCGCACGCGGCCGGCCTTGATCAGCTCGTCCGCCCCGCGCCGTGAGGCCACGCCGGTCCGCGCGAGGTAGGCGTTCAGTCGCATGAGCGGATTCTCGCTTTCGTCACACCCGCGTCACCCATTCGTGCGTCTTTCCCGCTTACGATCGCATCGGGGAGGAGGCCGGGCGCGCCTTCTTAGCGGGCTCGGCGTCCAGGCCGCAGCGAATGCGCTCGGTGCCCGGATACCCGCTCAGGCAGGGCGGCGCTCGGCAAGCACCTCGAGCCGGCCGCGCAACTCGTCCTCGTCGCCGCCGAGCTCCTCGAGCCGCGGCAGCGCCGCCAGGCTCTCCAGGCCGAAGACGCGCTCGAACAAGGGCGTCACCCGGTAGCGAACCGCGCCGCCGATCCCGGATTCGCGCCCGCCCTCGGCGATCAGGCCGCGCTCGACGAGGCCCGCCACGACCGAGTCGACCGCCACCCCGCGCCAGCGGGCGATCTCCGGCCGCGTGCACGGCCCCAGGTAGGCCACGATCGCAAGCGTCTCGAGCGCCGCCTGCGAGAGGCCGCGCTCGACCGGGCGCTCGAACAGGCGTCCGCATGCCTCGGCCGCTTCGCGCGAGGCGCGAAAGGCCCAGCCTCCCGCGACGCGCTCGAGCACGATCCCGCTGCGACCCTCGCGGTAGCGATCCTCGAGCAGCCCGAGCGCCGTTTCGACCCGTTCGGGCGCTTCCTCGGCGGCCTCGGCCAGATCGTCCGCCGCGAGCGGCTGCGACGCCACGACGAGCAGCGCCTCGAGCGTCCGCGCGAGCGCGTCGAGCGGGCTTGCTGCGATCAGGCGGAGCGGGCGCTCCACGCTTCCACCCCCTCCTCCCCGCCGGCCACGCGTGCGACCCGGATCGGAGCGAACGGCGCAGCCTGCTCGAGCGAGACCTCGCCCGCACGCCGCAGCTCCAGCAGCGCGAGGAACGCAACCGCCTGCTCGAGCCGCGAGAGGCCGGCCACTTCGTGCTCGAAGTCGAATCGACGCCGCCGCAGGAGCAAGGTCCGAAACTGTTCCAGGAACTGCGAGACAGGCGGGAACCGCAAGGCGAGATGCGAGAGCGACAACTGCGGCGGCTCGGCGGCCAGCGCCCGGAGTGCCGCCGCGAGCGCGACCGGATCCTGCGGCGCGAGCCGTTTCTCGCCGCGGGGCGCAAGCGGAGCCGGGCCGAGCCGGAAGAATCGGTCGCGCTCCCCGGCGAGCCGCTCGGCGAGCCATTCCGCGGCGGCCTTGATCCGTCGGTACTCCTCGAGCCGGCGCGCGAGCTCCTCGGCCGCCTCCTCGGGCTCGAGCTCGTCGAGCTCGTACTCGTTCTCGAACAGGGCGCGCGCCTTCAGCTCGAGCAGCGCGGCAACGAGGACGAGGAACTCGCCGCACGCCTCGAGATCGAGCTCTTCCCGCTCGACTAGTCTCTCGCAGAACGCGACCACCACACCGGCCACGTCCACCTCGACGAGCGGCAGCTCCTCCCGGAGGACGAGGGTGAGGAGCAGGTCGAACGGCCCCTCGAACGCGTCAAGGTCGAGGTCGAGCTCGTGGACGCTCATGGCCGGTGGCCCTTTCGGCGGCACCTTCCGGAAGCTAACGAGAGGGCCGGACGCGGCCCTTGGGGATGGCCATCCGCGGCCCGCGCGGCTTGCCCCGGTCGACGCTGTCCTCACGGCGCGGCCGCGCGCCCCCGAGGAACTGCCACCAGACGAAGAACGAGGTCGAGCAGATGAAGACGACGATCGAGACCCACGCGTTCAGCCGTAGCGGCCCGATCTCGTGCGCGGGATCGATCCGCAGCAGCTCCTCGAAGAAGCGACCGAACGTGTAGATCGAGACGTAGAGCGCGAAGAGCGCCGGGGGCCGGATCCGGAAGCGCCAGCCGATGAGGATCAGCACCCCTGCCATTACGGAGTCGTAGATCAGCTCGTAGAGGAAGGTCGGGTGGAAGGTGGCTTCCGTCCCGTAGCCCGGCACGCGATGCTCGACGTCGATCTCGAGGCCCCACGGCCGGTCGGTCGGCTTGCCGTACAGCTCCTGGTTCCACCAGTTGCCGATGCGGCCGATGCCCTGGGCGAGCAGTAGGCCGGGCGCGGCTGCGTCCATCAGCTCGCGAACGCTCTTCCCTTCGCGGCGGACGACGATCGCACCCGCGATGCATCCGGCGGCGATCCCGCCCCAGACGCCGAGCCCGCCCTTCCAGACCTCGAATATGCCCTGCCACTTCGGACTGGGCACCTCGCTCCAGCTCGTGAGGTCGTGGTACGCGCGCGCGCCGACGATGCCGGCCGCGACGCCCCAGACGGCCACCCGCAGGATGAGGTCCCAATCTCCGCCGCGCTTCACGTAGCGGATGCCCGTCAGCCAGATGCACGCCGCGATCGCGAGCAGCAGCATCAGTCCGTACATGTGGACGACAAGCGGGCCGAGGTCGATGGTGCCGCTGTCGGGCGAGGGGATCGAGCCGATCACGGGCAGTGGATTCTGCCCGCCAGGCCGCGACCCTGCCTAAGTTAAGAGGCTCCAACATAATGACGCTTCGTCGCCGGGGCGCGATGGTCGTTCCGAGGCAAGGACGCAGGGAGCGCCCAGGCTGACTCAGCCTGGGCGCGAGAGAGGACACAGCCTCGGGGCGAGCAGCGCGCCCCGGCGGCACAAGGCTCATTGTGTTGGAGCCTCTAAAGCAAGATTCGGAGCGCGACGTCCTGAGGGCAGCCGCGCCCGAGCAGCTCGATCGCCGCGTGGAGATCTACGTCGTGCCGCACCGCGATGCGCCCGGCCGCGCGTGCCTCGTACCCGGCTCGTTCGAGCTCCTCCGCGCGCCACCGCTCGATGCGCTCGATCTCTGTCTGTTCGACCAGGTAGATGTCAGTCGCCGCCATGGATGCCTTTCTCGCCGCTTGACTTCATTGTTCGGTCAGACGACGGGGGCGGATCTCCCTATAGAGGGTGATCTCTAAAATTCACAGAAGCTTTACGTGCCTAGCGACGGGCCGAAGCGGCGAGGCGGAGAGCATCGTGCTTCGAGAGGTCGCCCTCGAGGCGGAGAGTCAAGTAATCGTGCCGCCAGATGAGCGCGCTCTGGGAGAGGCGGTCGGTTTCCTGGCGCATCCGGCCGTTGGCGTCGCGGTAGTAGAAGACGTGCGGGCCACTGATCCAGACCCCAGGGTCGCCGTTGACGCGGACGGACTCGGCAGTCGTGTCGGGGCCGATCAGCTTCTCGATGAAGGCCTCGCCGTTGAACTCGGTCATGAGCAGACGGACCTCCGCCGGGCTGCCCCAGAGGAGTGCGACCTGGCCTCTCGGAATCCTCGTGCTGTAGTAGACGTGGTCTGGCGCCCCGACTCCCTTGCCCGTCGGGACGACGACCCACGGCGCGCGGCGCTTCGCCTCGGCCAGCGTGACCTCCCGACCGAGCCCGAGGTCGGTGCGGAGCGGCGTGGGCGGCAGCTTCTCGACGCGGACGATCTTCACGCCACTGAGCCCGAGCCAGTCGAGGATCGCAGTCCGTGCCGGCGGCACCGCGAGCACCGCGCCAACCGCGACCAGGAGCACCGCAACCGCGAGCGCGAGCACACGGCGGGGTGGCAGCCGGAAACGCCGCCGCGGCTCCTCGGCGATCCGCCGACGGACGGCCGCCGCGAGGTCAGGCGCCGGCGGCAGCTCGATGCCGCGACCGAGCTCGACCAGTGCGTGCTCGAGCTCAGGCATACGCCTCTCCGAGTTCCCCCCGCAGGCGCGCGAGCGCGCGCGAAGTGCGCGACTTGACCGTGCCGCGCCTGACTCCGAGCGCGGCTGCCGTCTCCTCCTCGGAGAGCTCGAGGAAGAAGCGGCAGGCGATCACGAGCCGCTCCTCCTCGCGCAGCCCGTTGACCGCGGCCAGCAGCTGCTCGCGCTCCTCGCCGGCGAGCAGGGCTCCCTCGGGGGACGGAGCCGCGCCCCCCGAGGATCCTTCCTCGGCCGCGCGCAGGGCGAGCGCCGCGCGGCGGCCGGCCGACCGTCGGCGGTTTCGCGCCTCGTTGGCGACGATCCGCAGCAGCCAGGGGCGAAAGGGCGCGCCCGGACGGAAGCGGCCCAGGGCCCGGAAGGCCTTGACGAAGCCCTCCTGCGCGGCATCCTCCGCCTCGGCCGCGCTGCCCGTGACGAGGTACGCGGTGCGAAAGGCAATTCCCTGATGTGTACGGACGAGTTCTTCATAGGCGCCTTCGTCGCCGCGGCGGGCCCGCTCGACGAGCTCTGTTTCTGCCAGTGGTCGGCTCACCACTGCCGTTCTTACACCGAACGCGGCGATAGGGTTCCAGGCGATGTACGCGAGAATCGCGCGCTACGAGGTTCCCGAGGAGCGGATGGACGAGGCGGTCGAGGCCTTCCGCGAGGCCGCGGGCCAGATCTCGGACCTCGAGGGCCTAGAGGGCGGCTACGTCCTCAGCGACGCGGAGAGCGGCACGGTGATGACGGTGACGCTCTGGGAGAGCCGCGCCGCGATGGACGCCAGCGAGGTGCGGGCCGCCCGCCTCCGGCAGGACGCTGTCCAGCAGGCCGACGGCTCCGTCGCGTCCGTGCATAGCCTCGAGGTGGCGGTCGAGATCGGCGCCTAGCGGCGCCCGGCCCACGGGCGCGTAGAGTAGCCCCGTAAGCGAGGAGAGGAGAAATCAATGGCGATCGGAATGCTGCTCGATGATCCGAGTGGGACGCGGGAGCAGTACGAGGAGCTGGCCCGCAAGATGTTCGGCGGAGAACTCGCGCCGCCGGAACCTATTCAGGGCCTGGTCATCCACACGGCCGGGGCGAGCGAGGCCGGCTGGCGGATCTTCGACGTCTGGGAGTCGAAGGAGGACTTCGACCGCTTCATGAAGCAGTACATCGAGCCTGTCATGGGCGACGACATGCTCCAGGGCCCCCAGCCCGAGGTCTACGAGCTGGTGAACGTCATCGGCGCGGGGGTCGGCGCGACGGCCTAGCCGCTACGCGTTCGTGTAGTCGAAAGAGCTGAAGACCGCGTGCCTGCCGGAGAGATTCCACGTCATCTCCGGCAGGTCGACGCGGAAGGTCTCGCTCTGGGCGATCTCGCCGTCGCGCCAGATGAAGCCGCTCTTCTTGACGATGCGCACCTCGTTCTCCTCGCCCGTGACAGGGTTCGTGAGCGGCGTCATCGCAGTCTCGGCGACGCCTTCGATTGCGACCCGTGAACGCCAGCCGTCGACGGTCAGGTCGAGGCTTGCCCGGTCGACAGCGGTCGTCTCGTCGAGGGTCGAGTTGAAGATCTCGAAGAGCCCGTAACCCTCCTCCCCGCGCCAGATCCGCGAGAGCGCGTCGAACTGCTCGTCGGTCTCGCAGTCGATGTACGCGTGGCCGCGGCCGCCCTTGTCGTGGATCGCTCCCGGCCACCAGAGCGCCCAGGAGGCTCGCGCGCCGACGAGATCGACGCCGTCGAAGCTGCCGCTCTCGATCACATGGCTGATCAAGGCCTCGCAGTTGCCCTCAGGCGAGCTCGGGAGGCCGCGGAAATTGCAGCCGCAGCCGGGGTCGCAGTTGCAGAACTCGATGTAGGTGCCGGCCATGCGCCAGTCGGCCATGAGGGAATTATGTCGCCTCAGGCGATCGCGGCCTCGCCGAGGAGTGACTTCACCTCGGCGAAGAAGTCCGGCTCCGGCTTCACGCGATAGTCCGGGCCGAGCGCGAGCGTCGTCTCTCCCTGCGACGTGGCGATGGCGACAATGACCGGCGTCTCGCCGGGGAACTCCTTCACGACCCCGGCGAGGCTCTGGACGAGGCCGGCCGGCGCCCTCCGCGCATCGACCCGCAACACGACCTCGCGCCGCTCGGGGGTCGCCTCGAAGGGCGCGATCTCGATCGCGATCAGCTTCGTCTCGCCCTCCTGCTTGTGGTCGACGCGGCCCTTGACGACGAGCACGTTGTCGACCCCGAGCAGGTCGCGCGCCGCCCCGTAGACGGAGTTGAAGACGACGACCTCGGTCGAGCCGGTGAGGTCGTCGAGCCGCATGAAGACCATCGGCTCGCCCTTCTTGGTCGTCAGCTGCTTGATCGCGCCGACGATGCCGCCGACCGTGACGACCTCGCCGTCGCGGCGGCGCTCGACCTCGGCAAGCGGGCAGTCGGTCTTGCGCCGCAGCTGCTCGCGGATCGCCTGCAGCGGGTGCTCGGACACGTAGACGCCCAAAGTCTCCTTCTCGAGGCGCAGCAGCTCGTTCTTCTCGTACTCGCCCGGCGGGATCTGCGGGTGCTCGACCTCGAAGATCGAATCCTGGCCGAACAGCATGTCTTCCTGTCGCTTCGTGCCGGCGCCCAGTGCCGCGTCCAGGGCCTCGAGCATGCCCTTCCGTGGAGCACCGGTCGATTCGAAGGCGCCGCACTTGACGAGCGCCTCGAGCGCGCGCCTGTTCGCCACCTGCGGGTGCACGCGCTCGGTGAAATCCCAGATCGAGGCGAAGGGCCCACCCTCGGTGCGTTTCTGGACGATTTCGCGGGCGGCCGAATCGCCGACGTTCTTGACCGCGTTCAGGCCGAAGCGGATCTTCCCCTCGACGACGGCGAAGTCGTGTTCGGACTCGTTCACGTCGGGCGGCTCGACCTCGATCCCCAGCTCGTGGCAGGCGTTCACGTAGAAGGGGACGCGGTCCTTCGTGTTCATGACCGACGAGATCAGCGCGGCCATGTACTCGCGCGGGTGGTGCGCCCGCAGCCAGGCCGTCCGGTAGGCGATCAGCGCGTAGCAGGCCGCATGCGACTTGCCGAACGAGTAGTCCTGCGACGACTCCATGTCCTTCCAGAGCTGGTTCGCGACCGCGGGCGTCGTCCCGGTCTGCGCGCAGCCCTCGAGAAACTTCTCCTTGAGGGACGCCATCAGCTCGTGGATCTTCTTGCCGATCGCCTTGCGCAGGTCGTCGGCCTCGGCCGGCGAGAAGCCCGCGATCTGTTTTGCGATTTCTAAGTACTGCTCTTGATAGATACAAATCGCGTGCGTAGTCCCCGTAATCGCCTCGAGCCGCGGGTCGATGAACGAGACAGCCTCCTGGCCGTTCTTTCGCTTCGCGTAGAGCGGGATGTACCCCATCGGCCCGGGCCGGTAGAGGGCGACCAGCGCGATCAGGTCCTCGAACTCGGTCGGGCGCACCTGCTTGAGCGCCTCGCGCATGCCCGAAGACTCGAACTGGAAGACGCCGATTGAATCCCCGCGGGCCAACATCTCGTACGTCTTCGCGTCGTCCATCGGGATCTTCGTGATGTCCGCCCCACCGACGAGGTCGACGGCCTTGTCGATCACGTCGAGATTGCGCAGGCCGAGGAAGTCCATCTTCAGCAGGCCGAGCGCCTCGACGTCCCACATCCCAAACTGCGTGACCGTCTCCTCGCCCTCGCCCTTGCGCTGAAGCGGAACGACGTCGGTGAGCGGGCGGTCGGAGATGACGACGCCTGCAGCGTGGATCGAGTCCTGCCGGACGAGCCCCTCGAGCGGCTTGGCGAGGTCGACGATCTCGCGCACGAGCGGGTCGCCGTCGTAGGCCGCCTTCAACTCGGCGCCCGGCTTGAGGCACTCGTCTAGGTAGACCTTCGGCCCCTCGGGGATCAGCTTTGCGATCTTGTCGACCGCGCCGTAGGGGACCTCGAGCACCCGGCCCGCGTCGCGCACGGCCGCGCGGGCCATCATCGTCCCGAAGGTGATGATCTGGGCGACGCGGTCGCGCCCGTACTTCTCGGCGACATAGTTGATGACCTGGTCGCGGCCGGCGACCGAGAAGTCGATGTCCAGGTCGGGCATGGACTTGCGGCCCGGATTGAGGAAGCGCTCGAAGAGGAGCTCGTACCGGATCGGGTCGACGTCGGTGATCTCGAGGCAGTAGGCGGCGAGCGAGCCGGCGGTCGAGCCGCGGCCGGGGCCGACCGAGATCCCGTTCCGCTTGGCGAAGTTGACGAAGTCCCAGACGATCAGGAAGTAGTCCGCGAAGCCCATCTCGCGGATCGTCTTCAGCTCGTACTTGAGCCGCTCCTGCAGCTCCGCCGTGACGCGGTCGTAGCGCTTTTGCAGGCCTTTCTCGCAGAGCTCGACGAGGTAGTCGAAGGCGTCGCGCCCTTCGGGCACCGGGTATCGCGGTAGGCGGATAGTGCCGAGCTCGATCTCGACCGAGCAGCGCTCGGCGATCTCGAGCGTCGTCGCGAGCGCCGCCGGATACTCGGCGAAGTCGCGCGCCATCTCGGACGGGGTCTTGAAGAAGAACTGGTCGGTGTCGAATTTCCAGTGGTTCGGGTTCTTGAGCGAGTCGCCCGACTGGATGCAGAGGAGCGCCTCGTGCGCGCGCGCGTCCTCGTGGAGCAGGTAATGGACGTCGCCGGTGGCGACGAGCGGCAGCCCCGTGCCCTGAGCGAGCTTTGCGAGGAGCGGGTTGATGCGCGCCTGCTGGCTGAGGCCCGCGTTCTGGATCTCGACGTAGGTGGAGCTCGGCCCAAAGACCTGGACGAGCCGGTCGAGGTCGGCCGCCGCGTCGCCTTCGCGCGATTCCTCGAGCGCCTTCGAGACGCGACCGGAGAGGCAGCCCGAGAGCGCGATTAGCCCGGCCGAGTGCTGGGAGAGGAGCTCCCAGTCGACGCGCGGCTTGTAGTAATAGCCCTGCAAATAGCCTGCTGAGGCGAGCTTGATGAGGTTGCCGTAGCCCGTGTTCGACTCGGCGAGCAGGGTCAGGTGGGCGTACCCCTTCTGCTGCTTAGACGCGTCGTCGCAGACGTACACCTCGCAGCCGATGATCGGCTTGACCCCGTGCTTTGCGGCCTGCTGGTAGAGCTGCACGGCACCGGCGAGCGACCCGTGGTCGGTCAGCCCGACGGCGGGCATCTCGAGCTCCGCCGCCCGAGCGGCAAGCGCCGGAATCCGGCAAGCCCCGTCGAGGATCGAGAACTCGGAGTGGACGTGCAGGTGGACAAACTCGGCGGCCACGGCCGGCCCATTGTAGGAGGGCCGGTGGATGCTCCCCGGACCCCGCGCCCACCTACAGTACGCGCCATGGAACCGACTGAGTTCGTCGCGCTCCGGCAGCCCGGGTCGGACCAGTACGCCGGCCTGGAAACGTTCGCCAACCCGGGCGTGTCTCACGTCGAGATGCAAAGCGACGAGCTGACGGCCGTCTGTCCGGTCACCGGCCAGCCCGACCTCTACGTCGCCATCATCGAGTACTGGCCGGGGCCGCGCTGCATCGAGTCGAAGTCGCTCAAGCTCTACCTGAGCGGCTACCGGAACGAGGGGCACTTCTGCGAGGCGCTCGCGGTGAAGATCCGCGACGACGTCGCTGAGGCTCTTCAGCTCCCGTCCGACAAGGTGCGGGTGACGCTGAAGCAGAAATCGCGCGGCGGGATCACGATCACCGCTACGTCGTAGCGCCGTGCGCTTCGCGGTCCTCACGGGGCTTTACGTCGCGGTCGTCTGCACGGCGCAGGTCGGAGCGAACAAGATCGTCGACGTCCCCTGGACCGACCTGACGGCGCCGGGCGGGACGTACCTGATCGGAATCGCGCTCTCGTTGATCGAGGTCGCTCACCGCACCGCGCCCACCCGACGCGAGGGCTTCGTCAACGCGCAGGTCATGGTCGCCTGCGGGTTCGCAGCCTCGGCGCTCCTCGCGGCCTACCTCGCGATCCTGAACGTCATGTCGCCGGACGACCCCCTCTTCGACCGGCTCGCCGGCACCTGGCGGATCGTCGCCGGCAGCCTCGTCGCCTTCGCGGTCTCCGAGACGATCGACAACTCCCTCGGCGCCTGGCTTCGCGACCGCGTGCACGACGCGTTCCGGGTAGTGGCGACGAACGCCGTCAGCGTCCCCCTCGACAGCGCCGTCTTTCTGCTCGTGGCTTTCGGCTCGCTGGAGTTCATCGAAGGCCAGATCGTCGTCAAGTACGCGGTCACCGTCGTCTTCGGCATCCCGCTCGTTCTCGCCCTCGCGCGCCTCGTACGCCCGCGAGCCGCCTAGTCGATGAGCTTGCGCTCCATAGCGTGGATCGCGATCCGCCACATGACGAGCCCGAACGCGGCGAGCGCACCGAGGCGCGCGAGATCCGTCCAGCCGTCGAACCCGAAGGCAGCGTGGCGCACGAGCTCGACGCAGTGGTGCAAGGGGTTCACCTCACCGAGCACCTGAGCCCACCTGGGCAGCTGGCTGAGCGGGAAGAACGTGCCGGCCACGAGGAAGAGCGGCGTGAGGACGGCGCTCACCACGTAGTTGAAGTTCTCGAACGACTTGGCGAAGCCGGCGACCATGATCCCGAAGCATGCCCAGCCGAAGCCGGCAGTCCACGCGATCAGAGGCACGGCGAGCATCCCCCACGCCGGGTCGAGCCCGAACGCCATCGCCACGAGCAGCGGCACGCATCCGTACACGCCCGCGCGGGTGGCGATCCAGAGCGCCTCGGCGGTGACGAGCTCCTCCGTGTCGACGGGCGCCGCGAGGATGGCGTCGTATGTGCGCTGGAACTGGTACTTGACGAAGGTCCCGAACATCGCCGGGAAGGCGGACGAGAACAGCACCGCCGTCGCAACCGTCCCCGTTCCGACGAACTCGACGTAGTCGTAGCCGCCGATGCGGCTGACCAGCGAGCCGAATCCGAAGCCGAACGCGAGCAGGTAGATCGTGGGCTCGACCGTCGAGGAGAAGGTGCTCGAGCGCCAGAAGGAGGAGAAGTTCACGACCTCGCGCACGAGGACGCCGGTCAGCGCCGGCCGCTCGAGCCGGCCGAGTCGAGGCGCGCGGGCCGTCGTGACGGCCATCAGGCGATCTCCTCGCCGGTCAAGAGGACGAAGACGTCCTCCAGGTTCGCCGGGCGGCGTTCGCCCTCGGCCGAGTAGGCGCCGCTCCCGTCGACGCCGAGGATGGAGATGCTCGTGCCGGTCCGTCGCGTCCGCAGCCCTGCTGCCCGTGCTTCGGCCTCGACCTCGGCCAGGCGCGGCGGCGGGCCGTAGACCTCCAGCGCCTCCCGGCCGGCGTGCTCCAGCACGAGCTCCGCAGGCGGCCCCGCCGCGACGGCGCTGCCGTGCGACATGATCAGCACCGTGTCGGCGAGGCGCTGCGCCTCCTCGATGTAGTGGGTCGACATGAGGATCGTCGCCCCTTCGGAGCGCAGCGCGTCAATCAGCGCCCAGAGCTCCTGGCGAACCTGCGGGTCGAGGCCGACCGTAGGCTCGTCCATCAGCACGAGCCGGGGGCGATGGATGAGGGCCCGCGCGATCAGCATTCGACGGCGCATCCCGCCGGAGAGCCTGTCCACGCGCGTGTCGCGACGTTCGACGAGGTTCGCCATCTTCAGCGCCCGCTCGATCGCCTCGCCCCGCTCGTGGCGGCCGATCCGATAGAGGTGCGTGAAGACGAGCAGGTTCTGCTGCACGGTGAGCGTGACGTCGAGGTTGTCGAGCTGCGGAACGACACCGCACTGCGCCCGAGCGGCCTTCGACTCGCCCGGGAGCCGGAACCCCAGCACTTCGAGCTCGCCCTCGTCGGCGATCGACTGGGCCGTGAGCAAGCGCATGGTCGTCGACTTGCCCGCCCCGTTTGGGCCGAGCAGGCCGACACATGTGCCGACCGGGACGTCGAGGTCCAGGTGGTCGACCGCGGTGATCGCGCCGTAGCGCTTCACGGCGCCGCGCAGGCGAATGGCGAGCTCCTCGCTCATCGCGTCAGGATGCCAGCCCCGACGAGGTGCGCGCCGCCAGGACGATCAGTCTTCTTCGAGCCGTCTAGTTGATCGAGGGGCACTCCGTGGGCTGGGGCTGATCGACTCTGATTCCCGTGGTCGGCGTCCCGTGCGGGAGGAGGTAGAGCGTGTACACGACGATCGGCACCGACCCGTCGTTCCGTAGAACGTGCCTCTCGGTCGGCATCTGGGTGAAGCCCGATCCGGGGCCGATCTTCATGCCAGGACACGCATAGCCACTGACGTGATACACCGTCCCGTCTCCCTGGGCGAAAGCGACAAAGGTGGGCCCAGGATGCGTGTGCCAACCGGTGGTTCCTCCCGGTTGAAGCGTCCCCTGCTGGAAAGCCGAGTCGCACGGGTTGGCTGCGTTGCAGGCGATCGCTCTCTCGATAGCGGGAACCCGGATCCTGACCGTCCTCGTGACGACCCGACCTCTCACCTTGACTCTGACCTTCCGCTTGACGACGGCGACCATGGGCCTTCCGAAGACGAGGTTCTGGCCGAGGGTGCCCCGGGCGAGGACCGTGCCCGTGAATCCCTGGCCCGGCGTCGCAGAGGCAGCCTCGACGGAGAAGATCTTGGGGACGCCGTAGGCAAGGACGGCAACGGCCGACAATCCTGCCCCCGCGATGAGCACGCCGATCAGGATGCCGAGACCGAGCGGTGCGAGCCTGAAGCGTTTCATGTGTCCTCCCGTGTCGAGGTGTCCGGGGGCCGAGGGTACACCTCATCCCAGTTCGGGCCGCGTCCGCCCGCGACGCGTGGCGTAAGAATGGACGCGTGAGCGAGAGCAGCGAAGCCCACCCCTTCCCGCCGATGAGCGAGCGTTGGGCCGCGATTCTCCGCGGTGAGCACCCGCTTCGTTTTGCCCAACGCGCTGGGCGGCGCGCATTCGCGCTCGCGCCCGGCTCGACGCGTTGCAAGCTCTGCAATGCGCCGTTCACTGGACCCTCCGCCGCCGCCTTCAAGCTCTTGGGTTATGGGCAGTCACGGAAGAACCCGCGTCTCTGCGCCCGCTGCGTCGAATCCGCTCCCGAAGGAGGCGCGGTCGTCCCGCTAGCGATCCTCTTTGCCGACGTGCGCGGCTACACGTCTCTGACCGAGCGGCTCGGCACGATCGAGGCAACGGCTCTCGTAAACCGCTTCTACGAGGTCGCCTCGAAAGCGTTTCTCCCGCTCGAAGGGCTTCTCGGCCAGATCGCGGGCGATGAAGTCATGGTGCTCTTCGTCCCAGGTCTCGCCGGTCGCTCGTATCGAGAGAAAGCCGTCCAGGCCGGCGCGTCCCTCCTCGGCGCAGCCGGCTATGGCAAGTCGAGGTCGAGTTGGGTCGAAGTGGGAGTCGGGATCGCAAGCGGGGAAGAGTTCGTCGGGAACGTCGGCGGAGGCGGCTTCAAGGACTTCACCGCGATAGGGGATGTGACGAACACCGCCGCGAGGCTGACGTCCGCCGCGCAGGCGGGAGAGATCTTGCTGGACGCGGCCACCTACGCCGCCGTCGTCGACGACTACCCGGCAGCCGAGAGAGAGCTACTCCAATTCAAAGGCAAGGAAGCTGCCGTCGAGGCCTTCCGGCTTCGACGCAGCTAAGGCGTCGTCATCGTCCGGTCGGTCTGCATGCGCATCGGTGAGTTTGACTCCTTGTCCTTCATGACGACGGGAGCAAGTCCGGCTGCGACGATTGCTCCGATCCCGATGAGTGTTGCAACCTGGCGCACGCGTCGCCGGTTCACTCGCACGAAGACGATCAACGCAAGAACGAAGACGCCAACGTCGATCAGCGAGCTGATCCACCAGGGCCACCACCAGTCCCGAGCCATAGCAGGAGTATGACCCTTTGGATGCCAGCCGCTACGTTCGCTGCCGATGAACCACGATCTCTCCGCTGCGCTGCGCCGGCGCGCCCGGATCTTCCGGCGGGCGCGGATCGCCGTCCTTGCGCTCGTGATCGGCTACTTCTTCCTGCCCTACGACGTGCGG
>DASYUD010000030.1:0-75761 GCA_036001625.1 Gaiellaceae bacterium
CGTCGCAATTGCCTCCAGAACGAGGAGGCGCGAGTTGGCGAAGCCCTCGTCCCAGGAATCGCGCACGCGATAGAAGGCATACGCCTCCGGGCTCCCGTCGAGCTCGAGCAGGGCGATGAACCGCGGCCCGGCCCCCCTCCGCCGGTGCTCGGGATCGGGAAGGCGGTACTCGCGCCACCACTCGGGCGACCGGGCGAACACGCCGGGCCTCTCCTTCCTGACCCGATCCCAGATCGGCGGCAGGATGCGCTCGGCTTCCTCGTCCTCGATCAGCCTTACCCGGCCCGCCGGCTCGGGCGCGTCCCGAAAGACGATGCGGTCACGGTCGGCGTCAATCCACACCTTGAGCGTCGAGACGCCGTATCCATAGCGGCCGTAGATCGGCTCCTCGGAGGCCCAGAGGATCGCGAGCGGCTCGCCCCGGCCGAGCGTTTCGTCGAGCTGGCGTCGCATGAGCTGCGTCAAGATTCCGCGCCGGCGGTGACTGGGCATGACGCCGACCATCGTCACGCCCGCGGCCGGCAGCTCCCCGCCCGGGATCGTGAGCAGCATGGGTAGGTCGGCCGCCGTGCCGACGACGGCGTCGTCGTCGTAGGCGCCGAACATCCTCTCGGCCGGAATCATCTTCCGATCGCGCTCGACGTCCTCCTCGCGGATCTCCCCGGAGAAGCTCGTCTCGCAGGCCTGGAACCAGCGCTGATGCTGCTCCTCGTCCGGGACGCGGATCTCGATGGCCATGCGCCCGAGCCTACGAGATGCGCTCGAGCGGCGCGTACTCGAGCATCAGCCGGCGCTCGACGCCGTCTGCGAACTGCACCGTGACAACGCCGCCCGCGTCGATCGCGGTGACGACGCCCTCGCCGAGCGTGCCGTGCCGCACGCTGTCGCCCGTGGCCAGCTCGGGCACGTCCCTCTGCGGCGCGACCGGCTGCGCCCCGTAGCCGCGCCAGGATGCGGGCCGCAGCGCCTCGCGCTCGACCCCCTCCTCGGGCAGCTCGTCGAGGAAGCGCGAGGCCAGGTTGTAGCTCCGCGCGCCCCAGAGCGAGCGCGACGACGCGTGCGTCAGCGTGAGCCGCTCCTTCGCGCGCGTCATCCCGACGTAGCAGAGCCGCCGCTCCTCCTCGAGCATCGCCTCCTCGAGCGAGCGGGAGTGCGGGAAGATCCCTTCCTCCATCCCGATCATGAAGACCGCCCGGAACTCGAGCCCCTTCGCGTTGTGGAGGGTCATGAGCGTGACAAGGCTCTCCTGCTCGCGCAGCGCGTCCTGGTCGGAGTAGAGCGAGATCTCCTGGAGGAAGCTCGAGAGGCTCGGCTCTTCCGCGGTTTCCTGGTACTCGCGCGCGACGCCGACGAGCTCCTGGAGGTTCTCCATGCGGCCCTGCGCCTCGATCGTCCGCTCGGCCTCGAGGGCGTCCATGTAGCCGCTTCGCTGGAGGACGCGCTCCACGACCTCCGGCACGGGAAGCTCGAGCGCGCCCGCCATCAGCGACTGGAGGAGGGTGCGCAGGCCCTGGACGGCGCGGAGCGGCGCAGCTCCCACCCCGGCCTCCTCGGCGTGCTCGAGCGACTCCCAGAGCGAGAGCCCGTGCGCGTCCGCGTAGCTCTGGAGGCGCGCGAGCGAGGAGTCGCCGATCCCGCGGCGCGGGCGGTTGGAGATCCGCAGGAGGCTGACCGCGTCGTATGGGTTGTCGATCACCTGGAGGTAGGCGACCAGGTCCTTGACCTCGGCCCGCTCGTAGAAGCGGGGGCCGCCGATCACCTGGTAGGCGATCGCCTGCCGGACGAGCACGTCCTCGAGCACGCGCGACTGCGCGTTCGTCCGGTAGAAGACGGCGACCTCGGAGCCGGAGAAGCCTTCCTCGACGAGCCCCGCGATCTGCGCCGCGACGAACCGCGCCTCCGCGTGCTCGTCCTCGACCTCGAGCACGCGCACCGGGTCGCCCTCTCCCAGCTCGGACCAGAGAGCCTTCGGCTTGCGCTCGCGGTTGTTGGCGATGACGGCGTTCGCGCCGCTGAGGATCGTGTTTGTGGAGCGGTAGTTCTGCTCGAGTGCGACGGTGCGCGTCTCGCCGAAGTCGCGCTCGAACTCGAGAATGTTGCGGATGTCCGCTCCTCTGAAGGCATAGATGGACTGGTCTGGATCGCCCACGGCGCAAACGTTCCTGTGCTTTTCGGCCAGGAGCTGGAGCAGGCGGTACTGGGCGTGGTTCGTGTCCTGGTACTCGTCCACGAGGACGTAGCGGAACGCCTTCTGCCAGCGCTTGCGCGCCTCGGGGAAGCGGTCGAGCGCCTCGACGCAGAGGAAGAGCATGTCGTCGAAGTCGACCGCGTTCGAGGCGAAGAGGCGCCGCTGGTAGAGCGCGTAGGTGTCCGCGACGGTCTGGTCGTAGAAGGAGGCGACCCGCGAGCGGTACTCGTCGGGGCCGACGAGGTTGTTCTTCGCCGCCGAGATCTGCGCGTGGATCCCGCGCGGGACGAAGCGCTTCGGGTCGCGCTCTAGCTCCTCCAGGCACGCCTTCGTCAGCCGAATCTGGTCGGCCTGGTCGTAGATCGTGAAGTTCGTCCGGTAGCCGAGGCGCGGAGCCTCGCGGCGGAGGATGCGGCCGCAGGCGGCGTGGAAGGTGAGGATCCAGATCGAGCGGGCGACGCCGCCGAGCATGTCCTCGAGCCGCTCGCGCATCTCGCCCGCAGCCTTGTTCGTGAACGTGATCGCGAGGATCTCCTGCGGCTTCACGCCGCAGGCGTTGATCAGATGCGCGACGCGGTAGGTGAGGACGCGCGTCTTGCCCGACCCCGCGCCGGCGACGACGAGCAGTGGCCCTTCCGTGGCGAGGACGGCCTCGCGCTGAGCGGGGTTCAGGTCGGCGAGATAGGTCTCGGGCGAAGCGACTGACACTGTTTGCCGATGCTAGCGAGCCAGACCAGCACGGCAATGCCCCTCGAACGGCCTACCCGAGGTCGAGCCGTTCGGCGAGCCAGCGACGCGAGTCCGCCCAGGTCTGCGCGGTGGGCACGTGGCCCGAGTCGTACCACCGCAGCTCCTTCGGGTCGCTGCCCTCCCGGGCGAGCGTCGTCAGCTCCTCCCTCGACATGACCTCGTCCTTGGAGCCGTCCTGGAAGAAGAGCGCCGAAGGAGCGGCATGTGCGACGTACCGAAGCGGGTCGATCTCGGCAAACAGCGTCTCGAGCTCAGGTCGCCACGCTTCCGGCGCCTGGGCGATGTAGCGGGACATCGGCAATGCGCCTCCGGCGAGCAGATCGAACGCCTGGATCCTGTGGTCGGCACCAGCGACGATTGCCCCGGTGCGCGCTCCTGCGCTCCAGCCCACGTAGGCGATCCGATCCTCGTCGACGGCTGAAAGCGAGCTGAGAAAGTCGACCGTTCGGCGCACTTCGCGGACCGCCTCGAGGTCGACCGTCGCGTTCACTCGGACACCCTCGAGCCCGGGCGGCACCAGCGTGGGCCGCGTCGGCGAGTAGCTCATGGTCAGCGTCAGGGTGACGGCGCCGCGCCGCGCCATGGCTACTGCTTCCTCGAGGAGCTCTTCGCGGTCGCCGCCTCCCCCGTGGGCGTAGATGACCGCCGGGTGCGAGCCGGAGCCGGAGGGAGAAGCAAGGTAAGCGTGCAGCGGGCTCTTGCCGGGACCGGCAAACGTGATATCGCGAACCTCGACGCCGTCTCCTCCGATCTTCGTCGGCTTGCTCTCGAGCTGGAACGGCCTGGCCGCGTCGTATGCGAACGGAGCGGCGAGCTTCCCGTTCGTGGCCTTGTCGGAGCCTCCGCAGCCCGCGAGCACCAGGGCTCCGCCGAGCAGAAGGACGACCGCGGGTCCGCGCGTCAACTCAGACCGAGCCGGTCGGCGAGCCAGCGGCGCGAGTCAGCCCAGGCTTTCTCGGTCGGCACGTGGCCGGAGTCGTACCAGCGCAACTCCTTCGGGTCGCTGCCCTTTCTGGCGAGGGTCGTCAGCGCCTCTCTCGGCACGATCTCGTCGTGGCGGCCGTCCTGGAAGAGGAGGACGGAGGGCGCCGCGTGGCCGACGTAGTGCAGCGGGTCGGTCTTGCCCAGCTGGCGCCTGAGCTCGGAACGCAGGTAAACCGGGGCGAGGTCGAGGTACTTGGACACCGGTGTCGCCCCACCTGCGAGCAGATCGAACGCCCGGATCCTGTGGTCGACACCCGCGACGACCGCCCCGATGCGGGCGCCGGCGCTCCAGCCAAGGTAGCCGATCCGATCTTTCTCCACGTACGGCAGCGAGCGGAGGAGGTCGACCGCCCGCCGCACCTCGACGACGGCTTCGACCTCGGTGTCGGTCTTCGTCTGCACCCCCTGGATTCCGGCCGGTAGCGCAGTCGAGCCTCGAATCGCGGAGTAGTTCATCTCCAGCACGAGCGCGACCGCGCCCTGCTGCGCGAATCCCACGGCCTGGAGAAGGAGATCGCCGCGCCCACCGGTCGCACCGTGCGCATAGATCACGGCCGGATGGCGCTCCTGCCCGGACGGAACGATGAGATAGGCGGGAACGCGCTCGTCGCGGGCACCCCGGAACGAGATGTCGCGGAGCTGGACTCTGCTGTCGTGAGACAGGTCACGCGCCTGGAGATCGAGCGGCTTCGACGCGTCGTAGGCAAAAGGCGCCCCGAGGCTCGTCTGCTCGGCCTGGTCGGAATCTCCCCCTTTGCACCCGGCGAGGGCAGCGGCCGCGACGATCACGACGATCAGCCGGCGATAGATTTGGGACGGCACGGCCGTGCCGATGGTAGCGATGGGCCACGCCTTCGGATCGATCGACGAGATGGGAGAGGGCGTCTTCCGGAAGATCCGGCAGGCGCTCGACGTAAAGGCGTTCGGCGTCAACGCGCTCGTGCTCCCGCCGGGCGTCGCCGGCCGGCCGCACTACCACGACGAGCAGGACGAGCTCTACTTCGTGCACCGGGGGCGCGCGCGCTTCGAGGTCGGCGGGGAGGTGCGAGAGCTCGGCCCCGGCGGCGTCTGCCACGTCGAGTCGACGACGCCCCGGCGGGTGACGAGCGTCGGCGACGAGGACCTCGTCATGCTCGTCATCGGCGCGAAGGGCGGCTACGTCGGCCGCGACGGGCACCTCGCCGATCCGACTGAGTTCTAGCGGCTTCGGCGCCCCGCTTCGCGCCGTCGTAGGCTCTTCGAAGTGAGTGCTTTCATCGGAAGAGTCGATGAGCTGGAGGCGTTGGCGGAGGTGGCGAGCGAGGCCTCGGACGGTCCCTTCGGCGCGATCGTCGTCGGGGACCCGGGTAGCGGCAAGAGCCGGCTCCTGGCCGAAGCGAGAGAGCGGGCGGGAGTTCCCTTCTCGTTCGCAGTCGCGGGGTACGAGCCCGAGCGCCACGTTCCCCTGGCGGCTGCAGGCGGCCTGCTGCGAACCCTGACGGAGGTGCCCAACCTCGGAGCTCAGCTCGAGGCCCTCCTCTTCCAACCTACCGAGGCCGCCACGCTCGAGCCGGTGCGGGTGTTCGAGGCCGCCCACCGCGCGTTTCGAACCCTCGAGCAGGCGCTGCTCGTCGTGGACGACCTCCACTGGGTGGACGAGCTCTCCCTCGCCCTCTGCAACTACCTGATTCGTGCTGCACGCGAATCGGGCCAGGGCCTCGCAGTCTTCGCCGCGACGCGTCCCGGGGGGCCTGGGATCGCACTTGCCGACGTGTTTGCCCCCGATCGCGTGCGGCTCCTGGAGCTCGCCCCGCTGAGCCGTGAGGAGGGGGTCGAGCTGGCCCGCGCGCTCGACGCAGGGCTCCTTCCCGCCCGAGCCGCCGACCTCTGGAAAGAAGCGCAAGGATCACCCTTCTGGCTCGAGTCGCTCGTCCGCGGCGGCGCCGGCGAGAGTCTCGCGCCCCTGCTGACCGTGCGTCTGCGCGGCGCGAGCCCCGACGCCGCCGGGCTGCTGGCTCTCCTGGCGGTTGCCGGACGACCCTTTCCCTGGGCCGACGTGGGCACGCTCGCCGGCTGGCAGGCGGTGAGGAGCGAGAGCGCGCTCACCGAGCTCGTCGAACGCGGCCTCGCAGTCGAAGCGGCAGGCGCGGTCCGGCTGGCGCACGACCTGATCCGCGAGGCCGCGCTGGTAGACCTGCCGGAGGAATCGCGCCGCGAGCTTCACCGTAGGTTCGCGCAGCGGCTCGAGCGCGACGCGGCTGACGACGTTCGGCTTCTGCGCGAGGCATTGGAGCACCGCCGCTCGGCCCGAATGCCGACACTCGACCTCGCTCTCCGGCTCGCAGGCTCGCCGCAGCGGAGGTTGCTCGGGCCCGAGGGACTGCGCCTCCTGGCGGGCATCGCGGACGAATGCGACCCTCTCGACCGCGACGCCGTCATTCTCAACGAGGCTGTCGCGGCGCTCGCGACGGAGCTCGCCGAACACGAAGAAGGGCTTGCGCGCTGGTCGCTCGTCGCGGGACGGGCAGACGGGGCTGCTCGGCAAGCCTCCGCGCTTCTCGCGGCATCGAGAGCGGCGTACGCCCTCGAACGGGTCGCCGAGGCGCGCGAGTATCTCGACCGCAGCCGTGAGCTTGGCGCCGGGGACGAGATTCTCGCGCTGGAGCAGCGCACGCACGACGCTGCGATCCACCTCTGGCTCGAACAGCGCACAGCGGACGGACGGGCCCTGGCAGAAGAGGCCGTCGGCGAGGCGACGAGGCTCGCGAAGGAGGCCGGCGGGCCGGAAGCACTCAAGCCGCGGGCTCGCGCTGCGTACCTCGAAGCGCTGCGGCTCGACTACGAGTCGGCGATGCAGCAAGGCGACTACGCGGCGCTCCTCAAGGCGGCCGAGGCGAGAGCGGCCGCGACGCGCGGCTTCGACCTCGAGTCGTACCTCAGGGCCTCGCTGGAGGTCGGGGTCGGGCTGCGACAGACGGGCAGCGTCCACGAAGCCGTTGCCCAGCTTCGGCGCGTGTGGGACGAGACCCACCGCCATGTCCTTCCCCACCTCGCTGTCGACGCCGGCTACTGGCTGGCGCGCACGCTCGAGCAGGCAGGGGAGCTGGCCGAGGCGGAGACGATCGTCCTCGAGACGAGCGAGCTTGCTGCCCGCGCGGGCGACGTGCCGCGCGCCCGGCACCGTGTCGCACTGGTGGCGTGCCACATCGCCCTCGAGCGGAGGCACCCGCAGGATGCCCTCCGGCGACTCGAGCGCGAGACTGCCGAGGAGCCGAGCGAGCACCAGCGAATCGCGTTTCACGAGGGCCTGGCCGTGTGGCTCGCGCGCCTCGAAGGGCCGAGCGGCGCCCCGACCGTGCGGGAACACCTGTCGAACGGGTGGGCCTGCGCCGAAGCAGCCGGCTGCCCGCGGTGCAGCGCGGAGCTGTTGCTCCTCTCGGCCGAAGCGCTCGCCCGAATCGGCGCGGGCGTGGAGGCGGAGGAGGTGCTGGAGCGTTGGAGCGGTCTGAACTACGGTGCCGATCCGCTGGACCGCGTCATCCGCATGCACGCCGCTGCGCTCGCGAAGGCCGAAGCTGAGACGCGGGTGGAAGCGCTCGAGGCGGCTCTCGTCGTCGCGAACCGATCCGGGTACGGTCTCCAAGCGCTCTGGATCAGACTCGACCTCGGGCGCACGCTCGGGGAAACGCACGCCGCCCGCGCCGTCGACGAGCTCGAAGCCGTGGCTGCCGAAGCTCACGAACGGGGCGGCGAAACCGTGCGGGCGCTCGCTGAGCAGGCGCTCAGAGCGCTCGGTGTCCGGACCTGGCGCCGGGCCCTTGCCGGAGCGCCTCTGACGAAGCGTGAGGAAGAGGTCGCTCAACTCGTCCTCGGCGGCGCAACCAACCGGGAGATCGCCAAGACGCTCTTCCTCTCGCCGAAGACCATCGAGCGGCATCTGTCGAACGTCTTCAGGAAGGTCGGCGCACGCAACCGGACCGAGCTGGCGGCCCGGTTGCGGGCCGACCGGGCCGAAAATGGGGGAAACGCCCGATGATCGGGAGGGTGCCCCGCCACTAGCGTCGGTTCCACTGTCCCCCACCGAGAAGGAGAGGCAGTGGCGATGCTCGTGGTGCTCATTCCGGCTTCTGAAGCCGAGCCGTCGCTTCAGCCGACGGCCCTGTCGAAGCTTGCGCGGCTGGGCGTCACGAGCGTCGCGGTCGTCCGCGACGACCTGACGCTCGCACTCGTGGTCGAAGGGTGGGCGTTCGATCCGAGCCGATCGGCCGAGGCGGTGATCGGCGCCGTCGCCGCTCCGGCATCGCGCGCACGAACGCTCTACCCGGTCATGCACATGGCGGTCTCGGCCGCCGCTTCAGGGCTTCGCGGTTGATGGACGCGACTAGGAAAGGAGCAGGATTCATGCGTTGGAAATTGCTTGCTGTCCTCGCGGCGGCGGCGGCCATCGGAGGTGGCGGAGCCGCTCTCGCGACACATACCGTGGTCGACCCGTCCACGGTCCCGACCGGCTTCCTCGCCGCGCACAACTTTGTCGGGCGGGTTCCGGTCTCCTCATTCGTTCGGTCGGTGCAGCCCGACGGAGCCGACCTCTTCATCCAGCATGTGCGCCTGGAGGCGAACACAGCGACGGGCTGGCACACCCATCCCGGCCTGGCCCTCGTGGTGATCGCGAGGGGCTCGCTCACGTACGAGGACGCCATGGCGAACACGTGCCGCCGGGTGACTTACGGAGAAGGCGAGGGATTCGCCGATCCCGGCTTCGGGCACGTCCACCGGGCCATCGCAGGCCCGAGCCGTACCGACTTCTACGTCGTCTACGTGCTGCCGACCGGCACCCCGAATCACGTCATCTCGGCCGATCCGCCGCCTGAGTGCTTGTAAGAGCGCGAAGAGAAGGGGCCCGGTCGCCGGGCCCTTTCCCTTTCCTAGCGGGTAGCTTCCTCCAACGCCTGCTCGATCCAGGCCACGGCCGCCCCCAGCGCGTCCGGATCGGACGACTTGACGACGACCTCGACCGTCGCCCCCTGCGGGTGGAACTTCGGGTAGGAGCCGACGAGCACGCCGGGATAGCGGTCGCCCATCGCCTCGAGCACGCCGACGATCCGCGCCTCGGTCGTCTCGTACGTGCGCCGCCAGGAGGTGATCGGGCGATCCGTGCTCAGCTCCGAGGCGACCGTCTCGAACATCGCCTTCATCTCCGTCGGCAACCCGGGCAGGACGTACACGTTTCCGACGACGAACCCGGGCGCGCCGCCCAGCGGGTTCTCGAGCGGTGTTGCGCCGCCGGGCAGGTTGGCCCAGCGCGCCGCGTACTCCGGGTTCGCCGGGAACCGCGAGCGCAGACGCTCGGCGAGGTCGATCACCTCGGCCTGGGGTGAGTCGAACGCGGCCGCCATCGCCTCCCGCGTGACGTCGTCCGGGGTGCCGCCTAGCCCGCCGGTGACCACGACGAGGTCTGCCCGCTGGGCCTCGGTGCGGACGAACTCGGCGATCCGCTCCACCTCGTCGGGCAGCGACGCCATGAGCGTGACGACGACCCCGAGCTCCTCGAGCTGCTGCGCGAGCCAGGCGGCGTTCGTGTTGACGGTATCGCCGGAGAGGAGCTCGTTCCCGATCGTGACGATCGACGCTGTGACGCGCCCCGGCATCGGCCGAGTATCGCGGAACCGCGCCGCCGCGGGGTGAAACCCGGCGAGGCGCTCAGCGGATACGGCTCCCGAGCCAGCGCGGGCAAGACCTGGGCGGTCACCCAGACGGGCGTCGACGCGTAGCGCCGCGAGTAGCGGAAGCTGCCGTCCGCCTGCCGCAGGCTCGCCAGGAAGCTGAAGGCGGCGCGGCCCGGATCGCGGAGGGCGGCGAGGAACGCCTGGATCACCCAGGCTGTGGACTGCGCGTCTGCTTCGCGGCCAGGCATGAGCGAGAAGCCTCCGTCCCGGCGCTGGAGACCTCGCAGGTAGCGCAGTGCCCGCCGGATGGCCCGCGACCCGGCGGGGACTCCTGCGGCCCGGAGCGCCTCGACGGCAGCGGCCGTGTCGTTCGAGTCGGGCCGCCCGCGCGAGAACCACGACCAGCCGCCGCCGGGCCGCTGCTGCCGCAGGAGATAACGGACGCTCCGGCCCACCGGCCGCCCCGCTGAGCGAAGGGCGAGCACGCCCCAGATGGTGGAGTTGACGAGCCGGCCGATCCTGCCGTCGCCGCGGCGCAGTCCCTCGAGCTGCTCGGCGAGGTCGCTCACGTCCTGGCCGAGCGCGCGCAGCGCCAGGATCCGCAGGGCGAGGTCGGTCGCATGTGGGTGGGGCTTGTCCGCCAGGTACTGGGCCGGCGAGGGGCGCAGCGTCGCAGGGTCGCGGCCGGCCGCCTTCAGGCCGAGCACCGCCCACGCCGTGAGGTTGGGGTCGGACCGGCCGCCCGGCTCGGCGAAGCCGCCGTCGGGCTGCTGCTGGGAGACGACGTAGTCAGCCGGCGACGCAGCCAGGAGGGATTGGCGGAACGTCGCTCGTCGTCGGGGTGCGATGGTCGTTCCGAGGCAAGGACGCAGGGAGCGCCGATAGCAGTTCGCTATCTGCGCGACTGAGGACGCCGCCTCGGGGCGAGCAGCGCAGCCCGACGGCACAGCGGGCGTTTCGCCAAGCCCTCCTAGGACGAATGCGACAGCGGCAACCGCAAGCCTCACGCCCAGACCACCTCCGTTCGCAGCCGCCGCGCGTAGCGCTCGAGCAGCCGCCGCAGCTCGGGCCCGATCGCGAGCGCAATGACGAGGTTGCCGACCGCATGCGCCGCCTCGAACCAGACTCCTCTTCCGAGCACGACGGTCAGCGCTTGCCAGGTGTGCGGCCAGAAGCTGAGCCACAGCCAGACATCCATCAGCGCGCTGAAGGCCAAGCCGAGGACGAAGCAGGCGGCGGCGAACGGGATCCGGCGGCGCAGGAGCCGCCCGGCCGCGGAGCCGACGAGGCCGCACGCGCCCCAGCCGAGCATCTGCCAGGGCGTCCACGGTCCCTGGCCGAAGAAGAAGTTCGACACCAGCGCCGCGAGCGCGCCTGTCGCAAAGCCGGCGCGTGGGCCGAGCGCGGCCCCGGTCGCGACGACGATCACCGTCACCGGCTGAACGCCGGGGACGGCGGCGAACAGGACCCGCCCAGCGGCCGCGACCGCCGCGAGCGTGGCGACGAGCGAGACCTCCTTCGCCGCCCCTGCCCCCGACTCGAGCCAGGCCGCACCGGCGACGAGCAGCCCGCCCGCCGCGAGCAGAAGCGGCAGCGCCGCCTGGTCCGGAGAGAGCGCCGTCCACGCCGCCGCAGCAAGCGCGGCGCCGAAGGCGGCGAAGGTCACGAGCCTGGGCACCGCTTGCGCTGCCGCGCTACGCATAGACGACCTCCCGCGTGCCCAGCGACATGGCCCGGTCGGCGACGTCGCCCGCGAAGACGAGGTCGTGGGTGACGACGAGCGTCGCGCGGCGGGGCGCCCCACGCCGGATGAGCTCAGCGAGCTCGGCCTTCCGCGGCGGGTCGACGCCGCGGGTCGGCTCGTCGAGGACGAGGATCTCCGGGTCGGCGACGAGGACGGCCGCGAGCGCGAGCCGCTCCCGCTCGCCGCTCGAGAGGTCGCGCGGATGACGTGCCTCGAAGCCGTCGAGGCCGAGCTCAGCGAGCGCCCGCCGCGCCCTCCGGAGGTCGCCCCCGACCGCGAGCGCGACCTCCTCGTCCACCCGCTCCTCGACGAGGTAGCGGCCGGGATCCTGCGACAGGTACGCCCTCCGGCCCCGCCACTCGACCCGGCCGGCTCGGGGCTCGAGCAGACCGGCTGCGAGCTTGGCGAGAGTGGTCTTGCCCGCCCCGTTCGGGCCCGTGAGCGCGACGACCTCGCCGCGGCGAAGCGTGAGCGAGACGCCGTCCAGCACCGGGGGCGCCTGCGGATACGCGAACGAGACGCCGGCGAGCGAGCAGAGCTCCTCTCCGCACGCGCGTCGCTCGACGGTCTCGGCCTCTCGCGGCAGGTAGCCCGGCCGGTGCGCCGCGAGCCACGCGAGGGCTTCGCCTCGCCGCGCGTCGAGCAGGAGCCGACCGTGCTCGAGAAAGAGGACCCGGTCGCAGCGCTCGAGCGGCAGGGCCGGTCGCTGCTCGGAAAGGACGACCGCGGCGCCGAGGTCGCAGGCCAGATCGAGGAGCGCCTCAGCACCCTCGGGATCAAGCTGCGAGGTGGGCTCGTCGAGTAGCAGCAAGGAGGGCTCGAGCGCGAGAGCCGAGGCCAAACAGACGCGCTGGAGCTCACCGGCCGAGAGCGTCTCGGTGCGACGGTCGGCGAGTTGGACGGCGCCGACGGCCTCGAGCGCGACGAGGGCGCGCGGGAAGATCTCCGCCGGCGGCGTGCCGAGGTTCTCGAGCCCGAAGGCAACCTCGTTCCGGACCCGGCCGAAAACGACCTGATCCTCAGGGTCCTGGAAGAGCGAGGCGACGACGCCGGCGAGCTCGGCGGGGTGAGTGACCCTCGTGTCGAAGCCGGCGATCTCCACTCGCCCGGCGAAGCGGCCGCCGTGAAAGTGCGGCACGAGCCCCGCGAGCGCACGGAGCAGCGTCGACTTGCCCGAGCCGGAGGGCCCGAGGACCGCTATCACCTCGCCCGGCTCGACCCGGAGGGACACGTCCGTCAGCGCATCCGCCGCGCCCGGGTACGCGAACGTCAGCTCGTCGACCCGCGCTAGAGCCATATCCCCGAGAGGACGACGAGGGGCGCGACCGCGAGCGCGAGCCGGTCGAGCACCGTCCACGGCGGAGAAGGCGCGCGTGTCCTCCCCGGCCTGCCGAAGCCGCGGGCCTCCATCGCCTCGGCGAGGTTGAGCGCGCGCTCGAGCGAGCCGGCGAGCAGCGGCGAGAGGAGGCGGGCGCGGCCCCGCAGGCCGCGCACCTCGACGCCGCGGCCGCGGAGGGCTTCGACGAAACCGGCCGCATCGCGCTCGAGGGTGGGAACGAGCCGGGTCGCGAGCCCTACCGCGAGCACCGAGCGTCGCGCGAATCCGGCCGCCTGGAGAAGACGATCGTGATCGAGTAGGAGGGCATAGGCGGCGAAGGCGAGGCCGACCGCCCCCAGGCGCAACGCCTGAACGCCGCCGGTTCCGAGCTCCTCGCCGGTGACGTCGATGACGCCGACCACCGGCAGCCGCGGGCCCTCCCAGACGACGTGCGAGCCCTGGTGCGAGACGAGCGGCGAGAGCAGGAGGACGGAGAGCGCGGAGCCGACCGCCCCCGTCAGATAGGGCCAGCGGCGCCCGCGAGGCGCGCGCAGGCAGGCCGCGAGGAGCACCGCCGCGACGAGGCCGACCAGGAGAGCCCGGTCGGTGAGCAAGGCCGCGGCCGCGAGCGCGGCGAAGAGGGCGGCGGCTGGTACGGGGCTCATGGCGCGCGGTAGCGGAAGCGGAACCGCTGCGGGTGTCGTGCGAGCGCGACCGCGTCGCCCGCGAAGACGAACTGCACAGGCGAGCCCGCCGCGCCGTCCGGGTCACGTAGCGAAGCGACGAAGCGCTGCTTGCCGCTGACGGTGAGGAACACATTCGCGTCCGAAGGAGCCGGGTCGGAAAGTGGGCCGACGGATGAGGCCCGCAGGAGGCGCCCGATCGCCTGTGCGCCTCCTGCCAGGCCCGGCTCGTAGCGAACAACGACGGCCCGGGTCTTTCCGTCGTAGCCGTGCAGGAACGGCTCCGGGAAGGCGCCGATCACGACCGCCTCGCGCATCCGGTCCTGCCACGAGCGGAAGTCCCACCACTCGACGTCGCCCGGGCGCAGCCGGTAGTCGGCGGCGCTGCGGTCAGCCTCGATCCCGTTCAGGAACCAGAACCAGTCCTGCCGCCGAGCAAGGCTGCCGCTGACCCCTTCGATCGACTCGACGAAGCGGCCCCCGTAGCGGGTCTCGACGTCGGCTTCCCGATCGAGCGCGTCCATTGCGGTCAGCCCCGCCGGCACCGTTCGCACGAGGAGCACGGTCTCGCCCCGGTCGCGCGTGACCCAGAGCGAGGCCTTGCCCGATCCCGTCCGCTCCTGACCGCAGCCCGCGAGGAGCGCGAGAGCGACTGCAGCGAGCCAGGCACGCCTCACCTGAGGGCGTTCGAGCGAACCGCGTGCGGCGCCGTTGCCCGCACGAGCCCGCGATGGCGACCGACGCAGCCGCGCCCCGCCCGGGTTGCGACACGCCGCCCGTCGACGAGGAGCACGGCTCCGGCCGCCGGCTCGGTCTTCCCCGTGTCGTCCTGCGAGACGACGCGGTAGCAATTACGCGGCCGCCGCCTGAGGACCAGGGTCGGCGAGCCGCCACGCTCGCTGAAGGTGGTCCAGTACCAGAGCACGGTGTCGCTGCCGTTCAGCGTCACCTGGTTGGCGGCGACCTGAGGCGCCACGCCGTTCACCTTGAAGCCCCAGCCGCTGAAGCCCTCACCTCGATAGCGGCCGATCTGGTCGACGAACGGCCCGGAGGCCACGTGGTAGTAGAACTCGCCCCGCAGGCTCGCCGCCTCGAGTGCGTCGAGGGCGGTCGGGCCCGAAGCGAGCGTCGGCTCGGTTGCGCCGAAGATGGTCGTCGTCTTGCCCTCGACGCGCACGTGGACGCTGACGCCGAGCGCTGCCGGAGCCAGGACCGCGGCAAGCGCAGCCCCAACCGCCAGGGTGATAAGTCGTCGGAACACGAATCCTCCTTCCGCGAGGGGTTCGGATCTGCGGCGCGCGGCAGGTCTTCTGACTCGGGGCTCCCTCTTCCGCCGCCTTCCCGGCCCTGGAGGCCAGTGGCTTTCGGCGGAGGAGCAACTCCCCTCACAGCGGCGGGACCGTCCCGGACTTGCACCGGGTTCCCTTTCCGCGTGCCGTTGGAGGCGACCCTATCATGGCCGCCGTGCCGGTCCCGCGAACGCTCTCGGCCTGGGTGCCGGTCGTCCTCTGGGCGGCAGTGATCTTCACGCTCTCGTCCATTCCCGACCTCGGCACCGGCCTCGGCACGTGGGACACGGTGCTGCGGAAGGGAGCGCACGTGGTCGAGTACGCGATCCTGGGCGCGCTTCTGCTGCGTGCGCTCGGCCGCGAGGCGCCCGCCCTCGCGGCGGGGATCGCCTATGCCGCGACGGACGAGCTCCATCAGCATTTCGTGCGTGGGCGGCACGCGGCGCCGCTCGACGTCCTCGTGGACGCGGCCGGCATCGTGGCGGGAATCCTCGTGCTCCGGCGGGCGCGCGCGTGAAGGCGGTCGCGCTTGACCTCGACGGCGTGCTCGGGGACACGCGCCCGCTCTGGCGCGACTGGCTCGCCGACGCGGCGCGGCGGTTCCGCTCGATCGCGCCCCTCGACCCGGCCGCACTGCCGGACGACCGCGCCCAGGCGGCCGGCGAGCTCGACCGGTGGGCCGAGGCGGGAGTCGGCGACTGGCGCGGGGCGCTCGAGCGCTTTGCCGAGGAGCGCGCGCCGGTCTACCTGCGCCCGAACGCGGACGTGAACGCGACCCTCCGCGCGCTCGCCGCCGGCGGATGCCGCCTGGGCGTCTTCACCGACGCGCCCGAGCCGCTCGCACGAGTCGCCCTCGGGCAGCTGGGGGCTGCCCGCCGGATCGAGGCGCTCGAGACAGGCGAGGGTGCGCTCGAGCGGCTGTGCGGACGACTTGGCTCCGATACCGCCGTCGTCCGCGTCGCCGCAGAGCTCAACCGCCTAGCCCTAGAATCTCGCGCATGAATGAAAAGGAAGTCGGAGACCGGCAGCTCGACGCGCTGCTCGAGCGCCTCGACCGCCTGAACGGCGAGCTGCGCGCGCTCAACCGGCGGCTCGACGCGGGCGAGCACTTCGCGCCGATCGTCCGCGAGCTCGCCTCCCTGAACGACTCGCTCCAGGCGCTCGCCTACGCCGCGCTCGGCCGGCAGGGCCCGCAGGTCCACCGCCGGCGAACGGGTTAGCTCGAGCGAGCGAGCTTGTAGACGACGCCTCTGTCGAGCGAGGCTAGGTAGAGCTCACCGCGCGCGTCCTCGCCGAACGAGGCAAGCCCGCTGACATTGAACGGCTCGTTCCGCACCTCCATGCCGCCGGGGGCGGCCACGCTGCGGATGCGCTCCTCACAGTAGTCGCCGAAGAAGTAGCGGCCGCGGGCGGCCGGCACGGCCGTCCCTCGGTAGACGAAACCCCCGATGATCGAGCAGTTAGGCCCGTTCGGGGCGACGACGATCGGGAAGACAAGCCGTCCGGCCGGGTTCGGCTCCTCGTTCGTCGAGCGCTCGTTGCCCTCGTACACGCGCCAGCCGTAGTTCTCGAGCCCCGGGCTCCGCCGAGATGTGAAGTCGATCTCCTCCCAGGCGTTCTGGCCGACGTCGCCGATGTAGAGGTCGCCGGTCTGCCGGTCGAACGAGAACCGCCACGGGTTGCGCAGCCCGTATGCCGCAATCTGCGCACGCGGGCGGCGAAGGTTGACATTGATCCGCAGCAGCTTGCCGAGGAAGGTGCCCAGGTTCTGAGCCCGGTTCTCCGGGTCACCGGCCGAGCCGCCGTCGCCCATGCCGACGTAGAGGTAGCCGTCGGGGCCGAACGCGAGTTGGCCGCCGTTGTGGTTCGAGTACGGCTGGTTGACAAAGAGGATCTGGCGGACTCGGACAGGCGCCCGCGAGAGGCCCCGGGAGCGGTACTCGACCACGCGGGTGTCGCCCGCCCGGTCGGTGTAGTCGATGTAGAACCGGCGGTTGCGGCCGTAGCTCGGGTGGAAGGCGACCGAGAGGAGGCCCTGCTCGCCGCCGGTCGAGACGAGCCGGCTGACATCGAGGAACGGGCGGGCTCGAAGGTGGCCGCGCACCCGGACGCGGATCCGCCCACCCTTCTCGACGATGTAGAGGTTCCTCGGCTCGCTGCGCGGTGCCGCGACGTGAAGAGGCTCGTGCAGCCCGCGAACGACCGGTACGAGGCGGAGCGCCGCGCGGTCGGGCCCGCCACGGGCGGCCAGGGCGAGACCGGCCGCGAGGGCGGCGAGCGGAAGGACCCCGGCGAGAATGAGGCGGCGGTGCACGCGCGGGTTACTTCTTCAGGAGCACCCGGCGCAGCTCGTCCTCCTTGCCCGGCTCGAGTATTGCGAGCACCTGGTCGCCCGGCAGGAGCTGGGTCTCGGGGACAGGGATCTCGGCGTGCCCCTCGCGCATCACGGAGATCAACCGCGAGCCGGCGGGCAACTTCAGCCCGTCGACGCGCTTGCCGGCCGAGGGGGAGTCCTTGTCGATCTGGACCTCCACGATCTCGAGGTTCTCCTTGCGCAGCTCGAGCAGATGGATGAGCTCGTGCTCCGGAACCTCGTGCTCGATCATCGCCATGATGCTCGAGGTCGCGCTGACCGTCGGCGAGATTCCCAGCAGGTCGAAGTGCGCCTGGTTGCGGGGATCGTTGACGCGCGCGATGACCTTGCTCGCGCCGTAGCGCTCGCGGGCCATCTGGCAGATGACCATGTTGTCCTCGTCGTCGCCGGTCACCGCGACGACAAGGTCGGGCGGCCGCGCGATCCCCGCCCGCTCGAGCACGAAGAGCTCCGTCCCGTCGCCGAGGATCGCAGCGTGCTCGAACTCGTCCTCGAGGTGGGCGTAGCGGTCGCGGTGCTGCTCGACGATCGTCACCTCGTGGCCGATCCTGCGGAGCGTTCGCGCGAGGTTCGACCCGACCTTCCCGCCGCCGGCGACGAGGATGAACATCTGACTACGACGCCGCCGCCGGAGCCCGCTGCGGCCTGACCGCGCAGGACTTGACCGCTTCGGACAGGACCTCGATCGCGTTCGAGGTCGGGCAGACGGTGCGGAGGCCGAGGGTCGCGTAGAGCTCCGCCCGGGCCGGGTCGAGGATCCGCACGACCGTGCACTCGATCCCGAAGCGCTTCTGGGCGACCTGGCCGACGACGATGTTCGTGTTGTCGCCGTTCGTCGCGACGACGACCGCGTCCGCCTCCTCGATTCCGGCTTCGCGAAGCACGTTCACGTCCATTCCGTGCCCTACGACGAAGCCGCCCGACCAATGCTCGCCGAGGCGGGCGAGCGCCTCCACGTTCTCGTCGATCGCGACGACGTCCCAGCCGCTCTTCGTCAGCTTCTTCGCGACCGCCGATCCCACCCTGCCGCAGCCCACCACGATTGCCTTCATATCCGATCTCAGATTACACCCGCGCAAGCAGGCCAGAGCCTGTTACGAGATTGCGCCGTCTTCTTCCAGGACGCCCTGCGGATAGGCGATCACGATCACCTCGCAGGGAGCGCGGCGCAGGACGTAATCGACGGTCGGGCTGAAGAAGCGCGACTGCCGTCGCCAGCGGGGCGCCGAGCCGAGCACGATCAGGTCGGCGCCCTTCTCGCGCGCCTCGTGGACGATCGCCTCGCCGATCGCACGTGCGCGGACGACCGAGCCTTCGACCTCGATGCCGTGCTCCGACGCGAGCAGCTTCGCCTCGGCGAGCGAGGCCTCGGCCTCTTCCTCGGCGTCCTCGAGCGGCGCATCGAGCGGCTGGTCGAGCGGCACCCGGATCACGTGCAGCGCTCTCACTGCGCAGCCTCGCTCCTCCGCAAGCTTGATCGCCGTGCCGAGCACCTCCTCGCCGATTGGGCCGAGCTTCATCGGGACCAGAATCCGCTGGTAGGCGCCCTCGAGCTGGGGGACGAGGTCCCCGACGGCCGGCGTCACCCGCCCCAGCACCTTCTCGCGCCCGGCGACGCGCGACCCGACGTAGACGACGGCGCCGAACACCAGCCAGATGGGGCCCGCCACCCGCGCGGCCCCATGAGTCGCCAGGGCCGCGATCCAGATCGCGAACGTGAGGGGCGCGCCGACGAGAGCGGCGACCGGCACCTCCGTCCCTCGAATCCGCACGTTCCCCGGCACGCGGAACGGCCGCTCGAGCCCGGGCTCGGTGAAACGGAGCCGCACAACGGCGAGTTGCGCGGCCGTGAAGGCGATCAGGACGCCAAAGCTGTAGAGGCTGGCGAGGAAGCGAACCGGCCCGCCTGCGATCTTCGCGATCACGAGTAGACCGCAGGCGATCCCCGCCGCCGTGACGATCGACGCGGGCGAGATCAGCGTTCGCCGGCTGAGCCGGGCGAATGCCCGCGGCAGCATCTCGTACCGGCCGAGCGAGTACGCGAGGCGGCCGGCGCCCGAAAACGAAGTCGTCACGACGGCGACGAGGATCACCGTGCCGGTGAGGCCGACGAAGACTCGCAAGGCATCGACGAGGGGGCCCGGCAGCTCGCCCCCAAAGGCGGCCGAGAGCCCTACGAGCGGTGCACGAGACCACACGGTGCCGAGATCGGTCGTGCTGCCGTGCGCCGGGTACGCAGAGAGAGCGACGAGAGCGACGAGGAAGGAGATCGCAACGGCGGCTCCGATTCCCGCGAAGAGGCTGCGAGGCAGGGTTCGGCCGGGCTCCCGTGTCTCCGCGGCGAGGTTTGCGACGGTCTCGAGGCCCGTATAGGCGAGCATGGCGACCGGTAGCGCGAATGCGATCGCCGACCAGGTTGGAGCGGTCCCGAGGTCGAGGCCCTTGCCCAGGTTGTCGAGCGAGAAGAGCAGCGGCAACCCGAGGACGATCAGCAGCAGCTGCGCAACGAGAGCCACGCACGCGACGGCGATCGCGAGCCCGTACAGGTTGGGCCGGCGGGCGAAGCGCAGAGCCGCGACCGCCAGAATCACGCCGATCCCCACGAAGACGTCGGCCGGGCTGTCCGTCAGCGCGTCCCAGCCGACGGCGTGCCCGAAGTAATGCGGCACGAAGAGGCCGGCAAGTGCGATCACGATCAGGTAGTCGAGGAAGAGAACCCAACCCGTGAGAAACCCGAGCGGGTCGTTGAAGGCGCGGCGGACGAAGGTCGCGGCGCCACCCGTCTCGGGAAGCGCCGTCGTGCCCTCTGCGTACGAGAGCGCGACGATGAGGAAGAGAGCGCCGACGAGGAGGAGAACCCAGGGCGTGAAGCCGAGCGCCTCGAGGGCGATGACGCCGAGGGCGAAGAAGAGCGAGGAGCCGATCTCCCCGTACGCGACTGCCGCCAGCGAGGGAGCCTCGAGGACGCGCTGCAGACCTGGGAGCTTGCGGGCCATCTAAGAGGCTCCAACATAATGACGCTTCGTCGCCGGGGCGCGATGGTCGTTCCGAGGCGAGGACGCAGGGAGCGCCCAGGCTAGTCAGCCTGGGCGCGACGGAGGACACAGCCTCGGGGCGAGCAGCGCGGCCCGGCGGCACAAGGCTCATTGTGTTGGAGCCTCTAAAGCCGTCGAGAAAGGTACAACCGCAGGGCGCCCGCGAGAAGGAGTAGGCCCCCGAAGAGGAAGCCGAGCCCGCCGCCCACGCCCAGCGTGATCGTCCGGACGACGATTGCGATCCCGAGGGCGATCATGAGGAGGGCGAGGACGAACGACAGCACGTGCTCAGGCTGCCCGCTTGCCGGCCGCGACGAGGACGCGCGAGGGGCTGTGCCTGAGGACGTAGTCGACCGTGCGGCCGAAGATCGGCCCTCCGCCCGGCAGCTTCGCGCGCGGCGCGCCGAGAACGACGAGCTCCGCATTCCGGCTCTCGACCTCCTCGACGATCGCACGGCCGGCGCTTCGCGCTCGCTTCAGACGCGTGACGGCGCGCACGCCGTACTGCTCGAGGAAGGCCTGCGCTTCGTCAAGCACCTGCTCGGCCTCGGCCTCCAGGTCACCGAGGTCCGCGTCGAGCGGCAGGTCCATCGGCACCTCGACGACGGTCACGACAGCGATCGTGGCGCCCCGCTCGGCTGCGAGGCGCGCCGCTGCGACGAGCGCCTCCTCCGACTCCGTCGTGCGGAGCACGGGGACGACGATCGTTCGGTACTCGACGGTCAATGCCGGCCCGAGCACGACGACCGGAGCCCGCACCGTCTCGAGCAGGCCGACGTCGAGAACGCGACGGCGGTAGACGGCGTACGCGATGAAGCCGATCGCCATCCAGGCAAGGCCCGCGTAGCGGGTGTTCGGGGTCTGCCAGACGACGACGATCCAGGCGAGCCCGGTGGCGAGCGCGCCGACGAAGGCGAACAGCGGCCAGTCGACGCCGCCCAGCCGCAGGTTCGGCCGGCCGCGGAAGACGAGCTCCTCGTCCCGCCGCCGGTAGCGGAGCGCGATCACCGAGAGGTGGGCGATCGCGAAGGAGAGCATCGCCCCGAACGAGTACATCGTGCCGAGGAAGTCCACCTTCCCGGGGAGCAGGGTCAGGATCGAGATGAGCCCCGCGAAGACGACGAGCGCGATCCAGGGCGTCTTGAACGTCGGGTGCAGGCGGCGGAAGACCCCCGGCAGCTGGCGGTACCCGGACATCGCGTACGTGATGCGCGAGGCGCCGATCACTCCCGCGTTCGTGGCGATGAAGAGGATCGTCGCCGCGAGGATGCCGACGTAGATCCGCAGGACGTCGAGGAGCACGCCGGAGACGCCGAGGTTGTCGACGACGCCGAGCACCGGGTCGTTCGCGAACCCGCCCTCGTCGGGCGGCAGGCCGAGCAGCGTCTTGAAGTCGCCGCCCACCTCCTTGACCGGGAGCGCGGAGAGCGCGATGGAGGGGAGCGTGAAGAAGATCGCGAAGACGGCGATCGCCGTCATCAGGTACGCGCGGGGGACGTTTCGGGCGGGGTCGCGCGCCTCCTCGGCGAGGTTCGAGACCGTCTCGATCCCGGTGTAGGCGATCATCCCGACCGGGATCGCGAGGAAGAAGTCGCCCCAGGTGGGGGCCGAGCCGAAGTGGACGTTGTCGACGAGGATGCCCGGGCTGAGGACGAGGAAGAGGCCCAGCAGCACGAGCAGGAGCTGCGTCGCGAAGTCGATGACGGCGAGGAAGATGTTCAGGCCCGCCGCCTCCCTGATCCCGACGATGTTCAACCCGACGAGGATCACGATCACGATCGCCCCCCCGAGGATGTCCCACGGGTTCGTCCGCAGCGGCTCCCAGAAGATCGACAGGTAGTGCGGGACGAAGAACGCCGAGATCGAGATCGTGATGATGTAATTGAGCATCTGCGCCCAGGCGGCCCCGAAGCTCACGAGCTCGTTGAAGGCGTGGCGCGCGAAGCTCGACGAGCCCCCGGCCTCGGGGTACCGGACGGTTCCCTCGGCGTAGGTGAGCGTGGTCGCGGCGAAGATGATCCCGGCGATGAGGAAGACGAGCGGTGTCAGCCCGAGCGCGAAGACGGCGGTGACGCCCAGCGCGTAGTAGATCGAGGAGCCGACGTTCCCGTAGACGGTGGCGAAGAGGGCGGGCGCGCCGAGGACGCGCTCGAGCCTTTGCTCCCGCCGACCGCGCCGACGCGGCGCCGACTGCCCGCCGGCTTCGGACTCGGCGCTACTCACGCGGGCAGGCTAGAGGGTTTGGCAAGCGAAACCCCGCTTGGAACGACCACAGTTCGCCGCCGGAGCCGGGCTTTGCCCGGCGGGAGGCGAACATCGGCTCGACTCGCCGCCACCGCAAAGGAGGGGGCTCGTGGGTCGGACGGCCGAGGAGCCGGCCGAGGGCGCGCTGAGCGTATGTCTCCTCTCCGCAGCGAGCCTCCCGCCGGGCGAAGCCCGGCTCCGGCGGCCACTCGCAGCGGTCCCTAGATGGTCTTGTTTAACCGTGAATCGAGACTATTAGTGGGATGATCAAGATGGCGACTATGTTCGCGATCTTGATCATCGGGTTGATGGCCGGGCCGGCGGTGTCCTTGTAGGGGTCGCCGACCGTGTCGCCGGTGACAGCCGCGGCGTGGGCCTCTGAGCCCTTGCCGCCGTAGAGCCCGTCCTCGATCAGCTTCTTCGCGTTGTCCCAGGCGCCGCCGCCCGAGGTCATCGCAATCGCGAGAAAGATGCCGGTCACGATCGTCCCGATGAGCAGGCCGCCGAGCAGCTGCGGCTTGATGATCCCGGCCACGATCGGGAAGGCGATGGGGATCATTGCCGGCAGCATCATCTGCTTGATCGCCGAGCCGGTGACGATGTCGATCGCGCGCCCGTATTCGGGCCGAGCCGTCCCCTCCATGATCCCGGGGATCTCGCGGAACTGCCGCCGCACCTCCTGTACGACCTGCCCGCCGACGCGGCCGACGGCCTGCATGGCAAGCGACGCGAACAGGAACGGCATCAGCCCGCCGACGAAGAGGCCGGCGATCACCCACGGGTCCGAGAGAGCGGGATCGAAGCTGGCTCTCTCGAGGCCCCGGTCGCGAAGGCCGCTGGTGTACTCGTCGAAGAGGACGAGAGCCGCGAGCCCGGCCGAGCCGATCGCGTAGCCCTTCGTCACCGCCTTCGTCGTGTTCCCCACCGCGTCGAGCGGATCCGTGATCGCCCGCACCGACTCGTCCAGGTTCGCCATCTCCGCGATTCCGCCCGCGTTGTCGGTGACCGGCCCGTAGGCGTCGAGCGCGACGATGAGGCCGGTCATCGAGAGCTGCGCCATCACCGCTACGCCCACACCGAGCAGCTGCTGCCCGGCCACGTAGTAGGCGCCGACGATGCCGGTGGCGATCACGAGCACGGGCGCTGCGGTCGCCTGCATCCCGACGGCGAGGCCCGAGATGATGTTCGTCGCATGGCCCGTCTGGGAGGCGCGGGAGATGGAGCGGACGGGGCCCCAGCGCGTGCCCGTGTAGTACTCGGTGATCGCGACGAGCGCGAACGTGACCCCGAGCCCAACGAGGGCTGAGCCGTAGAGGTTCCAGAAGCTGAAGGTCTGGCCGTCGAAGGGGAGCGTGATCGGGATGAAGCCGAGCGCCGAGAGTCCCGTCGCCACCAGGACGGCCTTGTAGAGCGCGTTCATGATCGAGCCGTTCCGGCCGACGCGGGCGAAGAAGGTGCCGACCACCGAGGCGAGGATCGAGACGCCGCCGATGCTGAGCGGGTAGAGCCAGAGCCTGGAAGCCGGGAACGCGGTCGCCAGCAGCATCACTGCGACGGCGGTGACCGCGTAGGTCTCGAACAGGTCGGCAGCCATGCCCGCGCAGTCGCCCACGTTGTCGCCGACGTTGTCCGCGATCACCGCAGGGTTGCGCGGGTCGTCCTCGGGGATCCCGGCCTCGATCTTGCCGACGAGGTCGGCGCCGACGTCGGCCGCCTTCGTGTAGATGCCGCCGCCGAGACGCGCGAAGACGGAGATCAGCGAGCCGCCGAACGCGAGCCCCACGAGGTCGTCGATCGCCGACTCGTGCGAATGGTCGAACCACACGGTGAGCACCCCGTAGTAGCCGGCGACGCCGAGCAGGCCCAGCCCGACGACGAGGAGCCCGGTGACCGAGCCGGCGCGGAAAGCGACGTTGAGCGCCGGCTTCAGCCCCCGCTTCGCCGCCTCGGCCGTCCGCGCGTTCGAGCGGACGGCGACGTTCATCCCGATAAAGCCGGCCCCGGCCGAGAGGCTCGCGCCGATCAGGAACCCGATTGCCGTTCCCCAGCCCAGCTTGTTGTAGAAGCCGATGATGAGAAACGGGACGACCGCGACGGCCGCAATCGTCGTGTACTGGCGACGCAGGTAGGCAGAGGCCCCTTCCTGCACCGCGCGCGAGATCTCGCGCATCCGCTCGCTCCCTGCCGGCTGGCGCAGGAGCCAGGTCGTCAGGCCGACGCCGAAAGCGATCGCGACTCCCGAGCAGACGAGCGCGAAGAGAACGGCGTGATTCTGGAAGAAGCTCAGCGCACCTGCCCCTAGGAAGTGAGCGCCGAGACTCTCCCGGCGCGGCAGGTTTCTAACACACCCGCCGCGTAGGGGTTGCCTAAGCCGTTAGCGGCCCGCCTACCGGCGGCCGACGACCAGGTTGACCGGGAAGCCGCGCCGGCGGACCACGCCGGGCCGTGGCCTCTGCGAGATCACGCGGCCGGGTCGGCTGGAGCGAGCGCGCCGGATTCGGCCGACCGAGCAGTGGGCGCGGCGAATCCGCACGCGGGCCCTTCCGAGCGTGAGCCCGATCACCCTCGGCACACGGCAGCGCACTGCGGCAGGCGGAGGAGGCGGCGGAGGTGGAGGCGGCGGAGGCGGTGGAGGAGGCGGCGGTGGGGGCGGCGGGGGTGGTGGCGGGGGAGGCGGCGGGGGTGGTGGCGGCGGAGGCGGCGGCGGAGGACCAGAGATCTTTTGCAGGTGGTACCAGCGCGAGCCCGCCCGGTCTCCGCCGGCATCGACCGAATGACTGACGACGATCGTCTGCCAGTTGCCGAAGTTGCGGTACTGGGCGCGGAACATCAAGCGATCCGACAGGGTCGCGAGCCGGCGGGTCGTCCCCGGCTGCGGGATGCAGGCCGTGTAGTCGCAGAGGTTCGTGTCGAAGGCGGAGGACTGAACGTCGCCCTCGTGCGTGACGGACATCGATGGAGTCGCCCAGTCGACCGTCGCGTTCCAGATCTGGAGCTGGTCCTCGGGGAGGCCCGTGCCGTCGAAGTTCAGGGCCACAAGCGGAGCCGGCTCGCCGGTAGGAGGCGGCAACGCGCCGTCGGCGTCGCCCGGGAGGGTCGACGGGAGATACGGCTCGATGGCCTCCATGTCCTGGTAGACGAAGCGTGCGGTATCGCAGTTGAGCATCTTGTCGCGCTCGAAGGCCCAGACCCCGACGCCGCCGTAGCTCGCCCCGAGCAAGAACTGGTTGGCGGTCATCATGTAGGCGTTCTGGGCGGGCCAGACGCCGAACTTCGGGTAGTCGTTGAACTTCGTCTGGTGGACCGTGAACTCGTACGCGCACCACGTGCCGGTCGGATCGCTCGTGCTCGAGACGGCGATGCACTGGTAGTACGGCGGCGTCCCACCGAAGCCTGTGAAGGCGAACTGCGACGCGACCCAGCGACCCGCGTACGAGTCGTAGTTGACGGTTGGGTCGCCGCGGTTCAGGACCGCGCAGTTCGGCGTTCCCGGGAAGAGCGAGTTGATCGGCCTCGGCGGCACTACCTGAGTGCCGGTCTTCGTCCAGACCGCGTAGTGGATGTTGACGATCTGCATGTAGTGGTTCGGCCCGACGTCCCCGTTCGTGTCGGGCGGATAGCAGCTGCACATGTTGTTGATGCCCTCGAAGTTTTGAATGGGGGGCGGGATCTTGGGCGCCGGGGTCTCCCCGCGCACGGAGCTCTTGTGCGGTCGAGTCAGCGGCGGGACGTACGTGTAATCGACGGCGAGTCCGGGAGTGATCGTCCCTGCCGTGTTGCAGGCGAACTCGTTGGCCGGCCCGGTCCCGGAGGCCTGTAGACCCTCGGTCGAGGAGGTGCCGGTCTGCGTGTCGGACCCGTACACGACGCGGATGTCGTCGCTGCCCTCGGTGAAGATCACCTCGAAGTTGGCGCTCCCTCCGCCTGCGAGGAATCCAACCCGCCACTCGATGATGAACTGGCGGTTCGGAGGACTGCCGAGGGTCGTCGTGAAGACGCCTTGGTTAGGAGCCGACCCCCGGGTATCCAGATCGTCCCAGAGGGCGACGACAGCGCGGCCCTCGATTCGCGAGGGCAGGCAGGTATTCGCCCACCAGAGGTTTTCGCCCGTGAAGTTGACGATCCCGTTCGAGCTGATGTTGGCCGATGTGAAGGAGTCGTTGTAGATCCTGACGGGGAACGGGAAGGTGATCGGGTGGTAGCAGTCGTCGCAGTGGATGCCGAGGTCGTCCACGCCCGGAATGATCGTCTGCCCGGTCTGAGTAGAGATCGTGTAGTCACCGGGTGGCGGGGGAGGCGGCGGCGGCGGGGGAGGCGGCGGTGGTGGGGGCGGTGGGGGCGGCTGCGGAGGAGGCGGCCCGCAGGACGGGAACTGGAACGAGGCGACCTTCGTCCGCCAGCTTGTCGCGCCTGTGGTCTGGATGTACTCCTGCGTGTACCAGAAGGTGCAGTCGTCGACCGGGTCGACGGTCATGTCCGAGTAGTCGCCCCAGCGGCTCTGAGTGCCCGTCTGCACCCCGGAGCCGACGACGATCGAGTTCTCACCCTGTGACAGCTCTCCCGGCGGATCGGAGTAGAGCCGCCCGGCGTAGCGGATGCTCGGGAACGTGTCCGTCCCGTTCGAGACGGAGTAGCCGACCGCGATGTCGCCGCTCTTGTCCATGGCGGCGCTCGGCATCCACCGGTGGAGGCCGTCGTTAGGCGCGTACGTGCCCTGGTCGTGCATGTCCCAGCTGCTGACCTGGGGGGCGCTGAAGGAGCGCCCGCGCGCAACTCCCAGCGGGAGGCCTCCCTCTTGCTCCTCCTCCTGGGGGGGACCGCTCCACTTGGCGCGAGCAGGCTTGAGATCGCGGAGCGGGGGTGTCAGGTGCCCCCGCGCGACGCCGACCGTGTGTGAGGGTGACGCCGTCTTCGCGGCAGCCAGCTGCTCGGCGCTCACGCCGTCCGCGTCTGTTGCGCCTGCCAATGCGAGTGGGCCGGCAGTCTCTGCGGCTTCTCGCGCTTGACCCTGCCGGACGCCGCCCGTCGAAACGAACGCGATACCAACAAGTAGCGCCGCGGTCGCAAGGGCCAGCCAGACCCTGAAGTGCCCTCCCCTCACCAGCGGGATTGTTGCACCTCTTTACAAAGAATACAAATAGGCCGAGCGTCCTAGTCAGAGACCGAGCGTCCTAGTCAGCGGCGGCCGACGACGAGGTTCACGCGGGTGCCGCGCGGCCGCACCCTGCCGGCTCTCGGGCTCTGGGCGATCACCCGCCCGGCCCGCTTCGAGCGGGCTCGTCTGACGCGGCCGACCGAGCAATGCGCCCTGCGGATCCGCGTCCTCGCCGCGGCGAGCCGCATGCCGATCACCCTCGGGACGACGCAGCGCGCCGGGGGTGGAGGCGGTGGCGGCGGCGGCGGCGGTGGCGGTGGTGGTGGCGGAGGCGGTGGAGGCGGAGGCGGCGGTAGCGGCGGGGGAGGCGGTGGCGGAGGCGGTGGAGGAGGCGGCGGTGGTGGTGGAGGCGGCGGCCCGCTCGTTCCTCTCAGCCGAAAGACCTCGTCGGGCGCTGCCGGCTCCAGATCGCAGCCCTGGCGCCGAGTCCAAGTCGTGCAGCCGGTTCCGAAGCCGTCGCCCTCATTGCGGAAGACTGCACCTGAGTTCGAAAGAACCGTCCGGGAAGCCCAACCCCACTGGCCGTCGGGGGTGAAGTCCTCGTTCGCCTGGACCGAGACCCAGTACGTCCCCGTCGCGAGCTCCACGGACGGGGCGAGGTCGATCTGGAAGTTGGCGTCTTCCCCGACGTACGTCTGGTTCAGTCGCTGCGCGGCAAGCTCACCCGGAAGATCCCCCTCGCCGTTCGCATAGAAGCGCACGTTCACCGAAGCGGCCGGGCCCGGCCCGCTCCAGTACAGGCCCGCGGCATCGACGCCGGAGATCGTCCAGAAGGCCCCGCTGGGCACGACGAAGTCGTCGGCGAGCTCGCTGTCGTACGAGTCGAGGCCCGTCTCGAAGTTCTGCGACGTGACCGCGCCGCCGCTCGAGTTGTTGTACTGGTCGTAGAGAGGAGGCGGCGGAGGCGGGGGCGGGGGCGGAGGAGGCGGCGGAGGCGGTGGAGGCGGGCCGCACTCAGGGAACTTGAAAGCCCCGATCCGCGTGCGCCAGCTGGCCACGTTCGTCGTCGCGTAGTACTCGGTCGTGTACCAGAACGTGCAGTCGTCGGTGGGATCGATCGTCATCGCCGAGTAATCGCCCCACCGGTTCGAGGAAGAGGTCTGCGAGCCGCTGCCGGCGAACAGCGTCGCCTCACCCTGGGCGAGCTCTCCCGGCGGATCGGCAGCGAGCCTGCCCGCGTAACGGATGCTCGGGTAGGTGTCCGTCCCGTTCGAGACGGAGTAGCCGGCCGAAATGTCGCCGCTGCGGTCCATCGCCACGCTTCCCATCCAGCGGTGCAGGCCGTCGGCGGGTGCGTAGGTGCCCTGCTGCTGGATGCCCCAGGCGCCGCCCTGCCTCGTCAGCTCGTACCAGCGGACGCCCGCGCGGTTGCCGCCGGCGTTCACGGTGTGGTCGACGACCATCGACTGCCAGCCGCCGAAGTTGCGGTAGGCCAGCCGGTGCATCAGGCGATCGGACAGCGGCTCGAGACCGACAGTCGTCCCGGGCTGGGGGATGCAGTTCCACGAGTAGTTGCAGAGGTTCGAGCTGAAGGTCGCGGTGGCCAGATCCGTGTCGTGCGTCATCGTCAGCGACGGAGCCGCCCAGTCGATCGTGCCGTCCCAGAGAATGAGCTCGTCGGGCGCGCCGTCCCTGACCGTGACGAACGGAATGGGAGCACCGGCGGGCGGCGGGGTCGAGCCGTCGGCATCCGCCGGAAGGAATGAGCCCAGGCTCGGGTCGATGGAGTACATGTCCTGGTAGACGAAGCGTGCGGGCTGGCAGGCGAGCATCTGGTCTCGCTCGAACCCCCAGACCCCGATTCCTCCCCACCCCGAGTCGTCGAACTGGTTCGCGGTCATGAAGTACGCGTTCTGTCCCGGCCAGACCCCGAACTTCGGGTAGTCGCCGAACTTCGTCGGGTGGGTCAGGAACTCGTACCCGCACCACGAGCCAGTCGGGTCGCCGGTCGACGAGATCGAGATGCACTCGTAGTTTCCGAGCGGGCCGGTGGCGAACTGCGACGCGAGCCAGCGGTCCGCGAACTGGTCGTAGAGGACGACCGGGTCGCCCTGGTTGTGGATGCCGCAGATCGGCGTGCCCGCGAAGAGCGTGTTGTTGTTCGCAGGGCCGTAGGCGACCGTGCCGTCTCGGTTGTAGACCGCGAACGAGACGTTCACGATCTGCATGTAGTGGTTCAGTCCGATGTCGCCGTTCGTGTCGGGGGGAAGAAGGCCGTTGCGGTTGGCGACTCCGTTGAAGGTCAAAAGCGGCGAAGGCATCGCGCGGCTCCCCGCGCTCGTCTGGAGAGCACCGTCCCTCCCCCGGGCGAGCTTGGGCGATCCCGTGAGCGGGTAGCCGTCCTCCTCACCTTCCTGCCCGCGCAGGTCGTCGACGGTCGTGTTGCCGTGCCACTCGGGCCGGCCTGGGTCAATCGTTCGAAGAGGCGGCGACAGGTGCGGCCGCGCGAGACCGTGGCTCGCGCTCACAGCGCCCGAGCTGCCGCCGGCAGGAGCCTCGGCCGATACGCCGGCGGCGCGGAGCGGCGCGGTCGCTCGAACGGCCACGGTCTTCGAGCCGTCAGAACGGTCGCCTGACGGGGCGAGGACGACTACAGCGGCAACGAGGCCCGCGCTCGCAAGCGCCAGCGAGAGCCTGCCCTGACCCCTCCTCACGCGCCCGCCCTTACGCGCTCTAGCGGCGGCCGACGACCAGGCTGACCGGGAAGCCGCGCCGGCGGATTACGCCGGGCCTTGGCCGCTGAGCGATCACGCGGCCGGGTCGCCTGGAGCGAGCTCGCCGGATGGTTCCAACCGAGCAGTGCGCGCGGCGGATCCGGACGCGGGCCCGGCCGAGCGTCAGCCCGATCACCCTCGGTACCACGCAGCGCACCGGTGCCGGCGGTGGAGGTGGCGGTGGTGGCGGAGGTGGTGGCGGAGGTGGTGGAGGCGGTGGTGGTGGAGGCGGAGGTGGCGGTGGCGGCGGAGGTGGCGGAGGCGGCGGAGGTGGAGGCGGAGGTGGAGGTGGAGGTGGAGGTGGAGGTGGAGGTGGCGGTGGCGGTGGCGGTGCGCCGCAGGACGGGAACTTGAACGAGCCGATTCGCGTCCGCCACGGGTTCGCGCCCGTCGTCTGGAGGTACTCGGTCGTGTACCAGAACGTGCAGTCGTCGGTGGAGTCGACGGCCATCATCGAGTAATCGCCCCAGCGGTACGCCGTGCCGGTCTGCGATCCCGTTCCGCTGTGGAGCATTGCCTCGCCCTGGGCCAGCTGATCCGGCGGATCGGTGGCGAGCCGCCCCGCGTAGGCGATGCTCGGGAACATCGTCGAGTTGCCGATCGAGTAGCCGATCGCGAGGTTCCCGTCATGGTCCATCGCGGCCGCGCCCATCCAGCGGTAGAGGCCGTCTGCCGGCCCGAAGGTGCCCTGATTCTGAATGCCCCAGTTGCCCGTCGTCTTCCTGAGCTCGTACCAGCGGACGCCCGCCCTGTTCCCGCTCGGCGCGTCGGCGTCGACCGTGTGGACGAACGCGAGCGCCTCGTGGGTGCCGTAGTTCCGGTAGGCGAGCCGGTACATCGGGCGGTTCGGCAGGGCGTCGACCCGTGCGGTGGTGCCGGGCTGCGGGATGCACTGCCGTCCGGCACACCCGATGTCCTGATCGAACGGGGCCGTCGGGATATAGCCCTGGCGCGCCACGTTGATCGAGGGAACCGACCAGTCGATGACCGCGTTCCACACATCGATCCGATCCTGCGGGTAGCCGACCCCGTCATCGTTGTCGGTGACGACCGGCTGCGGCGCGCCGCCCGGCGGCGGTGTCGAGCCGTCCGCGTCGGCGGGAAGCATCCGCGGAAGAGTGGGGTCGATCGAGTTCAGGTCCTGGTAGACGAACCGGGCCGTCTGGCAGGCGAGCATCTGATCTCGCTCGAAGCCCCAGACCCCGATGCCGGAAAAGCTCGACCCCATAAAGAACTGGGGAGCGGTCATCGTGTACGAGTTCTGGCTCGGCCAAATCCCGAACTTCGGATAGTCGTTGAACTTCGTCTGGTGGACCGTGAAGTCGTAGGCGCACCACGTGCCGGTCGGATCGTCCGTGGTGGAGACGGCGATGCACTGGTAATACGGCGGGGTGCCCGAGCTTACGAAGGCGAACTGAGACGCCATCCAGCGGCCCGCGAACTGGTCGTAGAGGACGATCGGGTCGCCTTTGTTGTAGATCGAGCAATGCGGCGTGCCCGGGAAGAGCGTATTCCCGGGGGTCGGGGGCACGATTTGCGTGCCGGTCTTGCTGTAGATCGCGTAGTGGAGGTTGACCCACTCCATGTAGTGGTTGGGCCCGACGTCCCCGTTCGTGTCCGGTGGGTAGCACCCGCACATGTTGTTGATGCCGTCGAAGTTCTGGATCGGGCCGGGCATCAGGTTGTGAGGCGCGCTCGTCTGCAGGGCGCCGTCCTGGCGACTGCTTCCCGGAATCCTCGAGGGGTAGCTCTCCTGCTCGTCTTCGCGGGGCGCGTACTTGAACGGAGCCGGCTCGAGGCTGCGTAGCGCCGGCACTCGGTGCGGCCGGGCGAAGCCGACCCTCGAGCTCGCAGACACCGTCTCGGATGCGCCGCCAGCTGATGAGCCCGCAAACGAGTCCGCCGACTGAAGGGCGCCCGGCTGCGGTCGGTTCTGCCCCGCTGAGACGCCCGCCGCGACCGCGACGCCGCCCAGGAGCGTGGCGCCCACGATCGCCAACACGACCCGTCGAAGTCTCACTCCCCCTCCCACTGGCGGGGATTCTCGCACCTTCTCGGGTAAACGACAAATAGGCCGATCGGCCTATCTTCGGAGCGGGCCTGCTCTAGCGGCGCCCGACGACCAGCTTCACTCTGGTGCCCGCCGGCCGCCGGGCGCCGCGCCTCGGGCTCTGCCCGATCACGCGGCCCACCCGCCTCGGCCTCGAGTGCACGCGCTTGATGCGCCCGACCAAGCAATGTGCCCTGCGGATTCGCCTCCGCGCCTTGGCCAGGCGAAGGCCGATCACCCTCGGCACGACGCAGCGCACCACGACCGGAGGAGGCACCTGAGAGGGGGGTGGTGGTGGAAGTGGCGGCGGCGGGGGCGGCTGCGGAGGTGGCGGGGGCGGCTGCGGTGGCGGCGGGGGCGGTGGTGGTGGCGGCGGGGGTGGTGGCGGCGGCGGCCCGCAAGACAGGAACCTGAACGAGCCGATCCGTGTCCGCCAGGGCGCGGTGCCGGTGATCTGGAGGTACTCGGAGGTGAACCAGAACGTGCAGTCGTCGACGGGGTCGATCGCCATCATCGAGTAGTCACCCCAGCGGCCCGCGGAGTGGAGCTGCGAGCCAGTGCCGTTGAACAAGGTCTCCTCGCCCTGCGAGAGCTCGCCGGGCGGATCGGAGGCGAGGCGGCCTGCATAGCCGATGCTCGCGTAGTTGCTGAAGCTTCCGGTGGAGAAGCCCACCGCCATGTTGCCGTACTTGTCCAGGGCGGCGCTTCCCATCCAGCGGTTCAAGCCGTCGTCGGGCGCGTACGTGCCCTGCTGCGCGATGCTCCAGTTGCCCGACGTCTTCGCAAGCTCGTACCAGCGAACGCCTGCGTGGTCCTGCCCGTCCACATCGACCGTGTGGTTGACGACCATCGCCTCCCTGTCCCCGAAGTTCCTGTAGGCGAGGCGATACATCAGGCGGTCGGAGAGCGTGTCGAGGCGCTGTGAGGTTCCCGGCTGCTGGATGCACGGGTTCGCGCCGCAGAGATCCGACTCGAAAGCCGCAGTCGCCGGGCTCGACTCGTGGGTCATGGTCAGCGACGGCGACGGCCCCCAGTCGACGGTCGCGTTCCAGATCTGGAGCTGGTCGGGCGAGTAGCCCCAATCGTCGTCGTCCATCTGGATCATCGGGTTCGGAGCCCCGCTCGGAGGCAGAGTCGGGCCGTCGGGGTCTGCCGGAAGCATGCCGCCGAGGTTCGGGTCGACCCCGTACATGTCCCGATAGACGAAGCGCGCCGGCTGGCAGGCGAGCATCTGGTCGCGCTCGAACGCGTAGACCCCCTCGCCGCCCCAGTCGAAGCTCGGCGGGTTGAACTGGTTCACGTTCATGAAGTAGGCGTTCTGGCTCGGCCACACCCCGAACTTCGGATAGTCGTTCAGCTTGTTCTCGTGGACGAGGAACTCGTATCGGCACCACGTCCCGGTCGGGTCGTCGCTGCTCGAGACCGCGATGCACTGGTAGTACGGCCCGTACGGGAAGGACGGTAACGCGAACTGTGATGCGATCCAGCGCTCGGCGTACTGGTCGTAGAGAACGATCGGGTCGCCGTCGTTCTGGGATCCGCAGACCTGCATGCCGGTGAAGAGCGTGTTGCCGGCTGCGGGGCCGTAGACGAGCGTTCCTGTCTTGTCGTAGATCGCAAAGCTGAGGTTGACCCACTGCATGTAGTGATTCGGCCCCACGTCGCCCTCCGTGTCGGGCGGCAGGCTGTTGTTGATGTTGTTGACGCCGTCGAAGTTCTGGAGCGGCGCGGGCATCTCGCCGCGCCCGGCCCTTGTCTGAAGAGCCGCGCTGCCGGGCACGGCCTGGAATCCGTAGCCGTGCTCCTTGAGCGGCTTGAGCTCGTCCTCTTTCTTCCGGGTCTTGCCGGCAGCGGCCGGGGCGATGTTGCGCAGCGGCCGCGACAGGCTCGGCCGGGCGAAGCCGACCTTTCGGGCGGGCGACCCCCTGGCGGGAACGCTGCGTTTGGCGCGGTCCTGACGCTCTCCGGCCGCAGGCCGCCCGAAGCGCTGGGCCGCCTCTCCGGCCGCCGGTCGCTGCGAAGCCTTGGTCCACGAGCCGACCCCGACGGCGACGACCGCCCCCGAAACCGCAATCAGCAGCGCGACCCGCTTCGTGGCGACCCTCTTCACCCCCGACAGTCTTACCGAGGCGATCGGCTAGCTTCGCTTGCGCCCGCATCAGATCGTCCGCACAATCGAGGCCGTGAGCGAGGAGGTCGTCCCGAAGGACGAGTTGCAGGCCGCGATCGAGGCGCGGAAAGAGCTCGGCACCGACATGGAGCCGGCGGTGATCGATGCATTCGTAGAGCGGATCGAGCGGCGGCTGACGGAGCGGGCGGGCGAGAGCGAGCGGGCGCTGAAGCGAAGACGGGATCACCAGAAGGAGATGGTGCTCGGCTCGATGGGAGTCTCGATTCCCCTGCTCGCAATCGCTGCGATCTTCACCGGCCTCCCCGGCGTCCTCGCCGTCTGTGGGGCGCTCGCCGTGATCGCGATCGCGTCGGCGCTTTTGCGGTAGCGCGCTGGGCCTAAGAGGCTCCAACATAATGACGCTTCGTCGCAGGGGCGCGATGGTCGTTCCGAGGCAAGGACGCAGGGAGCGCCCAGGCTGGTCAGCCTGGGCGCGACTTAGGACACAGCCTCGGGGCGAGCAGCGCGGCCCGGCGGCACAAGGCTCATTGTGTTGGAGCCTCTAGGCGACACGCGCGCCGACGAGGGCGCTCAGGCCCGGGATTCTGGCGTTATCTGCGCCCGACGACCAGGCTGACCGGGAAGCCGCGCCGGCGGATCACGCCAGGCCTTGGCCGCTGAGCGATCACGCGGCCGGGTCGCCTGGAGCGAGCGCGCCGGATCGTTCCGACCGAGCAGTGCGCGCGGCGGATCCGCACGCGGGCCCGGCCGAGCGTCAGCCCGATCACCCTCGGTACGTGACAGCGCAACGGTGCCGGCGGTGGAGGTGGTGGAGGCGGCGGCGGTGGCGGTGGCGGAGGTGGTGGCGGCGGAGGTGGCGGTGGTGGAGGCGGAGGTGGCGGAGGCGGAGGTGGTGGCGGAGGTGGAGGTGGAGGTGGCGGTGGAGGTGGAGGCGGCGGCGGTCCACCCGGGCAGCTCGGGAACTTGAACGCTCCGATTCGCGTCTTCCACGGCCGTTGATCTGTCGTCTGGAGGTACTCGTTCGTATACCAGAACGTGCAGTCGTCGAGGGGGTCGACGGTCATAAATGTGTAGTCGCCCCAGCGACCTGTGGTGCGAAGCTGGGAGCCGGTGCCGTTGAAGAACGTCTCCTCGCCCTGCGAGAGCTCGCCCGGCGGGTCGGTGGCGAGCCGGCCGGCGTAGCGGATGCTCGGGTAATTGGGTTCGGTGCCGTTCCCGACCGAGAAGCCGATCGCCATGTTGCCGTCGTGGTCCATCGCCGCAGACCCCATCCAGCGATGGAGGCCGTCGGCCGGCGCGTAGGTGCCCTGCTGCGCGATGCTCCAGTTCCCCGTCGTCTTGCTCAGCTCGTACCAGCGAACGCCTGCGTGGTCCAGCCCGTCCACATCGACCGTGTGGTTGACGACCATCGCCTCCCTGTTCCCGAAGTTCCTGTAGGCGAGGCGATACATCAGCCGGTCGGAGAGCACGTCGAGGCGCTGAGTCGTGCCCGGTTGCGGGATGCAGAGGCCAAATCCGCAGAGATTCGAGTCGAACGCCGCCGTCGCGACGCCGGCCTCGTGCGTCATCGTGAGCGAGGGGCTCTGGCTCCAGTCCGCGGTCGCGTTCCAGATGTCGAGCTGATCCTGCGGATACCCCAGGCCGTTGTCGTCCGCCTCGATCATCGGCGCCGGAGCGCCCGACGGAGGCAGGGTCGGGCCGTCCACGTCGGCGGGAAGCATGCCGCCGAGGTTCGGATCGACCGGGTACATGTCCCGATAGAGGACCCGCGCCGGCTGGCAGGCGAGCATCTGGTCCCGCTCGAGGGCGAAGACGCCCTGGCCACCCCACGTGAACGAAGGCGCGTTGAACTGGTTGACGTCGATGAAGTAGGCGTTCTGAGCCGGCCAGACGCCGAACTTCGGATAGTCGTTCAGCTTCGTCGCGTGCGCCAGAATCTCGTACCGACACCATGTTCCGGTGGGGTCGTCCGAGGTCGACACCGCGACACACTGGTAGAACGGGCCGCTGGGGAGGTTCGGGTACGCGAGCTGCGACGCGACCCAGCGCTCGGCGAACTGGTCGTAGAGCACGATCGGGTCGCCGCCGTCCCCGACGGTGTCGGAGCCGCAGATCGGCGTGCCCGTGAAGAGGGTGTGGCCCGTCGCAGGCCCGTATACGCGGGTTCCGCTGCGGTTGTAGATCGCAAACGAGATGTTCACCCACTGCATGTAGTGGTTCGGCCCGATGTCGCCGTCGTTGTCCGGCGGGGTGACCAGGAAGGGATTGTCGGCATTCGCGACACCCTCGAAGGTCAGGATCGGGGCCGGCATCTCTCCGCGCGGCGCGCGCCTCTGAACGGCGGCGCTGCCAGTCTGGGCGCCCGGCCTGAACTGCTGCTCTCCCCGCACCTCCAGCTCGGCCTGCTTCTGCACGGCCGTGCTCGAGGCGGCAGGGCGAATGTCACGGAGAGGACGGGACAAGCTCGGCTGAAGCGTCTGGACGCTCGTCGCGGCTGACGCCTCGGCGGCCCTCGCGCCCACGGCCGGCGTGCCGGCGGCGACGCGAGGCTGAAAGCGGTCGAGTTGTGATTGCCGCGTGCCCACCGAGCTCGACGATGCGAGGGCAATCCCGACGCCGCCGACGATCGACGCGCCGACGATTGCCAGCACGAGCCGGGCCCTCCCCTTCCTGGCAACCCCCCTCATCCAGCAAAGAGTGTTGCACACTTGATCGAGGATCGTCTATAGCTCGAACGGACCATTAGTGTCCGGCCGTGAGCCTCGTCGTCCAGGTGATCGTCACCGGCCTCGCCGCCGGGGGCGTCTACGGCCTCGTCGCCGTCGGCCATTCCCTCATCTACCGCTTGACCGGAATCGTCTACTTCGCGTTCGGCGATCTGGTCGCGCTGGCTGTCTTCACGACGCTCCTCGTCGCCGCGGGCACGTCACCCATCAGCCAGACGAGCCTGGCGCCCGGGCGATTCGTGCTTGCACTCGCCGTGGGGCTTCTCGTCTGCATCTTGGTCGGAGCGACCACGTATGTGCTCTTCATCGAGCCCTATCTCCTCCGTGGATCGATTCTCGGCTGGGTCGCCGCGACGCTGGCGATCGCGTTCACGATCCACGGCATGATCGGCGCCACCTTCACTCGCCCCGCGTACGTCTTCCCAGACCCGATTCCGTTCCACAAGGTCGGCGGCGACGGGCTCGTCTCCCTGGGAGGCGCAACGGTGCAGGTTCGGTCGTTCTTCGTCATCGCCCTCGCAGCTCTCCTTGCTGCGCTCGCCGTGTGGGCTCTCGAGCAGACTCGCTACGGCCGCGCCCTCCAGGCGATCGCCTCCGACGTCGAAGGAGCTCGCTTCGTCGGTCTTCCTGTCGAGGCCCTCGTGGCGCTCACCTTCGGACTCGTGGGCGCGCTCGCTGCGCTTGCGGCGGTCGCCGCCGCACCCTCGGCCCCATTCGCCGTCGACACCGGCACGCTCCTCGGGCTGAAGGGCCTCGTCGCGGCGCTGATCGTTCGGTTCGGCTCTCCGTGGAGCGCATTCGCTGCCGGTCTCGGCGTCGGTCTCGCTGAGGCGGCGATCGACAACCTGCGGATAGGAGGTCTCGGGCTCGGTCCGCAGTACGGCGAGATCCTCCCGCTCGCGTTCGCGCTCGCTCTGATCGCCTACCGCTCGCTTCGCTCGGACGGAGTCGTCAGCTTCAGCCGCCCATGAGAGCGGGCTCGGCGGTCCTCGAGCAGACGCGCTCCGCGCTCGGGGCGGCCGTTCGCGACGCCCGGGCCGGTTGGAGCCGGCGGGCGACGCTCGCGCTCGTCGTCGTTGCCCTGGCCCTGCTGGCTCCGGCTGTTCTCCCGCTCAACGGGCGGATGCCCGACCTCGCGGGCTTCGTGTACCTGGCCGTCGCGGCGGTCGGTCTGGCCTATGCGGTCGGGCTCGCCGGGATTCCGTCGCTCGGGCAGGGGGCTTTCCTCGGTATCGGCGCCTTTGCGGAGGCGATCTTGCGCGCGAAGGGAGGCTGGCCGCTCCTCCCGGCGATCTTGCTGGCCGTTCTTGCCGGAGCGGCTGCCGGGGCGCTCACCGGCCTGGCGGTCGGCCGCCTGCGTGGGGCGTTCGTTGCGGTCAGCACCTGGATCCTGAGCTGGATCGTCGTTCTGGTCCTGAGTTCGTTTCCGGGCATCTCGGGCGGAGCCCAGGGCCTCGTCCTGCCGGAGGCGAGCGTGCTCGGCCTGCGGCTGACCCCGACCGTCCACTACGAGGTCGGCGTCGCCCTCCTCGCGCTCGCAATCCTCGTCTTCGCGATCGTCGCGCCTCGCGGTCCGGGGCTGGCCCTCTCGGCCGCACGCCGGCAACCTGCCGCCGCGCTCGGGCTGGGCGTGCCCGTCGCGCGCCTCCGGCTCGGCGCATTCACCGTGTCTGCCGCAGTCGCCGCCCTCGCCGGCGCGCTCGGGGTCGAGCTCGCGCAGATCGCCGACCCTTCGGGCTACGGCCCGCTGCTCTCGTTCAAGCTCTTCGTCGCCGTCATTCTGGGTGGAGCGCGAACCCCGCTCGGGCCGGTCGCCGGTCTCCTCGTCATCTCCGCGTTCTCGCACGCGGCCGAGCAGATCAACGCGGTGCGCGGGCTCCCACCGGGGCGCCTCGAGATGATGCTGACCGGCTACGGCCTCCTGCTCGTGCTCGCCCTGGGCGGCGCGGGGCTCCTGCCTTCGGCACAGGCATGGTGGCGTCGCTTCCGCCCCGCCCCTGCCCAAGTCCGCCCGCAACCCCGAGCGGAAACACTCGGCAGGGTCCAGAGCTCGCGGGCGCTCACGGCCCGAGGCCTGTCGAAGCGGTTCGAGAGCCTTGTGGCGGTCGACGCTGTCGATCTCGAGGTCAGTCCCGGATCGATCCACGCGTTGATCGGGCCGAACGGCTCGGGGAAGACCACTGCGCTCAGGCTCCTGGTCGGCGTCGTTCCGCCCGACTCCGGATCGATCGCTCTCGGGCGGCAGCTGCTCGACGGCATGTCCGTCCGGGCCCGCGCGCTCCATGGGATCGTGGGCACCCACCAGACGAGTGCGATCTTTGCCGACCTGACGGTGCTCGAGAACACCCTGGTAGGCGCAGGCCTTCGGCGCCGCTTCGGCGGCGCACTGCGGACGCTCCTCGCGACGCCGAAAGCGAGAGCGGAGATGGTGTCGACGCGCCGGAAGGCGCTGGCCGCGCTCGAGCTCGTCGGTCTCGGAAACGACCGAGACCGCCCGGCTGTGGAGCTTCCCGCGCACGGCCAGCGCCTGCTCATGCTCGCAGCGGCTCTCGCCACCGAGCCCCGTGTCCTCCTGCTCGACGAGCCCGCGGCCGGCGCGGCTCCGGTCGAGCTCGAGCGCCTCGCCAACGTCCTGGACGAGCTGCGGCAGAACGGCCTGGCTCTCCTCGTCATCGAGCACAATCTCCGGTTCGTCCGCAGCGTCGCGGACGAGGTGACGGTCCTCGAGGCGGGTCGCCGAATCGCCGCGGGGTCGGTAGCCGAGGTCGCCGCGGACGAGGCCGTGCAGGCGGCCTATCTCGGGCGCCAGCGCTTATAGCCTTGCGAACCTTGAGACGGGTCGCAGCGATTCTCGCGGTCTGGAGCCTCGCTTCGGGGTGCGGCGGCGACTCCGGCAAGACGCTCCTGATTGCGGTCAACGCCCCGTTCTGGAACACGCCGTACGTCGGCGACACGATCGCGAACGGGGCCGAGCTTGCCGCGAAAGGGCTCGAGACAGGTCCGGGCAAGGTCCGCTTCAGGATCAAGCGGTACGACTCGGGCCTCTCCGCACGTACCGCGGTCGCGAACGTCCGCCGCGCAGTGGCCGACGGAGCGGTTGCGATCATCGACGAAGGCACCGGCATCAACGCCTCCTGGCGGATCGCGAACGACGCAAACGTTCCGATCTGCATCACGTATCAGGGCGGCGACGGCCTGGTCGATCCCGTCGGGCGCCCGAACGTCTTCCGCATCGCTCCAACCGATCACGGGGTGGCCTTCCGGCTCGCCGAATACCTGATCCCGAAGAGATTGCGGATCGCTCTCATCGTGGACGACTCGGCGTACGGGCAGGAAGGCCTGAAGGCGCTGAGGGAAGCCTTCGCGCGCAACTCCGAGTCCGTCGCCACCAGGCTGACCGTTCCCTCCGGGGCGCCGGACCTGGCACCGGAGGTTCTCCGCGCGCGGCGCGCAGACGCGACGGCGCTCATCGTCTGGGCCGAGCCGGCGACGATCGCCGGCGTCATCGCGGCCGCGCGTGGCTCCGGCTGGAGCGTCCCCGTGTACACGCCGGCCGCGGGAGAGGACCCTCTCGTCCGCCAGCAGCTCGCGAATCATCCGGACTGGGTCGACGGCCTCACCTTCGCCACCGGCCGGCCGACAGCCGAGGTCGGCGCGGCTCCGTTCCTCTCTTTCCAGCGTCAGTACGAGGGCAACTTCGGAGTCCAGGCCGTCGGCGTCCGAACTCCGGACGGCGCCCAGGTGATCCAGCCTCCGGACTACGCGATGTACTCATACGACTGCGTCAACGTCCTGGCCGCGGCGATTGAGCGCGCCGACAGGGTGAGCGACGGAGAGAAGATCCTCGCGGCGCTCAACCAGGTCTCGGTCGGGGGTGCCAACGGAGACCAGCGCGGCTTCAACGAGCGCAATCACGAGGGCGTCGTCGACGATGACGTCTACTTCGCCCGTTTCGAAGGAATGACATATGCGCCCGTGAAAGACGACCCTCTATCATCGACGCTCACCGTCATCGAGCAGCGGCGTTGAGGCCGCGCGAACGAAAGGGGCTCGGGTGACCTCACGACTCGCTGTACTGGTGCTGGCCGGTGGGTTCCTCGTCGCCTGTGGCGGCGAGAAGGACAAGAAGGAGCGCGCGGAGGCGGCGAAGCCGTGCGGGGCCGCGCCGGCAGCGCTTGCGAGCGACCCGACGCTGGCTCCGGGGTTCCCCTCGCCGTCCGAAGTGACGTACACGGGCGAGGAGCAGGCCGGGCCGTCGCGCATCGTGCGCGGTTACTGGGACGGAGAGATCGACGAAGCGTTCGAGGGGTACAAGGACGCGTTCGACGGAACCGACTATTCGGTGACGAAGGAAGAACAGGAAGAAGTCGATGCCGAGGTCAACTTCGCCGGCGGAGACGTATCCGGCCAGGTGAAGCTCGTTCAGACGTGCGAGGACCGGACAGACGTCTCGATCACGATACGACCGTCGTAGGTAGGCGCGTATTCGCCGCGACTCTCGCGGGCTGCGCGTTCGCACTCGGAGCACCCTGCGCCTCGGCCCAGCGAGTCGTCCCGCTGCCCTGGCCGCCGACGGTCCTGCCGCGGACGCCCCCGCTCGCCCCCGCGACCTCGGGTGTGCTGCCGCTGTCGCCTCTCTTCCTGCACCGGCTGGCGACTCGCGAGCGGATCGTCGTCGGAGTCGACGGCGAGGGCACACCGCACTCGGTGCGCGTCCTTCAGCGGATCGTCGTCAATCGGCTCGGTGACTACGTCTTCGTCGTGCCCGCCCCGGTTCGATCCGTGACACCCGGGCCGGGCACGGAATCGACCCCGGGGCAGCGCGAGAATCAGATTCTCTGGCAGGGATTCTCGCCCGGCCGCCGCGTCCTCGCCGCCTGGGCGGATCTCCGCGTCGCCGAGAGCGCAGGCTCGCTTCCGCTGCGGCTCCGAATCGAAACGACTGTTGGCGGCAGGCCGCTCGAGCCCGGGGAAAGACGAAGTGGAGACCTCCGCGTCACGCTGACGGTCACGAACGTCACGGGCGTTGTGGTCCGCTCCTTCACGGCCGAGCCGGAGCCGTTCAGCCTCGCGCAGGTACTCGACCGGATTCGGGACGCAATCCGCCGCGATGTCTTCGCCGAGGGTCTCAACATCGGTCTGCGCGGGCCCCCCACTCCTGTACAGCAGCGCGTTGCCGCGCCTCTGCGCGTGGAAGGCTCGTTGAGGTTCGGCCCGAGCACCGCCCAGATCGCCGGCGCCCGTGACGGCTTCGTCCGGATCTCAGGTCTCCTCGACGGGCTTCGGCGGACTCAGCTCCGGCTCGATCTCCACGGGCGGGCGGTGAGCGCGTCGGCGCCGGAGGTCGAGCTACGCGTGACGACCGCGGGTGTCCCAGACTCGGTCCCCCCGCGCGGGGCCAAGAGTTGGGTGAACGCAGTGCGCCGGGGCGCCCTTGCAAGCCCGCGCCGCCTGCTCGCGCGAGCGATCCCGCTCGAGCTGACCTACGCGCGCAAGCGCCAGTACGACATGTTCCTCGCCAGCCCCGACCCGACGGGCCCGAGCTCGGCAACGTACGTCTACCGGACGGTCGCGGCCCCCCGCGTTTCACCAGCCGCCGGCGGCGGCACAGACGGCGGCGGATCGCACACGGTCGGCCTGATCGTCCTCGGGATCGGCCTGGCAGCAGCCGTCCCGGTCGCCGCCGTCATCTGGGCGCACATGTGACCAGCTAGACGCGGGCTCCGCGAAGGGCGGTCGCGCAGACGTCCCGGGGCTGGGGGCCGATCTTCGGGATCGCGGCGAAGAGGAGATCGCGCAGCTTCTCGTTGTTCTCCTCGAAGACGCGCACGACCGCCTGGTGCGAGACGGCCTCCTCCCCCTCGACGCCGACGTCATAGTCGGTGACCATCGAGACGTTCGCGTAGCAGAGCTCGAGCTCGCGCGCGAGGTGGCCCTCGGGGTAGGCGGTCATGTTGATCACCTCCCACCCCATCTCCTGGAACCAGCGCGACTCGGCGCGGGTCGAGAAGCGCGGCCCCTGGACGGCGACGACGGTTCCCCCGTCGCGGGCCTTGATGTCAAGCTCGGCCGCGGTCTCGAGGAGCACGCGCCGCAGGTCGGGGCAGTACGGGTCCGCGGCCGAGACGTGCGTCGTCTCCGGCCCGTCGTAGAAGGTGTCCTCGCGCCCGCGCGTGCGGTCGACGAACTGGTCGCAGACCACGAACTCGCCGAGCTCGAGCTCGCGCGTCAGCGCGCCAGACGCGTTCGGGCCGATGAGCCGGCGGGCTCCGACCTCGCGCATCGCCCAGACGTTTGCGCGGTACGGAATCCGGTGCGGCGGCAGCTCGTGCTCCCGGCCGTGCCGGGGAAGGAACGCGACCTTCTTGCCGCCGACCTCGCCGATCGCGAGCGGCGCCGACGGCTTGCCGTACGGCGTCTCGAGCTCGACCTCCTCGACGTCCGCCAGGAACGAATAGAACCCAGAGCCGCCGAAGACGCCGATCTCAGCTTCCGGCACTCGGCTCTTCCTTCGCCCCCTCTCGCTCGCCGACCGCCTGCGCGAACGCGAGCTGAAGGTCCACGGTCAGCTGGTTGAAGTCGCGCACGACCTCCTCGGGAACGGAGCCCTCGAGGACGGGCATGAGCACGCGCAGCGCCTCGATCGCGAGCTTCGCCTCCTCGAGGTCTCGCGCCCCGGGCTCGAGCTTCGCGTAAGCGAGCTGGGCGACTGTCGTGATCGTCGACAGGAGCAGGTCCGAGACCTTCATTTGCCTGATTTGCTCCAGCAGCTCCTCAGGCGTGATCTCTTTCGGCTCTTGCTCCTCCTCAGCCACCGACCGCCGCCTCCTTCGATCGCACCTGCTCGGCGTAGATCTCCTCGAGCGTCGCCCCCTCCTCGAAGCGCGCGATCTGGCGCTCGGCGGCGTTCGCGGCCGGCACGGCGAGGTACTCGGCGGCGCCGAGCTCCTCCGCGACCGGCTGAACCCACTCGATCAGCTCCTCGATCGCGGCGCGGGCCGGCCGCACCTCGAGCGTCCGAAGGTCAATCAGCTCCCCGGAAAGCCCCCAGCGAATCGCACGCCAGAAGTTCTCCTCGATCAGGCGGTTGGGAGGCAGGAGCACCGGCTCCCGTTCGTCGATTGCGCGGGCGAGCCGGGCCGTGAGCGCGTAGGCGAGCGCCGCAAGCGAGATCGCCTCGTCCTGGAGCGGCTGTGCGTCGCAGATGCGGATCTCGGCCGTCGGAAACGCGAGGTGCGGGCGCACGCTCCACCACATCTCCGTGTGCTCGCTGATCGAGCCGGTGTCGAAGAGGAAGCGCACGTACTCCTCGAACGTGCGCCAGTCCCCGTACACGTCCGGCACTCCGCAGCGAGGGAAGAAGCGGGTGAAGATCTGGGTGCGCGCCGAGTGCAGGCCCGTATTGACGTTCTCGACGAACGGGGAGCTCGCCGAGAGCGCGAGCAGCTCGGGCAGATATGCGCGGAGCGCGTCGCAGACGCGCACGGCACGGTCGGCGCCGCGGATAGCGACGTGCACGTGCAGGCCGAAGGTGTTGTTCCGCCAGACGACGTAGCGGAGCAGCTCGTCGCGCAGCCGGTAGTGCGGCGTGTCGATGATGCGCTGCTCCTGCCAGGGGCTCCACGGATGCATCCCGGTCGCGCCGAGAGTGACCCCGAGCTTGTCCGCGAGCGCCCTCACCTGCGCCCGGCGCTCCGGCAGGCGCGAGACGACGTCGGCGAAGCTCTCGCAGGAGCCGGTCCGCACCTCGACCTCGGAGGCGATCAGCTCACCAACGAGGTGGGGCTCGAGCTCCGTCCCTTCGGCAGCGGCCTTCAGCTCCTCGAAGCGGTTCGTGAGCGAGAGCGTCTCCGGGTCGAGGATGGCGAACTCCTCCTCGACCGCAACGGTGAAGTCGCGGGTCGACTCGTAGTGCTCGCGCGCGAGACGGAGCTGCTCGTCGGCGCTCAGCGGCGGCTCCTCGCCCACGCCGAGAGACTAGTTGAAGGGCTCGAGGAGCCGTTCCGCGACGCTCGCCCAGCCCCAGCGGGCCACCACGGCGCGCCGCGCTGCGACGGCGAGCTTGCTGCGCTCGGCGGGGTCGAGGGCCAGCAGTCGGCGAAGCTTCGCCGCCAGCTCGGCGGCGCCGCCGGTCGTGAAGCTCGTGAGGTCGCGGTAGGGCTGCGGGTACTCCGCGGCGAGCCCGGCGGCGATCTCAGCCAGGCCGGAGTGGTTGGCCACGAGCGGCAGCGAGCCGCCTGCGGCCGCCTCCGCGGCGACCATCCCGAACGCCTCGGGGAAGATCGACGGCACGACGGTCACGTCGCCGAGCGGGACGAGGTAGGAGAGATGACGATGTTCGAGCGGCCCAGTGAAGAGCGTGCGTTCCGGCGCCATGTGCTCCAGCTCGGCCCGGTAGTCGCCGAAGCCGACGATCACCGCCCGCGCGTCCACGTGGCGCAGCGCCTCGAGTAGGACGTGGACGCCCTTGTTGTAGAGGAGCTTGCCGAAGTAGAGGACCGTCGGCTCGTCCGCCGCGAGGAAGGCCTCGAGCCGCTCGGCGTTCCCCTCGTCCGGGAGCCGCTCGTTGAGATTGCCGGGGTTCGGCGGGTCGGAGCGGCACTCGGCGACGAGCCGGCGGAGCGCCTCGGCGCGCGGCCGGAGGACGAACCGCTCGACGTCCACCCCCGGCGGGACGACGTGGACGCGCTCGACGTGTCCCACGACCTCCTCGAGCACCTCGCGGATGTGCTCCGAGCCGACGAAGACGGCCTCGGCGCCGACGAGCGCCTCCCTCCCCCACGCCGAGAGCTCCGGGTTGCCGCGCATCGCGTACTCGAGCTCGGAGCCGTGCGCCTTCACCGCGAAGCGGGCTGCGCTCGCCGCTCCGACGGCCCCGCCGGGGAGGACATGGTTTGCGAAGACGAGGTCGGCGGGCAGTCGTTCGCGCAAGGCCGCGGCATTCGCCTCGATGTAGCGCTTCCACTCGCCGGCGCTCAGCTCCGGTAGGCGGCGCGCCTCGAGGCCCTCGTAGCGGTCGAGGACGAAGACCGGAAGCAGGCCCCCGATGTCGGGCCGGACGATCTCCGCGCCGCCCAGGTCGTACAGCTCCGGGTGCCGCTCCTGGCTGAAGACGACGACCTCGTGTCCAGCCCGGCTCCACTCGCGCGCGAGCGCGCGGGTGTACACGTTCGAGCCGGTGCCTCCGAGCAGATACCCGTGCCAGAAGAGGATCTTCACCGCTCGAATCTTCACCAGATCGCGACCGAACCGTCCGAGGACATGTCTGGTGCCTGGCACCAGACATGTCCGCTCGGGCCGGCTTCGTCTGCGGCCGGGGAGAGGATCTAGGGTTCCGGGCGACCGTGATCAGTGTCCGGGACCGGCTCGGCGCCCTCCAGGAACCCCGCTTCCGCCTCCTCTGGACGGCACAAGCCTGCTCCTCCGTGGGAGACGTGATGGTGCCGGTGGCGATCGTCTTCGCGGTGATCGAGATCTCGGGCTCGGCAAGCGAGATCGGGATCGTCCTTGCCGCGCAGCTCTTCACGCGCGCGACACTGATGCTCGTCGGAGGCGTCTGGGCCGATCGCCTGCCTCGCCAGTGGGTGATGCTCACGTCCGACCTCGTTCGGGGAGCGAGTCAGAGCCTCGGCGCCGTGCTTCTGCTAACCGGCCACGCCCAGGTCTGGCACCTGGCCGTCCTGGCAGCAGTGCACGGCGGTGCGGCCGCGTTCTTCGTCCCCGCTTCGACAGGGCTCGTCCCCGACACGGTCTCGGCCGCGCGCCTCCAGCAGGCGAACGCGCTGATGGTGCTCTCGCGCAACGCTCTCGGCATCGCGGGCCCGGCGATCTCGGGCCTCCTCGTCGGCGCCTTCGGCGCAGGCTGGGTGTACGCGATCGACGCGGTCAGCTTCGCGGCGAGCGCTTCGTTCCTGGCGCGACTACCGACTGTCCGCGACGAAGAGCCCCGCGAGAGCCGGCGCTTCCTCGCCGATCTCGCCGCGGGCTGGCGGGAGCTGACCGCGCGGACCTGGCTCTGGACGAGCATCGCCTACTTCTCGGTCTTCAATGTCGCCTTCGCGAGCTTCTTCGTGCTCGGCCCACTGGTCTGCCAGCGCGACCTCGGCGGCGCGAAGGCGTGGGGGCTGATCATGGCCGGGGCCTCCGTCGGCGCGGTCGCCGGCAGCGCCCTGGGCCTACGCGTCCACCCGGGCCGGCCGCTCGTCTTCGCCTACCTGATCATCAGCGCGTGCGCACTCGAGCCCCTGCTGCTCGTGCCCCCTGCGCCGGCCGCGGTGGTGGCGGTCGGGGCCGCGCTCGCCATGACGTCGCTGACGATCTCCACCACGCTCTGGGTGACAGCGCTCCAGCAGCACGTGCCGCGCCAGGCGATCTCGCGCGTCAGCGCCTACGACTGGATGGGCTCGCTCATCTTCGCGCCGGTCGGCTTCGCGCTCTCAGGGCCGACGGCAGGCTGGCTCGGGATCGACGCGACTCTTCTCCTGGCGGCCGGAATCCTGATCGGCTCGAACCTCGCGATCGTGGCCGTGCCGAGCGTGCGCGCCGTGCGCCGCCGCCCGTCGGAGCCGGTCACCCCCGTTGAGCTGCTGCCCAAGGTCCAGCCTATGTGAGGTGGAAATAGAGCGCGTAGAGCAGGTCGACGGCCGGATTCGACGTGTGAACGGCCACGTCCGAAGGGACGTCGAGCAGCGCCTCGGAGTAGTTGAAGATGATCTTCAGGCCCGAGTCGATGAGATCGTCCGCCGCCACCTGTGCGCTTGTCGCGGGGACTGCGAGGACGCCGACGATGATGTTCTTCTCGCGGACGATCTCCCTCAGCTCGCTGTAAGCGCTGACCTCGACGCGGCCGACCGGCCGCCCCACCTTCTCGGGGTCCGTGTCGACGACCGCGGCGATGTTGATCCCGTGCTCGGCGAAGATCGGTGAGCTTGCGATCGCCTCGCCCAGCCGACCCGCCCCGACCAGGACGATGTTGTGCTGGCCTTGCGTGCGCAGGATCTTGCGGATCTCGCCGAGCAGGCTGTCGATGTTGTAGCCGACCCCGCGTTTGCCGAACTTGCCGAAGGCGGAGAGGTCGCGGCGGATCTGGGTCGCGTTGATGTTCGTGTAGTCCGAGATCTCCTGCGACGAGATCCGCTCCTTCCCCATCTTCCTCGCCTGCGTGAGGACCTGGAGATAGCGGCTGAGCCGGGCTGCGACGCCGACGGTGAGACGATCGGCGGGCGGTCCCTGGGTCGGTGTTTGTAACACCACACAAGGATTCTGACAGCGCCGCTCGCGCCGTGCGTCGGCGGGTCACAAAGTCGCCCGTCAGGGGCCAGCTTGTGCGAGGGCGAAGCCCGGCTCCGCCCGCCGACGCTTATCCGCGATCCAGCTTCCGGCGCAGGGCTTCGGGCTGCACGAAGTAGGTGAAGGCCTGCTCGCCAAAGCACGGGGGAAACCATGTTTCCCCCGTGAGCCCCTTTCTTTACAGTGCGCGCGGGCCGACGTGACGTGGGCTGCGCTCGGGCAAAGCCCGGCTCCGCCCGCCGACGCTTATCCGCGATCCAGCTTCCGGCGCAGGGCTTCGGGCTGCACGAAGTAGGTGAAGGCCTGCTCGCCGTCGATCTCCACGACCGGGATCAGCTCTCGGTAGCGAGCCTCGAGCTCGGGGTCGGCGGCGATGTCGACCTCCTCCAGTTGGAAGCCGAGCTCGTCGCGGAGGGCGGAGATCGTGTCCCGCGCCCGCTCGCAGAGGTGGCATCCCTCGGCGCCGTAGAGAACGACGCGGGCTATGGGTAGAGGCCGCGCGTCGTAGTCGCCTCGGCGACCCGCTGCACGGCAAGGCCATAGGCCGCCATCCGCATGCTCGTCGCGCGGCCCTCGTGCACAGCCCACGTCTCGTTGAACGCGCGGGTGCAGATGTCGTTCAGCCGCGCGTTCACCTCGTCCTCCTTCCAGAAGTACTCCTGGAGGCCCTGCACCCATTCGAAGTAGGAGACGACGACGCCGCCCGCGTTCGCGAGCACGTCGGGGAGGACGAGCACGCCGCGCTCCTCGAGGATCTCGTCGGCGGTCGGGGTCGTCGGGCCGTTCGCCCCCTCGCACACGATCCTCGCCTTCACCTTGTCGGCGTTGTCGGCGGTAATGACCTGCTCGAGGGCGCACGGGGCGAGGACGTCGCAGTCCAGGAGGAGCAGCTCCTCGTTCGAGATCGACTCGGCGCCGTGCAGCCCGGCGAGCGAGCCGGTCTCCTGCTTGTGAGCCAGGGCCGTGTCGACGTCGATGCCCTCCGGGTTATGCACGCCGCTCGTCGAATCCGAGACCGCGATCACCCTCACCCCCTCGGCGGCGAGGAACTTCGCGAGGAAGCTGCCGACATTGCCGAAGCCCTGGACGGCCGCGCTCAGCCCGCCGATCGCCAGGTCCCGCTTACGGGCCGCTTCGCGGATGCAATAGAGGCAGCCGCGCGCGGTCGCCTCGAGCCGGCCGAGCGATCCGCCCACGTTGAGCGGCTTGCCCGTGACGACGCCGAGCACCGAGTGCCCCTTGTTCATCGAGTACGTGTCGAAGATCCAGGCCATGACCGACCCGTCAGTGCCGACGTCGGGAGCCGGTATGTCCTTCTCGGGCCCGATCTCGTTGATGATCTCCGACGTGTAGCGGCGCGTCATCTTCTGGAGCTCGCCGCGGGAGAGCTTCTTCGGGTCGCAGGCGACGCCCCCCTTCGCGCCGCCGAACGGGATGTTCATGAGCGCGCACTTCCACGTCATCCACATCGCCAGCGCCTTCACCTCGTCGAGCGTGACGTCCGGGTGGTACCGGATGCCGCCCTTCGACGGTCCCCTGGCGATGTTGTGCGTCACCCGGTAGCCCTCGAAAGCTTGGACGTTGCCGTCGTCCATGACCACGGGGATCGACACGACGAGAGCCTTCTTGCACTGCTTCAGGACCTCGATCAAGTTCGGGTCGATCTTGAAAGCGTCCGCGACCCGGCGCAGCTGCTCCTGTGCGAGAGCGAACGGGTTCTCGTGGAGGTGAGAGACAGGGGCCTCGACGGTGCTCACGATGTCGCTCCTTGTTTTCGCTGCAAACAGAGGGAAATCAGGCGGGCGGAGTATACGCCGCGCAAAATCAGCGGATGGTGAAGTTGATCGAGGCCCGGCTCGGCGGGCCCTTCTCCGTCGGGTAGGCCGTCAGCCGGAGCCGGTAGCGGCCGGCTTCGAGCGTGTCCCCTTCTGCGTCGCGGCCGGTCAGCCCGAACGAGTAGAGGCCCGGGAGGAGATCGCGGAGCCGCGCCAGCGCGCCGAGTCGCTCGCCGTTGGCGCGCCGGAGCTCGAGGTCGAGCCGCGCGACCGGCTCGACCTGCCCGCCTTCGAGAATCCGGCCGGCCTGGAACGAGAGCACTGCCGGCGCGCTGTCAGAAGGCTCGAATGCGTGGGTCGAGAGCTCGACGGCCTCGAGCAGCCCGTGCCGAAGCGGCGTGAAAGCGACGAGCCAGGGCACGCGCACCTGCCCTCCGCCGTCCGTCTTCAGCACGAGCTCCCCTCCGATCGCCGTCCGTCCGAGCTCGAACGCGCGAGCCGTCAGCCACAGATGCCCGATCCCGCCAGGCGGGATCAGGACCCGGCTCGAGCTGAGGGTGATGACGTGCTCGTCCGCCGTGATGTCGACGTGCAGCCGGCGGTCGGAGAGGTTGAGCAGGACAAGCTTGCGCGTTGCCCGCCAGCCCTGGCCGGTGGCGCGACCGAAGCCGAGCGTCGTCGGCAGGACGGCGACTTGCGCAGCGAGCGCAGAGCCGACGTCGAGGAGGCCGGTGCCCTGAGCAGCGACCGAGTCTCCGGAGATCGGCCTGGCCGTCCCGGCGAGAACCCCTTTCAGCGCAGGGGCGTTGAGCTCGGGGCGAGTCTGGGCGAGCAGCGCCGCGGCGCCGGCGACGACCGCGGCTGCCGCACTCGATCCGCTGATGCTCGAGTACCGCGCCGACCCGTCCTCCGCGCGACCGGCGTCCGCGGTCAGTAGGGCGACCCCGGGCGCGACCAGGTCGGGCTTCACGAACCCGTCGAACGCGAGGCCGCGAGAGGAGAAGGGCGCAACCCGTCCCCCATATCGGTTCGCCTCGGCCTTCGCCGTCTCGATCGAGACGACCGGCCGCCGGCGAGCGCCCAGAGCCGCGAGCGCGGCGCGTCCGGCCCAGCCCGGGATGCTGACAACCGGCACCGTCACTCCGTCGTCCAGCCCGATGCCGCCGCCGGGCAGCGTGTCCCCGTAGAGGACGACGGCCACCGCTCCCGCTCTCACCGCCTGCTCGGCTGCATAGCCCGGATCGGCCCCGGCCGGGACGAGCGCCGCCCGGCCGGCGACCAGGCTGAAGCCGCGGTCGTCGAAGAACTCGATCAGGGCCGGCGCCCGCGGCGAGCCTTGAGCGTCCGCATTCCGACCGAGGCGCGGTGCGGCGAGGCGGGCGGTGAGGTCTCTCTCCGGAGCGACCGCGCCTGCAAGCGGCACGCGGCGGTCGAAGGGAACGGCCAGCCCGGTCCGCAGGACGACGCGCACGCTCGCGGTCGACTCGCGCACGTCGGTCGCGCCGACCGTCAGCGCGGCGCGCGAGCCGCCCGGCCCGGCGATGCTCCCGTAGCCGGGCCCGGCCACACTGTCGTTCCCGGCCGGCGCAACGACGAGCGTGTCGAGCCGCAGCGCGCCGGCGACGGCGCGGGCCGAGGGGCTGTCCTCGAAGGCGGCGAACGGCTCGGCGACGCCGACGAGCGCGACCTTCGCTCCGTCGAGCGCGATGCCGTCCCCGTTGGGGTCGACCGCGCGCTCGAGGCCTGCGACCAGCTGGTCGCTGCGGCCGAAGACGGCCCAGCGCCCACTCGCCTCGCGCTGCCAGCCCGCCACGCGGATCGGCAGCACTGTTGCCCCACGGGCGATGCCGTTCAACCCGGCCGGTCCCCCCGAGCCGACGAGCAGGCCGGCGAGCTGGGTGCCGTGCCGCTCGAGCCGGGTGGAGTCGTCGGGGCTCGCCGCGGCGCCCGCGTCGTCGTCTCCGTCGACGACGTCCCGACCTTCTCCGACCCGGCCGAGCAGATAGGGATGGGCCGCGTCGACACCCGTGTCGAGGAGGGCGATCGTGAGGCCGCGGCCGTCCTGGCCGGGCAGGACGACGTTCGGCCGGTTACCTGCCCCGGCGGCAATCCCACCGCGCTCGATCAGGGTCGAGGAGAGCGACGCCGGGTAGGCGATCCGGACGGGATAGACACCGGCGACCTCCGGCGCGCGCTCGACGAGGGCAAGCGCGCGAGGGTCGAGGGGGGCCGAGAAGCCGGTCAGGACGCGGGCGTACCGGTACTCCGCACGGACGCTCACGCCCTGCTGCGCGAGCCGCGCAATCAGGAGGTTGTCGGCGGCCAGGGCCGCCGCTGTCCAGCGCCGCTCCTGCGCCTCGGTCGCCCTTCCGCCCGCGGTCGCCACGCGGTCGGCGAGCGACGGGCTCTTCAGGACGACGATGACGCGCTGGCCGACGGCTACCTGCTCGCGTGGCGCGCCCACGAGGCCGCGCCAGGCCGAGGCGGCAACGCGGACGGCGTCGTGTCTCGCGCCACCCGCTCCGGCGGCCACGGAGAGCAGGGTCGCCCCGACCGCGACGCCTGCAAGCAGGCTGAGCTGCGGGGCCTCACGCCGCCGAAGACGCATACGCATCGAGAGCAAGATAACGGGGGAAGGGGATCTCCTGGACGTATCGCGCGGCCGAGGCGATCATCGCCGCGTTGTCGGTGCACAGCTCAAGCGGGGCGAGCGCCGCCCCGGGTAGCGCCTCGCGCAGCTCGGAGTTCGCGGCGACGCCGCCGACTACGGCGATCCGCTCGGCCCCGGTCTGCTCGGCCGCCGCCTGGGTGCGCTCGACGAGAGCGCGGACGATCGCGCGCTGGTAGGAGGCCGCGAGGTCGGGCCGCAGGCGCTCGAGCTCAGCGGGGCCGAGCTCCCGAACCTTGTACAGCAGCGCGGTCTTCAGTCCGGAGAACGAGAAGTCGAAGCCGGGCACCCGGGCGACGGGGAAGTCGAACGCGTCGGGATCGCCCTCCCGCGCGAGGAGGTCGATCTCGGCGCCGCCGGGATAGCCGAGCCCGAGGAGGCGCGCGCCCTTGTCGAAGGCCTCGCCGGCAGCATCGTCGAGCGTCGTCCCGCGGACACGGAAGCGACCGTGCTCCGGGACGTCGAGGAGTAGCGTGTGTCCGCCGCTCGCAAGCAGGCAGAGGAACGGCGGCTCGACCGGGTCCGGTTGGAGGAAGAGCGAGGCAACGTGCCCGTGCAGATGGTCTACCGGGACGAGCGACAGGTGGCACGCCCAGGCGAGCGACTTCGCCGCAGAGAGGCCGACGAGGAGCGCGCCGATCAGCCCCGGCCCGCGGGTGACCGCGACGCGCTCGACGTCGTCCAGCGACGCGCCGGCCTGGGCGAGCGCCTCGCGCAGGACGGGTGTGACGAGCTCGAGGTGACGTCGCGAGGCGACCTCCGGGACGACGCCGCCATAGCGAGCGTGCAGCTCCGCCTGCGACGAGACGACGTTCGCCAGGATGCGGCCGTCCTCGGTGACGAGCGCGGCCGCGGTCTCGTCACACGACGTCTCGAGCGCCAGGATCAAGCGCTCGCCGGCTCCCTGACGGGGTCCTTCCACATGATCAAGGCGTCCTCGCGATTGTCGGTGTAGTAGCCGCGGCGCACCCCGCGCGCCTTGAACCCGACCTGTTCGTAGAGGCGGATCGCGGCCTCGTTCGAGATACGCACCTCGAGCGTGTAACCCCGCCGGCCGTCGGGGGCGGTCAGGTCGAAGAGGCGCTCCATGAGACGCGTGGCGATGCCGCGCCGACGGAACTCATCGGCGATCGCGATGTTCATCACGTGCCAGGCGTCGACGTAGCGGGAGATGATCAGGTACCCGACGAGCCGCTCCGCGTCCGAGTCGATCGCTCCCAGGCAGATCGACGAGGGCTTCGCGAGCTCGCTGGCGAACATCGAACGTGACCAAGGCGTGGGGTACGAGCTGCGCTCGATCTGCTCGATCGCGCTCAGGTCGCGGAGCTTGAGCTTGCGGAGCTCGATCATGCGAGCGTCCTGTCCGCATCCGGCGCCCGGACGTAGATCGGCTCGACCTCCTCCGCAGGGCCAAAGTCGCGCGCGAGCCGGGCGTGGAGGCTCGCGCGCGGGACGTGCAGCTCGCTTTCGTCGGGCGGGACCTCCGCGCCCGCGCCCTCGAGGACCGGCCGGTAGCGGACCGCGCCGTCCCCGACGCAGATCGTTCCCGGGCTCAGCGCAAGCTCCGCCGGCGCACAAGCGACCGGCTGTCCGTCGAGGAGCGTGAAGACCTCGCGCCTCCGCGCGTCGATCACAGGCAGCGCTCCGGGAGCGCCGGCGGCGAGCACGTCGAGCGTCGAGACGCCGGCCACCGGCACCTCGAGCGCGAACGCAAGCGCCCGCGCAGCGGCGAGGCCGACTCGAATGCCGGTGAAGCTGCCCGGCCCCGTGCCGACCGCGATTCCGCCGAGCTCGGGCGGCGCCGCGCCCGCTTCGATGAGCAGCTCGTGGACGTACTGGAGCAGCCGGCCGGGCCGGCCGGCGCGCTCGGCCAGCGTCTCGCCGTCCTGCACGAGAGCGCTCGTCTCCACGCCGGTGGCGGTGTCAAACGCGAGGATCAGCACTGCTGAAGACCCGTTCTAGCAGGGACGCGTCGTCAGCTTCCAGGGTGAGCAGCCTGCGGTCGTCGCCCGCGTGCCGCAGACGAACGCAGACGCGCACAGGCGGGAGCGCATCGCCCGCCGCCTCCGGCCACTCGACGAAGCACACCGCACCGTCGAAGTACGGCTCGAGATCCCCCCACTCCGCGGGCGAGACGCTGTCGAAGCGATACAAGTCGAGGTGCGAAACCTCCACCTCTCCACGGTGCCGGTGGCCGATCGTGAAGGTCGGGCTCGTCACAGCCCCCTCTACGCCGAGCGCTCGGCACGCGCCGCGCACGAACGTCGTCTTGCCCGAGCCGAGCTCGCCGGCGACGGTGACGACGTCTCCCGGCCGTAGCTCGGCCGCGAGGAGCGCGGCGATGCGCTCGGTCTCCCCGGGGGAGGAGGACGCGAGCTCCATAGTCCCGACTCTAGAAGAGGCCGAGCTGGACGGCGGGCTCCGCGAGGAGCTGCGGCGCCTCAGGCTCGGGCTCGGAAGCGCGCCCGAGAAGCTCCGGGATCCGGCGGAAGTCCTCCTCGAGGACCTTCAGCATCGCCGGTGTGTACAGCGCGGCCGCGGGGTGGTAGATCGGGTACAGCAGGACGCGGCGGCCGCCGAGCGTCACTTCCTGCTCCTGCCCGTGCACGCGCGTGATCCCGAGTTGCTTGCCGGAGAGCAGCTTCGTCGCGAAGTTGCCGAGCGTCGCTACGAGCTTCGGCTGGATCAACTCGACCTGGCGGAAGAGATGGCGCTCGCAGGCCTCGATCTCGTCCGGCATCGGGTCGCGGTTGCCGGGTGGTCGGCACTTCAGGACATTGGCCACAAAGACCATGTCCCGACTGAGGCCGATTCCGGAGAGCAGCTGGTCGAGGAGCTTTCCCGCCTGGCCGACGAACGGGAGTCCCTGCTGGTCCTCGTGAAAGCCGGGAGCCTCGCCGACGAACATGAGGTCGGCATCGGGGTCGCCGACGCCGAAGACGACCTGCGTGCGCCCTTCGGCGAGTCGGCAGCGTACGCAGACCGAGGTCTCGGCGGCATACGCCTCGAGCGCGGCTCTCCGGGTCAGCGTGTCGCTAGTTGCAGCCACAGCTCCCGCCGCAGCATCCGCCTCCGGAAACCCCGCCGAAGCTCGGCTGCTCGGCGGTGCCGTGAGTTGCGAACACGGAGAGCTGCTGCCGCACGTTCTCGGCGCCACAGTCGGGGCAGTCCGGGGCATGCCCGTTCCGGACGAGCTCCTCGAAGTGCGACTCGCACTCCATGCACACGTACTCGTAGATCGGCATCGCCGGGAGAGTCTAGGCAGCGATCCGGACGCGGCGCAAATGTCATTCGACCGGGAAGAGGTACGCTTGCGGTGCCCGGTATCCGCTACGGAACTGGAGCTTGGTGATCGACAGAATTCGCATCGTCGGTATGGGCCGCGTCGGCTCCGCGGTGGCCGCCCGGCTGCGCGAGCGCGGCCTGGAGCTGACCGAAGACGGCGCCGAGCTCGTCCTTCTCTGCGTGCCCGACCGGGCGATCGCCGAGGTGGCTCGGACGATCCTGCCCGGGCCGTGGATCGCGCACACGAGCGGCGCCACGCCGCTCGCCGCGCTCGACCCGCACGCGCAGCGCTTCGCCCTCCACCCGCTCCAGACGTTCACGCGCGCGCGAGGACCTGAGCAGCTCGACGGCGCGTACGCCGCGATCAGCGCGGAGACCGTGGAGGCGCGCGAGGCCGGCTTCTGGCTCGCGCGAGAGCTCGCGCTCGAGCCGTTCGAGCTCCGCGACGGCGAGCGCGCCCTCTACCACGCGGGCGCCGCGGTCGCGTCGAACTTCCTCGTAACTCTCCACCGCGCCGCCGCGGACCTGCTCGAGGCCGCCGGCGCGCCGCCCGAGGGGCTCGCCCCGCTCATGCGGCGCGTGATCGAGAACGGGTTCGAGCTGACGGGGCCGATCGAGCGCGGCGACTGGGAGACCGTCGAGGCGCACCTCGCCGCGATCCGCGAGCGCCGCCCGCAGCTCGAGCCCGTCTACCGCACGCTCGCCGACGCGACGGCGGCGCTGGCGCTGCGATGAAGGTTGTCCGGACGATCGCAGGGGTGCGCGAGGCGCTCGAGCCCGGCCGCACCGTCGGCCTCGTCCCGACGATGGGCGCCTTCCACGACGGCCACCTCTCCCTCTTCGCGGCGGCGCGCGAGGAGTGCGACGCGGTCGTCGCAAGCCTCTTCGTCAACCCGGCGCAGTTCGGGCCCGGCGAGGATTTCGATCGCTACCCGCGCGGCGAGGAGCGCGACGCAAAGCTCGCCGAGGAGGCCGGCATCGACCTCCTCTTCTCGCCGCCTCCCGAGGAGATCTATCCGGATGGCTATCAGACGTGGGTGGAGGTCGAGGAGCTCTCGCGCGTGCTCGAGGGCGAGTTCCGGCCGGGCCACTTTCGTGGCGTGGCGACCGTCTGTCTGAAGCTCTTCAACATCGTCCGTCCGCAGCGCGCGTACTTCGGTCAGAAGGACGCGCAGCAGGCGGCGGTCGTGAAGCGCCTCGTCCGCGACCTGAACCTCGACGTGGAGATCCGCGTCCTGCCGACAGTCCGTCATGCCGACGGGCTGGCGGTCTCGTCACGGAACGCTTACCTCTCGCCGGAGGAACGCGAGCGCGCCCTCGCCCTCCCGCGCGCGCTCGCGACGAAGGATCCGGCCGGCGCGCGCGAGCTGCTGCGCGGCCTCGACGTCGACTACGTGGAGCTCGCCGAGCTCGACGGGCAGCGCGTCCTCGCCGCGGCAGTCCGCGTTGGCTCTACCCGCCTGATCGACAATGTCGTCCTGGAAGGAGAAGACACATGAGCATCCCGCCTGCCGGCAAGTTCGCTCTGCCCGAGCTCGCCGAGATGAAGCGGCGCGGCGAGAAGATCGTGATGGTGACGGCCTACGACGCGCCCGGCGCGCGGTTCGCCGAGGACGCGGGCGTGGACGTGATCCTCGTTGGCGACACGGCCGCGATGGTCGTCCTCGGTTACGAGGGGACGACCGTGCCCGTGACGATGGACGAGATGCTCTTCCTCACGCGGACGGTCGCGCGCGTCGCCCGGCACCCGATCGTGATCGGCGACATGCCCTTCGGCTCGTTCCAGGTCTCGGACGAGAAGGCGATCGAGAACGCGATCCGCTTCGTCAAGGAGGCCGGCGCCGACGCGGTCAAGCTCGAGGGGGCGGGACCGTCGGTCTCGCGCGTGCGGTCGATCGTCGAGGCGGGAATACCGGTCATGGGGCACGTGGGGCTGACGCCGCAGTCGGCGACGATGCTCGGCGGCTTCAAGACCCAGGGCAAGACGGCCGAGAAGGCACGCCTGCTCGTGGAAGGCGCGCTCGAGCTCGAGGCTGCAGGAGCGTTCGCCGTTGTGCTCGAGGCCGTCCCCGTCCCGGTCGCGGCGGAGATCACGCGGCGCCTGTCGGTGCCGACGATCGGGATCGGCGCCGGGCGCGGGTGCGACGGGCAGGTTCTCGTCTACCACGACCTGCTCGGCCTCACCGAGGGGCACCTCCCGCGCTTCGTCAAACGCTACGCGAGCCTCTCCCGCGAGATCCGCGACGCGCTCGAGGCCTACGTCCACGAGGTCCGCGCGGGCACGTTCCCGGAGGACCAGCACACGTACGAGATGGCCGAGGACGAGCTGGCGCGCTTCGAGGAAGAGCTAGGCCAGCGCGCTCCCCAGCACCAGTAGCGCGGGGAGCGCGGCCGCGACCGCGACGGCCGCCGCCGCGCGCGGCCACGTCCAGCCGTGGATCGCCCGCATGCCGACGAGGACGAGGGCGAGCACCCAGGCAAACGCGGCCACGACGAGGCCTTCGAAAAGCTTGTCGCCCAGGCCGGAGTCGCCGCCGCCCGCCCGAAACACGTCGCCGCCGTAGACCGCGATCCGGACCGGCCAGACGAGGAACAGCGAGAGTGCAAGCGGCGCGGCGGCGAAGCCGAATACGTGACGGGCCTGCCGGTAGCTCGTCGTTCCGCCGAGCCCGAGTGCGGCCGCGTGGAGGAGCAGCCCGACGATCCAGAAGGCGGCCAGACCGTAGAAGCCGCCGCCGAGAAATGCCCAGACGGCGACCAGAACGCCGTCGAACCCTTCGAGGTCGAGCAGCCGCCCCGCCAGGCTCGTCGAGAGCACTCCGGCGATCCCCGCGAGGAGGACGAACGCCATGACCGGCTCCTGCCTTGCTTCGGCCGCCTCCGTCGAGTCGTTGCGCATCGCAGCGAACACAGCGCCGGGCCCCTGGAAGACGGCGAGCGCGCGCAGCCACCAGTCCCGCTGAAGCGAGGGAGCCGGCTCGGCGGCGCTGCTCACTCCCGGAGCGTACTGTCTGCCGGATGCCGCGAACCGCGCTCATCATCGCGGTCCCGGAGGCCGAGCCGGTAGTCGGCGAGTGGCGCGAGCGCTATGACAACGCCCGCCTCGGCGTGCCGGCGCACGTGACGCTCGTCTTTCCGTTCGTTCCGCTCGAAAAGCTGGACGATGCGCTCCTGGCGGAGCTCCGCGAGCTCTTCGCCTCTCGGCCCGCGTTCTCCTTCTCTCTGACGCGCGTCGCGCATTTCCCGGACGTCACGTGGCTCGCGCCCGAGCCCGACGAGCCGTTCCGCAGCCTGACCGAGCGCATCTTCTCTCGGTACCCCGACTATCCGCCGTACGAGGGGATCCACGACGAGGTCATTCCGCATCTGACTGTCGCCGACGCCGCCCTGCAAGACGAGATCGACGCGGCGCTCACGCCGCACCTCCCGATCGAAGCCAAGGCGCGCGAGGTGACGCTGCTCGTCGAGGACGAGTCGGGCCATTGGCGAAGCGGCAACCGCTTCTCGCTCGCGAACTAGGGCGTCCGGCCCGACGTATGGTACCCTATATGGCATGGTGAAGACGACCGTTTACCTGCCGGAGCAGCTCAAGAGGCGCGTCGAACAGACTGCGCGCGCGCAGCGCCGATCGGAGGCGGAAGTCATTCGCGCCGCGCTCGAGGAGTTCACCGAGGCGCAGGAGCGCCCCCGTCCTCGCTTGCCGCTCTTCTCGAGTGGCGATCCCACGCTGGCCGAGCGAGTCGACGAGATCCTCGCTGAGGGTTTCGGCCGAGATTGATCCTGCTCGACACGAGCGGCCTGCTCGCCGCGCTCGACCAGGACAGCCGGATGCACGACGGAGCCCGAGCGGTTCTCACCGAGCAAGCCGACGCTACTGCGCTCTCGCCCTTCGTGCTCGCGGAGCTCGACTACCTCGTCTCGGCCCGCCTCGGGACTTCGGCCGAGCTCCAGCTGCTCGACGAAGTGGCGAGGGGCATCTACTGGCTGACGCCGTTTACCGCGGATGACGTTGCGGCTGCGAGAGCGATCATCGACCAACACAGAGATCTCGGGATCGGGCTGACGGACGCTTCCCTCGTCGTGCTCTCCGAGAAGCTAGGAACCGAACAGATCCTCACTCTGGACGAACGCGACTTCCGAGCCCTTCGCACGCCGCGGGGAAAGCCGTTCCAGCTCCTACCCATGGATGCCTAGAGATCAGGCGGCCGCGGCGGCTTTCTTCGGTAACACCTGGCGGAGGTAGTCGCCCGTGAAGGAGTCCTCGACCTCGGCGACCTGTTCCGGCGTCCCGGTGGCGATCACCTCTCCCCCGGCCTCGCCGCCTTCCGGACCCAGGTCGATGATCCAGTCCGCCTGCTTGATGACGTCGAGGTTGTGCTCGATCACGAGGACAGTGTTCCCCGCCTCGACCAGCCGCTGGAGCACGTCGAGCAGCTTCTCGATGTCGGCGAAATGCAAGCCGGTCGTCGGCTCGTCGAGGATGTAGAGCGTGCGCCCGGTCGCCACCTTCGAGAGCTCGGAGGCGAGCTTCACTCGCTGGGCCTCCCCGCCGGACAGAGTCGTCGCCGGCTGGCCGAGCTTGACGTAGTCGAGCCCGACGTCGTGCAGGGTCTGGAGCCGCCGCCGGAGCTTCGGAATCTTGGCGAAGAACCGGAGCGCCTCCTCGATCGACATCTCGAGCACGTCGGCGATGGACTTGCCCTTGAAGCGGACCTCCAGCGTCTCGCGGTTGTAGCGGCGTCCGTGGCAGGTCTCGCACGGCACGTAGACGTCCGGCAGGAAGTGCATCTCGATCTTGATCGTCCCGTCGCCCTTGCAGGTCTCGCAGCGCCCGCCGCGCACGTTGAACGAGAACCGCCCCGGCTTGTAGCCGCGCACCTTCGCCTCGGGCGTCAGCGAGTACAGCTCGCGGATGTGGTCGAAGAGCTTCGTGTACGTCGCCGGGTTCGACCTCGGTGTGCGCCCGATCGGCGACTGGTCGATGTCGATCACCTTGTCGTAGCACTCGATCCCCTCGCAGCTCGCGTGCTCGCCGGGCTTCACGCGCAGCCGGTGGAGGCGGTTCGCGAGCGCCTTGTAGACGATCTCGTTCACGAGCGTCGATTTTCCCGAGCCGGAGACGCCGGTCACGCAGATGAACTTGCCGACCGGGAACTCGACGTCGATCCCCTTCAGGTTGTGCATCGAGGCGCCGCGCACCCAGAACGAGCCGTTTTCCTCGCCGCGGCGCTCCGGCACCGCGATCTCGCGCTTGCCGGCGAGGAACAGACCGGTGATCGAGTCGGCGTTGCGCTCGATCTTGGTCGCCGGCCCCTCGGCAACGACGTGCCCGCCGTGCTCGCCGGCGCCGGGGCCCATGTCGATCAGGTGGTCGGCCGCGCGCATCATCTGCTCGTCGTGCTCGACGACGAGCACGGTGTTGCCGAGGTCGCGCAGGCGCTCCAGCGTGCCGATCAGCTTCCCGTTGTCGCGCTGGTGGAGGCCGATCGAGGGCTCGTCGAGGATGTAGAGGACGCCGACGAGCTGCGAGCCGATCTGCGTCGCCAGCCGCAGGCGCTGCGCCTCGCCGCCGGAGAGCGTCGCAGCCGCCCGGTCGAGTTGGAGATAGCCGACCCCGACGTTGTCGAGGAAGGTCAGCCGCTCGCGTATCTCCTTGATGATCCGCGCGCCGATCAGCTGCTCGGTCTCGGTCAGCTCGAGCCCGTCGAGGAACTCGATCGCCCGCGTGACCGACATGCGAGTGAACTCGTGGATGTTCCTCTCGCCGACCGTGACCGCGAGCACCTCCGGCTTCAGGCGCGCGCCGCCGCACTGCGGACACGGCTGAAAGGTCATGTACTCCTCGATCCGCTCACGCTGCTGCGAGGAATCGGTCTCGCGATAGCGGCGCTCGAGGTTCTTGACGATGCCCTCGAAGGCGAGCATGTACGAGCGCCGCCGGCCCATCCGGTTCCGGTAGCGGACGTAGATCCGCTCGCCGTCCGTGCCGTAGAGGAAGAGCTCCTGCTCCGGCGGAGTCAGGTCCTGCCACGGCATGTCGAGGTCGATCTCCCACTTGTCGGCGATCCCCTGGATGACCGCCTCGTAGAAGCTCGTGCTGCCCGTCGACCACGGCACGAGCGCGCCCTCGCCGATCGAGAGCGTCGGGTCGGGGACGAGCAGGTCGGGGTCGATCTCCTGTTGTGCGCCGAGGCCCGTGCAGCGCGGGCAGGCTCCGTGCGGGGAGTTGAACGAGAAGATGCGCGGCTGGAGCTCCGGCAGTGAGACGCCGTGCTCGGGGCACGCGAATCGCTCGCTGAAGGTGAGCGGCTCGCCCTCCAGGACGTCGATCACGACGAGGCCCTCGGCGAGTGCGATCGCCGTCTCGATCGACTGCGTCAGCCGCGTGCGCAGATCCGGCTTCATGACGAGCCGGTCGACGACGACCTCGATCGTGTGCTTGTACTTCTTGTCGAGGTCGATCGTCTCCTCGAGCAAGCGCTGCTCGCCGTCGACCTTCACGCGCGTGAACCCGTCTGTCCGCAGCTCCTCGAGGAGATCCTTGTACTCGCCTTTGCGATCGCGGACGACCGGCGCGTTGACCGTGAACTTCGTCCGCTCGGGCAGTCGCAGAACCTGGTCGACGATCGCCTCGATCGACTGGCCCGCGATCGGCCGCCCGCAGACCGGGCAGTGCGGCCGGCCGACGCGCGCATAGAGGAGGCGCAGGTAGTCGTAGATCTCGGTGACGGTTCCGACCGTCGAGCGCGGGTTGCGCGAGGTCGTCTTCTGGTCGATCGAGATCGCCGGGCTCAGGCCGTCGATCGAGTCCACGTCCGGCTTTTCCATCATCTGCAGGAACTGGCGCGCATACGCCGAGAGTGACTCGACGTAGCGCCGCTGGCCCTCTGCATAGATCGTGTCGAAGGCCAGGGACGACTTACCGGAGCCCGAAAGCCCGGTGATGCAAACGAGGCGGTTCCGCGGCAAGCGGACGGTGATGTCCTTGAGGTTGTGCTCGCGGGCGCCGTGAACTACGAGCTCGTCCGAGGCCATAACCGACCCAGTCTACCCGGGCGAATCGGACGAACAAATGTTCGCTTTTAGAGGCTCCAACATGATGACGCTTCGTCGCCGGGGCGCGATGGTCGTTCCGAGGCAAGGACGCAGGGAGCGCCCAGGCTGGGTCAGCCTCGGGGCGAGCAGCGCGGCCCGGCGGCACAAGGCTCATCGTGTTGGAGCCTCTTAGGACGCGAGCCGCTCGACGAGCCGGCAGACCTGCTTCGGCTCGGCCACGTGCCGGAGGGTGAGGGGGCCGACGACGACGGTGCCGTAGCCCAACAGCTGCCCGAGCAGAGACTGGTCGATCTCGACGCCATCGACGGCCCCCAGACGAACGGCCTTCGCCCGGCGGCGGAGCGTCCCGTTGACGACGTAGACCTTCTCCGTCGTCACGACAAGCCGCGTCCGCTCCCATTGCCAGACCGCGCGGAGCGTGAACGCCGCGCCGGCACCGATCAGGACCGCGCCGACTCCGGCCGCCGCGACCCAGGGGAGGGTGAGAAAGAAGGCGCCGAGGGCCACGAGCGCGAGCGATCGGGCGAGCGGGCGCGCGAGGACGACGCCGTGACGACGCATCTCGAGGCACACGCGCTCGTCCTGCTCGGCGAGCATGCCCAGCCGCTTCGGCGGGCACATCGCCACTCCTGCCGGTTTACTGGTGCGCTCGAGAGGCGAAAGACCCCTGCAGATGCCAGAGACTGCGCAACCGTCCGTCATCCGCACGCAAACGATCGCGGTCGCCCTTGGGGTTCTAGCGCTGGCCGGCGCCTGCGGCGGCGGAGGGAGAACCACGAGCCAGAGAACACACGCTCAGGCGTCGATCGTCACGGTTTCGATCGAGGGCATCGGCCCGGCGCTTGCGCTCTCCCGCCCCGCGCACCAGCCCTCCGCGTGCACTGTGTACGAACGCGCCACGGCGTTGGCGGTCACGTTCGCCGCGGCCAATGCGCAGAGAATCTGCGAGCACTGGATTCGAGCAGAATCGACGCACGGTGGGTTCTCGTCGCGAACGACTCGAAACGCGAAGCGCAAGGTCATCTGCATCTTCCTCGTCCAGCCGGTCGGGCTTGTCGAGGTTGACGATTCCCCACAGGCCTCCGAGGGGAGCCGGCTGTGCGCAAGGTTCGAAGGACTGCCGAGATGGACGAGGTTCACTGCCGCGGAGGAAGCCAAGCAGCGCGGAGAGGCGATCCCGCTGCTGCTCGACGTGCCATCTTCGTCGATGGAGCCGACGTTGCACTGTGCTCGGCCTCGGCAGAGTTGCGAAGCCCGCGCGTCCGACCTCCTCGTGATCGACCTGGTGCGCCCTTCGACTCTCAAGCGTGGAGACATCGTGGCTTTCAAGGCCCCTCCGCGAGCCAGAGAGTGCGGCTCGATGGGGGACAGGTGGGTGAAGCGCCTGATTGGCCTGCCCGGCGAGCGCTGGATGGAGAAAAGCGGCTACGTCTACGTCGACGGCACCAAGCTCGACGAGTCGTATGTCAAGCCCGACCGCCGCGACAGGGACACGATTTCCGAGCGGACGATCCCCTCGGACGGTTACCTGATGCTCGGCGACAACCGAATCCGGTCGTGCGACTCTCGCCTCTGGGGCCCTCTTCCCATCCAGAACATCATCGGACGGGTCTCGAACGTGATTCGGCCGAAGTAGCTCCTCGTCAGGCCTTGCGCCAGCGGCCGAAGATGAGGCCGCCGAGAGTGAAGCCGAGCCCGAAGGTGCCGATCGCGAACGCCCCCAGGGTCACCGCCTTGCGCGCACCGGTGAGCCGCTGCCAGCGGCCGATCGCCTCTTCCTCTTCCATCGTCAGCGGCTCGCCGCGGCGCCTCTTGCGCATCGCGCCGCCCGCTCGGAGGCCAAGATAGAGGTCGTCGAAGATTTCGGTGGGCTCGTCGACCATGATCTGAGTGTATAGCCTGCTTCGGCGGTGCCGACGCGGCTCCTCCACATCTCGGACTTGCACGTCGGAAGCCGCGAGGCGCCCCGCGTAGAGCGCGGTCTGGAGGAGCTGATCGGGCGGGCCTCGCCCGAGCTCGTCGTCGCGAGCGGCGACCTCACCCACCGCGGCCGCCCCTCCCAGCACGAGGAGGCCGCGGCCTTCCTGCGTTCCCTCGGCCCGCCTGTGCTTGCGGTCCCCGGCAACCACGACATCCCCTACTCCTTCCCGGGCCGCTTCACGCGCACCTTCGCCCAGTTCGAGCGCCACTGGGGGACGACGGAGCCGGTCTTCCGCTCCCCGACGCTGCACGTCGTCGGGCTCAACTCGGTCCGTGCCTGGCGCCATCAGTCCGGCGGCATCCGCAAGTCGCAGCTCGGGCGGGCCGCGCAGCTCCTCGCGGAGGCTCCCGACGGGGCCCTGCGGGTGGTCACGCTCCACCACCACCTGATCGGGGCTCCCTGGCGCTCGCGCAAGAGGCCGGTGGCGCGACGCTCCTACGTCCTCGCCTCGCTCGTCGACGCTGGCGCGGAGCTGATCCTCGCGGGCCACATCCACCAGGCTGCGGTCGCCGAGCGGCACGAGTTCGAAGACGCGGCGGGAGAGCTTCGCGGAGTGACCGTGTCGGTCGCCCCGGGGCTCGGCCAGCCCCGCCCGAAGCGGCGCGGAGAGGCGCGCGGCCTCCACCTCTACGACTGCGACGACGACACGATCCGCGTCGACACCTACGTCTGGCGCGACGGCGACTGGGCGCTGACGGCCGTACGGCAGTTCCCGCGCGGCCGTCAGGCCCTCGCAGCCGAACCCGTTACCGAGCGGTAGCCGGTTGCCGGCTTCCCATGAATCGCCCGACGATCGCGACCAGGATCACCGCGACGACGATGCCGACGATGAACGCGACCCAGCCGCTCTCGAAGATGGCACCCGCGATGAGAAGCGAGGCGACGCCGATCAGGATCGTCAGGATCAATCCCATCGGGTCGCGCCCAGGGTGAAAGAGGCGCCCGAGGGAACCGACGATCGCTCCGACGATGATGAGCCATACCCAGTGCATGCAGCTGAGATTACCGCTGGCCGCGCCTAGCAAACCTTGCGGCGCCGGATCTAAAGTACGAATCGCTCGGATGGCCGTACGAACAGTCGTATTCCTTTCGCTGTCGCTGCTCGTCGGAGGCCTAGCCTCAGCGGGATCCCCCACGGCCGAAAACGGCAGAATCTTCTACTCGGGGACGCCAACGGGGCAGTACGCAGGAGAGATCTTCTCTATGAATCCCGATGGCACCGAGCCGAGACGTTTGACCTTCACAGAGGCTCCCGACGACACGCCGGCCGTGTCGGCGACGGACGACAGGGTCGCTTTTGCGAGCGGTCGCGACGGCAACTGGGAGGTCTACTCCATGAACGCGGACGGAACGGAGCAGACAAATCTGACCAACAACGCCGCGGCCGACGACAACCCCACCTGGTCTCCCGACGGGGACAGACTCGTGTTCGACAGCAACCGTGACGGCGACTTCGAAATCTACGTGATGAACGCCGATGGCTCCGCCGTCGAGCAATTGACGCATAACTCTGACTCGGACTTGGATCCAGCCTGGTCGCCCGATGGAGCGAGAATCGCATTCACCAGAATCATGCCCGGCGGCGGCGATCTCGAGATCTTCTCGATGAGAGCCGACGGAACGGGCGAGATGAACCTCTCCAGATATCCGGACTCGCTCGACTCTCATGCCAGCTGGTCACCGGATGGGACACAGCTCACGTTCTGGCGTCGGATTGGAGGCGGCGATCTCTTCACGATGGCCGCTGACGGCAGCGATCAAGAGCGCGTGACGACGTCAGGAGAGAACTACTCACCCAGTTGGTCACCCGACGGGACCAAGCTCGCCTTTTCGGGCTTTCGGAACGGGTACTACGGCATCTACTCGATCAACTTCGATGAGACAGGCCGTACGTTGCTTTCGCAGCCCGGCGAGGATGCCGGCGGTCCGCACTGGTCGCAGGCGGCTGCCATTCCTCCTCCCCCGCCTCCTCCACCACCACCGCCTCCTCCGCCGCCGCCGCCTCCCGCTCCTCCGCCTCCTCCTCCGGCGCCGCCTCCTCCGCGGCCACCGTCGCCCCAAGCGCTCGGATGCAGAGTTCCGCGCGTGATCGGCCTTCGTCTCGCGCAAGCGCGCACCGCGATCCGGCGAGCAAACTGCTCAGTCGGGCAAATCCGCTATACGCGCTCGGCACGGCCTCGCGGGCGTGTGATCGGCCAGCGCCCACGGCTGGGCGTGAGACTTCGGCGGCGAGCGCCGGTGAGGCTCGTCGTCAGCCGCGGCCCCAGCTGAGCGAGGGCAGCCCGCCGCTCGGGGCGGCGGGCTGCTACTTCATGCTCAGGGCTAGGGGACGAAGGACGGACAGGGCGGCGAGCTCGGCGTGCAGACGATTCTGTCCTGGAAGGTCGGGTTGATCGGCGGCGGGTCGTTCGCGTCGATGTAGTCCGCCAGCACCTGATCCATGATGTCGCGGGTATGGAAGCGCCCGGCAAAGTTCGGGTAGCCGTCGCCTCCGAGCGCCATGAAGTCGTTCTCGGCGATCTCGTAATGAGCGGCCGCGGTCAAGTCGACGGGAGGCCCGGTGCAGGTTCCGTCCACCGCCTGACGGACCGCCCCCGTGACACGGCTTCCGGCCGGTGCCGTGATGTCGTAGGTGAAGCAGAGGCCCGAGACTTGCGGGAAGCGCCCGTTCACGGCGGGCATCGCCGAGACGCCGTTCTCGAGCATCGTCTTCAGCTCGGCGCCGGTCGCGTCGACGGTGACGACGATGTTCCCGAACGGCAGCACAGTCAGCACCTGGCCGCGCGTGATCACGTAGGGCGGCGGTGTATACGCCGGGCAGAAGTCGCTCGGGTTGGGGTCCGGTACGCCCGGCGGGCAGGTGAGGTCGGCGCGGAGGCCGCCCGAGTTCGTAATCGCGAAGTCGGATTCATACGTCGTCCGCATGGAGTCGGTGACGACGTTGCCGATCTTCGACTCACAGGTCCGGCCGGCCGAGTTGCCGCACCGGTCCGAGCGCGGGATCGGAGTGGCAGCGTTGCCGATGACCCTGTTCAGGATCGGGCCTAGACGCGCGTTGAGGTCGTCGATCACGGCCTGGATCGCCGCGTCGGGCGTGACGCCGATGTCCCACGGCTTGTGAAAGTCGGCCGTCTTGTAGACGAGGTCGTCCTCGTCCAGGACGAGGCGCAGCCGCGTGAAGCGGATGCCCTTGCTTCGGTTCTCGGCGACGAGCACGCCGTTCGGTCGGTGAGAGAGGACCTGGAAATCGGTGTGGTCGCCGATCACAGCGTCGACGTTCGTCACGTTGTCCGCGAGCTCGACGAGCGGGCCGGTCGGGTCCGTGAGCGTCCCTCCGGTCGCCCCGAGGTGTCCCATCGCCACGATCGCATCGACGTCGTGCAGCCGCGCGAGCCTCGCGGCTTCGGCGTTGACCGCGACCGTCGAGTTCTCGACGTGGAACGGGCCGAGCGCGTCGGGCCGGACGAGCTCCAGCAAGTCGTCGTTCGAGAAGCCGACGAGTGCGACTTTCAGCCCGTGGCCGAGGTGGTACGTCTTCGACGGCGACCATTCCCGCGGCGTCCGCGCCAAGGCGTCGACGATGTTGGCCGAGAGGTAGTCGAAGCGGGCGCGGGGGACCAACGTCGTGCGGAAGTAGGCCTGACCGCGGTCGAAGTTGTGGTTGCCGAGCCCGTCGGCGTCGAACCCCATCAGGTTCATCAGGTCGATCGTGGGCGTGTCGCCGAAGAAGCTCGAGATCGGCGGGGTCGCCCCCACCGAGTCGCCGGCCGCGACCGTGAGCGAGCCGTCTTCCGCCTCGGCCCGGTAGGTGTCGAACCACGGCTTCAGAAACGCCGAGCCGCCGATGGTGAAGGACGGATTGCTCGCGCCGCTTCCAGCTACGTTGTCTGCCGCCTCCGACAGCGGGATGAGCTGCCCGTGGTAGTCGCTGATGTCGAGGATCGTGATCTCGCGCAGCTGGTTGCCGTGCTCGATGACGTCCTGCCGGATCTGCCCGCGCGCGTTTTGCGGGCCGGGAATACGCATCAGGAACGCGAGCGTCGGCGCAACGTCGATCGCCCGCACGCCTTCGACCTCGCCGTGGTCTCGAACGCCCGGCCCAGCCGCAACGAACGTCGCGTGCATGTTCACGTTGTGCGGCAGATCGACGAGGTTCGGCAGGTAGCCGTGCTGCCCGAAGAACTCGGAGGGGGCGATTCGCTGCCCCAGGACGGCCGCGTCGAACTGGTAGGGCGGCCGCGTGACGACGACGACGTCGCCGCTCCGGCTCGGATGAAGCGAATCGGATCCGTCCACGTTCCTGAGCTGCTCCTTTCGAAGCACGCGCAACACGACCTGCTTACCGGGGTTCGCCGGGTCGGTGAGGTTCTGGAAGGCGGCGACAATCTGGTCCCGAACCGCCTCGTACTGCTCGGGCGGGACGACGCCGCCGGGATCGCGCCCTGCGAGGCTTACGTAAATCTGCGCCGTGCCACCCGCCCAGCAGGCCTTCGCCTTCGTCGGCGCCCCGCCGACTCGACAGTTCGACGTCTGCTCGCTGCCCTGCAGCCCCGCGTCGGCGAGCACCTTGCCGGCGTTGACCGCGTACCACTGGGGCGCGAAGCCGTGATCGGAGCTGGCAAAAACCGTCGTGTCGTCCTCGCCCATCAGCGCGTGGCCGAGCGCGAGCGTCTGGTCGGCCTCGTGGTAGGCCGCCCGGATATAGCCCTCACGAGCCTCTACGCGCCCGTCGGGAACGTCGTCGTTCTCGACGTCGTCGTAATACGGGTTCGGATCGCCGTCCATGTCCGTCGGGGTGACGAGCGCCATGAACTGGTGGCTGAACTCGTCCGTCCCCGGGTACCCGAGCTGGAGGAAGTCCGGATGCACGTCGAGGTCCTCGAAGATGAAGCGGAGGTATGCCCAGTGCGCGTCCGCCCACTTGAGCCCCTGCTCGACGTAGGTGTCTTCGTCGACGATGCCCGCCTCGAGTGGCGCGAAGTCAGCAGCGGTCGAGCTCGGAAAGTCGTGGTTCAGCGTTTCTTCGAAGCCGAGCGGGTTCGCGCAGTTCGGGTCGTACGTGCAGCCGTTGTACGTCGCGTTCGCGCGAGCGATCGACGTGAAGTAGACGCGGAAGCGGTCCAGGCTCGGGGCCAAGTCGATCGCCTTCAGGAAGAAGCCCGCGGTCTGGCCGGCCCGGCCGCCGATCAGTGTCACCTTGACGTCGGCCCAGTCGCCCTGGCGCAGGTTCGCGACCGCAAGGTCGCCGTTCTTGCCGGCCGTCGAGGGCACGGCGAGAACGTGGTCGTAGTTTGTCGTCGAGTCGTCCGTCGAGTCGTAGACGTAGAGGTCGTAGAAGCGGTCGAAGTTGTCGCCCGACGGGAAGGCGGTGTTCGGTACGCGAACCGTCTCCTGCTTCGCCGGGCTGTACGAGGGCGGCGCGTTTGTCCAACCCGCGGCCGGGTCGAGGTCGACCCGCTGGTAGGAGACGCCGAAGCGATCGGCGCGGGCGGGCTGGCCGGGGAGGTCGAAGTTCAGCAGGATGCCGCGGTTCGAGAAGAACGTGCGGAAGTCGACGACCGGTCCCTGGAGCGCGGGGACATAGTTGCGGGCGCCGACCCACTCCAGCGAGACGACCGTCTTGCCGGCCCGCTCGGCCGACTGGGCGATGGCGTCCGCCTGGAGGGCACCGGTCGTGGCGAACCCGGTCCGGTTGTTGAAATTGCCTTCGCCGATCCGGTGGTACGTGTTGTTCGTCGAGCCGTGCTCGCCCGGCCAAGCGCCGGTCGCGAGCGTATGCCAGCCGACTCCCGTGTTCGGCGGGAAGGCCTGAACGAGGCCGTTGTCGCCCGCGAGCCCTTCGCGAAGCAACTGCCGGTACGTCGGCATGAGGCCTGCATCGGCATAGCGCTGCATGAGATCGGGCCGCATCCCGTCGGATGAGAACAGGATCGCCTTCTCGGTCGAGTTCGGCCGTCCCGTGCCCTGGGCGCTTCCGGGGCCGATCGAGACGACGAGGACGGCAACGAAGAACGGCACGGCGGCGAGGCCGAGCCTGCGGAAACGCTTCACGGTCGTTCTCCTCTCTCCCCTTGCGGCAATAACCCTGCGATCGTACGGGACCGCTGCCGACGATGCGTGGCCAGGCGGTAAAGAGCTCGTGACGGTGTGACTAGGCCGCGGCTTCGGCGGCTGCCTGAAGCTCGCGGCGCAGGTCTTTGATCTCGTCACGAAGCTTCGCGGCGTACTCGAAGCGGAGCTCCTCGGCAGCGGCGAACATCTCCTCTTCGAGCGTGACGACCAGGCGCTCGATCTCGGTCGTGGTCATGCCCTGGACCTCGCGGGCGCCCCGCCGGCGCTTCGGCACGTGCGGCGCCTCGAGCGAGAGGAACTCGGCGATGTCGGACACGCCTTTCTGGATCGACGCGGGCGTGATCCCGTGCTCCTCGTTGTACGCGAGCTGGACGGCGCGGCGGCGGTTCGTCTCGTCGAGCGCGCCCTTGATCGCCTCGGTCATCTTGTCGGCGTACATCAGGACCTTGCCGTTCGTGTTCCTCGCGGCGCGGCCGATCGTCTGGATCAGCGCCGTCTTGCCACGGAGGAAGCCCTCCTTGTCCGCATCGAGGATGGCGACGAGCGACACCTCCGGCAGGTCGAGCCCCTCGCGCAACAAGTTGACGCCGACGAGGACGTCGTACTCGCCGAGCCGAAGCTCACGGATGATCTGGATCCGGTCGAGCGTGTCCACCTCGGAGTGCAGGTAGCGCGCTTTGACGCCCGATTCGAGCAGGTAGTCGGTCAGGTCCTCGGCCATCTTCTTCGTCAGCGTCGTCACCAGCGTGCGCTCGCCTGCGACCTCCCGCCGCCGGATCTCGTTGAGCAGGTCGTCGATCTGGTTGGTCGTCGCGCGCAGGTCGACCTCCGGATCGACGATCCCGGTCGGGCGGACGAGCTGCTCGGCAACGCGCGTCGAGTGCCGTAGCTCGAACGCCCCGGGCGTCGCGGAGACGAAGACGAGCTGCGGCACCTTGGTCAGGAACTCGTCGAAGCGCAGCGGCCGGTTGTCGAGCGCCGAGGGCAGGCGAAAGCCGAAGTCGACGAGCGTCTGCTTTCGCGAGCGGTCGCCCTCGTACATGCCGCCGAGCTGCGGCACCGTCTGGTGCGACTCGTCGACGAAGACCACGAAGTCTGAGGGGAAGTAGTCGATCAGCGTGTACGGGGCCGAGCCCGGTGGGCGCCCGTCGAGGATCCGCGAGTAGTTCTCGATCCCGTTGCAGAAGCCGAGCTCCTTCATCATTTCGAGGTCGTATTCCGTGCGCTGCCGGATCCGGTGGGCCTCGAGCATCCGCCCGCCCGACTCGAACGTCTTGACCTGCTCCTCGAGCTCGTGCTGGATCTCCTCGACCGCGCGCTCGATCGTCGGCTTCGACGTGACGTACTGGGTGGCCGGGAAGATGTTCAGGTACTCGAGCTTCCCGTAGATCTCGCCGGTGAGCGGGTCGAAATGCGTGATCTGCTCGATCTCGTCGCCGAACATCGAGATGCGGTAGGCCGACTCCTCGTAGGCGGGCTGGATCTCGATCACGTCACCCTTGACGCGGAACTTGCCGCGACCGAGCAGGGTGTCGTTGCGCGAGTAGTGGATGTCGATCAGCTTGCGGAGGACGAGGTCGCGGTCCTGCTCCTCGCCGACGTGGAGCATGACGACCCGCTTCTCGTACTCCTCCGGCGAGCCGAGGCCGTAGATGCACGAGACCGAGGCGACGATGACGACGTCGCGGCGCGAGAGGAGATTCGAGGTCGCGGAGTGACGCAGCCGGTCGATGTCGTCGTTCCGCGAGGAGTCCTTCTCGATGTAGAGGTCGGCCTGCGGGACGTACGCCTCGGGCTGGTAGTAGTCGTAGTACGAGACGAAGTACTCGACCGCGTTCTCGGGAAAGAACTCGCGAAACTCGTTGCAGAGCTGCGCGGCGAGCGTCTTGTTGTGCGCGATGACGAGCGCCGGGCGCTGCATCTGCTCGATGATCCAGGCCATCGTGGCCGTCTTGCCCGTGCCAGTCGCGCCGAGCAGGGTCTGGTAGCGCTCGCCCCCGCCGAGCCCCTCGGAGAGCTGCGAGATCGCCTGCGGCTGGTCGGCCGTCGGGAGGTACGCGTCCGATGTCTTGAGCTCGGCCATGGGGAGACAGGCTAGCGGCGAGTCACCGCCAGGCGTGCCTCCGCGACCTGCTCGAGCTCGCGGGCCGTCCCGCAGATCTCGCAGCGATAGAGCCGAACCGTTCCGTCCTCCCCTGCGGTCACGATTCGCGTCCCGTCCGGAGTGAAGAGCGCGTGCTTGAGCGGGCCGACATGGCCACGCAGTCTCAGAAGCATCCGCCCGGTGGCCGTGTACCAGAGACCTGCGTCGCCGGGGCCTGCCGTCACCACCCAGCGGCCGTCGGGGCTGAATCTTGCCTCGCTCACGAACGCGAAGTGCCCGCGCAGGACTCGACTCTCGCCGGTACGCACATCCCAGAGGCGCGCATCGTGATCCAGGCTCGAGGTGACGACGAGCTTGCCGTCCGGACTGAAGACCGCCGAGGTCACCGCATTCGTGTGTCCCCGGAGGACTTGTTCGACTTGCCCCGACGATGTGTTCCAGATCCGCGCGGTGCGGTCCCTGCTAGCCGTCACGAGGTGTCGTCCGTCCGCACTGAAAGACAGCGAGGCGATTGGACCGCGGTGTCCTCGCAGAGACCGCTCGAGCTTCCCGTCCGCGACGCGCCAGAGCCGGACGGAGTCGCCGGCCGCGGTCGCAAGCTGCTTCCCATCAGGCCTGAAGGCGAGCCGCTGCACCGCACCCGGATGCATCAGCGTTCGCTCGAGCTCGCCTGCGGGAAGTGTCCAGATGCGCACCGATCCGTCCGCGCCGGCACCGGCGACGAGCCGAGAGTCGGGAGCGACGGCGACGGCGAGGACCTCAGCCGGATGTCCGAGCGTTCGGAGCAGCGTCCCCGCAGCGCTCCAAACGCGAACCGAGTGGTCGCGACTTGCCGTCACCACGAGCTTCCCGTCCGGGCTGAACGAGGCGTCGGTCACGGCGGCGCGGTGGCGGAGAGTCACGCCCGGGCCGCCGTCGAGCCGCCAGATCCGCGCCGTCCCGTCCGGGCCCGCGCTGACGGCGGCCTTCCCATCGGCGCGCAGGTCGAGGCTCGTCGCCGGTCCCACATGCCGACCGAGGAGCCGCAGGTCCGGCGCGATTCCGGGATCCCAGATGCGCGCGGTTCCATCCTTGCTGAACGTGACAACTCTCTTTCCATTCGGACTGAAGGTCGCGCCTTGCACCGCTCCTTCGTGACCGGCCAGGACGGCGAGCGGGTACCCGCCGACCCTCCAGACACGCGCCGTTCCGTCACGGCTCGAGGTGACGACGAAGCGTTGGTCTGGGCTGAAGGACACGTCGTCGACGTAGTTGGTATGGCCGAACAGCACGGTAACGAGCGCTCCCTTTGACACGTCCCAGATTCGGGCTGTGCCGTCGGCGCTTGCGGTGGCGAGGAGTCGCCCGCGGGGGGCGGCGGCGATGTCGAGCAGCTGGCCACGGGACCCGGGACGAAGCCTGCCGCTCCCGAACTCGTGCACGAGAGTCCCCTGCCGGAGATCCCAGGCGCGGGCCTTTCTATCGGCGCTTCCGGTCAGAAGCAACCTGCTCGTCCTGCCGAAGGCCGCGCTCCGAACCAAGCCCTGGTGGGCGAGTGCGTAGACGAGGCGTCCGCTTCGCAGGTCGTAGACCCTGGCGAACCGGTCCGCGCCGAAAGTGACTACCCACCGCCCGTCCGCGCTGACGGCGAAGGCTCGGGCGGCCTCGGGCTCCCGCACGGTGTACACGGCGGCTCCCCGCGTCGTCCAGACCCGCAGGGTCGCATCCGCGCTAATCGCGATCAGGAATCTGGAGTCGGGCGAGAACCTCACCTGGCGAACCGGCGCCGCGACCGCCAAGGTGCGGAGCGGGCGGCCGCCCGCGGTCCACAGGCGGACGGTCCGACCTCGACTCCCGGTCGCGACGAACCGGCCGTCCGGGCTGAACGAGGCGTCGTTGACACCCGTGTTGTGAGGAAGGACGGCAACCACGCTCCCGTCCGGCCTGAAGATCTTCACACTGCCGTCTTCGTCGGCGGTCACCACTCGCGAGCCGTCGGGGCTGTACGCGGCGGCCGAGACCGGCTCCCTTCCCGCCGGGAGAATCGAGCGGACGTGCGAGGCGAGCAGCGACTTCCGCAGGACGTCCTCGGCCTCCGCGCTGGGGTCGAGTCGCGTCGCTTGCAGGGCGAGTGCGATGCTGCGCAGGGGATCCGCCGAGAGCTCTGTCGTCGCGCGGGCGGACAGCTCTCGGGCGTGCGCCGAGCGAGCCGAAGTGCGCGCGACAGCCCGCTGGTGGAGCGCGAACAACGCCACGGCGGCGACGATGGCGAGAGCTGCGATCGACGCTCCCGCTGCGAGGAGCGCACGCCGAAGGCGGCGTTGCGCCTGGCGACGCTCCCGCTCGACGGCATTCCTGGCGCGCCAGTCGAGCACCGCAGCCGCCAGCACGTCGTGGTAGATCTCGTAGCGGGTGCCGCCGCCGTTTCGCGACAGCGGCCGCAGGATCCGCTCGGCGGCGAGCCGTTCGAGAACCTCTCGCGCCTGCTCGCGCTCGACCGCCGCAAACGCGGCCAGGTCGGA
>DASYUD010000031.1:0-1771 GCA_036001625.1 Gaiellaceae bacterium
ACGGCGGCGAACGCCTACGTCGCGGGAATCGGCCCGACACGGCGGGTCGTCCTCTTCGACACCCTGCTCGATGGCCGCTTCACCCAGCCCGAGATCCTCTCGGTCTCCGCCCACGAGCTCGCGCACGTGGGCCGCCGTCACCTCTGGAAGGGGCTCGGCTGGTTCGCACTGATCGTCATCCCCTGCGTCGCCATACTCGCCCGGGTCACGGAGCGGGGCGGAGGCCTCGCCGAGCCCGCCACCGTTCCGCTGGCGCTAGCCGTCGCGTTCGTGCTCTTCGTAGCGACGCTTCCGCTCTCGAGCGTGGTGTCGCGCCGTTACGAGGCGGAAGCGGACTGGATCGCCCTACGAACCACCGACGATCCCGCCTCGTTCGTCCAGCTCGAACGGAAGCTCGTCCTCTCCGGGCTGGCCGACCCCGCGCCGCCCGGCTGGTTCTCGTTCGCGTTCGGGACGCATCCGAGCGCGATGAAGCGAATCGCGATGGCCGAGGCCTTTAGGTATCGGTCTCGGGCAGGTTCCTGATTCCCTCGCGCGCGGTCCATTTCGACCAGCTGTCGTTCATCGCGTCGATGAGCTCGCGCATGAACCGAGGAGCCATGTTCACGCGGGTGACGACGACCCCCGGCACGTCTCCCTCCTCGACCTCGTGGTCGATGCGAGCGAACGTGACCGTGAATTCGTAGTCGGAGAAGCTGACGTTGGCGAAATTGGCGTAGACGCCGGCGAGGTTGTCCGGATCCAAATGGATGTTGAGTTGGCGCTCCCGGCCCTCGTCTTCCACGGCCCTACGATATAGCCCCATGCCGGCCGAAGCGATTGCGCGAATCGAGCGGAGCCTCCAGGAGGGCCTAGGCATTCCCGTCACCCTCGAGCGGCCGGGCCAGGCCGAGCACGGCGACTACGCTACGAACGCCGCCCTGCGCGCCGCGCCGACGCTTCGGCGCGCGCCGCTGGAGATCGCGGAGGAGCTCCGCGCCGCTGTGCTCAAAGTAGAGGGCGTCGCCGACGCTGAGGTCGCTCCGCCGGGCTTCCTCAACCTCTGGATGTCTCCGGCGTGGTACGGCGAGGCGCTCGGGGAGATCGTGGCCGCGGGCATGGATTACGGTACCGGCACGGCCTCGACGACCGAGCGCGTCCAGGTCGAGCTCGTCTCGCCGAATCCGACCGGGCCGCTTACCGTGGCGTCGGCTCGAAACGGCGCCTATGGCGACTCGGTTGCCCGCTTGCTCCGGTTTGCGGGCCACGCCGTCGCCCGCGAGTGCTACTTCAACGACGCCGGGGCCCAGGCCGACCTCTTCCGCGCCTCCGTCGAGGCGCGCGGGCGCGGGGAGGAGCCGCCCGAGGGCGGTTACGCCGGCGAGTACATCACGCGGCTTGCAGGCGAGTCCGGCGATCCGGTCGAGCGCATGATCGAGGAGATCAAGGAGACTCTCGCGCGCTTCCGCATACCCGTGGACGACTGGGTGCGCGAGACAGAACTCGATGCCGAAGCCGCCCTGAAGGCTCTCGAAGGCCACACCTTCGAGCAGGACGGCGCCGTCTGGCTGCGCACGACGGCGTTCGGCGACGACAAGGATCGCGTGCTCGTACGGGCGGACGGGCGGCCTACTTACCTGGCGGGGGACGCGGCTCACACTCTGTGGAAGTACGACCGCGGCTTCGCGCGGCTCATCTACGTCCTGGGCGCCGACCACCACGGGTACATCTCGCGCCTCAAGGCTCTCGCCGGCGCATTCGGCCACGATCCGGAGTCCGTCGAGGTGCTCAT
>DASYUD010000032.1:0-7951 GCA_036001625.1 Gaiellaceae bacterium
CGACGGCGACGTCTCGGTGCGCAGGAGCGTCTCGCCCTCGTCGAGGTAGAACGAGTCGCGCCGCGATCGCGCGGGGTGCCAGGCCGGGAAGTTGAGCGCGGTGAAGTTGTCCTCGACGGTCTCGACCTCGCGGTCGTCGTAGACCTCGTAGCCGAGGCCGAGAAAGATGTCCTCGACCTCGCGCCGGATCTGCGTGATCAGGTGCAGGTGGCCGCGCTCGGGGCGCTCGCCGGGCAGCGTGACGTCGACGCGGCCTTCGGCGAGCGTACGGTCGAGCTCGGCGCGGCGTAGTGCTTGCTCCCGCTCGGCGACCGCCGCCTCCAGACGCTCGCGGACCGCGTTCAGGGCCATGCCGCTCTCGCGGTCGCGGACCTCGCGCAGGGCGAGCTTGAGCGCGCTCTTGCGGCCGAGATAGCGCACCCGCGCCTCGTCGAGCGTGGCCGCGTCCGCGGCTGGGACGATCGCGCTCAGCGCCTCGGCTTCCAGGGCCTGGAGATCCACGGCGGCGACTGTATCGGCTCTATCGGGCATTCGTTCCTCCTGGGACGGGCGTGACTGCGGGCGGCGGATCGCCCCGGCTCGGGCCCGTGAGGAACGGCTCAGCGCGCAGCCGCCCCGGCCTGGAGCCGGGGCTGCATAAACCGATGCGCGCGCGAGATCACTCGCCCCATTGTACGGCACCGTCGAGCGCCTCGTCGATCGCCCGCAGCGTGTCCGCCGAGAGCGTGACCCCGGCCGCGGACGCGTTCTCCTCGACCTGCTCGGGCCGCGAGGCGCCCACGATCGCCGAGGCGACGTTCGGCTCGCGCAGCGCCCAGGCGAGCGCGAGCTGGGCGAGGGACAGGCCGGCCCCCTCGGCCCCCTCAGCGACCCGCTGGACCACCTCGAGCACGTCGTCGCGGAGGAAGTCGCTCATGAAGCGGCCCATCTCGGACTCGGCGCGTGAGCCCTCCGGGCGCCGGTCGCCCGGCCTGTACTTGCCCGTCAGCACCCCCTGGGCGAGCGGCGACCAGACGATCTGCGAGATCCCGTTCCGGGCGCAGATCTCGATCACACCGCGCTCCGGCGCACGCCACAGCATCGAGTACTGGGGCTGCGAGGAGACGAACTTGACAACCCCGGGGATGTCGAGCGCCGCCTGGATCTGCTCGGGCGTCCACTCGCTGAACCCGACGTAGCGCGCCTTGCCGCCGTTCACGACCTCGGTGAGCGCCTGCATCGTCTCTTCGAGCGGCACGCCGGGGTCGTAGCGATGGCACTGGTAGAGGTCGACGTAGTCAGTCCGCAACCGCCGCAGCGAGTCGTCGATCTGCTTGTGGATCTGGTGGCGGGAGAGCCCTCGGTCGCCGTTCGGCATCTCGCCGAACACCTTCGTCGCGAGGACGTACGAGTCGCGCGGCCGCCCGGCCAGCGTTTCGCCGAGGAACTCCTCCGCCTTGCCGCCGGAGTACACGTTGGCCGTGTCGATGAAGTTGATGCCGACCTCGAACGCCTTCTCCACACACGCCTCGGCCTCCGCGTCGGCGACGCCGCCGCCGTACGTGAGCCACGAGCCGAGGCTGATGACGGAGACGCGCAGGTCGCTGTCGCCGAGCTGTCTGTATTCCATACCGGCATCCTTACCAGCGCCGTGTCGGCCTATGACGCAATCGCCCGCCTGTACGACCCGTGGAGCCGCAGCGTCGTCGAGGACGTGTCGTTCTACGTCGAGATCGCGATCGAGTCGGGCGGCCCGGTGGTGGAGCTCGGCGTTGGGACGGGGCGCATCGCCGTCCCCGTGGCGAGCGCCGGCGTGCGCGTGATCGGCGTCGACTCCTCGCGCGGGATGCTCGAGGTGTGCGGCGAGCGCGCTGCGCTCGCAGGCGTCGCCGGGCTCGTCGACCTGCGCGTCGGGGACCTGCGCGAGCCCCCGGTCGCCGAGCGGGTGCCGCTCGTCCTCTGTCCGTTCCGCGCCTACCTGCACCTCGAGGACGACGCGGCACGGCGTGACGCGCTCGCCGCGGCGCACAGGCTGCTGCTGCCGGAGGGGCGGCTCGTGTTCGACGTCTTCGCGCCCGGCCCGGAGGACATCGCCGACACGCACGGCGTCTGGCTCGAGCGGGAGCCCGGCATCTTCGAGCGCGCCCACTGGGATCTCGACGCGCGCACGCTGACGCTGGGCGTCCGTGGCCAGAGCGGCGAGACGACGATGATCCTGTCCTGGCTCGAGCCCGGCGCCTGGCAGGCGCTACTCGCCGACGCCGGCTTCGAGGTCGAGGCCGTGTACGGCTGGTTCGACCGCCGCCCCTACGCCGGCGGCGAGGACACCGTGTTCGTGGCGCGCCGGCGCACGAGCTCGTAGAGCGCGATCGCCCCGGCCGCGGCGACGTTCAGCGACTCTGCGGGCCCCGCCGTCGGGATCGTCGCGCGCGCGTCGCAGGGGACGTCCGCCGGCAGGCCCTCGCGCTCCGCGCCAAGCACGAAGGTGGTGCCCGGCCCGAGCTCGACCCCGTCGAGCGGCTCGCCGCCGTGCGCCACCAGGCCGACCCGCCGCCCCGGCGCCTCGCCGAACGGGCACGTCGGCACCCGGAAGACGGATCCGACCGACGCACGCAGCGCCTTCGGCCCGGTGGGGTCGGCGCAGCCCGGCGACAGCGCGACGAAGGCGCCGAACGCGTCCGCGACCCGCAGCAGCGTCCCGACGTTGCCCGGGTCGCCTACCTGCCAGAGCGCGAGCCCGATCTGCCGCTCCGCCCCGCGCGGGAGATCGTCCCGGCGGAAGACGGCGATCACCCGCGGCGGATGCGCGAGCGACGAGAGCTCCGCGATCACCGCGGGGTCGACGAGCTCGGCGCGGGGCACGTCGACCGGCCGCTCCGCGTCGACGAGAGCTGCCTCGGGCAGGAGCCCCGCAGCGAGCGCCGCAGCGACCAGATCCTCGCCCTCGCAGACGAAGAGGCCGGTCCGCTCGCGCTGGTGGCGCGAGACAAGGCGGCGCACCAGCCTCACCCCCGCCACGCGATCCACTCCCCGTGAAAATCGAGGTGCGCGACGTAGCGCCTGCGTCCCGGCCAGGTCTGGAGCTCGAGCCCGTAGCCGTCGCCGCGCCAGCCCTCGTCCGGCCGCGTCGCGTTGAGGAAGGCGAGCGAGCCCTCCCGGCCTGCCTCGGCGAGCGCCGCGTAGACCTTGCGCCGGCCCTCCTCGGCGACATACGGCGTCGACGCGATCTGGAAGACGACCGTGAGCGCGTCGGGGTCGCGCTCGGCGAGCACGGCCGGCAGCAGCTCGACGTAGTCGCCCTGGACGAGCTCGGGCGGCTCTCGGCGCAGCACCTCGATCGCGCGCCGCAGGCGCTCGAGCCGCTCGGTCTGGTCGGCCCACACGAAGCACTCGAGCAGCCGCGCTCCCTCCGCGCTCGTGACGTCGACCGGATGGAGGTCGATGCCGATCCGCCGCCGCACCCGCGGCGTGACCGCCAGCAACTCGGCCGGCGGGCCAGGCTGCTCGCCCCCTGTGAGCTCGAGCGCCGAGCCTTCCGGCCCCCAGGGCCCCGCCTCGTAGCGATAGCGATAGCGATCCCAGCAGAGGTTGAGGCCGGCGCTCGGCCCGAGCTCGATCACGTCGAGCGGCCGCCCGTCGCCGAGGGCGAGGAAGCCCGGGACGAGGCCGAAGCAGCGCTGCACCTCGTTCGTCTGCACGTTCTGCTCGGAGACGAAGCGCGCGAGCCAGTCGCGATGCTCGACGAGCGCACCCGGGACGTCGTCCCAGGAGGCGCGCCCCTCGAGCACGAGGTGATGGAGCCCGCCGAGCAGGCGGAGGGGCAGGTCCCAGGCAGGCGGCACCCCGAGCACCGCGACGCCCGGCTCGTCCGCCAGGGCGAGGCAGAGCCGGGCGTACAGCGGCGAGCGCGTCTCGCAGAACCGCGCCTGCTGACGGAAGACCTTCTCTTGTTCGGCGCTCAGGCCTGCAGCGCGGCCTTCGCGCGCTCGGCGATCTTGCCGAACGCTGCCGGGTCGCTGACCGCGAGGTCGGCGAGCACCTTCCGGTCGAGCTCGATCTCCGCCTTCTTCAATCCGGCGATGAACTGGTTGTACGAGAGATCGTGCTGCCGGGCGGCCGCGTTGATGCGGATGATCCAGAGCTGCCGGAACGTCCGCTTCTTCGCCTTGCGGTCGCGGTAGGCGTAGACGAGCGAGTGCTCGACCTGCTCCTTCGCGTACCGGTAGCTCTTGCTCTTGAGCCCCCAGTAGCCCTTCGCCTGCTCGAGGACCTTGCGCCGCTTCTTGCGGGCGTGGACGGATCGCTTGACCCTTGGCATTCGCTATCGCCTCCCCAGCAGGCGCTGCAGGACCTTCGTGTTCTCGGGCGCGACCGGGTGGTCCTTACCGAACGCGCGCTTCCGCTTCGGGCTCTTGTGCTCCAGGTTGTGGCTCTTCATCGCGTGCCGGCGAGTCAGCTTCCCCGTCCCGGTCAGCTTGAAGCGCTTCTTGGTCGAGCTGTGCGTCTTCTGTTTTGGCATCTCTGGAAACTCCTGCGTTCTTCGTCGGGCCGAGCAGCATCACCATGTTGCGGCCGTCGAGCAGCGGAGGCGACTCGACCTGGCCGATCTCCTTGACGTCCTCGGCCAGCCGCAACAGGAGATCGCGGCCCCGCTCCGGGTGGGCGTTCTCGCGCCCCCGGAACATGATCGTGACCTTGACCTTCGCGCGCTGGTTGAGGAACCGCTCGACGTGGCCCTTCTTGGTGTTGTAGTCGTGAATGCCGATCTTCGGCCGGAACTTGATCTCCTTGACGTTGATCGAGACCTGGTGCTTGCGGGCGAGCTTCGCCTTCTGCTCCTGCTCGTAGCGGTACTTCCCGTAGTCCATCACCCGCGCCACCGGCGGATCGGCCTGCGCGGCCACCTCCACCAGGTCGAGGTTCTTGGAGAACGCGTACTCCAGCGCCTCGGAGGTCTGCTTGATCCCGATCTGCTCACCGTCGGAATCGATCAGACGAACGCGTGGGGTCCGAATCGCCTCGTTGATCCGCTCCTGCGGAACGCTGCGCTCGGGAGGCCCTGACGGCCTGCGCCTCGGTCTCAAATCTGATTCACCAAGCTGCTAGACATCCTCCTCGCCGAACGACAAAGCCGCTGCAGGCAGCGGCCGTGATCCTCGCTCCGACGACTCGGTTGAACCTCCGAGAGCCCTGGGCCCGGGAGGTGAGGAAGCGGCTGCGCTCCTGCTTCGGCAGGTTCAGAGCGTAGCAAGTTCTCGCTGCAGCTCATCGAGGCTCAGGTTCGACTGCTCGCCGCCGCGCCGCCGCACGGCCAGCGACGCCTCGGACTCCTTGTCGCCGTAGACGATCACGAACGGGATCTTCTCGACCTCGGCGTTGCGGATTCGCTTCCCGAGGGTCTCCTCGCTCGCATCCACCTCGACCCGGTACTCGCCCATCCTCGCGGCGAGCTCGTTCGCCGCTGCGACATGGTCCGCCGCCACCGGGAGGATGCGGATCTGCACCGGCGCGAGCCAGAAGGGAAATGCGCCGCCGTAGTGCTCGATCAGGATCCCGATGAAGCGCTCGAACGACCCGAACAGCGCCCGGTGGATCACGTACGGGACGTGCTCCTGGTTGTCCGCCCCCGCGTAGCGGCAGCCGAGGCGCGCGGGCTGCTGCGAATCGAGCTGGACAGTGCCCATCTGCCACGAGCGGCCGAGCGAGTCGGTCATGTGCAGGTCGATCTTCGGCCCGTAGAAGGCGCCGTCGCCCTCGTTGATCGTGTAGGCGAGCTCGCGCCGATCGAGCGCGGCCTGCAGCGCCGCCTCGGTGAAGCCCCATTCCTCGTCCGTGCCGAGCTTGTTCTCCGGGCGGGTCGACAGCTCGAAGCGGGCCGCGAGGTCGAAGAGGTCGTAGAGGAAGACCGCGTAGTCGAGGCAGCCGAAGATCTCGTCCTCGATCTGCTCGCGCGTGCAGAAGATGTGCGCGTCGTCCTGGGTGACGTGGCGCACGCGGGTCAGCCCATGCAGGGTGCCCGCCCGCTCGTTCCGGTGGAGCGGCGCGGCCTCGGCGTAGCGGATCGGCAGCTCGCGGTAGCTGCGCAGCGCCGACGCGAACAGCGTCATGTGCCCGGGGCAATTCATCGGCTTGATCGCGAACAGCCGGTCGTCCTCCTCCGGGATCAGGAACATGTTCTCGCGGAACTTCTCCCAGTGCCCGGACCGTTCCCAGAGCGCCTTGTCGTAGATCAGCGGGGTCTTGACCTCGACGTAGCCGCGCGCCGCGTTCTCGCGGAGCCGGAGGGCCTCGAGCTCCTTCCAGATCGCCATTCCCTTCGGATGCCAGAACGGCGAGCCCGGCGAGATCTCCTCGAGGTGAAAGAGGTCGAGCTGGAGGCCGAGCTTGCGGTGGTCGCGCTTCTGCGCCTCCTCGAGCTGCTCGAGGTACGCCTCGAGATCCTCCTTCGAGTAGAAGGCGGTGCCATAGATGCGGGTCAGCTGCTTGTTCTTCTCGTCGCCGCGCCAGTAGGCCCCTGCGAGGGAGGTCAGCTTGACGGCCTTGATCGGCTTGGAGTCCTGCAGGTGCGGCCCGCGGCAGAGGTCGGTGAAGTCGCCCTGCGTGTAGAGCGAGATGTCGCCCTCGGCGGTGTCGACGAGCTCGACCTTGTACGGCTCGTCCTCCGCGCGAAAGCGCTCGAGCGCCTCGTCGCGCGAGATCTCCTGGCGCGTCCATTCGCGGCCCTCCTCGAGCTCGCGCCGGATCTCGTCCTCGATCCGTTCGAGGTCCTCCTCGCGGATCGGCTCGGGGACCTCGAAGTCGTAGTAGAAGCCGTTGTCGATCGGCGGCCCGATCGCGATCTTCACGCCTGGATAGAGGCGGCGGACGGCCTCTGCGAGCAGGTGAGCGGTCGAGTGGCGCAGGACGGCGAGCGCGTCGGGGTCGTTCCGGTCGCGCGTGGTCACGATCTGGATCGGCTGCCCGGCCTCGAGCGGCAGGCGCAGGTCCTGGACGCGGCCGTTCTGGCGGATCAGGACGGCCTGCTCGGCGAGCTTCGGCCCGATCGCGCGCGCGGCGTCGAGCCCGGTCGCGCCGTCGGGAAGCTCGAGCTCTGAGTTGTCGGGAAGAACGACCTTCATCGGGACACCCCCGGAGGTAGAGAGGAGACGGCCAGGGCTAGCTCAGGCCGTGCGTGTGCCGGCGAGGGGTGTCGATGTCAGCCGGCGCCTCATCGCTTTAGAGCGTAGCGCAGCCGGGAAGGCGCTGTGCATGGCCGAGCGTGACGGCGACCGCAAGGTCGACGCGTCCCTCTGAGACATGGCCGGGGCCTGGCCCGGGTCAGGCCCCGGCCATGTCCGGTTCAGTCACTGAACGCGGCATCCTTGAGCGCCGCCGGCGCGTTCAGCCAGTAGCTCTCGCGCAGCCACTCGAGCGCGGCCTCGAGGGTCTCCGCGTCGGTGACGGTCGCCGTGACCCAGCCGTAGCGGCCGACATAGGCCGCGACGCGGACGAACGGCAGCTCGAGCGCGACTCCGCGCTCCTCGGCGGTCAGCTTCAGGGTCACCTGCAGTGGCTCGTCGTTGCCCATCGTCCCGAACATCTTGTTGGCGCCGACCTTGAACACCGGGTGGCCCCACGGCGAGTCCTCGTAGGTCTCCGGGAACGAGAGCGCCAGAGCGCGAAAGCGATCGCGGAAGGAGCTCATCGCCCCAGCCTCACGACGGCCTGTGGCGCAGGCGCGCCCGGCAGCTCCATCGTTCCCACGACGGTGAAGCCCGCCTTCTCGAACGCGCGCACCGAGCGGCGGTTGCGGACGTCGGGATCGGCGACGCACGCCGCCACGGCGGAATCAGCGAAAACGACCTCGTCGACGAACGCCCTGATCACCTCCGGCCCCAGCCCTCGGCCGATCAGATCGGGCTCCCCGATCGCGAGATCCATCCCGGCCGCGCCGACTCCGACGTCGAACGGCCACGACTCCGCATAGTCGGCG
>DASYUD010000033.1:0-13470 GCA_036001625.1 Gaiellaceae bacterium
TCACACGCGTCGAGTCCGACGCCGACATCGCAGCGATGGTGGCCGTCCGCGCCCGCACCGACCCGGACCTGCCGCCGCCCCGTCCTGAGAACCTCCGTCACAACCTCGCCGCCAACCCGGACCTCACCTATCTCGTCGTCCGGTTGCGCGCGGAACCGGTCGCTTGCGGATTCGTCGAGATCTCCGACACGCCGTACGCCCACGCCCACACAGTGGTCGTCCAGGAGGTCCGGCGGCAGGGCGTCGGCTCTGCGCTACTCGCCGAGGTTTCGGGCCGCGCCGCCGCGCGCGGCAAGACTGCGCTCCAGGGCGAAGCGCGCGAGGACGACGTCCAGTCGCGCGGCTTCCTCGAGCACCGTGGCTACCGCGTCGTCGGCGGGGAGCAGGCGGTCGCGCTCCACCTCGACGCCGTCGACCAGAAGCCGGTCGAGGCTCCGCCCGGCGTGCGGATCGTCACGCGTGCCGACCGACCGGATCTCGTCGAGGCCATGTACGAGGTCTCGCGCGAAGCCGACGAGGACATTCCCGGCTCCGACTTCATCAGGAGCTTCCAGGCCTTTCGCGCTCAGGACATCGACCGCCCGACACGCCGGCCGGGGCTCTGCTTCATCGGCCTCGCCGGCGACGAGGTGGTGGGCTATGCGCTCCTCGACGACTTCGGCGCCGACGCCTACCACGGGCTTACCGCCGTCAAGCGCGAGTGGCGGCGGCGGGGCGTCGCGACGGCGCTGAAGCGGACGCAGATCAAGGTCGCCAAGGAGCTCGGGTTCGAGCGGCTCGTGACCGAGAGCGAGGAGCGCAACCTTCCGATGCGCAGCCTGAACCTCAAGCTCGGCTACCGGCCGGAGCCGAGCCTGAGCACGGTCGTGCTCCGCGGACCGCTGCTCCACTAGAGGGCCGCGTACGATTCCGGGAATGGCCACGACCGAAGACCGGCGCGAGACCGACTCGGGGATCGAGATCAAGCCGGTCTACACGGACGACGACGTTGCCGAGCCCGAGCTCGAGCTGCCGGGGGAGTTCCCCTTCACGCGGGGGCCCTACAAGGACATGTACCGCGGCCGTCCGTGGACGATCCGCCAATACGCCGGCTTCGCCTCGGCAGAGGAGACGAACGCGCGCTTCAGGTATCTGCTGGAGCGCGGCCAGACGGGGCTCTCGGTCGCATTCGACCTGCCGACGCAGCTGGGCTACGACTCGGACGACCCGCAGGCCCTCGGTGAGGTGGGGCGGACCGGGGTCGCGATCGACTCGCTGGCGGACATGGAGCTGCTCTTCGAGGGAATCCCGCTCGGCGAGGTCTCCACCTCGATGACGATCAATGCGCCGGCGGCGCTGCTCCTGCTCCTCTACGAGCTCGTCGCGGCCGGGCAGGGTGTGGCGGGCGCCGAGCTGCGCGGCACCGTCCAGAACGACATTCTCAAGGAGTACTGCGCGCGGGGGAACTACATCTTCCCGCCGCGCCCCTCGATGCGGATCACGACCGACCTCTTCGCCTACTGCCACGAGCGCCTGCCGCGCTGGAACACGATCTCGATCTCCGGGTACCACATCCGCGAGGCGGGCTCGACCGCGGTCCAGGAGCTCGCCTTCACGCTCTCGAACGGGATCGCGTACTGCCAGGCTGCGGTCGACGCGGGGCTCTCGCCGGACGAGTTCGGCGAGCGGCTCTCCTTCTTCTTCAACGCGCATAACCACTTCTTCGAGGAAGTGGCGAAGTTCCGCGCCGGTCGCCGGATCTGGGCGGAGATCATGCGCGATCGGTTCGGCGCGACCAACCCGCGCGCGCAGGCGCTGCGCTTCCACGCGCAGACCGGCGGCTCGACCCTCACCGCCCAGCAGCCCGAGAACAACATCGTCCGTGTGGCGGTGCAGGCGCTCTCGGCGGTCTGCGGCGGCGCGCAGTCGATCCACACGAACGGGTTCGACGAGGCGCTCGCGCTGCCGACGGAGCGCTCGGCCAAGATCGCGCTTCGCACCCAGCAGCTCCTCGCACACGAGGCCGGCGGCACCGACACGGCCGATCCGCTCGGCGGTGCGTATTTCGTCGAGGCGCTGACGGACGAGCTCGAGCAGCGCGCGCGCGAGCTCATGGAGCGCGTGGAAGAGCTCGGCGGCGCCGTCGAGGCGATCGAGCAGGGCTTCGTGCAGCGCGAGATCGAGGACGCGGCCTACCGGCACACGGCCGCGGTCGAGTCGGGCGAGAAAGTGATCGTCGGCGTCAATCGCTACCGCGAGGAGGAGGCTGAGCCGATCGAGCTCTACCGGCTCGACCCGGAGGCCGAGCGCCGCCAGCTCGAGCGGACGGCGAGGGTGCGGGCGGAGCGAAACGCGGAGGAGGCCTCGCGCGCGCTGGCCGAGGTGCGGCGGGTCGCCGAGGGAGACGGCAACCTGCTGCCGCCGATGCGCGAGGCGCTGCGGGCTCGGTGCACCGTCGGCGAGATTTGCGGCGAGCTGCGCAGCACGTTCGGCACCTATGACGCTCAGCGCGTGTAGCGCCCTGGCTAGGCCGCAGCCCTCGAACCTTCCTCGATGAAGATCCTGCTCGTCTCCCAGATGTATCCCGGGCCGGACGACCCCGACCTCGGAGCCTTCGTCCAGGGGCTCGAGCGCGCCCTCGTCAAGCGGGGGCACGAGCTCGAGCGCGCCGTGCTCGACTCGCGGGCGGGCGGGAAGCGCCGCCACTTGCGTCTCGCCGCACGCGCCGCGGCCGCCGCGCGGCGCTTCCGGCCCGACGTCGTGTATGCGCATTTCCTCGTCCCCACGGGCCTCTCCGCGGCCCTCGTTACGCGCGCGCCGCTCGTCGTCACGGCGCACGGCCGCGATGTCCGGAATATCGGCGTCTATCCCGGGATTCGCGCCGCGACGCGCCTGGTCGCCCGCCGGGCCGCCGCGCTCGTCGCGGTGTCCGACTACCTGCGACGCGAGCTCGAGGCGAAGGTCCCGGAGGCACGGGGCAAGACCGAGGTCGTCGACTGCGGCGTCGACCTCGATCTCTTCGCGGGCTCGGACCCCGTCCAGGACGGGCCTGTCTTTCTCTGCGTCGGCAGCCTGACCGAGCGCAAGAACGTCGTCCGGCTCGCGGGCGCCTTCGCGAGGCTAGGGGAGGGACGGCTCGTCTTCGTCGGCGACGGCCCCCTTCGGGCCGAGCTGGAAGGGCGGCCCAACGTGGAGATCACCGGCCGCGTGCCGCACGAGGAGGTGCCGCGGTTCATCGCCGCCGCGAACGTCCTCTGCCAGCCTTCCCTGATCGAGCCCTTCGGCCAGGCGCTGCTCGAGGCGATGGCCTCGGAGCGCTCGGTCGTCGCGACGCGGATCGGCGGCCCGCCCGAGTTCGTGACCCCGGAGGCCGGCATCCTCGTCGACCCGCTCGACGAGGCCGCGCTCGCCGAGGCGATGCGCCAGGCCGCAGCGCTTCCGAGCCCGAACCCGGCCGCGCGCGCGGCCGCAGCCGAGCACGACGTCAGGCGTCAGGCGGAGCGGATCGAGGCGATTCTGGAAAGAGCCGCAGGCGGGCCTTCCACCAGAAAAGTGTAGCTCCGGCGTTTCTGGGTAATACCCAGACGATGGAAGCCGCCGTCGACCCCCGGGCGCGGCCTGTTCGTGTGCTCGTAGCCGATGACGAGCCGCTCTTCGTCGACATGGTCATGGCGTTGCTCGCACGCGAGGAACGGATCGATGTCGTGGGCGCGGCGCGCGACGGCCGGGAGGCGGTAGACCTCGCGATATCGCTCGCGCCGGAGGTGATCGTGATGGACATCTCGATGCCGCTCCTGGACGGCATCGAGGCCGCGCGCCGCATCCGCGAAGTGCGCTCCGACGCCTCCATCCTGATCCTGACCGGGTCGAGCATGTCGGCCGAGATCGACCGCTCCCGCCAGGTCGGCGTCGCCGCGTTTCTCACGAAGGACCGGATCGCGACGCAGCTCGTCGACGCGATCCTGGACCTCGGCCCGAGTAGCTGAAGGACCGCTATCCTCGGCCCGCGGTGCTACCCCTCCTCGATTTTGCGAACGATTTCGGCCGTCCGGCCTTCGTCTTCTTCCATTTCATGACGGCGATCGCGCTGGTGGCGCTCATTCTCATGCACTCCGGTCGCGACGCGGGGATGTCGGGCATGGGCTACGTGCCGGCCTCGCAGGGCGGGACGCACATCGTCGAGCGGAACCTGACGCGCCTGACGATCGTCGTCGGCACCATCTTCTTCGTCAACACGATCATCCTCTACCACCTCCTCAAGTAGCTGAGGGTGCCACAGAGAGACGCTTCCGAAGAGTTTCTGCTCTTCGAGTAAGACCGGCGCATGCGAGTGATGGCCGTCCTTGTTCTCGCGGTCGCCGTGGCCGCGGGTAGTGCCTGCGGCGGAGACGGGAACGGCGCTGCCGAGGGAACTCGCGCCAAGCGCGCCATCCAGACCGAGGCCCAGAAACGCGCCGAGTCGATGGTCCTCGAACTCAGTGACTTCCCGGATGGCTGGCGGGCATCGCCATCTGAGAACGAGGAGACCGAGGACATGGATAGGTTCCGCAAGTGCCTAGGGAGCGACTACTCCGCGCTTACGATCATCGGCGAGGCAGACTCCAAGGACTTCGCGAACGAGGACACGACGGAGGCCTCATCGGACGCCACTGTGTTCGCCAGCGAAGGACAAGCCGAAGAGGCGATCAAGGAGGTCTCAGACGGCATGCAAGGTGATGCGGCGGAGGACTGTTTCCGCGACCTGATCGCGCCGGCGGTCAAGAAGGAGAGCCCGGAGCTCGAGGTCGGTGACGTCGACATCGGCGAGCTACGCTTGACCGCGCCTCGCGATATCACAGAGACAAGGGCCTGGCAGATAGCAGTCTCCCTCGAGGTGAAGTCCGGCGAGGCAAGAGGGAGTTCAGCCACGGTCTACCTCGACCTCATGACGCTCCGCGAAGGTGACAGCCTTGCGACGGTGAAGACTCAGGACGTAGTCACCCCCTTCAATTCCGAATCCCGCAACAAGCTTCTCCAAGCGTTGGCTGGCCGAATGTCCCAAGCCGGGAGCACATGACTAGAGCCCGGGGCCCGATCCGGTCCCCGTGATCGTGAAGCGGGCGGTGGCAAGGCCCGGCACGAGCGCTGCGTAGGGGTAGCGCTCGTCGTACAGGTCGTTCAGGTTCACGAGCCTCAGCTCCCGGCTCAGGGCGGGCACTTCGTCCAGCACGTCGGCCATCGAGACGGTGAAGCGGAGGTTGACGAGGGGCTCCGCGAGCTTGCCGCCGCGGATGCGGAAGGTGCCGTCGCGCGTCATCCCCGTCAGCACGCCTTCCTTGGGATGGACAACGCTGAGGTAGTGGAGGCGAGTCACGTAGATGCCGTCGCCGACCGCCTCCGCGAGCGCTTCCGCCGAGCTCGCCTGGCCACCGTGCAGGTTGAGCGCGGTCGGCATCGGTCCGTAGAAGCGCCACGCGTCCGGCGGGGCATGGCCGGTTGAGACCCGTCCCCCGCCGGCGCGGGCGGCCGTCTTGCGATCCCAGACGACGTCGCGGATCACGCCTTTCTCGATCAGCCGGACGCACTGCTTCGGCGTCCCCTCGAAGTCGAAGGCCTTCCGGAGGTTCCAGGGGTCCAGCGCGTCGTCGTCGAGCGAGACCTTCGGATCGAACACGGGCTCGCCGATTCGCCCGCAGAAGTAGCTGCGCTCCTCGAGGAAGCCCTGCGCGCCGAGCGAGTCGTACGAGAACCAGCGGAGCAGCTCGGCGACGGCGTATGGCCCGAGAACCGCGCGGTAGGTGCCGGCGTCGAGCTCGCCTGCGCCCCGTGTGCGCGCCGCCGTCTCGGCCGCCTCGCGCGGAGCCGCCGTCCAGTCGACTCCGGAGACCGAGGAGGATGTTTGCTCGCCCCAGCCCGAGGCGCCCTCCGCGGCAGCGAGGCAGATGCAGACGGCGTCGGTCACGGCCTGGTCAGCTCGGAGCCCGGTCGTCGAAGCCAGCGCGAGCTCTGTCACGCCGGTTGTGAAGTAGCCGTAGAGCTCGAAGTCGGGAGCCGCCTCGATCGCCGCCGACGCGAGCCGCGCCTGGTCTTCGCCTCCGAGCGATGCCGTCTCTTCGTCGTAGCCGAGGTCCTGGTCGTACTCGGCCGGGGGGGCGAGCCCGGGGAAGTCCGGATCCGGGCGGGCGGCCTCGGCGGCCTCGGCGGCGCGCCGGGCAAGCTCGGAGAGCCCGTCGGCCCGGTTCGTCGCGGCCCAGCCGACCTTCCCGTCCCGCACAACGCGGAGCCGGACGACCGCGTTGTCGACCAGCGTCGGCTGGTGGACGACCGAGCCGGCGAAGCGGGCGACGCCCGAGCGCTCGGCGTGGACGAGCGCCTCGGCCTCGTCGCCTTCGGCGACGCGGAGAGCCTCCTCGGCGAGCTCGAGCGCGCGGCTCACTTGCCGACGCCGACCTCCACGTCGCGGAAGCGCGTGGGCGCGGCGCCGTGCGAGACGTGCGCCTCCTGCCCGGGCTGGCCCTTGCCGCAGTTCGTGAGCCCGTAGAGGCGCCATGCCTCAGGGCCGGCGACCGCGTCGAGCGAGCCCCAGAAGACCGGGGTCACGCCCGTATAGGTCGCGTCGCGGAGCATCCGCCCGAGCTTGCCCCGCTTGATCTCCCAGGCGATCTGCGTGCCGAACTGGAAGTTCAGGCGCTTGTCGTCGATCGACCAGCTCTTGTTCGTCTCCATGTAGAGGCCCTCGTCGACCTCAGTGAGGAGATCGTCGAACGAGCCTTCGCCCGGCTCGAGGTGGAGGTTCGTCATGCGGACGAGCGGCATCCGGCTCCAGCCGTCGGCCCGCATCGAGCCGCCCGCGCCCGCGCCGATCCGCGCGGCGGTCTCGCGCGAGGAGAGGAAGCCGCGCAGCACTCCCGTCTCGACGACCGGCTCGCGCACGGCGGGGACGCCCTCGTCGTCGAAGCCGAAGGTGCCGAGGCCTCCGGGCGTCGTCGAGTCGGCGGTGACGCTCATCCGCTCGGAGCCGTACCGCAGCGAGCCGAGGTCGCCCGGCTTCAGGAAGCTCGTGCCCGCGTATGCGGCCTCGGTGCCGTAGATCCGATCGAGCTCCGTCGGGTGCCCCACCGACTCGTGAACTTGCATCACGGTCTGCTCCGCGTCGAGGACGACTGTCGTTCGGCCTGCCGGGCACTCGTCGGCCCGGAGAAGCGCGACCGCCTGCTCCCCGACCCGCGGCGCCTCCCGCTCGAGCCCGAGGCCTTCGACGAACTCCCAGCCGCCCTGACCGCTGGCACCGCTGTGCTGGCTGGGATAGCTGCGAATCTGCGAGATGCCCTCGGCTGACGCATACGCGTCGATGCCGCCGCCGCACCCGACGAGCTCCTGCTCGAGCAGGCTCCCGTCCGAGGAGACAAAGACCTTTCGTTCGCGCTGGGAGCGCACCATCGCCGAGGTCACCTTGATCTGCGGTTGCCGCATCCCCTCCTCGGCACGCAGGCAGAGGTCGATCTTCTCCGACAGAGGGACGGCGAAGGGATCGCGCTCGACCGGCGTGCGGTACTCCCCGCGCTGCGGCTCGAGCGGCGCGAGCGAGACGCCGTGGCGGCCCGGCGCGGCCCGGGCGAAGGCGGCCGCGCGCAGGGCCGCGTCGCGCGCGCCGGCCTCGTCCAGCCGGCCCTCGCCGGCGAAGCCCCAGGCTCCGTCGACGAGCACGCGCACTCCCACTCCTTCGCTCTCGGCGTCGCTCAGGTCGTCGACCTGCCCGTTCTTCGTGACGACGTACTGGCGGCGCAGCGAGACCGTTCGCGCGTCCGCATACGAGGCGCCGGACCCCAGCGCCGCGTCCACCGCCGCCTCGCAGAGCGCCCGCACGCCCGTACCCTAACCCGCCGATGCGTAGCTACAATTCGCGCCCGCGCGCTGGTGGCGGAATTGGTAGACGCGCAAGGTTGAGGGCCTTGTGGGGTTAAAGCCCCGTGGAGGTTCAAGTCCTCTCCAGCGCATGAACCCCCGCGAGGGGGTTCGTCGTTTCCACACCTTGACGCCGTCCGCCCTGCCGGGTACCTTGATCGAACACATGTTCGCGGAAGGAGACCCCGTGCTCACCGACCGGCAACGGCAGATTCTCGACTTCTTGACGAAGTACGTGGACGGCCACGGCTACCCGCCGACCGTCCGCGAGATCGGCGAGGCCGTCGGGCTTGCCTCGCCTTCGACAGTGCACGCGCACCTGGCCAACCTCGAGCGCGCCGGCCTCCTGCGGCGCGACCCCACGAAACCGCGCGCGATCGAATTGCGGCGCGAGCCAAAGGCGCCGCCGGCTACGGCCGCTGACGTCCACAAGCTGCCCCTGGTCGGCGAGATCGCCGCGGGCGGGCCGCTGCTCGCCGAGGAGAACATCGAGGACTACCTCGCCGTCCCCGAGCCGCTCTCGCACGGCGGCGAGGAGTTCCTGCTGCGCGTGAAGGGCGACTCCATGATCCAGGCGGGGATCCTCGAGGGCGACTTCGTCGTCGTGCGACGGCAGGCCGACGCGCGCAACGGAGAGATCGTCGTCGCCCTCGCGGGGGCGGACGAGTCGGCCGACGAGGCAACCGTGAAGCGCTTCTTCCGTGAGAACGGGCGCGTGAGGCTCCAGCCCGAGAACGACGCGCTCGAGCCGATCTACGCGGCGCACGTTCAGATCCTCGGCAAAGTGATCGGAGTGTTCAGGCAGCTGTGAGCGGCGCTGTCCCCCTTAACCGCACGCTCGACCAGGAGCTGCTCGCCTTGATGCGGGGCGCGAGCCTCGAGTGTCTCGTGTGCGGCGAGTTCGTCCTCCGGCGGGGCGGAACGGTCTCCTGCCCGGAATGCGGGGCGAGTTTCAAGGGCGCCGAGGAACCGCGGCTACAATTGACTCTGCAGGCCGGGTGACCGCGAGCCGTTTCGCGGCTCGAGGAAAGTCCGGACACCGAAGGGCAGGACGCTGGGGAATCCCCAGGCGGCGAAAGCCGATGGAAAGTGGCACAGAAAGGAGACCGCCGGCGGCGAAAGACTCTCTCCGGAGACGCCGAAGGCAAGGGTGAAAAGGTGGGGTAAGAGCCCACCAGCGCCGTGGCGACACGGCGGCTAGCCAAACCCCGTCCGGTGCAAGGCGAAACAGGCTCCGACGACGCGGCCCGCCGAGGAGCCGGGTACGCCGCTCGAGCCGCCGGGTAACCGGCGGCCTAGAGAGATGGTCACCCTCGACAGAATCCGGCTTACAGGCCTGCTAAGGAAAACCCCCGCATATGTGGGGGTTTTCTATATGGCTTTTTACCGGGGATTCGTCACAGCTTCGGCGGCACAGGGAACCGGGGCGGTTTCCTGGAACCGCTCGGCGCGGGGGCCCGGCCGTTCGCCTTGGTGGCTGTGCCGGCTTCGCTCCGCACCGCGCGCTTGACGTTACCAGCCCGCCCGGCGGGTCTCACGGCAGCCTCGAGCTCGCCGCTGGCGGCGATTGCAGCGGCTGCTGCATGCAGCTCATCGGACGCGACGTGCGCGTAGCAGCTGACGGTCGAGAGGTCGGCGTGGCCGAGGTAGGCGGCGACCAGGCGCGCGTCGCCGGTCTGCTGGCGAAGCCAGGTGGCGGCGGTGTGGCGGAGCGTGTGCGCCGTCACGTGCTTCTCGAGCCCGGCGCGCTCGGCGGGGCGGCGGATGATCACGCCGAGGATCGTCCGCTGCCAGGCCGACGAGGTGCTCATCCGGGACTGGCATGCCCGAGCGGCGCAGCAGCAGCTGGCGCTCGAGGGTCGCCCGATTCAAGGCCCGCCGAGTGAGCATCTCCACGCTCACGCTCCTGATTCTGGCCTGACGGTTTAGCCTCGGTTCGATGGGACGGCTCCTGAGAAAGGCCCCGGCCGGCGAGCCGTGGAGCCTCGGCGGAAAGGTCGCGATCGTGACCGGCGCCGGCGGCGGCGGCACTGGCCGGGCGATCGCCCTGCGCCTCGCGCACGAGGGAGCGACCGTAGTCGTCAACGACATCGACGAAGCGGGCGGTGCAGAGACCGTCCGCCGTATCCAGGCTGTCCGCGGCCAGGCCGCGCTTGCCGTGAAGGACGTGACGCGTGAGCAGGAGGTCGAGGAGCTCATCGCGCTCGCCGAGGGTACGTTCGGCGGACTCGACGTCCTGGTGAACAACGCCGGCGGCACGCCGGAGCCTCACTTTCCCGATGCGATGACCGAACACTGGAGCCGGACGCTCGATCTGAACCTGCGCGGCCCGATGCTCGCGATCGAGCGCGCCCTTCCCGCCATGCGGAAGCGCGGTGGAGGCGCGATCGTCACCATCTCCTCGGTTGCCGGCCTCGGCTACGCGCCGCACGCCTCGCCTGAGTACTCGGCCGCCAAGGCCGGCCTCATTCGTCTCACAGCGACGCTCGCACCGCTCAAGGAGCGGGCGAACGTGCGCGTGACCTGTGTGGTGCCGAACTGGATAGGGACCGAGGAGGTCCTCGCCGAGATCGCCGCGATGACGCCAGAAGAACGAGCCGAGGTGCCCGAGACGCTGACGGCCCCCGAGGAGATCGCGGACCTCGTCGTCGAGCTGATCGAGAACGAGGGCCTCGCCGGCCGCGTGGTCGTCTGGTGGACGACCAAGGCGCCCGAGCTGATACCCGTGAAATAGAAAACCCCCGCTCTCGCGGGCTCAGGCGCCTCATCTGGCGGCGGCGTTGCGCGCCGTAGAAAAGGGCGTACTCGCGCCGAGTCGCTCACCGGCCGGACGATATCGGCGCGCCTGCGGCCCGTGCCTCGAGCAGGTCGCGGACACGCACCTGCTCGGTCAGCAGGCGGCGGAAGCGCTCCGGCTCGCCCGCCACGTACGAGCGGCAGAGCTCTCGTCCGGCGGGGTAGGTGATGATGTAGGTCCGCGAGGTCGGCTCGGTGAAGAAGCGGATCATGTGGGCGGACCACTCCGGGGTCATCAGACCCCAGCGCTCGAGATATGCCTGCACCTCGGCCTCGCTCGCCCTGCCGTCGTGCAGCATCAACGCCGCGTTGACCTCCGCCCACCGGCACGGCTCGAGGACCCGCCTTACGGCGAGAGCGTGGGCGAGAGCGAGCTCGATGCCGGCGTCGTCCATCACTGCGGCGAGCAACGCCCCGCCGTCGCCCTCGAGCAGCACCTCCGGCGCGAGCCCGGCGATTCCCTCGGTGACGAGCGTCTGCGGCGTCGGCACCAGCACTAGCGTCTCTTCGAGCAGCCCGCGGCCGCGCACGAGCAGGTGCTCCTTGCTGCAGCGCTCCGCGTGGTGGCCGGGATACGTCTCGTGGATGGCGAGCACGAGCAGCTCGGTGGCCGACATCGGCAGGTCGATGTTGACGGCGATCCGGCTGCGTAGGTCGCCAAGATAGTCGCAGGACGCCCACCAGGGCTTGTCGTGGACGATCTCGAGGACGACGCCTTCGCCGTCCGGCAGCTCCACGAGGCCGCGCGTCCACGCGCGCGCCTCCTCGATGGCCGCCGCCACCGTGCGCTCGATCTGGTTGGCGGGCACGCGGATCGAGTTTTCCCAGCGCTCGTGCCGCTCGGCCAGCGTCCCGTCGCCGGGGATCAGCTCCTCGAGCCGCTCATGCGCGGCGGCGAAGACGGCTTCGTCCGTGTAGGTCGGCCGCACGCCGTAGCACCCCTCCACCTCGTCGGCGTACGAGCCGGACTCGCCCGCCAGCACGCCAGCGTAGGTGCGCAGGCCGACCACCTGGTCGCGCAGCCAGCCGTCCTCGAGCTCGTCGAGCAGCGTCTCTGCCTCGGCGACGAGTGTCCGCGGATCTACCGGCGGCTCCGCGTCGACGGCGTCCGCCAGCTCTGGAGGGCCGTAGTAGGCGTCGACGATCCCCTCGACGTGGCGGCCGAGCTGCAGCCCCAGCCGGAGGTAGCGCTCAACTGGTAACTGGGTCACGCGGCGAGCCTACGGCGTTTCCGGCTGCGGTGCCTCGTGCCGATCTCGCGCCTCATCGGCCACCGCGACGTTCCTAGCGCAGCGCCTCAGGTTCGCGTTCTGCCGTCCGAGAACGCGGCGCTAGCGTTGCTGCCAACGAAAACAAGCCTGTATCTACCGGCGCAGGACGTCGGCGGCGAAGTCGAGCAGTGTCATTGCTCGGCGTAGTGTTGTCGTCAACTCGCGTCGCGTGATCGGGATCAGCCCGTACTGCGCGGTGTCCTTGAGGCTGATTAGCTCGAGAAGGGCCTTGGCGGCTCGGTCTCCCGCGGGGACGATCTGGCGGAGCAGAGCCGCTTCTTCGCGATGATCCTCGCCGCGCGAGCGGCGGCCGAGAGCGGCGCAGCAGGCGGCGTCGGCAGAGGCGATTCCCGAGAGGACGGCGAGCGCCGCAGCGACACTGCGGGAGGCTGGGATCTCGTCCTCGGCGGCTGCGAGCTCGGCTACCTCCAACGACTTCTGCGCGTTGTCAAGACGCGTGCGTGCCTGCGTGCGATCGCAGGGCTGCGTGCGACCGCTCCGTCTCGTCACTCGGTTGCTTTCAGGAGCTCGGTGGGCGCTGGGCCGGCGAGGGTGATCGCGTCTCGGCGCAGCTCCTCGACGACGGGCGGGCGCTCGTGACGGAGCCGGCGTACGTCAGCCGCCGACACTTCGGAGAGTCCGGCGTGGTTGCCGGTCCATTCGTAGACGTGGTCGGAGAGCCGCTCCAGCTGCGCCCGCCAACGCGGGTCGTCCTCGGACACGCGAGCGGGCCGGACGACGAAGACGTCGATGTCGCTGCGGGTGTCGCCCTCACCGCGTGCTGCTGAGCCGAAGATCGAGGCGTGTGCAGGAGCGATCTCCCATCCGCCGATCTCGGCGCGCAGTCGTCGCTCGAGCTCCGAGCGAATGCCGGTGAGCAACTCGATCGCGGGGGCGCCGAGATGCTCCCGGTTGAACGTGTACAGATAGGCGTTCCCGGCCTCCTCGGCGCGTACGAGACCCTCTTCGGTCAGACGTCGCAGGGAAGCGTTGACCGTCGGCTGCGAACCATTGCGAACAAGGCGCGCGACGTCTCGGCCCGTCAGCGGTCGGGTTGTTCCGCGCAGGACGAGCAAGACGTCCATGTCGATCGGCGAACGGATCAGCGCCCAGGGACGGGATAGGTCCATGACGTCGATAAGTCTAGCATTCATTCGATAAGAAAATATGTCAAATAATAAGATAGTTTATCGGCGAGCCGCGAGATAACCAGGGCGCATCACCATGGGGCCGCACTCCGTCAGGGACGGTGGGCGAGCGTTGTTCGCCGGTTTCGTGGATTCGTGCTCGGGAGGCTCATAATCGTGTAATGGCCGCACCCGCCGGCGAGCGGCGCATCGTCTCGGTCCTCCTGGCCGACATCGCCGACTCGACGTCGATCGGCGAGCAGCTCGGCCCCGAGCGCTCGAAGTTCCTCTTCGACGAGGTCATCCGTCTCATCGCTACCGAGGCGAAGCGGTTCGGGGGCACCGTCGCGCAGCTGACGGGCGACGGGCTTTACGCGCTCTTCGGCGTTCCGACCGCGCACGAGGACGACGCC
>DASYUD010000034.1:0-4264 GCA_036001625.1 Gaiellaceae bacterium
TGGGACTCCCGGTGCCGGCGAGACGAGCACCCGGTCGCGCGTGATCTCCTCGATCCGCCAGGTGGAAGCGCCGAGCATGAACGTCTGGCCGGCCCGGGCCTCGTAGACCATCTCCTCGTCCAGCTCGCCGACCCGGCCGCCGCCGTCGACGAGATGGACGCCATAGAGCCCGCGGTCGGGGATCGTCCCCGCGTTCGTGACCGCCAGCTGGCGCGCCCCACCCCGTCCGCGGATCACCCCCGCAGTCCGGTCCCACACGATGCGGGGCCGCAGCTCGGCGAACTCGTCCGATGGGTAGCGCCCGGCGAGCATGTCGAGGACGTTCTCGAGCTGGACGCGGGAGAGATCGGCGAAGTTGTACGCGCCGCGGACGAGGTCGTGCAGCTCGTCGACCGTGATCTCCTCGTCGGCGCAGATGGCGACGATCTGCTGGGCCAGGACGTCGAGCGGGTTGCGCGGGATGACGGTCTCCTCGATCGCCCCGGCGCGCATGCGCTCGGCGACGACGGCCGACTCGAGAAGGTCGGCGCGGAACTTCGGGAAGATGCGGCCTCGCGAGACCGCGCCCAGCTCGTGGCCCGCGCGGCCGACCCGCTGCAGGCCGCGCGCGACCGACTTCGGAGACTCGACCTGGATCACGAGGTCGACCGCGCCCATGTCGATGCCCAGCTCGAGCGACGAGGTAGCGACGAGGCAGGGGATCTCGCCCTTCTTGAGGAGCTCTTCCACCTCGAGGCGCTGCTCGCGGGCAAGCGACCCGTGGTGGGCGCGGGCAATCTCTTTCTCGGCCAGCTCGTTGAGGCGCAGCGCGAGCCGTTCCGCGAGCCGCCGGTTGTTGACGAAGACGATCGTCGAGCGGTGCTCCTCGACGAGCTTTAGGACCTCCGGGTAGATCGACGGCCAGATCGAGTTGGTCTCGCCGGGCTCGCGCATGTCCTCGAGTGGGACGACAACTCGGAGGTCGAGCTCTTTCGCCCGACCCGCGTCCACGAGCTCGATCTTGCGCCCACCCGAGACGAAGCGGCCGATCTCCTCCAGCGGCCGCTGCGTCGCCGAGAGGCCGATCCGCTGGACCGGCTCGCCGGTCAGGCGGTCGAGACGCTCGACCGACAGCGCGAGGTGCGCGCCGCGCTTCGTCCCGGCGACCGCATGCACCTCGTCGAGGATGAGGGTCTTGACGCTCTTCAGCATCTCTCGCGCGCGCGAGGTCAGGAGCAGGTAGAGCGACTCCGGAGTCGTGATCAGGATGTCCGGGTGGTCGCGGAGCATCGCGGCGCGGTCGCGCTGCGGCGTGTCGCCCGTGCGAACGGCGACCCGGAGCTTGCTGTCGAGCCCCGCAAGCGGTCCGCGGAGGTTGCGCTCGATGTCGTAGTTCAGCGCCTTCAGCGGCGAGACGTAGAGCAGGCGCAACCCCTCCCCCGGCGCGCCGTTCAGCCGGTCGATGCCGTAGAGGAAGGCGGCGAGCGTCTTTCCCGAGCCCGTCGGCGCCTGGATCAGGGTGTGACCGCCGCTTGCGATCTTCGGCCAGCCGAGCTCCTGCGCCGGAGTCGGGGCGTCGAACGTGCGCTCGAACCAGGCGCGAGTTTCGGCGCTGAAGACGGAGAGCGTGCTCACGCCCTTCAGCCTAGCCAGCCGCGCAACGCCTCCACGTCCTGCCGGAACATCTCCTCGCCGATCGGCGGCTGCTCATCCTCCGGGAAGGGAAACGGCCAGCCTGGCTTTGGGTCGTCCGCATACCTCGGAACCACGTGCGTATGCAGGTGCGGAAGAGAGTTCCCGAGCAGGTCGTAGTTCATCTTCACGGGCTGTAGGTGCGTCTCGAGCGCCCGTCCGACTCGCAGGACCTCGAGCCAGTAGGCAGCGGCTTCCTCCTCGCTGAGCTCCGTCGGCTCCGCCACGTGGCGGCCTCGCCAGATCACGACGGTGTAGCCGCGCTGGACGTTGTCGCGCTGGAGGTACGCGTCAGAGACCTTCCCGGCGAGGATTCGTGCCCCGAAACGGGTCTCCTCGGGACGCCCCTCGGCGCACATCGGGCAGCCCTCGCCGCGGCGCAGTTCGTAGAACGATTCCGGCCACTCCACCGCCAGCCGACGTTAGAGTCGTTCTCGGACGGAAGGGTCAAAGGGAGGGCATCCAAGTCTGGTTTGTTAAGCGGGTCGGCGCCGGCCGCGCCGGACGCCTTAGCATCGCCACATGCCCGAAACCCCCGAGGAGCTCTACGCGCGCGTGGGCGGCGCCCTGCGCATGCCCCCCGTCGAAGACTGGGACACGTTCCCGTTCGACGGCGAGATGCGGCCCCGTGCTCTCCGCCCGCCGGTCGAGCACGAGGAGCCGCGCCACGGCGAGGGCGGTGTCGACTGCCGGCGCTGCACGGCAACAGACGATGAGTACCTCTGGACGAACGAGCGCTGGCGCCTCTACGCGCTCGACCACCCGACGGGCCTTCCGGTGATCGTCCTGCTCGAGCCGCGCGAGCACTTCGGCGAACCGGGTGACCTGCCTGACGAGCTGGCCTCGGACCTCGGCGTCATGCTCGCGCGCGTCGAGCGCGCCGTGCGCTCGACGGGCGAGATCGGCCGCGTCCACGTCTGCCGCTGGGGCGACGGGGGCGAGCACCTGCACTGGTGGTTCATGGCCCGGCCGGCGCGCGTCCCCCAGCTGATCGGCAGCTTCGCGGCGATCTGGGACGACATCCTGCCGCCGCTACCGGAGGACGTCTGGCGCGCGAACCTCGAAGCAGTCGCCGCCGCACTCGAGAGCGAAGCGGAGCGCCTGTAGGATCGGGCCGTGGCGACGATCGCTCCGGACCGGCTCCACTTCACCGACAGCGACAAGGCAAACGAGCTCATCGCGCGCGACCCGCTGGCGCTCCTGATCGGGTTCGCGCTCGACCAGCAGGTCCCCCTGCAAACCGCCTTTGCGGGCCCTCTCAAGATCAAGGAACGGCTCGGGACGCTCGACCCCGGCTCCATCGCCGCGCTCGATCCCGGCCGGGTCGAAGCCGCGTTCCGCGAGCGCCCCGCCGTGCACCGGTTTCCGGGCTCGATGGCGGAGCGAGTGCAAGGGCTCTGCGCCGTCGTCTTGGAGGAGTACGACGGGGATGCCTCTCGCCTCTGGCGGGAGGCTGGAGATGCCGGCGAGCTGCGGCGGCGGATCGAGGCGCTGCCCGGATTCGGGCAGATGAAGGTCACGGCGCTGGGCTCGGTACTCGCAAAGCGGTTCGGGGTGAGGGCCGCCGAGGGTCTCGTGCCGTCGCACCCGACGCTCGGCGACGTCGACTCGCGCGAGGCGCTCGAGCGCTACCAGGACGCCAAGCGGGCGCACAAGGCCACCCTCCGGGCTCGGTCGTCGAGCTGATCGTCCGGCCGCGAGTCATCGTCTACGTCACTCGCGAGCACCCGGTTACAGGCACCGACGAGCTGCTCGTCTTCGACGTTGTCGACGACCCCCAGTACACGGGGGTAGCGCCGGGCGGCGGGATCGAGCCCGGCGAGACGGTGGAGGAGGCCGCCGTCCGCGAGGTGCGCGAGGAGACGGGGCTCGAAGTCAGGATCGTGCGCGGGCTGGGCGTCGTCGAGCAGCAGGGGAGGTTCCGGCCCACGTTCTTGCACGAGAGCCACTTCGTGCAAGCGGCGGCCATGGCCGCAACGGACGACGAGTGGGAGCACCGGGTCACCGGCCACGGCGCCGAGTCGGGGGCGCTCGTTCGCTGCCGGTGGGTGCCCGTGCGGACGGACGCGGAGCTCTGGGGAAATCGAGGCGAGCTCATCGGCGCGCTTCTGGGGTCATCGGCCTAGGGATGGTGCGGCGGGCAGCGGCACGCCGATAGAGACGACATGCGTCTTGGCAGCCTTTTCGCTCTCGCTTGCCTCGTACTGCTAGGCGGAGCCTCCGCTCAGGCGCTCCGCCTGCCGGCCGCACCGCGCTGCCCCGTCTTCCCGAAGACGAATCCGTGGAACCAGCGCGCCGACCGCCTGCCGGTCGCGGGCAACTCGGCCGAGATCATCTCTTCGATCGGCGGCGGCACCGGCCTGCACGCCGATTTCGGCTCGGGCCTCTGGGAAGGGGCGCCGATCGGGATCCCGATCACCGTCGTCGGGCGCCGCCAGCCGAAGACGCGCGTCTCGTTCGAGTACGCCGACGAGTCCGACCGGGGGCCGTATCCAATCCCGCGCAACGTGAAGATCGAGGGCGGCCGCTCCTCGTCGGGCGACCGGCACGCGATCATCGTCGAGCGCGACTCGTGCCGCCTCTACGAGCTCTA
>DASYUD010000035.1:0-3001 GCA_036001625.1 Gaiellaceae bacterium
CTTGTCCGGATTTTCCGGATCGCCGTAGATCAGGATGTTGTCGACGACCGTGAACGACTGCACGTATTTGAAGTCGCAGAGTTCGCCCTTCTTGAACGTGAAGCTGCCCGAGAATGTCTCCTTCACGTGCAGTGGCGCGGCGGCGGATGCGGACACGGCCAGCGTGAGCACCGTCGCGGCCAAACCTGCCAGGAGCCCAAGTCGCACCATCGCTCCTCCTTTCGACCCCCGCAAGCCAATTTGCTTGTGCCGCGAGTCTCTAACTTGGCCCGGCAGCTGTCAAGGCAGGCGAGAGCGCCTCGACCACGTCGTGTGCCAGGAGTCCCGCCGCGCCGTGCCGCTCGGCGGCGAGATCGGCTGCCACGCCCTGGCTGGTAGCGGCGGTTGCAGCGCCGAGACGCCCCTCCATTCCCTTGGAGAGGAGGGCGGCCACGATTCCGGTCAGCACGTCTCCGGCGCCCGCGGTCGCCAGGCCGGGGTTCCCGAGATCGGAGACGAGCACGCCCCGGCCGGGCGCTGCCACGATCGTGTCCGCCCCCTTGAGGAGGACGACGGCGCCGACGTCGTCCGCGCCTGCCTGGGCGGCATGCAACCGGCGCGCCCGGACCCACTCGGACTTGCGGCCCAGCACCCTCGCGAGCTCGCCCTCGTGAGGAGTGAGGACAGTTGGAGCGTCGCGGCTGAACACCCAGTCGAGGTGGCCTGCGACTGCCCATAGACCGTCCGCGTCGAGAACGATGGGCTTGTCCAGGCGATCGAGGAGGTAGCCCACAAGGGCGCGCGTGCCGTCCGTGCGGCCAAGCCCTGGGCCGAGAGCGACGGCGGTGGCGCGCTCGGCGGCTTCGATGATCGTGTCCGCGGCGTCCATGGTCATGACGCCGTCCTCATCGGGACACGCCCGGGTCATTACTTCGAGCAGCCGCTGTTCGAAGATGGCCTCGAGCGAGGCAGGGACGCAAGCAGTGCAGATCCCTGCTCCGGCCCGCAGCGCGGCCTCGGCGGCTAGGCAGGCAGCGCCAGTCTTCCCCCTCGAGCCGCCGACCACGAGGACAGAGCCGGCCGAGTACTTGTTGTCCTCGGGCCCCCGCCGCGGTACGAGCTCGAGAATCTCCGGGCGGACACGCATGTGACGGGTTTCCAATTGTTGCAAGCCGATGTCGGCGACCTCGACCTCGCCTGCGTGGAAGCGCCCCGGAGCAACCGCGAGGCCTACCTTCCGGGCGTGGAAGGTAACCGTCAGCTCCGCGCGGACGGCGGGGCCGGCAACCTCCCCGGTCGAGGCATCTACGCCACTCGGGACGTCGACGGCGACCACCGGCGCGCTGAGAGCGTTCAGCTCCTCGATCCGCTGGGCCGCTTCCCGGCGCGGCTTGCCGGCAAAGCCCGTTCCGAAGAGGGCGTCGACGACGACCTCGCCTTCCTCGCCCACCTCCACGAACGGGAGGCCCGCCTCGCGCGCGCGTCTCAGGTTCTCCGCGGCGTCGCCCGCCACCTTTTCCTCCTGGCCGAGGAGCCGGATCTCGACGGTGCGCCCGGCCTCGTGGAGCTTGCGGGCGACGACGAACCCGTCGCCTCCGTTCGAGCCCGTGCCGCACCAGACCGAGACGGTGGCGGCTTCCGGGTAATGCGTGAGGATCGCCTCAGCGGTCGCGATTCCAGCGCGCTCCATCAACTCGAGGGTGGTGCCCTCGTAGGCCTCCTCGGCGGCGCGCATCTCGTCCGCGGTGTAAAGCGGCTCAGTGCGCATCGGCGACGACGCAGACGGCCGCGGCGATGTCCTTGGAGTGGGTCATGGAGAGGTCGATCGGGCCGGCACCGACGCCCCGGGCCCATTGCGCGACTCGGCCCGAGAGGCGGACGTCCGGCTTGGGGCGGCCGGCGATCTCGACATCCTTCCACGCGAAGGCGCGCGCGACGCCGAACCCCAGCGCCTTCCCGACCGCCTCCTTGCCGGCGAAGCGGGCCGCGTAATGCTGTGCGGGATTGGGACGGGAGTCGCAGTAGGCGCGCTCGGCCTCGGTGAAACAGCGCTCGCGAAACGCCGCGTAGCGCTCGAGGGCGCCCGAGACCCGCCGGATCTCGATTACGTCGAGGCCAACCTTCACGCCGCCTCCGCTTCGATCCAGGCGGGAAGCTCGGCGATGGAACCGATGACGGCATCGGGCTGCGGATCCGCTTCTTCGAGCGCCTCGGGACGGAATTTCCCCGTCCGGACGAGCACCCCGCGCATGCCGATTTGCTTCGCGCCGCCGATGTCCGCCTCGACATCGTCGCCGACCATGACCGCCTCGCTCGGCCTCGAGTCGAGTTCGGCGAGCGCGGCCTCGAAGTACGCGGCAGTCGGCTTTCCGACGACCTCCGCTTCGACCTGGGCCACGTACTCCAGCCCGGCCACGAAGGCTCCTGCGTCGAGACGCGGTCCGTCGGCCGTCTGCCACCATCGATTCCTGTGCAAGCAGACGAGCCTCGCGCCCTCGCGCAAAGCCGCAAAGGCCCGGTTGAGGTTCTCGTAGGCAAAGACCTCGCCTGTCTCGGCGGTCTCGTCTGCTCCGCCGAGGAGCACCGCCTCGGCGTTTTCCTCCACGAGTGTGACGTGCGCGGCGAGATCCTCCCGGACGGAAGACATCGTCAGCGCGAGCACGCGCATCCCTTCGAGCAGCTTTCCAGCGGCGATGGGTGTCGTGCTGATCTCGTCCTGGTCGAGCTCGATGCCGATTGCCTGCAGTTCGCGAGCGAGGCCCGCGCGGGCGCGCGTGGTGTTGTTCGTGACGAAGCGGAGCCGGTGGCCGTCCGCGCGCAGGGCCCGCACGGCGTCGGCCGCGCCCAGGATCGGGTCGCCGGAAACATGGAGCACACCGTCGATGTCGAGCAGAATGGCCGTCATTCCGCGCGAGTCTATTCAGGTGACCTCGAGGCTGGCGATTCCCCTCGAAGAGGTGGAGCTCCGCTACTCCCGCTCGAGCGGGCCGGGCGGCCAGCACGCCCAGAAGACGGAGACGCG
>DASYUD010000036.1:0-65711 GCA_036001625.1 Gaiellaceae bacterium
GCCGCCGCGCTAGGCCACGACCTTTCGGCCACGAATCTCCAACGAGTCCTGGTGCGGCGGGGCGTGCTGGAGCCGACCGGGAAGCGCCGTGAGCCGGGCCGCGCCGGCGGGCGCCCGGCAGCGCTCTTCCGCTTCCGCGCGCAGCGGCTCGAGGTGACCGACCAGTTCGCCGTGCTGCGCCCGCCGGGCGCCTAGCGCCGGCTACGCGACGCCGATGCCGGCGGCGAGCTCGCGCGAGATCGCGTGCTCAGCCTTTCCGACGCGCACGGTGAGCGGCCCGCCGAAGGGCTCCGCGCGCCGCAGCTTCACCTTCCGCCCGGGGACGAGGGCGAGGCTCGCCAGGTAGCGGAGCAGCTCGTCGTCGCCGTCGGGCACGCGCCGAATCGTGGCCTCGTCGCCGGGCTCGAGACTGGCGAGCGTGCGGAGCCGGGCGCGGTCGAGCCGCAGCTTCCTGTCCGGGATCGGGTCGCCGTGGGGATCGTGTGTCGGATAGCCGAGCGAGCGGTCGATGCGCGCCTCGAGCTCTTCCGAGAGGGCGTGCTCGAGCCGGTCGGCCTCCGAGTGCACCTCGTCGAGGCTGAGCCCGAGCGCCTGGGCGAGGTACTGCTCCAGCAGCCGGTGGTGCCGGATCACCTCCAGCGCGACGCGCTCCCCCGCGGGCGTCAGCTCCACTCCTCGGTACGGCGCATGCTTCGCGAGCCCGAGCGCCGTCAGCCGCTTCAGCATGGCCGTCACCGAGGGCGGCCGCACGCTCATCCGCGCTGCGATCGCCGAGGTGGTCGCGCGCCGGCCCTCCATCTGGAGCTTGTGGATCTCCTTCAGATAGTCCTGCGTCGCGTCGGTCAGGTTCCGAATCATCACCTATACTCTAACTCAGAAGTTCGACATGGCTAAGAATTTCACCCGCAAGCAGGTTCTGGCGGGGTCGCTGCCACTCGTTGCCGCGGCTCCGCTCGCGAAGCTCGCGTGGCCGGACGCCGCGCGCGGCGGGGGCCAGCACTCCGCGATGCACATGGGGCGCGAGCACCCACGCATGGGCCACGCGGCGATGATCGGCGCGGAAGTGCCCGCGCCCGGCGGGCCGAACGACCAGGACTACGCGCTCTTACCTCCGAAGGCCCTGCCGCATCGGCCGGGCCGCGTGAGGGACTACTCGCTCACCGCCGCCGACCACTCGATCGAGGTCGCCCGGGGCGTCCACTTCGAGGCCTGGAGCTACAACGGCGCGGTCCCGGGCCCAGTCATCCGGGCGACGGTGGACGACCTCCTGCGCGTCCACTTCTCGAACCAGGGGTCGCACCCGCACACGATTCACTTCCACGGGATCCACCCGGGGAAGATGGACGGCGTCTTCGAGATCGTCCCGCCCGGCGGCTCGTTCACGTACGAGTTCCCGGCGCGCCCGTACGGGATGCACCTCTACCACTGCCACGCGACCCCCCTCAAGAAGCACATCGCCAAGGGCCTCTACGGCGCCTTCATCGTCGACCCGCCAGAGCTGCGGCCACCCGCGCAGGAGCTCGTCATGGTCATGAACGGCTACGACACGGACGGCGACGGCGAGAACAACTTCTACACCGTCAACGGGCGGGCTTTCTACTACGCGCGCTACCCGATCCGCGTCCGCCGCGGGAAGCTCGTCCGCATCTACATCGCCAACCTCACCGAGTTCGACCTCGTCAACTCGTTCCACCTGCACGGCGACTTCTTCCGCTACTACCCGACCGGGTCGACCGACCACTTCGAATACACCGACACCGTGATGCTCTGCCAGGGCGAGCGGGGCATCATCGAGATCGAGTTCGCCAACACCGGCGTCTTCATGTTCCACGCCCACCAGAGCGAGTTCGCCGAGCTCGGCTGGATGGGCTTCTTCGACGTGGGGGACTAGGTGGAATCTGGGTCGATCGCGGCGAAGCTCGGTGGCGCGCGCTGGCGGCTATGGGCTCTCGTCCCGGTCGTCGCGCTCGTCGGCGCCGTCTCGCTCTTCACAACGATGGGCGGCTCGCTGCTCGACCTCGTCGGACACAACCCGCCGCCTCGCGACGAGGTCGACATCCGCCGCGTCGAGTTTCACCCCGGGGAGATTCGCATCAAGGTCACGAACCCGCAGCGCGACGACCTGACCATCGCCCTGGTAAGCGTCGACGATGCGATCGTGCCTTACCACCTCGACGGCGACCGGACGCTGGGGCGACTCCGATCGGCGACGATCGTCGTTCCGTTCGACTGGGTCGCGGACGAGCCGATCACGGTCGGAGTGACGAGCTCGACCGGAATCGAGACGTCGAAGGAGATCGCGGCCGCGGTCGAGACGCCTCGGGCCTCGGCGAAAGGATTCCTCGGCTACGGCGTGATCGGCTTTCTCGTGGGGATCCTCCCGGTGGCGCTCGGGCTCGTCTGGCTCCCCTCCCTCCGGCGCGCGAGCCCGCAGTGGCTCGCCGCGTTCATGGCGCTCACGGCGGGGCTGCTCACCTTCCTCGCCTTCGAGGCCCTGGCAGAGGCATTCGACATCCAGGCGACTCTCCCGAGCGGGCTCGGCGGAGTCGGCCTCGTCTTGCTCGGGGTCGCTTCGACCTACCTGCTGCTGACCGTCCTCTCGAGACGGCTGGGCGGCGGCCAGGGCGTCGTCGGCGGGGTCGCGCTCGCCACGCTCGTCGCCGTCGGCATCGGACTGCACAACCTGGGCGAGGGCCTTGCGATCGGCACATCGTTTGCGCTCGGCGAGCTCGCGCTCGGCAGCTTCTTCGTCGTCGGCTTCATGGTCCACAACGTCACCGAAGGCCTCGGCATCGCCACCCCGATCGCCGAGCGCGGGCGGGTAGGGCTCGGACGGCTCGCGGCGCTCGCGTTGATAGCCGGCGCCCCGGCGATCCCCGGCGCCTGGATCGGGGGCTTCGTGACAAGCGATGTGCTCGGCGTGCTCTTCTTCGCCGGCGCGGCGGGGGCGGCGTTCGAGGTGGTGGTCGAGGTGGGCCGCTACGTGGCGCGGCAGGCACCCGGCGGCCTCGGCTCCAGCTACGTGCTCGGCGGCTACCTCGCCGGCATCGCAGTGATGTACCTCACCGGCCTACTGATCTGAGCTCGGGCTCGGGCTCAGACGAGTCGCCGGACGAGACGAGCCGGTCGCGCCCCGTGCGCTTCGCCTCGTAGAGGGCCGCGTCGGCTCGGCCGACGAGCTCCTCGGACGACTCTCGCCCGTTCCAGCAGGCGACCCCTGCCGAGACTTTCTGCTCGGCGGGCATCGCGGCGCGCAGCCGCTCGACGATCACCCTCGCGTCGGCGAGCGTGCAGCCCGGCAACGCGACGGTGAACTCTTCGCCCCCGTAGCGGGCGAGCGTGTCGGTGGCACGCAACTCGCCCGCCCAGGCGGCGGCGCTCTGCTTTAGCAGTCGGTCGCCGGCCTGATGGCCGCGGTCGTCGTTGTAGCTCTTGAAGAGGTCGAGGTCGAGCATCCCGACGCAGAGCGGGGTGCTGTTCCGCCGGGACCGAGCCATCTCGCGAGGCAGCTGCTCCTCCCAGGCGCGCCGATTGAGGAGGCCGGTCAGGTCGTCCGTGCGCGCGCTCGCCTCGAGCCTGGCGAGGAGGACGGAACGCTCCAACATCATCGCCGTCTCGGCGGCGAGCATGCGGATCGCCGAGACCGTCTGCCGCTCGAGGTCGCCGATGACGCTGTCCCAGCCGACGACGAGGACGCCCAGCACCTCCTGATTGCGGAGCACCGGCTCGAAACGAATCGAGACCGCGCCCGTGGCCTTTCTCAACCGCTCGGACACGCGCGGGTCCGTGCGTGCGTCGTCGACGAAGAACATCTTGGCGGTGCGGAAAGCAATGGCTGCGCCGGACGGCTCGCCATCGATCTCGAGCCGGATCGGTGGAGCGCCCTGGAGGCCGTGGTTGGCGGTCATGACGAGGCCGCCCGCGCCGTCGGGCTCCATCAGCGTTGCGAAGCGGCCGCGGGTGATGTTGCAGGCAGCCGAGCAGATGACGTGGCGCAGGACCTCGGCGTCCGTCGTCCGCGAGATCTCGCGAGTGGCCTCGGTGACGGCGGCCATGTTGACGACCAGCTGGTGCGCCTCCTCCTGGCTGGCGAGGAGCTTCTCCGTCTGGCGGGCCGCGTCGGCTGCACGCAGGCGCAACTCGCGGACGAGCCGCTGAACGGTGAAGCCGACGATGGGCGCGACGCAGATCCAGAGGATCGCGCGGGTCCACTCGCTCGACGGGTAGTCGGGCGAGCCGACGAGAACGAGCGGCATGAGGAAGATGGCCGCGACCCCTACGATGCTGACGGCGAGCTGGGTGCGCGTGCCGTACAGGGCGAGCCAGAAGACGGGCAGCATCGCGAGGACGGGGTAGGCCGAAGCTCCGCCGCCGTCCGCTTCCCGGAGGAGGACGATGACGACGAAGAAGGCGAAGGGCGGGGCCATCTGCGCGAAGTGCGGCAGGCGCTGCCAGGGCATCCCGATCGTGGCGATGACGATCAGTGCGTTCAGGACGAGGGCCAGGAAGAACGGGGAGGGGTCGCCGCCGTGAGGCGGCAGTGGATAGACCGCGATCGCGAGCGCCATCGCGCCAAGGAAGGGGGCCGCCCGTGCGAGGAGACCCTTTCGGGCGAACGCCTGAAATCTCGATTCGTCGATCAAGGGAGGTGGGGCCGCAGAGTTCATTCCGCCAACCTTGAGATCGCCGTATCGCGGCCCGCGCTCGATACCCAAACGGGGGAGGGGCGTCTAGGTTTCGGTCTCCCACTCGCGCTGGGCGTCCGAGAGCGGGCGCAGCGTGAGGATGCCGGCCATCGACGTGATTGCGAAGAGGAAGATCGCGATGCGGCTCGCAGACGTCTTTCCCGTGACGTCGAGGCCGTCCGAGAGGAGCCAGATGGTCCCGCCCCAGATGAGAAGGGGGCCGAGACCACTCGAGAGCTTGCTCGTGATTGCGAAGAGACCGAAGAACTCGCCGCGCAGGCTCGGCGGTGTCAGCCTGAGCATGAAGATGCGGTCGCACGCCGCGAGCGTGCCGAGCGTGAGCCCGATTGCGGGCCCCGCGATCCACAGCGAGAAGACCGAGCCGGCCGCGGCGGTGAAGACGAGCGCGGCGCAGAAGAGGAGGAGCATGGCGATGAGCGGCCGCTTCGGCCCCACGCGCTCGACCGCAGCGCCGGCCCCGAAGGCGCCGACGGCGGCGCAGCTGATCGCGACCACGAGCAGAGCGGTCTTGCGGGCACTCGAGAGGTCCCCGATCCGGTCTGCGTAGGGAACGGTGAACGCGATCACGGTGGCGACCGCGTCGTAGTAGAGGAAGCGAGCGATCAGAAAGCGGCCGATGTCGCGGTAACGCCGGGCGTGCCGCATCGTCTCTCGAAGCTGGCCGAGCGCCGCGAGCGCGACGGCCGCGGGCCTGTCGGCCACCCGGCGCCGAGCCCGTTCTCGCACGAACACGAAGCAGGGCAGGGCGAAGAGCAGGAACATGGCCGCCGTCGGAAGAAATGCCCGCTGGTTGTCGTTCTCGGGGACGATCAGCACCAGAATCCCCGCCGCGACGAGAGCGCCGATGTAACCGAGCCCCGCGCCGAGGCCTGAGACCCGTCCGCGCCGCTCCTCCGGCGCGACGTCGGCGAGCATCGGGTCGTAGTGGATGAGCGCGCTCTGGAAGGCGAAGATCGCCGTTCCGCCGACGACGAGGGCGAGGAGCGTGCTCCCGACGACGCCGAGCAGCGCGGTCATCGCCACGGACAGCAACGTGAAGGCGATGAGGAACGGCTTGCGCCGTCCGTAGCGATCTGCGATAGCTCCGGCCGGAGGCAGGGTCAGCACGAGCGCGACCGCGACGGCGAAGCTCATCGCGCCGAACCACCAGTCGGGCTTCCCTCTCTGGTTGTCGTCGACGATCCACTCGCTGAAGTAGCGGCTCGTGACCGCGAAGGCGAAGATCGTGTTCGCGAAGTCGTAGAGCGCCCAGGAGAGGACGGGGCGGCTCAGCACTAGGCCCGGCGACGGCTGGGACGAGTGGCCCCCCACAGGTCGAACCCATCCTCTTCGCGACGGCGCGCACGCCCTTGCGCGACGAGCCCGTCGAGCGCGGCCGCTGCCTCACGCCGCGACGATCCGATCACGGCGGAGAGATCGGCCGCCGAAACGTCGCCCGCCGAGCGGAGGACACTCGCCGCGAGCTCCATGCGCGCCTCGTCTCGGTCGGGCAAACGGCGGCCCAGGGCCTGGCGGTAGCGGCGCGGGAGGACGTCGAGGACGACGGCGGGCCAGCCGCGCTCGCGCTCCTGCCGCCCAGCAGCGGTGAGAACCAGCCGGCGCTGAAGGCGATCGGTGGCGGCGCTGACCCGCTTCCGCTCGTGCCCGACGAGCTCGGGCAGCTCGGCCGTGCTCACCGGCCCGGCCTCGAGCAGCGCCTCGGCCACGTCGCGCTCGACGGGCGAGAGCTCTTCGTCGCGGAAGTCGTCGGGCCGCCCACGGCGGCCGGTGAGCGAGTAGAGGGCGGGCAGTAGCCGCAGCGAGACGAGAGAGGCACGCCCCCCGAGGTGCTTCCCGACGCAGACGAGGCGGCTCTCTGGCAGCTCGTCCTTCCAGCGCCAGACCCGGGCGAAGTCGGGCGTGAAGTCGACGAAGCGGCCGCCGTTCTCGCGCACAGCCCAGTCGACCTCTTGTCGACCGGTGAGAGCTTCCCAGAGCGAGGGGAGCACGAGGTCGTCGTTCGGGTAGAGCACAGCGAGACCGACGCGGTCGATCCAGGCTGCCGCGCCGCGGATCGACGCGATCCTAGCCCGAGAAGACGACTTTCTCGGCGTGGTCGATCACCTCGCGCGGCTCGGGCGGCTCGACCATCATCTCGATGATCTTCTCGACATCGGGCTGACCACTCGCTCGGTAGCGCGCAACAGTCTCGTCGAGGTCGTACTCGGTCCGCCGCAGCTCCACGGCGGGGCCCAGCAGCGCCCAGTAGGCGCCGGGCTTCCCCTCGTAAGGCAGCCCAACACTCCCTGCGTTCACGCTGCGGATTCCGGCGACCTCGCGGTCGAACTGGATGTGCACGTGCGCACTCACGATCACGCGCTCCTCCACACCCTCGCTGAACTCGCGCACTCTCGCCTCCGGCGTCTCGGGAGTGACGCACTCCTCGTCGCTCCGCGGCGACCCGTGGCAGAAGCGCACCGGGCCGAGTCCCTCGACCTCGACGACGACCTGCTCTTCGAAGCCGGCCAGGAGCTCGCGCATCTCCGACGAGTGGCTCGCCTGCATCCACTGGTCGCGCTCGGTCGATGCCAGGCCCTCGAGCAGCGCCCGGTCGGCGTTGCCGCGCACGAACCGCGCCTTCAGGCCGGAGACGAGCTCGAAGGTCTCCCGCGGCAGCGGCCCCCAGGTGAGGTCGCCGCCGAAGACGACGAGGTCGGGCTGCGCCCGCTCGAGCTCCGCGAGGACCGCGGCGAGCGCGGTCGCGTTGCCGTGGACGTCGGAGAGGACCGCGACCTTCATTGATAGAGCACCAGCCGATCGCGGTGAACCGCCTCGAGCCCGCGGGGCCGGCCCGCGAGCTCCTCCGCGCCGGCGCGCGCGATCCCCTTGCCGAAGACGACGCCGTCAGGGCCGGCGAGCTCCACCGCGGCGCCCGGCTCGAACCGGCCCTCGCAGCGGACGATCCCGACCCCGAGCAGGCTCGCACCCTTCTCGACGAGCGCCCGCCGCGCGCCCTCGTCGACGTACAGGCGGCCGGCGGCCGGCTTGCCGAAGCGGAGCCAGAGCTTGAACGCCGACTCTGCCCGGTCTCCCGGCGCGAAGCGCGTTCCCCGAGGCTCGCCGGCAAGAATCGGGCCGAGCACGTCCTCGCCCTGGCCGCCCGCAATCACCGTCGGAATCCCGGCCGCAGAGGCCATCTGCGCCGCGACGACCTTGCTGCCCATTCCCCCGCGTCCGAGCTCGGTCCCCACGCCGATCTCGGCCTCGCCGGCGAGCTCTCCCTCGGCGAGGAGCTCGGCACCAGGCGTCCCGGGCGCGCGCGAGTAGACGCCTTCGACCTCGCTCAGGAGGACGAGCAGGCTCGCGCGGACGAGCACGGCGACCTGCGCGGCGAGCGCGTCGTTGTCGCCGAAGGTGATCTCGTCGGTCGCGGTCGCGTCGTTCTCGTTCACGACCGGAACCGCCTTGAGTTGGAAGAGCTCGGCAAATGCCTGCCGGGCGTTCACGTACGCCGTCCGGTCCGCGATGTCGCCCGCGGCGAGCAGGATCTGCGCGGCGGGAACCCCCTCGCGGCCGAGCGCCTCCTCCCAGGCCGACTGGAGGCGCGCCTGCCCGAGCGCCGAGGCTGCCTGTAGGCGGGCCATCGTGCGTGGCCGTTGCTTCAGCCCGAGCCGAGGGAGGCCCAGCGCGATCGCCCCCGAGGAGACGACACAGACGGGCTCGCCGCCGCGGACGAGCTTCGCGAGCTCCCGCGCGCGGGCCCGAAGCAGGTCGCCGCGCACCTTGCCCTCCGGGTCAACCACCAGGCCGGTCCCGAACTTGACGACGACTGGCGGCCGCACTACCGCGTTTGCGTGCCGTCGCCGACGACGCGGTACTGGCGCAGCCAGAGGTCGCGGTACGTGACCGGGCCGCGTGGTCCGGGGACCCGGTCGACGTTGATCCCCGTCTCCGGCGCGCCGGTGAGCTCGAACCCGTCCGTGAAGCGCGTCGTCGCGTGCCAGAAGGCCGCGGTGCCGCGGTAGCCGTCGAGGAAGCGCTCGGCGGCGCCCTCGTCCTCCGTGACGATTCCGGCGGCCAGGCCCGACGTCTCCTCGTTCGCGATCCGCAGGGCCTCGTCGAGGTCGTCGACGACGTCCAGCGTGACCGTCGCCACCCGCCCCGGGTCGCTCGTCCAGTCGTACCCGAGAGGCTGGTCGAGGGGAAGCACGCGCTCGCCGGCCGCGCCCGCCGCGCGATCCGTGCCCCGAATCTCGAGCCCCTTCTCGTCGAAGATCGCAAGGAGGTCAGGAAGGAGCCCGGCGGCTCCCCGGTCGACAAGCGCGAGATTGAGGCGGTTGCAGACACCGAGCCGGTCGAGCGTCGCCTCGGCCATGGCGAGCGCGCGGACGGGGTCGGCCGCCGCGTGGAGGTAGAGGACTCCCCCGCCCTCGGCGTGCGCGAGCGTGCGCACGCCGTGCTCCGCCGCAAGGCGCGCGAGCGCGGCCGTGGTCGGCCCGCTCCCGCGCAGGATGACGAGCCGGATCCGCTCCGGCATCGTCACGAGCACCCTCGCGCCCTCGCGGTCGGGCGACCGGACGAGGCCCACGGCACCCGGGGGCAGCCCCGCCCGCTCGAGCGCGGGGCGCAGGACGTCGTCGACCAGAACGGTCACGGTGCGCAGCGCGGCGCCGCCCGTGCGGAGCACCGCCGTGTTCAGGCTCTTTAGGAGCTGCCCGGCGACGTCGAGCGCGACGTTCGGGCGCGCCTCGAAGTTCGCGCCGACGGCGCCGATCGGGATGCGGCGCTCGCTCACCCGAAGGCCGTTCGGGAGCGTCCACGAGTCGATCTCCCGCTCAAGCGGCTCGATCGCCCCGACCGCCTCGACCTGCTCGGCAAGCCCCTCGACCCGCTTCTCGTCGAGGCGCAGCCGGTCGAGCATGCCCTCGTCCAGCCGCCCCTGAGCGCCCTCGCAGTCGGCGGCGTTCGCGTCGAGGATCTCGGTGCGCCGCTCGCGCACGAGGACTGACGCCTCGGCGAGCGCGGAGGCGACCGCGTCGTCGGTCAGATGCTGCGCGGCGCGGTTCGCGTCTTGCGCCTCGCGCTCGACCTCATCACGAAGAGCGACGGTCGCCACCGGCGAATTATGGAGCGAGCCGGGCACGAACCGAATTCATATGAACTTCTTAGCCCGCTCTAAGACGCTTCTCAGGTCGCGATGGTCTCTTGGAGACGTCCGCTCACGTAAACACGACAGAAAGGATGGTCATGACGGACAAGGTGAAGAACGCACTGCTGGTAGCCGCATCGATCACGGCGCTGGCTCTGGGGGGCGCAGCCGTCGCCGGTGCGGCCTCCGGAGGCGGCTCGAGCAGCAGCGGATCCGCGGCCACGAGTCGCGCTCCTGCTTCCGGGCTGCCGCCTCAGCGATCCGACGAGCAGCGGCTGACCGGCGACACCGAGTCGAAAGTCCGTGCCGCGGCGCTGGCGAAGGTCGCGGGCGGCACGATCCAACGTGTCGAAACCGATGCCGACGGCCACGCCGCCTACGAGGCCCACATGGTGAAGGCCGACGGAACCAGGGTCACGGTGTACGTGGACAAGTCGTTCGACGTCGTCAGCGTCGAGTCCGGCCCCTAGCGCGGAGTCAAAGGCGACAGCCCGGTTCGGCCGGGCTCTCGCCTTCAGGCCGAAGCACTCTCGGGTATTGCCGGGGAGCTTGCCTCGCGACGGAGGATCGTCCGCACGTCGCGAACGAAGAGAACGGCGAGGGTCGCCGTCAGGCTGATCCCTGCTGCGCCGAGGATGGTCGGGCGGGTACCGATCGCCTCTGCGACAGGGCCGGCGAGGTCGAGGCCGAGAGGGATCAGGACGAACGAGCCGAGCGCGTCATACGAGGACACGCGCGAGAGCTTCTCCTGTGAGATCTCCTGCTGCATCGTCGTATCCCAGAGCACTCCGAAGGTCTCAGCGCCGATGCCCGCAAGCGCTGCCGCGGCGGCGACGCCCACGAGCGGGATCGGCACGGCCAGTGCGAGCAGGAACGGGACCGTGAGCAGAAAGCCGAGCGTCGCCGCGAGCAAGAGCCGGCGCGGTCGGAAACGGAGAAGGATCAACCCCCCGGCGACGAGACCGAGCGACTGTGCGCTCAGGACAATGCCCCAGGCGGCCGCGCCGCCGAAGTGCGCCTTCGCGATCGCCGGGCCCAGGACGTTCTCCGTGCCAAGCTCGACCGCGTTGACGAAGCCGAACTGGGCGACGATCACCCACAGCCAGCGCCGGGAGCTGAACTCACGCCAGCCCTCGGCCAGCTCCGCCAGGAAGTTCGAGCCCTCCATTCGCAGCCCCGCCGGGATCCGGATCAAGCCGACGAAGAGCGCGGCGAGAAAGAAGCTGCCCGCGTCACAGGCAATTCCGATGCCTGGACTGGTCGCCGCCACGATCAGACCGCCCAGCGCCGCGCCGCCGATGACGCTGCCGTTCACGCCCAGGCGAAGTACCGCGTTCGCGCTCTGCAACATCCGCGTCGGGACGGTCTGCGGGACGATGCCGATCGAGGCCGGGAAGAAGAACGCCGAGCTCGCCTCGTCCGGCCCAGGAAGAGCAGCCGGAACTGACGCTGGCCAGGGGGCCCGCTACGGAGCCGATCGGACCAGGGCCTGGCCCATGGGACCTCTCACCGGCAGATCGTGACCGATCGGGCCGAGGCTCGGTCCATCGCTCTGCGACCTTCACTACCCTCAAGGCCGTGAGCCCGGCGCTCCGGCAGATCCTCGAGGCGAAACCCGCGACGCGGATGACGGAAGTGATCGCGCGCATGAAGAAGATCGTCGCCGCGGTTCCGCCCGGCGACGGGATCCGCGCCTTCACGGCGCTCTACCTGGCCGTCACCCTGGCAGTCGACGAGGCTGGGAGCGCCGACGCATTCGAGGACAAGCCCTTCCTCCGCCGGTTCGACGTCGTCTTTGCGAACCTGTACTTCGAGGCGCTGCGCAACTCGCTGCTCGCCTCCGGGCCGGTGCCGAAGGCCTGGGCGCCGCTGCTCGAGGCGCGCGGGAGAAGGGGCGTTCTGCCTCTGCAGTTCGCGCTGGGCGGGATGAACGCGCATATCAACCGGGACCTGCCGGTAGCCCTCGTCCAGACCTGCGAAGAGCGGGGAGTCCAGCTGCGGCGCGGGTCGGCGCAGCAGCGTGACTTCCGAAGGATCAACCCGCTCCTCGCGCTCGTCGAGGACCGGATCAAGGCGCAGCTGGTGACCGACGCGCTCCGCGTCTTCGACGTCGCGCTCGGCGAGCTCGACGACGTCGTCGCCATGTGGAAAGTCGAGCAAGCCCGCGAGGCGGCCTGGACCAACGCCGAGGTGCTCTGGGCGATGCGAGGCGTGCCGCAAGTCAGCCGGCAGTTCCTTCGGACGCTCGACCGGATGGTCGGCTTCGCCGGCCGTGGGCTATTGCGGCCGCTCGCGCTCTCCGTTTAGCCGATAATCGCCTCCGTCGTCAGAGAAGGGTCGTAGGGATGTCCGTCTTCGGCCAAGGTATCGTGCGTGGCTTCCGCCGGTTCAGGCAGGCGGCCTGGTGGGTGCACGTGCTCGGCACGCTCGCCGTCGTTCTCGCCGTCCAGATCGTCATCGTCGGCGTTCTCGCGGCGCTCTACCTGGATTTCGTGCGCGAGCACGGGCCGATCGGCTCGGAGATCCCCAGCCAGACTTCCCCGTCGGCGGAGCAAGCAGCCGAGCTCGCACGGCGCTTCGCGCCCGTCCTGCGCTATGACTCACGTGAGCTGTTCGTCCCGATCCCGCAGGCGGCGTACGTCAGTCGCACCCGGCTCAAGGAGGAGAAGGGGAAATCCATCCGGGACGTGAATCCGGCGCCGACGGTCGAGGACCTCCCGGAGGAACAGGGGTCGTGCCTGCTGAGCGCCGGCTGCCACTACCTCCTCGACGTGCGCGGAGCGGAGCCCGACCCGCCGAAGCCGTCCCAGCGTGCGTACGACGCGATCGAAAACCAGCTGCTCCGCACGGGCACGCGCCCCACTGTCTACGCGCACGTCACGCAGTACGACGACACGGGTGAATACGCCGTCCAGTACTGGTTCCTCTACTTCTTCAACTTCCGGCTGAACGAGCACGAGTCGGACTGGGAGCAGATCACCTTCCGCCTCGACGCCGACATGAACCCGGTCGATGCCTTCTACTCGGAGCACGAGGGCGGCGCCACGCACAGCTGGGCCGCAATCGAGAAGGACGGCGACCACCCCACGAATTACCCGGCCCTCGGCTCGCACGCGAACTACTTCGAGCCCGGGCGGCATCCGGTCGAGGTGGGATGCCGGCGCGTGATCGGCAGCGTCCGGCAGTGCTTCAGAGGCCGGAGGCTCCTCGCCGACGTAGCGGACAACGGCGGGACAGTGGTCAAGCCGGAGGGCTACGAGCTGTCCGAGCTCGCGGGACCGATCTACATCGGCAGCTACGGCTCGGGGAACTACGTCGCCCTGACGCGACAGCCGGCTATCCTCTCCGACCCGCGCACGCGAACGGCCTGGCGCGACCCGCTTCGCCCTCTGCGCTAAGGCACCGCTTGCGGTGCCGCTTCAGGACGCCGGGCTCCGCCCGGCGTCCGTCTGAAATGACCGGTCGACACGCCTGCCCACATCACCGCCGCTAGAACGGCGGCGGGTCGAAGACGGCGTAGATCTCCGCGAGCATCTCCTCGCGGCTCCCGTAGCGGCGCTCGTCGTAGCAGCCGAGCGGGCTCTCGAGGAGGTTGAAGAGGCACTTGTTGCAGTAGGAGCACGGCCGTGGAGGCCGGTCGTGGCCGGTGCGCCAGAGCTCCAGGAGGTCCGGGTTGGCGATCAGCGGGCGGGCGATCGTGACGGCGTCGCAGTCGCCCCCTTCGATCGCGGCGCGCACGACCGAGGCGGTCTGGAAGCCTCCGGTACACAGCACCGGTATCGAGACGGCTTGCTTGATCGCACGGGAGTCGGCCAGGTTGGCTCCCTCGACCTCTCCGGCCGGCCGCTCCCACCGCCATTGCATGATCCGGTTGACGAGCGGCGTCCGGTAGAGCAGGTAGTTGCGGAAGACGGTCGACCCGCTCGAGATCAGACCGTCGTAGTTCTTCCACACCTCCTTCAGCGGCAGACCTCCCGCAGGGTTCAGCGGGTGCGGGAAGGTGTTCCCGGCGGAGACGTGGATCGCGTCCGCGCCGGCCTCCTCGAGCCAGCGGCAGACCCGGGTCGAGTCATCGACCGTGTTCCCCCGCCGGAGCCAGGGGAGAAAGGCGTTTCCGCGCTCGGTCACGCTGATCTTCACCTGGACGTGGAAGTCCTCGCCGACGCGCTGCCGGACGGCGCGCACCGTGTCGAGCAGGAGCCGCGCCCGGTTCTCGAGCGGGCCGCCGTACTCGTCCCGCCGCTCGTTCGTCGCCGACGAGAGGAACTGCGTGAAGAGGTAGCCGTTCGCGCCGTGGATCTCGATCCCGTCGAGCCCGGCATCGCGGGCCCGGGCGGCTCCGTCGGCGAAGGCGCGGACGACTGCGGCGAGCTGCTCGGGCGACGCCTGCTCGGCGGGGAATCCGTTGAGCGGGTCGCGCTTCCCCGTCGAGCTGAGGCCGGCCCGGAACTCGATGCCGCCGATGTCTCGCTGGCGGCCGCCGTGGGCGAGCTGGACGATGTACTTGGAGCCGATCTCGTGCACGCGCCGCGCGAGCTCGCGCCAGAACGGGACCTGGTTGTCCCGGTCGATGCCGGCGTATCCGGGGACGATGTACCCACGGCGGTCGACGCCGCACCAGGACGAGATGATCGCGCCCACTCCGGCCCGCGCGAACCGAACCTCCCAGTTGATCCGCGTCTGCGTCCCCGAGCCCTCGTAGCCGTCGAACCGCCCCGAGACGCTCGAGCGAAAGACCCGGTTTGCCACCTCGAGGCTGCGGAACCGCAGCGGGCTGAGGATCGGGTCGTCCAGAGCTACACGAATTGTGGGGGGTCGAAGACGGAGAGGATCTCCCGCACCATCTCCTCGCGGGAGTCGAACCGGCTCTCCTCGTAGCAGCCGAGCGGGTTCTCGAGCTGGTTGATGAGGCACTTGTTGGAGTAGGTGCAAGGCCGCGGCGGCCTGTCGTGGCCCGCCCGCCAGAGCTCGACGAGGTTCGGGTTCGCGATCAGCGGCCGCCCGATCGTCACGCCGTCGCAGTCGCCGCGGGCGATCGCGTCCGCTACGACCGAGGCCGTCTGGAAGCCGCCCGTGCACACCACGGGAATCGAGACGGCTGCCTTCACGGCGCGGCAGTCGGCGAGGTTGATTCCTTCGATCCGGCCCCGGCTCGGCCGCCGCCAGAGCCACCTGAAGAGCTGGTTGAAGGGCCAGGTGCGGAAGATCAGGTAGTTGCGAAACGTGTGGCGCCCGCTCGAGATCATCGTGTCGTAGCCGCGGACGACGTCCTCTATCGGGAAGTCGCCCGCCGGGTTGCGGGGATGCGGGAACGAGCTGCCCGAGGAGACGTGGAGCGCATCGACGCCGGCTTCCTGGAGCCACTTGCAGACCTGGATCGACTCGGCCAGGCCCGTCCCCTTCGGCCTCCAGAAGAAGAGATCGTTGCCGTAGTCGACGGCCGTGATCTTGAACTGGAGGTGGTAGTCGGAGCCGACCTCCGCTCGGACGGCGCGGACAATCTCGAGCGCGAAGCGCGCCCGGTTCTCCGGGGAGCCGCCGTACTCGTCCTTGCGGTCGTTGATCGCCGGCGAGAGGAACTGCGTGATCAGGTAGCCGTTGCAGCCGTGGATCTCGATCCCGTCCGCGCCGGCGGCACGGGCTCGGCGGGCGCCCTGGGCGAAGGCGTCGACGAGCTGCCGGATCTCAGCCACGGTCATCCGCTCGCACTGGAGCCCGTGGATCGGCTCCGGCTTGTCCGTCGAGCTCCAGCCCTTCTCGAACTGGATGCCGCCGAGGTCGCGCTGCCGGCCGGAGAAGGCGAGCTGGACGATGTACTTGCAGTCATGCTCGTGGACACGCTGCACGAGCTCACGCCAGAAGGGGATCGTCTCGTCCCGGTCGATGTGCGCGTAGTTGGGGACGATCAGGCCCCGCGGGTGCACGGGCGCGTTCGAGGAGATGATCGCTCCCACTCCCCCGCGCGCGAACGTGAGATCCCAGTTGACGTGCGTCGGCGTGCCGGTGCCGTCGTAGTTGTTGAAGCGCCCCGCCAGGCTCGAGCGGAAGACGCGGTTCTTGACCTCGAGCGTGCGGAGCCGGAGCGGCTCGAAGATGATCGACGTGTCGGTCATGCCGCCTCCCGATAGACGGAGAGGATCTGGTCGATCATCTCCTCCCGCGAGTCGAAGCGCCGCTCGTCGTAGCAGCCCAGCGGGTTCTCGACGAAGCTGAAGAGGCACTTGTTGCAGTAGGTACACGGGCGAGGCGCGCACTCGTGCCCGCGCTCGAACCAGCGGACGAGATCGGGATTCGCGATCAGCGGGCGCGCGATCGTGACCCCGTCGCAGGCGCCGCTCTCGATCGCGCCGGCGATCACCGATGCGGTCTGAAAGCCGCCGGTGCAGAGCACGGGGATGCCGACCGCCTGCTTGACGGCGCGGGAATCCGGCAGGTTGATCCCTTCTACTCCCTTCCGGCTCGGTTTCTCCCAGTGCCACTTCCAGATGGCGCTCAGGGGCCAAGTCCGGAAGATCAGGTAGTTGCGGAAGGTGTACAGGCCGCTCGAGATCAGCGAGTCGTAGGTCTTGACCATGTCGCGCGTCGGGAACTCGCCCGCAGGATTCCGCGGGTGCGGAAACTCGCCCCCGACGCTGACGTGGATGCAGTCGACGCCGGCCTCTTCGAGCCACTTGCAGACCTGGATCGATTCGTCGGCGGCGTTCCCGCGCCGCAGCCACGGAAGGATCTCGCTCAGACGCTCCTGGATGCTGATCTTGAAGCCGAGGAAGTAATCGGATCCGACCTCTTCGCGAACGGCCCGCACCACCTCGAGGGCGAAGCGGGCGCGGTTTTCGAGCGAGCCTCCGTACTCGTCTTTTCGATCGTTGATGCCCGAGCTCAGGAACTGGGTGAAGAGGACGCCGTTCGCGCCGGCGAGCTCGACGCCGTCGGCCCCGGCCTCGCGCGCGCGTCGCGCGCCGGCTGCGAAGGCGGCGACGACCTCTTTGATCCCCGCGATCGTCAGGCGCTCGCACTCGAAGCCGTTCAGCGGCTCCGGCTTGTCGGTCGAGCTCAAGCCCTTCGGGTATTCGAAACCGCCGATGATCCGCTCACGGCCGGCGTGGGCGAGCTGGAGGATGTACTTGCAGTCGTGCTCGTGCACGCGCCGTACGAGCTCGCGCCAGAACGGGGTGCGGTCGTCGCGGTCGATCAGCGCGTAGCCCGGCAGCAGCCGCCCGCGAGGGTGCACCGGAGCGTGTGACGAGATGATCGCTCCGACCCCGCCGCGCGCGGTCTTGAGGTCCCAGTTGATGCGAGTCTGGGTCCCGGAGCCGTCGTAGTTGTCCCAGCGCCCGCCGGTGCTCGACCTGAAGATCCGGTTCTTGACCGTCAGGTTTCGGAAGCGCAACGGCTCGAAGATCGCACTCGTGCTCACGGCCGAACGGTGCGGCTCCGTCCACCCACAGCGTCTCCCTCCTCCCTGGCGGCTGGGATTCTCCGGCGACTGTACGACCGGTTCCGCAGGCGGTCAAGCGCTGGACATTCGCCCGGCTCGGTCCCAGAATGGAGGGGCGGCATGGACACGTGACCGCGCAGCCGTCAGCGAGCGAGCCTCAGGGCCACTTCGACGCCATCGTCGTCGGGTCGGGGTTCGGGGGCGCCGTCATGACCTATCGGCTGGCCGAGGCCGGCATGTCGGTGTGCCTCCTCGAGCGGGGCAAGCCCTACCCGCCGGGCTCGTTTCCGCGCAGCCCCTGGGAGGTGGGCCGCAACTTCTGGGACCCGAGCGAAGGCCTGCACGGGCTCTTCGACGTCTGGTCGTTCCGCGGGCTCGGCGGCATTGTTGCCAGCGGGCTCGGCGGCGGCTCGCTGCTCTGGTCGAACGTCGTCCTGCGCAAGGACCGCTCGACCTTCGTCAAGGAGGAAGGCGAGTACTGGCCCGTCACCTACGACGACCTCGAGCCGCACTACGAGCGGCACGAGCGGATGCTGAAGGCGACTCCTTACCCGTATGACAAAGCGCCCTACGACCGCACCTACAAGACGAAGGCGATGGAGCACGCGGCCGGCCGGCTCGACCTCGAATGGTTCCTGCCCCCGCTCGCCGTCTCCTTCGACCCCGGCGACGGCCGCCCGCGGCCCGGCGAGCCGATCCAGGGGGAGGAGAACCTGCACGGCCGCACCCGCCTGACGTGCCTGCTCTGCGGCGAGTGCAACGTCGGCTGCAACTACGGCGCGAAGAACACGCTCGACTTCAACTACCTCTCGCTCGCGAAGCTGCGGCACGGGGCCGAGATCCGCACCCGCTGCGAGGTGAAGACGTTCGCGCCGCGCGACGGCGGCGGCTACACCGTCGACTACGTCGACCACTCGGACGCCGCCGAGGGAGAGCAGCGGAGCTCGCCGCTCCCGCCCCGAAGGCTCACCGCTGACCGGCTCGTCCTCTCGGCCGGCTCGTTCGGGTCGACGTACCTCCTGCTCAGAAACCGAGCTGCGTTCCCCGGCCTCTCCGACCGGCTCGGGACCCACTTCTGCGGCAACGGCGACCTCCTGACGCTTGCGATCAAGGCCCGCGAGGCCGGAAGGCCCCGGATCGTCGACCCCGGCTACGGGCCGGTGATCACGAGCACGATCCGCGTCAAGGACGCGGCCGAAGGCGGGCCTGGACGCGCATACTACATCCAGGACGGCGGGCACCCCCAGATCGTGAACTGGATCATCGAGGCGAGTTACCAGCTCGGTGTGCTGCGCAAGGGCGTCAGGCTCGCGATCAGGCTCGCGCGCTTGTGGCTGCGGATCGACCGGCGGAGCGACATCGGACGCGAGATCGCGCGCTTCTTCTCGCCGGCCGATCTCTCCTCGTCGTCGATGCCGCTCTTCTCGATGGGGCGGGATACGCCGGACGGAAACATGACCCTTACGAACGACGGCTACCTCGACGTCGACTGGAACAGGAAGAGCTCGACCCCGTTCTTCAACGACCTGCGGAAGACGGCACGCCGGGTAGCGGGCGTCCTGGACGCGAAGTTCATGGACAGCCCCCCGTGGTACCTGAGCCGGTCGGTCACCGTCCACCCGCTCGGCGGCTGCCCCATGGGCAGGGACGCGCGCGAGGGGGTAGTCGACTCCTACGGGCGGGTGTTCGACCACCCTGGGTTCGTGATCGCGGACGGCTCGGTGCTGCCGGGCCCGGTCGGCCCGAATCCGTCGACGACCATCGCCGCGATCGCGCACCGCGCCGCCGACCGGCTGATCGCCGACGCGGGCTAGGTATTTCGCCGAACCTCCTACTACTCCACGGACGAAAACGCCGCGGTCACGGCGCGATCGCGATCCATCCTCACACTGCAGAAGCCGCTCCCCGAGCAGTCGCCTCCCCAGCTGCTGAGGTACGCCGTCGGGTCACTCGGCCTGGCAATCAGCCTCACGATCAGACCGGACCGGAAGCTCGCCGAGCACGTCGGCTCGCATCTGATGCCGCCGGGCCTGCTGATCACGGTCCCAAGCCCGCTCCCTTTGATGATCGTCACGGTCAGCGTGTATGTCGTGGGCTTCACCGCGAAGACCGCGACCACGCGCTGTGGGTTGGTCATCGTGACGACGCACGGGCCTGTGCCTGCACAGTGGATGCCCCTCCAGCCCACGAATGCCGAGCCCTGGGCCTCCGCGGCCGTCAGGGTCACGGACTCGCCGACCGGGAAGCTCGCCGAGCAGCCCGGCTCGCAGAGGATCCCCGAGGGGGTGCTCGTCACAGTTCCGTCGCCCGTGCCCTCAACGCTGACGGTGAGATCGACCGTCGGCTGTGGAGCTCGCTCGAAGGTGGCGACAACGGTCGTCTCCTCCTCCAGGACGACCGCGCACGGCTCGAGCCCGCTGCAGCCTCCGCCGCTCCAGCCCGTGAACGTCGAGCCGGGCTCGGCGCGCGCCGACAGCGTCACCTTCTGTCCACGCGGGAACTCTGCCGCACAGCGCGGCTCGCAGTCGATCCCGGAGGGGTCGCTGAGGACTGTGCCGGCCCCGTCGCCACTCAGGTCGACGGCGAGGCGAGTGGTCTCCTCGACGCGCCGGAACACGGCCGTCACGTGTGTCCCCCGCCGCAGGTTGAGGAGGCATGAGCCGGACCCTTCACATTCACCGCGGATCCAGCCGGCGAAGGCCGAGCCGGGATCAGCGCGGGCTACGAGGGTGACGCCGCGCCCCTTCGGGAACGACGCCGAACAGGTCGCGCCGCAGTCGATCCCCGACGGGTCGCTTGTCACAGTGCCCGCCCCATCGCCGCTCTTCGACACCGACAAGGACACGGTTCGGTGAATGCGCCGGAACGCGGCCACGACGGAGACGTCGTCGTCCATCGTCACCGAGCATGGGGCCGTGCCCGAGCAGCCTCCGCCCCGCCACCCGGTGAAGACGGCGCGCGCGCCCGCGGTCGCTGTCAGCACGACCCTCTGGCCGGCCGGCAATTTCACGGCACAGGTCGCGCCGCAGTCGATCCCCGGCGGCACCGTCGTTACCGTCCCCGCCCCGTTTCCCTCTCGTGCGATTACGAGACGACGGGTGCCGCCTTCGAGATCGCCGCCGAAGAACGTCGTCTTGCGGTCGACGAGGAGCGCCTCGCCCCGGGCCAGCTCCGGCACCGTGAAGGCGACGATCGTGAGCGCCGAGCCGACCGCCGCCGTAGTGGCGATTGCGTACCGGCGCGGTCGTCCCGCAGGCGGAATCGGCCTGAGGCCGACGCGCGCGAGTGCCTCCTTGACGCGGCTGAAGAAGACGAGGAGTGCCGTCAGGACGAGGAGTCGCCTCTTCGTCCAGCGGCCGGCGACGTAGTTCTTGAGCACATCGGCGACTAGCGGCGCGGTCGCCACGCCGAGCAGCGTCCACTCCGAGCTGAGGTTGATCAGGCTGAAGACGACCGCCGTCGAGACCCCGACGAAGATCGTGAGCGGAAGGTCCTCCGAGAGCCCGAGCACACGCTCGGGCTCGGGCTTCTCAGTTTCGGGAGGCTCGTCCGGCATCGGACGCTATTCGAGCCGCTGACGCCTCGCGCTCGCGATCCACCTCGGCAAGGAAGTCGAGAACGAGCCGGTTGAAGCGCTCCGGCTCCTCCAGCTGGATCATGTGCGCCACACCCGGGAACTCCACCTGGCGCGCACCGGCCACCGAGGTCGCCAAGTGGCGCTCCGCGGCCACCCCTCCCGCCTCATCGACCTCGCCGATCATCACCAGCGTCGGTACCCGGACCTCCGCAAGCCGTTGCGCCGCTGGCGGGTCGAGCGGCTGCGGCTTGCCCTCGGCCTTCTCGGCCTGGTACGTGCTCCGGATCCAGTCATGGACCTTGCGACGGAGCACCGCGTCGACCCGCTCGGGCGGCTGACCCCAGCCGTCCACCCACACCTGGGCCTCCAGCTCCGCCAGCGCCTCCCAGTCCTTCGACTCCCAGAGGCGCTCCATCTCCTCCCAGGGAGGCGGCTCGGCGCCCTCCGGCAGCTGCGGCTGGTAGCCGCCGACGCCGCCCGCGACGCTGACCAGGGCATCGACGCGCTCCGGATGGTCGAGGGTGAGGTCGAGCGCAATCATGCCGCCGCGCGACTGGCCCACCACGTAGGCAGAGGCCGCACCGACATGGTCGAGCACCGCCGCCGCATCGGCAAGGTTCGTGAACTCGACGTCCTCGGTCTCGGTGCGCCCGAAGCCCCGGGTGTCATAGCGGATCACCCGGTAGCGCTCCCCGAAGGCGGGCACCTGGTCGTCCCACATCCGCAGGCTGCCGAGCCCGCCGTGGATCAGCAGCAGCGGATGGCCGTCGCCCTCCACCTCGTAGTAGATCCTGCCACCGTCGACCTCCAGGAGCCCAGACTCGGCCATGGGGCGATGCTAATTGCTGGGGCCTCGCGGCGGCGTAGGATCTCCAAGAGGGGCGGTAGACAGGGCCGGAACCCGCTTCGCGCCGGCGGTGTAGGTCAGGTGAGATGGCGAAACGCGCCCTTGTCGTCGCGTTTGCGCTCGTGGCCGTAGCCTGCAGCGCAAGCGATCGTGACGCCGCCCTGAAGAGCCCGGCCACCGCCGCCAGGACCGCGGCGGTTGTGGGTCATGAGCGGTCGACGGTGCTCGCTCTCCTGTCGGGAGGAGCGCGAACCGCGTTGGCCCGGCTCGACGCGCGCACGCTCCGCCCCATCGGGAGGAGGATCGAAGTCGGCGGAGGCGGGAGCCACGCCTTCTCGCCGAACCGGAGGACCCTCGTTGTGGCGAGCGCCGTCGTGAGCGGCCCGTCGGCGGAGCGCGGGCGGTCTCAGCTCTCGTTCGTCGACGTGCGCACGATGCGCCGGAAGGGGCAGCTCGAGCTGCGCGCGAGCGGCTTGGTGGGCGCCATCCTCTGGAGCGAGCCCGGCCGCCTCGTCGTCCTTCTCGATGACCCCCCACGCGTCGTGGCAGTCACCACGCGCCCGCTCCGAGCGTCCTCCGCGAAAGGCCTGCAGGGGAGAGTCGCGGCGGCCGACGCAAAGGCCGGCAGGCTCGTCCTCCTCCTCGCGCCGGCCCGCTCGATCGGCCCTTCGCGCCTGGCTGTCGTCGAGTCGGACGGCCGGGCGCGGACGGTGGCCCTCCGGGAGATCCTGTCGGGGTGGGAGCCGGTCGAGTCCCGCCGGGATCCCTACGCCATGCGTCAGTGGATTCCGGGCCTCGCCGTCTCTCCGGACGCGGCGCGGGCGGTCGTCGTCCCCGCCGGCGACCGGGTCGCGGATGTCGACCTCGATTCGCTCCGCGTCTCCTACCACGAGCTCTCCGAGCGCGTCTCGCTCTTCAGGCGGGTCTCCAGCTGGCTCGAGCCCGAGGCCGAGGCCAAGACCGTCGAGGGCCCCGACCGCTTCGCACGGTGGGTCGGCGAGGACCAGGTGGCCGTGACCGGGATGAGCTACTTCCGCCTCCGGCGCGGGGACTCAGGCGCTTCCCGGGCCGGCCTGCGCCTGATCGACACCCGTGACTGGAGCGTCCGCATGCTCGCGAAGCAGGCGGCGGGAATGATCGTCGTCCGTGACCTCGTCCTCGCCTATGCCTGGGCCCAGGCCGAGGGGAACGAAGGGATCGGGCTGCGCGCCTACGGCCTCGGGGGCGAGGAGCGCTTCCACCTCTTCGGGAACAAGCCCGTGGATTGGGTCGAGGCGGCCTTCCCGTACGCCTACGTTCCACGGGACGGCGGCGAGCGTTTCAAGGTCGTCGATCTCCGCTCGGGCCGCGTGGTGGCGCGACCGAAGCCGGGGCTCTCGGTCTCGATCGTCGAGCCCGGGGTTCGTCGCAGGGGTTCGTCGCAGGGGTTCGTGTCAGCGCAGGGGTTCGTCGCAGGGGTTCGTGTCAGGTCTTGCATTCGCGCAGTGCCTCAGTGCCGAGAGTGTGACGACTCTCGCCGCTGAGAACAGGCGAGCCCAGGCGGCTCTTACGCTCGGGAGGTGGCGCGGCCGCTCCGGATCTGCGTCCCAGGCGGGCTCTACCACGTGCTCGCGCGAGGCAATGCCCGCGAGCTCATCTATCGGGACGATGCCGATTGCGAGCTCTTCCTGGGGCTTCTCGACCAAACCCACGAGCGCTACGGCTGGATCTTTCATGCCTACTGCCTGATGGGAAACCATTACCACCTGCTCGTCGAGACACCGCAGCCCAACCTGCCGCGTGCGATGCGGCAGCTAAACGGGCTCTACGCCCGTCGCTTCAATCTGCGACACCGCCGATGCGGACACGTCTTCCAGGCGCGCTACCGCGCGATTCTGGTCGAGAAGGAGAGTCATCTGCTTGCCGCGTGTCGCTACATCGTGCGCAACCCAGTGCGGGCGAACATCTGCGGCGATCCCGGCGACTACCGCTGGAGTAGCTACCGCGCGACGGCAGGACTGGCGGCGCCTCCGCGTTTCCTCGCGACCGAGTTCGTCCTCGCCCAGCTTGCCTCCGATCGCAAGCGCGCCCGGCCTCGCTACCGGCAGTTCGTCGCCGGCGATGCCGACGACACACTCCTGGAGCAGGTGCGTGGTGAGCGGCTCGGCAGCGAAGGGTTCCTACGCGAGAGCTTCGGCCTCGAGCCACCGATCGCGGAGATAGCGCGGAGCGAGGTCGAACCGCTGCCGCCGGATCTTGCCGAGATCTTCGCGCGCGAGCTCTCGTTGCCCGTGCTGGTGGCGTACCGGCGCTACGGCTACTCAATCCGGCAGATCGCCGGGCACCTCGCCTGCCACTACTCGACCGTCAGCCGCCGGCTCAGGCGCGAGGAAGAAGCGGAGCGCGCGATGCGCGAATGCAAGACCTGGCACCGACCTCCCTATTGCTCGTAACCCTCGACGATGTCCGACGCGCGCACATTTGCTGCGTCGGGATCGCGTCCAGCCTCACGGAGGGCACGTCGTTGACGGAGCAGATCCCAGCACTGGTCGAGCGAGACCTTGAGCGACTCGATCCGCTGACGGTCTTCCTCGGTCGCGGTGCCCGCAGCCTCGCGCTCCCAGAGCTCGTGCTCCTCTGCAACCAGCTCCTCGATGCTCTTGTGGATCTGTGCGTCGTCCATCTCGGTCGTTTCGAAACCGTACTTCTTCCGCGTAGCTGAACTCTAGACCTGGGGGCCGCCGATCACGATGATGCGCGCCCGCCAGGATCCGCGCGGCGCGTCGACCTCGACCTCGTCGCCCGGCTTCGCTCCGAGGAGGGCGTGACCGAGGGGCGAGTCGGGCGAGACGCCGCCGACACTCGAGATCTCGAGCGTCATCCGCTGGCCTTTCTCGTCCTCGATCTCGACCGTCGAGCCGATGCCGACCTCCCCACTCCCCGACGGCTCCTGCTCGACGAGCACGGCCCTGTCCAACCGGTCGCGAATCGACCTGATGCGGTGCTCCAGCAGGCCCTGTTCGTTCTTCGCGGCGTGGTACTCGAAGTTCTCGGACAGGTCGCCGAAGCCACGGGCCGTCGCGATGGCCCGGACGACCTCGGTGCGGCGAGGGCCCTCCAGCTGCGCGAGCTCCGACTCAAGCTGCCGTTTCTGCGCGGCCGTTATCGGCTTCCGCTTCTCGTCGGGCATCGCTGGAGGGTACCGCCCTAGGCACCCGCTCGCGGGTGCCGGCCCCAGGAATGCGAGCTTCGCTCGCGTTCCGTCTGAAATGACCGGTCGACACGCAGAGGGGCAGCCCAACCGCGGCTAGTGTGGCTGGTCGTGCCCGCACGCGCTCCATCACTCGCCCGTCGCGACGACCTGAGGAACGTCGCGATCGTGGCCCACGTCGACCACGGCAAGACGACGCTCGTCGACGCCCTGCTCTGGCAGTCCGGCTCCTTCCGGGCGAACCAGGAGGTCGCCGAGCGTGTGCTGGACTCGATGGACCTCGAACGCGAGAAGGGCATCACGATCCTCGCCAAGAACACCGCGGTCCAGATCGGCGGCACGAAGGTGAACATCATCGACACGCCCGGACACGCGGACTTCGGGGGCGAGGTCGAGCGCGGCCTCACCATGGTCGACGGCGTGCTGCTCCTCGTCGATGCGAGCGAGGGGCCGCTGCCGCAGACGCGGTTCGTGCTCCGCAAGGCGCTCGAGGCGCGGCTCCCGGTCGTCCTCGTCGTGAACAAGGTCGACCGGCCGGACGCCCGCCCGGCGGAGGTAGTCAACGAGGTCTACGAGCTCTTCCTCGATCTCGACGCCGACGAGGCGCAAATCGACTTCCCGATCGTGTACGCCAACGCCCGCGAGGGCCGAGCCGGCTTCGCGGCCGACGAGCTCGCTCCGGACCTCCAGCCGCTTGTCGAGACTCTGCTTGCAACGGTTCCGGCGCCCTCGTACGACCCGGAGCATCCGCTCCAGGCGCTCGTCACGAACCTGGACGCTTCGCCGTACGTGGGCCGCCTAGCCCTGCTGCGAGTCCACCACGGGACGATTCGCAAGGGTGAGCAGGTCGCCTGGTGCCGGGCCGACGGGACGATCGAGAAGGCACGCGTGACCGAGCTATATGTGACGGAAGCGCTGGACCGCGTCCCCGCAGACGAAGCCGGCCCCGGCGAAATCGTGGCGCTCGCCGGCCTTCCCGACGTGACGATCGGCGAGACGATCGCGGACGCGGAGGATCCGCGGCCGCTTCCGGTTAGCTCCGTGGACGAGCCGTCCCTGGCCATGACCCTGGGCATCAACACGTCCCCGCTCGCCGGGACCGAGGGCGACAAGGTGACGGCGAGCGGGCTGATCGACCGGCTCGAGCGGGAGCTCGTCGGGAACGTCTCACTTCGCGTGCAGCCGACCGCGAGTCCTGACGTCTGGGAGGTGCAAGGGCGCGGCGAGCTTCAGCTCGCTGTCCTCGTCGAGATCATGCGGCGCGAGGGATTCGAGCTCACGGTCGGCAAGCCGGAGGTGCTGACCCGCGAGATCGATGGGAAGAAGCACGAGCCCGTGGAGCGCGTCGCCATCGACGTCCCGGAGGAGTACATCGGCGTCGTCACGCAGCTGCTCGCGCTGCGGAAGGGCCGGATGCAGCAGATGGTCAACCACGGCACCGGCTGGGCACGGATGGAGTACCTCGTGCCGGCGCGTGGGCTGATCGGCTTCCGCACCGAGTTCCTCACCGAGACCCGCGGGGCCGGGATCATGCACCACGTCTTCGAGCGCTGGGAGCCGTGGCACGGCGAGCTGCGAGCTCGTCCGACCGGCAGCCTCGTCGCCGACCGCCGCGGCCAGGCGACGGCGTTCGCGATCGCCGCGCTCCAGGAGCGCGGATCGCTCTTCGTCAGCCCGCGCGAGGAGCTCTACGAGGGCATGGTCGTCGGCGAGAACGCCCGGGGCGAGGATCTCGACGTCAACGCCACCAAGGAGAAGAAGCTGACGAACATGCGCTCCTCTTCCGCGGATGAGCTCGTCCGTCTCATCCCTGCTCGCCCGCTCTCCCTCGAGCAGGCGCTGGAGTTCATCCGGGATGACGAGTGCGTCGAGGTGACGCCGAAGAGCATCCGCCTGCGGAAGGTCGAGCTCTCGGCGACGAAGCGGCAGACGACCGCCTCGCGCCGCAAGCGCGAGCGGGATGCCACGCCGGCCTAGACGATTCCCCGCCTCGACTGAACAGAGGGAGGCAGACCGGTGTCGGGCTCACCGGCCGGCGGCCGCCTGGCGGCGGCGCAGGACCGTGTCGAGCGTGACGGCTGCGAGCAGAATGATCCCGGTGACGATGAACCTCGTCGCCGACGTGTAGCCGACGAGGTCGATCCCGTTCGCGATCGCCGAGATCAGCAGCGCGCCCACGACGGCGTCTCGCACGTTGCCGCGCCCGCCGAAGAGGCTCGTACCGCCGATGACCGCGGCAGAGATCGCGTCGAGGAGGATCGTGCCGCCGCCGGCATTCAGGTCGACCGAGGTCAGGCGGGCGGCGAAGACTACGCCGCCGAGCGCCGCCATCGCGCTCGAGATCATGAAGACGACGATCCGGATCCGCTTGACGCTGATGCCGGCGCGGCGTGCCGCCTCAGCGTTGCCCCCGACCGCGTAGACATGGCGGCCGAAGGTTGTCCTCCTCGCGATGTACGTCCAGAAGATCAGGAGCGCCACGACCAGCACGCCGGCAAACGGCACACCGCCCGCGCGGTTGCTGACGCGAACGACGAGGAACGCAAGAGCAGCGATGGCGATGACCTTGAGCACGAGGAGAAGCGGATGCTGCGCGGTGACGCGGGCGCGGCGACGGCTGAACACACTCAGCAGAACGGTCAGCGCGTACCCGACGGCCGCGACGGTCGCCAGCCTCCAGCCCCAGTTCGCGGGCAGGGAATAGTTCGCGACGTTGTTGATCGTGTCGCTCTGGATCGTGATCACGCCCTGGTCGCCGATTGCCTTCTGGACGACGCCTTGCCAGGCGAGCAGCCCGGCCAGCGTCACGACGAACGAAGGGACGCCGATGAGGGCGACAAATGAGCCCTGGAAGGCCCCGATCGCGGCGCCGACCGAGACGGCAATCAGGATCGCGATCAGCCCCCCGACCTGGTAGCTCTTCTCGGGCTGCTGGAGGAGCGCAACCGTGACGCCGCCAATGCCGCTGACGTAACCGACCGAGAGGTCGATCTCTCCGAGCAGCAGGACGAACACGACGCCCATCGCGATGATCGACACGCCGGCCATCTGGACGACGACGTTGTTGAAGTTGACCGCGGTGACGTAGTTGGGGTTCTTGGAATAGAAGTAGAGCGTGATCACGCCGAGCCCAAAGAGAACCGGCAGGATCCCGACCTCGCCGCCGCGCAGGCGCTCGAAGTAGCCGCCGACGATCGCGACCAGGCCCTCGCGCTGCGGGCGCTGCGGCTCGACCTCGGGGGTCTCGAGTTCGCCGCTCGTCAAGCGCTCGCGGGCTCCGGCTCTGCGATCCCCGCGACCTGGGTGGGCACACCCGCCGTGATCGCTTCGACGATCGCCCGCTGAGTCGTCTGCTCCCGCTCGAAGACCCCCACGTTTCGACCCAAACGCAGCACGGTGATCCGGGTAGCGACCTCGAAGATGTCGTGGAGGTTGTGCGAGATGAGGACCACAGCAAGCCCCTGCTGGGCCAGTCTCTTCACGAGGTCGAGCACCTGTCGCGTCTGAGCGACTCCGAGCGCCGCGGTCGGCTCGTCGAGAATGACGACTCGGGAGTTCCACATCACGGCACGCGCGACTGCGACCGACTGACGCTGCCCGCCCGAGAGGCTCGCCACTTGGTACTTGATCGAGCGAATCGTCGTCACCGCCAGCGACTTCAGAGTCTCGGCGGTCTTTTGCTCCATCTCCGGCTCCTGAAGGCGTTGCAGGAAGTCGTGCACCTCGCGGCCGAGGTACATGTTCTGAACGACGTCGAGGTTGTCGCAGAGCGCGAGGTCTTGGTAGACGACCTCGATCCCAAGACGACCCGCGTCCTTCGCGCCGTGGATGCTCACCGGCTTGCCCTCGAAGAACACCTCGCCGGCGTCGATCCCGTAGATCCCAGCGACGCATTTGATCAAGGTCGACTTGCCGGCACCGTTGTCACCGACGAGCGCCATAACCTCGCCGTCGCGAACCTCGAAATCGACCTCCGAGAGCGCCTGCACGGGCCCGAATGCCTTCGAGATCCCACGGAGCTCAAGCGTTGGAGCGACGTCGCTCACCGGAGGTTTTTAACACGATGGAGGCGCCCCAGGGGAGCGCCTCCATCGATTCTCGGTCCTACTTGCAGTACTTCCTGTACTTGCCGATGCAGACCTGGCTGCGCTTCAAGAAGCCGTCCTTGAAGAGGAGGGTGTAGTTCTTCTTCGTGATCGTGACTGGCTTCAGGAAGATCGACGGGACGTTCCGGCTCCCGTTGTTGATCGTCGCGTTCGTCTTGACCGGCTGGTTCTTGAGGATCGCGATCGCGACCTTCGCGGCGGCCCCGGCCTCGGCCTTGACCGACTTGTAGACGGTCATCGTCTGCCAGCCGGAGAGGATGTTCTGCACGCCCTGAGGCGTCGCATCCTGGCCACTCAGCGGGAGTGCCTTGAGCTTGTGGGCCTTGAGCGAGGCGACGACCGCCCCGGCGAGCCCGTCGTTCGCCGCCGCGACTCCGTTGATCTTGTTGCCGGTGCTCACCAGCATCTGGTCGAAGATCGTCCTCGCCTTCTGGTTGTCCCAGTCCGGCACAGACTGATCAGGGCCTTTCTTGAAGGTGCCGTTCTTGTAGAGCGGCTTCAGGATCGAGTCGTAGCCCTGCTTGAACAGCTTTGCGTTGTTGTCCGTTGGCGCGCCGTTCAGCTCGGCGATGACGGGCTTCTTCGAATACGTCCCCTTCGCCTTCAGGCCGGCCACGACTCCCCGGCCCTGGAGCTTCCCGACGGCGACGTTGTTGAAGGAGACGTAGTACGACGCCTTGCCGTTCAACACGAGTCGGTCGTAGTCGATCGTTTTCACGTTCTTTGCTGCAGCTGCATTCTCGATCGATGCGCCCACGCCCGAGTTGAGGGCGTCGACGAGGATGACCTTCGCGCCGTTCGTCAGGCACTGGTCGCCCTGCGACCGCTGCCGCTGCTGGTCGCCCTGAGCGTTGTTGATGATGTACGAGACGCCGGCGGCCCTGAACGCCTTGGCGAGGTACGGCCGGTCGAAGAGCTCGTAGCGAACCGACGACTTCGTGTCCGGCAGAAGCACGCACACCTGATACGTGGCTGATTGCTTGGTCGGAGAGCTCCCGCGGGCCGACGCGGCGGCTGCGATGACTCCGACGAGCACGACCGCGAGTGCGGTCGCGATTGCCTTACGAGGTAGCGCTCTCACGATTCCTCCCTCTCTGACGCTTCAGAAAGCTCGTCGTATCACGTTTCGCATGCTCGCTCAACTGCGAGCGGTCCGCCCCTGTTGCGCGAGAATGCCGCATGCCCTCCGCGGCGCGCGTCGCGCTCCTCGGCTACGGCCTCGCAGGTTCGGCGTTTCACGCGCCTTTCATCGCGACGACGCCGGGGCTTCGACTGGCTGCGATCGTCACGCGGAACGACGAACGCCGCGCCCGGGCGCTGCGTGACCACCCCGAGGCGTCTGTTCTCGAAACCGTGGACGAGGTCTGGTCAAACGCCGATGAGTTCGACCTCGTGGTCGTCGCCGCGCCCAACCGGGCTCACGTCCCCCTCGCTCGCGGCTCGGTCGAGGCCGGCCTTCCCGTCGTCGTCGACAAGCCGCTCGCCCCGAGTGCCGCGGAGGGCAGCGCGCTCGTCGAGCAGGCCCGCGAGCGAGAGGTCATGCTGACGGTGTTCCAGAATCGCCGGTGGGACGGCGACTACCTGACCCTCCGTAGCCTCCTGGAACGAGAAGCACTCGGACAGGTCTTCCGGTTCGAGTCGCGTTTCGAGCGCTGGCGACCGAAGCCGGCCGGCGGCTGGCGTGAGCGGCCGGGTGCCGAAGAGGCAGGCGGCCTTCTCTTCGACCTCGGGAGCCATCTCGTCGATCAGGCCATCCAGCTCTTCGGCTCAGTCGAGAGCGTCTACGCGGAGCTCGACATCCGCCGACCCGGAGCGGAGGTGGACGACGATGTCTTCGTCGCGCTCGAGCATGTCTCCGGCGTGCACTCCCACCTCTGGATGAGCGCCGTCACAGCACAGAAAGGCCCACGCTTTCGCGTTCTCGGGGAGGGCGCCGCATACACGAAGCACGGGCTCGACGTCCAGGAGGACGCCCTTCGGGCCGGCCGCAGCCCGACCGAGCCCGGCTGGGGCGAGGAGCCCAGGGAGCACTGGGGCATGCTCGGCCTGAACGGCGACCTGCGGGAGGTCCCCACCGCGCCGGGCTCCTACGGCGCGTTCTATGAAGCGGTTGCCGCAAGCCTGCGCGGCGACGCCCTGCCCCCGGTCGATCCGGGCGATGCCGTCGCGGTGCTGGAGGTGCTCGAAGCCGCCCGGCACTAACGTCGCTCGAAGCGGACTCGCAGTCGCCATGCTGCGAGCGACATCGAAGGCCCGCTCAGGACCCGCGGTCGCCGCTGACGGTCAGGATGACATTCCCCGTCTTCTGCCCTGTTTCGACGTACCTGGTCGCGTCGACCACGTCCTCCAGCGGGTAGCGGCGATCGATGACCGCCCGGTACTTCCCAGCCTCGATGAGCTCCTTGAGGAGGAGGACGTCCTTTTTCGAGTAGCGAGTTATCCCGAGCGCCACCCTCTTGTCTCCGAGCCACCTCGTCAACAAGGCCAGCAGTGGAACGTGCCACAGGAACCCCAGGTCCGTGTCGACGTATGTCCCGCCGGGCTTCAATGAGCGTCTGCACCGCCTGAACGAGTGCTTGCCGACGGCGTCGAGGATGACGTCGTAGGTCTTGCCGTTCTTGGTGAAGTCTTCCTGGGTGTAGTCGACGACCTCGTCGGCTCCGAGCGAGCTCACGAGCTCGAGGTTCTTGGTGTTGCACACGGCGGTGACGTCGGCGCCGAAGTACCTGGCCAGCTGCACCCCTGCGGTCCCGACGGATCCCGAGGCGCCGTAGATGAGGATGCTCCGCCCCTTCCGAAGATCTGCCTTTCGGAGGCATGCCAATGCGAGGCTCGCTCCGTCGCAGACCGCCGCAGCCTCTTCGAAGGTCATGCCGGCCGGCTTGTGCGCCAGCGGGGCGCTCTCCCGGATGCAGACGAACTCCGCGTGTGCGCCGAAGTTCTCCGCACTGACGCCGAAGACGTGGTCATCGACCTCGAACTCGCTGACGGCTGCGCCGACTGCCTCGACCTCGCCGACCAGCTCCATGCCGGGGATCCTCCGCTTCGGTCGGATGAGACCGGTGAAGAAGCGGCTGATGAAAATTTCGGCGCTGCGAAGTCCGCAGTCTGTCCGGGTGACCGTGGTGGCGTGGATCTTGACGAGGACTTCGTCGTCCTTGGGTACGGGCCGCTCGACCTCCTCGAGTCGGAGAACGTCCGGAGCCCCGTACTTGTCGTAGATAACTGCTCTCATGCGCGCCAGGCGGATACGACACGCAGAGGATATGCCGCGGACCAACGGGTTTGAGTTAGAGACGGCGCGAGGCGGCGGCGGTGGAGCCCGCCTTTGCCCGGTGGGAGCCGCGCCCCGAACTCGAGAGCATCGACGCTACTCGACGGAAAAGCCACGGGCGCACGCGCACCCGTGCGACGCGCTTACGCTGGACGAGATCAGCCAGCGCGAACCGTCGAGCCTCACGGTCGAGATCAGCCTGTCGTTCGCGTCCGAGCATTCGAAACTGTTCATCCATCGCTCCGACTGTAGGCCGCTCGACCAAACATGACATCGGGAGGGCCTCCCTATTTTGGGGCGACGATCTCCCTATCTTCGAGACCGAGTCGGACCGCTTCCTCGGCCGCAGCAACCCGGTTGGGAACGCCAAGCTTCCTGAGGATTGCCGACACGTGGTGATCCACGGTTTTCGGCGACACGACCAGGCGCCCGGCGATGTCGACGTTGCGTAGACCCCGGCCGAGTAGAGCAAGCACCTCGAGCTCACGGCTGGTCAGGCCGGCAGGATTGAGTCGAGTGCGTGGTCGGGGCCCGCGCGGGATCGTTCGAACGCCGAGAGCGCGAAGCCGTTCCACGACCAAGCTCGCCGCAGGTCGGGCGCCCAACGACTGGAAGATTTCAAGGGCCCTGCGGAGATCTTCCTCGCCTTCGCTGTCGGCGAGCGCAAGTGCTTGTTGGTATGGACAACCGATCGCTTCCCATGCTGAAGCGGCGGCACGGTATCGACCCGCGAAGTGGAGCGCGTACGGTTCCGGCGCCCCCTCCGGCAATTGGTCGCGCGCGCCGCCCCTCCACGCCCAGAAACCGAGCTCGCCCCGCCACCACGGGTCGCCCACCCGCTCCACTCCAAGGGCCAACGCTTCCTCTGCTTCGGCGCGCGCACGCACAGTGTTCCCTTCGAGCCATGCGGCTTCAACCCGCCCTGCCTGCAACGCGCACAACTGCTCCCGCTCTCCTTGCGGGTCGCTCAGGGCGAGCGCTTCGTCGAGGAGTGACCAGGGATCGGCGTCTCCCCGCCGGGCGCGGAGTCGACCCAGCACTGTGAGCGCCTTCAGCCGGATGACGTCCGCCGTACGCCGTTCGCCGAGAAGCGCGGTCGCCAGCTCGGTTGCCTCGTGCCAGCGTCCACGCTCGAGGGCCACCTCAGCGAGATCGCTCTCGAGTCGGCGACGGTAGAGCCCGAGGTCGACGTCCTGCTCGATCAGGTATTCGATCGCCTCATCGCGATATCGGTCGACGAGGTCGAAGCGCTTCAGATCTCTGGCGGCCTCGACCAGATTGATGAGCGCCCGCGCAGCGTCTTCTTCCAGTCCAGCGGCCTTCGCCCGCCGGAAGCTTTCTTCGAGCTTCGCCCAACCCGATTGCCTTCCGAAATAGACCTCGGCGGTCGCGAGTGTCGTGAGCGCATGAACCGCTACCGGCTCGTCCCCAAGGCGCTGAGCGAGCTCCAAGGCTCGCTCACTCCATGACAGCACGACGAGTTCATCGCGGATGCCGACCAGGTAACGCTGGGCAAGGGTCGCGTATGCCCGGGCAAGTTCCGAAGCCGGTGCGGAGACCGACTCGAGGAGTTCCACGGCGCGCTCTGCGAGCTCGATGGCGCGCTCGGCGTCACCTGAGAACCACGTGACGAGGGACAGCGCGCGGAGACAGTTGCCTTCCGCGCGGACGTCCCCCAGTCGACGCCAGCAGTCCAACGCCTGCTGCTGAGAGGTGAGCGCACTATCGACGTCGTCGATGACCAAGGACTCGCGAGCGTGGCACTCGAGGAGCTCGGCCCGCGACCGTTCGTCAAGTTCGGAGGCGAAACGGAGACCGGCTGAGTAGTGCGCGGCCGCCTCGCGGTGAGCGCCAAGGCCCACTGCGCGCTTCGCCGCTTCCGGAGCCAGCTCGAGCACCGCCGCTGCATCGCCCGCTTCGACAGCATGGTGAGCGAGCCGCACGGGATCGACCGACCCGGCTTGGCGGAGCGCCGCCAGCGCCCGGGCGTGCAGTGCCACGAGCTCCGATGGACCCAACCCTTCGCGGATGGCCCGCTGGGCGAGCTCATGCCGGAAACGCAAGAGGTCGCCGTCGAGCTGCAGCATTCCGCGCTCGACGCATTCCTCGATCGCGGCAAGATCACCATCCGCGACCGCCCGAACAAGAGCCGGCTCGCACACCTGGCCGAGCACGGACGCGGCCCGGAGAATCTGCTGTCCAGGCGAGGACAGCCTGCCAAGACGGGCGAAGACCGCGTCGCGGACAGTGACGGGCATCTCCCCCTCGCCGGCTGCGACGACCTCTGTCACAAAGAACGGGTTCCCCGCAGTTGCGCCGTGAAGGGCGACGGCATCCATGCCCCTGCCCTCTGTGAGGACTTCGACGGCATCCACCGATAACGCCGGCACTTCAATCTCGACGACAGCGGGGGGAATATCACCAAGAGCGAGTCGCAGTGGATGCTCGTTGCCCACCTCCTCATCGCGATAGGTGCCGATGAAGAGAATCGGCAGCTCGCGAATCCGCCGCCCGACGACGCGCAATAGGTCCAGCGTCGCCGCATCTGCCCAGTGCAGATCCTCGAACACGACCAGGGGCGGCAAACCGCGAGGTTGTCGAAGCAGTGCCAGAAAGGCGTCGAAGACTCGATTCCGGTCCATTGCGTCGAGCGCTTCTCGCAAGGCGCCGTCGACCTTGTCGGCGATGTCGACCAAGGGAGCGAAGGGCCGAGCCGGAACGACGGCATCGCACGAACCCCACAGGACGCCGACATCACCTGCCGCATCCGTGCAGAAGGCTTCGACGAGAGCTGTCTTGCCGATGCCGGCCTCGCCGCTGATGAGGATGAGACGCCCTTGTCCCTGTCGGCTTTCCTCCAGCAGGTCGCGCAACTGGGCGAGCAACGGTCTGCGCTCCAAGAGCGTCATCGGTTGATCGTACTTCCCGTCTGAGGTCACAAGGCTCGGCGACCTCCTGGGTGCGATTGCTCTTGGCAGTTCGTCGGGCGCGGCGCGATCATGTGCACATGCCGGAGCTTCCGACCGGGACGGTCACATTGCTCTTCACGGACATCGAGGGCTCCACGCGCCTTCTTCACGAACTCGGGGAGCGCTATGCCGATGTGCTTTCGGAGCACCGCCGCGTGTTGCGCGAGGCCTTCTCGCGGCACGGCGGGGTCGAGGTGGACACGCAGGGGGACGCGTTCTTCGTCGCGTTCGCGCGCGCCGGCGATGCGGTCGCCGCCGCTGGCGAGGCCCAGTACGCGCTCACCAACGGACCTGTGCGCGTGCGGATCGGTGTCCACACCGGTGAGCCGGTCGTGACGGAGGAGGGGTACGTGGGCGCCGACGTGCACCGGGCGGCGCGGATCATGGGCGCCGGCCACGGCGGGCAGGTTCTCCTCCCGGAGACGACGCGACAGCTACTCGACACGACAGCGGAGCTGCGCGAACTCGGCGACCACCGCCTCAAGGACCTGACCGCGCCGCAGCGCCTGTACCAACTCGGCGACGGGGATTTCCCGCCGCTGAGGACGCTTTATCGGACGAACCTGCCGATCCAGCCGACGCCGCTCGTCGGCCGGGAGCGCGAGCTCGAAGAGGCCGGCGCGCTCGTTCGCTCGCATCGCCTGCTCACGCTCACCGGGCCCGGCGGTAGCGGCAAGACGCGCCTCGCGCTTCAGCTCGCGGCCGAAGCGGTCGCGCAGTTCCCCGACGGTGTCTTCTGGGTTCCGCTGCAGGCGCTCCGCGACCCCGCCCTCGTCGAGCGGGCGATCGGAGCGTCGGTCGGCGCCGACAACGGGCTGATCGAGCACGTGGCGAACAAGCGGCTGCTTGTCCTTCTCGACAATTTCGAACAGCTCATCGAGGCTGCGCCGGTCGTCTCGTCGCTCCTCGCTGGCACGCTGAACGCCAAGGTGCTCGTCACGACCCGCGAGCCCCTGCACATCGAACCCGAGCAGCGCTACCAGGTCGAGCCGTTGCCTGACGACGACGCTGCCGTCCTCTTCGTCGAGCGCGCGCAGGCTGTCATCCTTGGGTTTCGGCCGACACAGGCGGTGGGCGAGATCTGCCGACGGCTCGACGGGCTGCCGCTCGCAATCGAGCTGGCGGCGGCACGCGTCGCGCTCCTCGATCCGGACGAGCTGCTTGCGCGGCTCGACCGGCGGCTGCCGCTCCTCGGCTCGCGCTCGCGCGACGCGCCGGCCAGGCAGCGAACTCTGCGCGCGACGATCGAGTGGAGCCACGAGCTGCTCGAGCCGGATGAGCAGGAGCTCTTCTGCAGGCTCGCGGTCTTCAGAGGAAGCTTCTCGCTCGAGGCGGCGGAGGCCGTCTGCGACGCCGATCTCGACGCCCTCGAGTCGCTCGTCGTCAAGAACCTCGTCCGCCGCTGGGGCAGCTGCCGCCTGGGATGCTCGACACGATCCGGGAGTACGCGGTGGAAGTGCTCGACGCAGCTCCCGAAGCCGACGAGGTGTATCGGCGACACGCGGAGCATTTCCTCTCCGTCGCGGAGGAAGCGAATCTGAACGCGGGCATGCTCCGCCCGGGTGGGCAGCGGCTGGACCTCGCGATGCCCGAGCAGGACAATTTCCGCGGCGCCCTCGCCTGGGCGCTGCGGAGCGAATCCATCCCGCTCGGGTTGGAAATCGCGACCGCGCTAGAGCAGCTGTGGGTCGCCGATGATCCCAACGAGGGCATCCGTTGGTTCGAGCGCCTCTTCGATCGCCCCGAAGCCGAATTCGTGTCGCAGAGCTTGCGCGCCCAGGCGCTGCGCGCGTACGGGAGCTCGCTGCACCTCGCGGGCCGCCACGAGACCGCCGAGGAGATGTGGGCTCAGAGCCTCGCAGTCTTCGAGAAGCTCGAGGACGAGCACGGCCGGGCAGTCCTCCTGCACCGCCTTGGAATCAGCGCGATGTGGCGAGGCGAGCTCGAGCGGGCCCGTGAGCTGGTCGAGGTCAGCGATGAGATCCACCAGCGCACCGGCGACGTGTGGGGCCGAGCCCAGACCACGGGAACACTTGGCGCGATCGCGCGCGACGAGGGTGATGAGCGCAGCGCGCTCGACCTCGTCCGCGAGAGCGCCGCGCTGGCGCGCGAAGCGGAGGTGCCGTGGTGGGAGAGCGGAGCGCTGGCGGAGTTGGCATGCCTATCGCTGAATGCTGGGCCCCTCGAGGAGGGTGAGGCGCGTGCGCGCGAGTCGCTTGCGATCGCCGACCAGCTGCGCGATCGCCCCGGCCGCATCTTCGGCGTCGGCATCTTCGCCCGAGTAGCGGCGGAACGCGGTCAGCGTGCGCGCGCCGGGCGGCTCTGGGGTGCGATCGAGGACGAGCATGCCGGTGCGCCGCTCGGTGGCTGGCGGCGCCACCGCCAGACATGTGAAGGCCGAATTCGCGAACTCGCCGGACCCGAGTTCGACCGCGGTCACGCCGAGGGCCGCGCGCTGACGCTCGACGACGCCGTCTCGCTAGCTCTGGCGGCACCAGACGTCGAGGCGAGATCGCATGATTGAGCCGTTTCCGCGCACTGGGGCCGCCTTCCCCAACAGCTTCCCCAACATACCGGAGCCTGTTCTTCGCCTGGGCAACAACAACTACTCGTCCAACGGAGACACCTCCTTGTTCTCCAATGCGTATGCGACGGCCGCGCCGTAATTCATCCGTCGCCCTTGTGCCCAGCTGGTTTCGAAGGACTTATCCTCGACCGCCGCGCGAGCAATCGGTAGGAAGCGCTCCCCCACCGTGCGCTCGGCCGGGGAGGGGGGCGCCTTGATGGCAGCATGCAGGCCCTCCGCCGCGCCGGAGAGAAAGGCAGCCCGAAGTGGCTCCGCCTGCACCGCGGCGACGGCGGCGAGCGCGTGCAGACACTCCACGGTTGTTCGCTTGTCCCCGAGCTCATGTGAGAGCGCAAGGCCCTCGATGCCGAGCGCCGCTGCACGTTCGGCGTGTCCGGCGGCAAGCGCCACGAGGCTCTCGTTCGCAAGCGCAGCAGAGACGATCAATAGGTTTCCGAGCTCCCGACCGAGAGCGAGGCTCTCGTCGAGGAGCTCCGTCGCACCGTCGTAGTCTCCCTCGAGCAGCGCGACCGACCCTAGGTAGCAGAGCGAGTTGGCCATGTTGCGCTTGTCGCCGAGTTTGCGTCGCAGGGCGAGGCTCTGCTCGAAGAGAGCGCGAGCCTCGCCGTACTCCTCCGTGTCGAGCTTCGTGCACGCGAGGCTGTGAAGCGCGGCGGCCATCGTCGTCTCGGTCCCGGCGGCTTTCGCTTCCGCGAGGCTCTCTTCGGCGAAGAGTCGGGCGTCCTCTTGCCGCCCCTGCGCGGTCGCGATGAAGCCGAGGTCGGCCAGCGAGAAGACCAGACCTTCAGCTTCACCCAGCTCGCGAAAGAGACGTGCGCTCGCACCGAGCGCTGGGATCGCTTGGTCGTAGTCTCCTTGGACGAGCGCAACCCGGCCGAGCCCGTACAGAGCCTTCGCCTCTACGTCCGGCGGGACGGCGGCGCTCTGGTCGAGTGCCGCCTCGAGCCATTTTCGCGTCTCGCTCAGGTAGCCCCGCGCCACCCATGCTCGCCGGAGCGCACCGACGAGGCGAAGCGCGCGCTCAGTGTCGCCCCGCTCGAGCAACCATCCGAGGGCCGCACGGAAGTTGTCGCGCTCGGCCTCGAGCCGCTGGAGCCACAGAACCTGATCCGCTCCGAGGATTTCCGGTTCGGCCTCCTCCGCGAGCGCGACGAAGTAGTCCGCATGCCGCTGTCGTAGGAACTCTCCTTCCTCGCTTCGTTCCAGCCGGTCGAGCGCGTACTCCCTGATCGTCTCGAGCATGAAAAGGCGCGGCTCGCCCTCGGGTCCCTCTTGCTGGCGGAGAAGGCTCTTCTCAACGAGCGAAGCGACGCCGTCGAAGACAGCCAGGTCGAGCTCAGCGCCGGGGTCGCACACCGCCTCTGCGGCCTCGATCGTACGGCCGCCCAGGAAAACCGATAGGCGGGCGAAGAGCCGTTGCTCGCTCGCGCTCAGGAGGCCGTAGCTCCACTCGATCGTGTCGCGAAGGGTCCGTTGGCGGGCAGGGGCATCGCGCGCGCCCCCGGTCAACAACGCGAGCCGTTGGCTGAGTCGCCCGAGGAGAGCCTCTGCACTCAGTATTCGCACCCTCGCGGCGCCGAGCTCGATCGCCAGCGGAAGGCCGTCGAGCCGGGCACAGATCTCCGCGACCGCCCGGGCGTTCCCGCTCGTAAGCTCGAACTCGGGCTTCACCGCCTGCGCGCGCTCGAGAAAAAGCTGCACCCCCTCGTACGCCGCAAGGGTCGCCAGCGGCTCGGACGCGTCCAGGTCGGGAACGGCGAGCGGCGGCACGGAATATTCGTGCTCGCCCGAGAGGCGAAGGGGCGCGCGGCTCGTCACGAGCGCCTTCAGGTTCGGCGCCCCGGCGAGAAGCTCGCTCACCGCCGGGCCGGCACCGAGGAGCTGCTCGAAGTTGTCGAGGACAAGCAAGACGTGCTTGTCACGCAGGTAGTCGCTCAACGTCTCGGCGAGCGACTGGCCGGGCTTCTCCCTCACCGAGAGCGTCTGCGCGACCGTTGGGATGAAGAGCTGCGGATCGGTGATCGCGGCCAGGTCGACGAAGAAGACTCCGTCCTCGAAATCCGTGACCAGCTCGGCCGCCACCTGGAGCGAGAGGCGCGTTTTGCCGGTGCCGCCGGCTCCCGTGAGCGTGACGAGCCGAATGTCCTGTCGCCGCACGAGAGTCACAGCGTCCGTCACCTGCAGCTCACGCCCGATCAGCGGCGTCGGCTGAATCGGCAGATTCGTGGGCCGCGCTGCAAGCGTGTTCAGCGCCGGGAAGTCGTTCTCGAGCCCTGGAATCAGGAGCTGGTAGAGCCGTTGCGGGCGACTGAGGTCCTTGAGACGGTGCTCGCCGAGGTCCCGCAGGCTGACCGCTTCGGAGAGTTCTTCGGGAAGAAGATCCCTCGTTGACTGGGTAAGCAGGACTTGCCCGCCGTGGCCCGCGGACATGACGCGAGCGGTCCGGTGGACGTCGATCCCCACGTACCCCTCCCCGGTGGCGGTCGGCTCGCCGGTGTGGATGCCGATCCGCACCCGGAGCGGCAACCCCTCCGGCCAAACGTGAGACGCAAGCGCCCTCTGTGCCGCTACCGCGCCGGCAACCGCGTCGTGAGCCCGCGGAAAGGCATAGAAGAAGGCGTCACCCTGGGTGTCAACTTCACTACCGTGGTGCTCCCCGAATGCAGCGCGGAGTAGGCGTCGGTGTTCGGCCAGGGCCTCTGCATAGCGCTCGCCGAGAATGTGCAGCAAACGCGTGGATCCCTCGATGTCCGTGCAGAGGAGGCTGACCGTCCCCGTCGGTAGGGACCTCTCGGCCTGCATACCTCAAGCGTACGGCGATTGGTTCACGGGTTCCAGAGCGTCGCGGCCGGGTCGCCGGCGGCCGCACCGATAATTGCTTCCCCCAACATTCCGCAGCGGGGGCTGGTCGAGCCCCCCGGTGAGGAACACGAGAGCCTGCGCGCCCTCGTCGGGGGCGAGCAGGCCCCCATAGATCAGTGCGGCTGCGGGACGATGCGGAGGTAGGGCTTCGGCTCCTGCCACTCGCCGAAGATCTCCTTGGCCTCGTCGTTGGAGAGGGAACCGGCGATGATCACATCCTCACCCCGCCGCCAGTTGACCGGCGTCGAGACCTTGTGCTTCGCGGTCAGCTGCAGCGAGTCGGTGACGGTGCCGGTCGGGAGCTCAGGCATCCGAGAGTGCGTACTCCACCGCGTCGTCGAGCGTCCATTCGCGCCCGCGCGCCCGGCCGCGCTCGAACTCGGGCGACGCCAGAGCAAGCACCCGCCCTGCGAACTCGTCCCGGTGGCGCCTCCAACCGCCGAGCGGCGCGCCCGAGGACTCGTCTTCGATCGCGCCCCAGAGCCGGCCGCCGCGTTCCGCCTCACCGCGTTCTGCGGCGGCGAGGGCGAGGAGACCCACCCCGAACACCTCTCCGGGGCGGTCGTGCAACTGCTCCGAGATCGCGAGCGATTCGCGGGCTCGGGTCTCCGCCTCCTCGACACGGCCGGCGTCGAGCGAAAGTGCAGCCAGCTCGGCGAGCATGCCGCCTTCCCACCAGTGAACGCCGGCCTCGCGGGCCCGCGCGGCGCTTTCGGCGATCAGTGCGTGCGCGCTCTCCTTGTCGCCCGCATCGCGGGGGATCGCGCCGACCGTTCCCGTCGTCTCCGACAGGCGCCAGGTCTTCTGCATGGGGTCCTCGTTGCGCTCGTGGATGGCGTGGCTCGTCTCGATGAGCTCGCGGGCGCCCTCGAGGTCGCCATCGCCGACCCTCGCCGCGGGATCGCCGTTTCTCGCCGGGACAGCTTTCAAACCTTTCGACGCCCGTGCGACAGCTGCTCGGTCAGGTCGCATCGATACGCATCGGCTTTAGGCCGTGTCCCGGAGCCTCTCGAGGCTCTCCAGGATGAGGTCGAGCCCGAGCTCGAACCCGCCCTCGTCACCGTGGCGGGGCTCCAGGTGCTGCATGACATGCTCAACGAAATCGGGATACTCCCCGGCGGGGAGCTGCTGGAGAAACTTCTCCGCCATACCCGCGAGCTCTTCTCCCTCGTGCGGGAAGTTCAACTGCTGGCCTGTGAACCCAAGGATGTAGCTCTCCACGATGTGAAACGCGTGGTAGGTGAGGTCCTTCGAGAGGCCCGCTTCCCGAAGCGTTCGCAGCATCCAGTCCCCGCGTCGCAGCCGCGCAAGACCGTCGCCCTGACGCGTCCCCCAGAGACCGGAAGCCCAGGGGTGGCGCAAGAGGACGTCGCGGGTCGAGATCGCGCTCTGACGGATCGCGGTCTTCCAGTCAGCTCCGTCGGAAGGCAGGTCGATCTCACTCGCGACGACCTCGACGATCCCGTCGAGGATCTCGTCCTTGTTCGCGACGTGGTTGTAAAGGGACATCGCCTCGACCCCGAGCTCCTTGGCGATCCTGCGCATGCTGAGCGCGTCGATCCCGCCTTCGTCGGCAAGGGTGACGGCGGCCTGCAGGACGCGGTCCTTGCTCAATGGGATACGGGGCTCTGCCCTCGCATTTGTCTTCCTAGCCATCAGTCCATCTTCTTCTGCGACTTGACACGCTTACATTGTACGTTGTAACTTACGCCGTATGCTTACACCGTACACATGCGAGGAGGACGACACGTGGAATTGTCAACCGCCCCCAACCCGGAGCCTTTGTCGGCGGAAGAGGCCACGAGCGTCGGCCGTCGCGCCCTCAGGCCTGCCACAGCTCAGCCCGGGAAGATGAAAGCGATCGTCCATGTCCGGTATGGCCGACCCAACTTGCTCGAGGTCCGCGAGGTCGACAAGCCGGTGATCGAAGACGATCAAGTGCTGGTACGCGTGCGCGCATCGTCCGTCAATCCGGTCGAGTGGTACGGCGTGACGGGGTTCGTCTTCGCACGCATGGGGAACGGGCTGCGCACACCCAAGAGCACGTCCGTGGGAGCAGATCTGGCGGGGCTGGTCGAAGGCGTCGGCAAAGACGTCACGGAGTTTCAACCGGGTGACGAAGTCTTCGGCACCTCGGGCTATTCCTGGGCCGAATACGCGCCCGCCAGCGAGGAACGGCTCGCGCTGAAGCCGGCCAACCTGTCGTTCGAGGAAGCGGCAGCCGTGCCCATCGCGGCGATCACCGCCCTCCAGGCGCTTCGCGACAAAGGGCGGGTCCAGCCTGGGCAGAAGGTTCTGATCAACGGCGCGTCCGGCGGCGTCGGCACCTTCGCCGTGCAGCTTGCGAAGTCGTTCGGAGCAGAGGTGACCGCCGTGTGCAGCACGAGGAACGTGGAGCAGGCGCGAGCGCTCGGGGCAGACCGCGTCGTCGACTACACGCAGGAGGACTTCACGAAGCGCGGCGAGCGCTACGACCTGATGCTCGACATCGTCGGAAGCCGCTCGTTCTTGGCTTGCAGACGGGTATTGACGCCCGAGGCGACCGTCGTGTTGATTGGAGGGCCGATGACGTATCGAGGGCTGGGACCTCTTCCTCACCTCGCCGGAACGATCTTGAAGTCACGGGGCCGTAGCCAGAAGGTGACGTTCTTCGTCGCAAAGATCACGACAGGGGATCTCGCGTACTTGCGCGAGCTGCTCGAGGCGGGGAAGGTGAAGCCGGTCATCGACAGGACCTACCCGCTGAGCGAGGCCCCCGACGCTCTCGCGTATCTCGGAGAAGGACACGCCAGGGGGAAAGTCGTCATTACCGTCTGAAGCCTGCGCGAGAGCCACATGGAGCTAGCCGGACAGCTTTCAAACCTTTCCCAGGATGTCTTGGCCCTGGTAGCCACATCCTGATCGACTGGACGGGGCTCGTCGCGACGGTTGGGAATGGTGACATGACCTCATGGTCACGGATCGCGGCGCTGCCCGCCGCTGCGATGGCGACCTTTGCGCTCGCCGGTTGTGGCGGCGACAAAGCGACCATGGCCACCTTTGCCGGAGGCTGGCACGGCCACGGGCGCACACTCAAGATCACGCGGTCCGGTAACGCCGAGGAGTGGATCTCCTATGGCCTCGGCAACTTCGTCATCGCTCTGCGGTTCCACCTTTCGCAGCCGAAGGGGACGCCTCACGATGCGACGGCGACAGCGACGGTTACGGCCGTTCGCATCGGGGACAGGAGCGCCTTCACCGCGGCGCGTCCGCCACCGCGCGTGGGCGAGTCCCGCAGGATTCGCCTCCGAGACGGCGTCATCACCGAGACGCTGACTGGAGCGAACTACTGCGGTCCCACAGCCGGGGATTGGTTAGACGCGGGCTGTGGCGCATAGGTCAGCGTGAACGAACTGGGCTGCGCGAGATAACGGTGTCCGACAGCGCGTCGTGTCAACTCGGCTTCGTGGCACAGCTGTAACGATCTTTCCCCGTCGCGGGCTCGGCTAACCGACACGCCTAACGTCGTGGCGAGCCCGACTACGCCGTACGGGAGCGGGTCGCCGGCCAGCGAAGCGAGTGGAACTGGCCCTCGGCGAAATGCCTCCCGGTTTCCTGACGTGTCGCTCAGACCCCGTATGCGAGTGGGACAGTGTTAGGACACACGGCCCGCTCGCAGGAGGGGGCTGAGCGGCGCGAGGCGGTGGGCGGAGCCGGGCTCTGCCCGGCGGGAGCCCGCCGCCGGTCAGGGAAGCGGGATGGAGCTAGCCGGACTCGAACCGGCGACCTCCTGGGTGCGATTTAAACGGAATCCGCTGCTGCTGTTTGCCGTTCTTTGCCGTTCTGTTCAGTGATGCCAGTTCTGGCGCCCGAGCCTTTGCCACGGCTTGCGTCCGTTTGCCGTGGCTAGTTGACCAGAAGTTGACCACGAATCGGCTTAGCCCAGTCTCGCGCCGAGCCCCGTTGCAGCGCCCGCACCGAGTCCGACGTCTCTATTGAGCGTGCGTCAGGAGCGTCTTCTTAAGAAGCGTGACTGGTCGGCGACCCACCTTTTCTACCCGACCCGAAGGGCTAACAGAACCGCGATTTTTTGATCACAGTCGCTGCCATGATCGCCGCGCAGGTCCTCGCTGGGACGTGGGCAGTGGTGCCACGTTCAGAACTGAATCGAGAGCTTCTTGTCTTTCGAAGGGGACGAGGAGGAGGACGACGAACTCGACCGTTCTGCGCCATCCACGCGACGGAACGGTCTATTCAGAAGTCGTAAAGTCTGCTTCGTGAGCGCGCCCGAGACACTCGACGCCGAGGAGCTCGCTCGGACTAACGAGAGACTGCGCGAGCAGCAGCGCGCGGTGAGCAACGTCTTGCGCGCGGTCGCCCGCTCGGAAGGCTTGCAGCCGGTGTTGGACGAGATCGTCGAGTCGGCGACGCGGCTCTGCGCGGGGGACAACGGCCGGCTCTGGCTCGTCAAGGACGGCGTGCTCCATGCCGCCGCCCAGTACGGATCGCCCGAGACGTACGAGTACGACGTCCAGCACCCTCACACAGTCGACCGAACCTCATTGGCCGGGCGCGTTGCGCTGACGCACGCACCTGTTCACATTCCTGACATCCTGGCCGATCCTGAGTACACCTATCCGGGGCCGCGCCCTTATCGCGCCATGCTCGGCGTTCCGGTGCTTATCGAGAACGACTTGATCGGAGTGGTCGCGGTCGTGCGTATTCCTCCGGAGCCGTTTGCCGACGGGCACATCGAGCTCGTCCGCACATTCGCTGACCAGGCGGCGATCGCGATCGCGAACGCGCGCCTGATCGATGCGGTCGAGCGCCAACGCACCGAGCTCTCGCGCTTCGTATCGCCGCAGGTCGCCGAGCTCCTCTCGAACGAGCAGGGCGAGCACCTGCTGGCCGGACACCGCGCCTACATCTCCTGCCTCTTCTGCGACCTGCGCGGCTTCACTGCCTTCGCCGAGACAGCCGCTCCCGAGGAGCTGTTGGAACTCTTGCGCGAGTATCACGCGGCCATCGGTGAGCTGATTCCCGTCTACGACGGCACGCTGGAGCATTTCGCAGGCGACGGGTTGATGCTGTTCTTCAACGACCCGGTGCCGGTCGAAGACCATGCGCTCAAGGCAATCCGGATGGCGCTCGCCGCCCAGGCGCGGTTCGACCAGCTCGCCGATACCTGGCGGAAGCGCGGCTCCGATGTCGGGCTCGGGATCGGCATCGCCGCCGGCTACGCAACGCTAGGTCGGATTGGCTTCGAAGGCCGCTACGACTACGGCGCGCTCGGGCCCGTCACGAACCTCGCGTCCCGCCTCAGCACGCACGCGGAGCCAGGACAGATCCTGATCAGTCAGCGTGTGTTTGCCGAGGTCGAGGACGTCGTCGACGCCGAGCCGGTCGGCGAGATCGAGCTCAAAGGCTTTGGCCGGCCGGTCGTGGCGTACGACATACGCGGACTCCATTGAGTTGACCAAAAGTTGACCACCGCGGCAAGCCTTTGCTCGCTAAGGCCATGGTTGGCGCGACTTGCGGGAACTTCTCGATGGAGCTAGCCGGGCTCGAACCGGCGACCTCCTGGGTGCGATCCAGGCGCTCTCCCAACTGAGCTATAGCCCCGCGAGCCCCTAGGGTAGCCGAATGACGAGCGTGCGCCCATTCGAGCCGGGCGACGCGGAGCGGGCTGCGGAGCTCCTGTTTCTCGTCTCCCCGGCCTCCGTGCAGACCGGGGATTCGCTTCGCCACCGCCAGGCGAGCCTGCCGCCCCGGGCGCGGCGGGGCTCGTGGGTCGCGCTCGACCGCAACGAGCTCGTCGGCTTCGCAACGGCCACCCTCGACTGGTTCCACGGTGAGGTGGCCAAGGGCCGCATCTGGGTCGGCATCCACCCGGAGCACAGGCGCCACGGGCGCGGCACCGAGCTCTGGGAGACCGCCGTCGCGCACCTGAGCGGCGCCACGAAGCTAACGGTCGAGGTCGACGACGATGCCGCCGGGCTACGCTTCGTCGAGCAGCGCGGCTTCACAGAGTACGACTCGGAAGTCATCTCGAGGCTCGACCCGAGCGACGCCAGGCTGGAGACGAAACAGCACGAAGGGTTTCGGGTGCTACCGTTCGGCGAGCTCCGGGGCCGCGAACGAGAGCTCTTCGACTTCTCCGGCGCGGCCGCCGGCATCCCGCCCGGCGATCCGGAGAGCCGAGTGACACTCGAGGAGTGGCGGGACTTCATCCTCGGCAACCCGCTGCTGGACGACGAAGGGAGCGTCGTCGTCGTGGACGCCGACGATCGCGTCGTCTCGCTGTCGTGGCTCCTGGTCGACCATGCGCGGCGCCGCGCCGAGAACGAGTGGACGGCGACGCTGCCGCAGCTGCGAGGCCGCGGGCTCGCCCGCCTGGCGAAGGTCGCGACCATTCGCTGGGCCCTGGAGCACGGCATCACCGAGATCGTGACCGGGAACGACCCCGACAACCTGCCGATACGCGAGCTGAACCGGCGCCTCGGCTACCGCGAGCTCTTCCTGCGCCGCGACTTCGAACTCAAAGCGAGCTAGGGGAGCACGCTCCGAGCTGCCGGTCAGCGGATTGCCCAGGCGATCTCCATTCGCGGCTCCTCGCCCCGCGCTGGATCGAAGCGGTAGATCTCGCGAGGCGGCCCTTCGAGCTCGCGGCCATGCTCCTTTGCCCAACGGGCGACCGCGTCGTAGGCGCCGATTATCTCGGGAAACTCGCACTGCGAGCCTGTGGCCACGGTGAACGCAACCTCGCTCGCGGGGAGGCGCTTGTCGCCCCTGGCGGTGGGGACACAGACCTCGACCGGGCCGTCGGCTTCCTCGTTCACCTCGCCGTGGTACAGCGTGAACGCGTGGTCGCTCGCGACCCGGCCCTTCATCAGCTCGCTGATCGTCGAGACGATGAACGGCTCGAGCTCGGCGACCCGCACGCGCGCCGTAGAGACGCAGCGCCTTCGGCGACAGCCGTGACGCGGCGGCGAACTGCCCGATCGGGATGAGGTCCTCCACGTCGCTGTCGATGATGAGCTCTGCCTCTGGGGCAGAGTCAAGCGGGTATAGGCGCGGGAGCATCCTGTAGCTTCGCGCCGAGTGGCCGTGCGCACGCTGACCCGGCGGGAGCTGAACCGCGCCCTCCTCGCGCGGCAGCTGTTGCTCGAGCGCGCGCGTTCCCCCATTCCGCGCGTCCTCGAGCGTATGGGCGGTCTCCAGGCGCAGTACGCGCCCGCCATGTACATCGGCCTTTGGACGCGCATGGAGGGCCTCGAGCGCGACGCGGTCACCCGCGCGCTCGAGCGGCGCAGCGTCGTCCAGGGCACGCTCATGCGCGCGACGATCCACCTCGTCTCGACGCGCGACTACTGGCCGTTCGCGGCCGGCATCCACAAGGGTCAGCGCGAATGGTGGCTGCGCGTTCACGGGAGAGGGACAGACGCCCGAGAGCTGAGCGCAGACGCGCGCAAGGTGAGACGCGCAATGGCGGGGAAGACCCTGGGTCGCGCGGAGCTCGAAGGGGTGCTTGACAAGCGCCTTGGGCTGAGCGGGCTCGCGCTCGACCTCGTGCGCGTCCCCCCGTCCGGGACGTGGGACCGGCGCCGCGCCGACCTCTACGCCCTCGCCGAGGACTGGGTCGGGCCCGAGGACGTGAAGCCCGAGGAAGGCATCGAGCATCTCGTCCGGCGCTACCTCCAGGGCTTCGGCCCCGCACCTGCAAACGACATCGCGGGTTGGGCGGGCCTCAACGTGACTGCGATCAGGCCCACGCTCGAGCGCCTCCGGCTGCGCCGGTTCCGCGACGAGCAGGGCAAGGAGCTCATCGACCTCCCCCGCGCCCCAGTCCCCGATCCCGACACGCCCGCGCCGGTTCGCTTCCTGCCCGTTTGGGACGCGACGCTGCTCGTGCACGCGCGGAGGACCGGGATCCTGCCCGAGCAGTACCGCGCGCGCGTCTTCAACGTCAAGACCCCCAACTCCGTGAATACCTTCCTCGTCGACGGTCAGGTCGCAGGGACCTGGCGCTACGAGAAGGGACGCGTGAAGTTCGAGCCCTTCAAGCGACTCTCGAAGAGCGACGCGGGTGGAGCTGGACGAGGAAGCGGAGCGGCTAGCCGCGTTCCACGTGTAGCCGGCGGCCGTTCTGCTCCCCATTGCTGAACTGCTCCAGCACGTGTGCGAGGAGGTCGAAGGAGTGCAGGACGTGCTCACGGGCGAGAGCCCGGGCACCTGCGGGGCTCCCGGCTCGCAGCGCCGCGATGATCGCCCGGTGCTCGAAGTCGTTGCGCTCGTAGAGCGCGTCTGTCTCCGAGCCGCCCGGCGCCCAGACCGCGTGACCCGAGAAGGAGCGGCGAGCGCTCTTCGCCAGCCGCTCGATCAGCGGCGCCGAGGCGACGCGATAGATCACATCGTGGAAGCCGTGGTTCGCCCGCACCCACTCGTGCGTCAAGCGCCAGCGGTCGATGCCCTCCCGTGGTTGGGCGCGCAGCTCCTGGGTGGCACGGCTGAACGCGCTCTCGGCCGCTTCGAGCTCCTCGAGATCGGCCTTGGTGAACTTCGGGGCGGCGAGCTCGGTCGCAAGCGACTCGAGCTCGGCGCGGACGAGAAAGGCCTCACGGAGCTCGTCAAGCGTGATCGTTCGCACGCGAACGCCCCGGTTGGGGACGAACGAGACGAGCCCGAGCGCTGCGAGGCGCCGGAGAGCCTCCCGCACCGGCGTTCTGCTGACGGCGAACCGCTCCGAGAGCTCTTCCTGGCGGAGCACCAGCCCCGGCTCGAGCTCGCCGGAGACGATCGCCTCCTCGAGCACGAGCGCGATCTCGTCGGCCTTCGTGCTCTCGAGCATCATTCCGCCGCGGTCAGCCGCTCGTAGGCGGGAAGCGTGAGGAACTCGACGAACTCGTCCGCGAGCGCCACCTCGACGAAGACCTCCCTCGCGGCCTCGGAAGCGTCCGTCCGCCCGACCTCCGCGAGGACGCGCTCGCGACTCACCCGCCCCTCGCGGACCCACTGCCAGAGCTGCGAGCGCGAGATCTCGGCCGTGGCCACGTCCTCCATCAGGTTGTCGATCGCCGCCGCACCGACTCCGCGCAGCCAGGAGTCGAGATAGCCGATGCCGACCCGGACGTTGACGCCGACGCCGTCGTCTGTGACCTCGCCCGGCGTCTCCGGCACGGAGAGAAGCTCGGAGGCCGTGACGCGGACGTCGTCGCGCAGACGCTCGACCTGGTTCGGCCGCCCGCCGAGCACGGCGTCGAAGACCTCGGTCGCCGTCGGGACGAGGTCCGGATGCGCGACCCATGTTCCGTCGAAGCCGTCGCCGGCCTCGCGCACTTTGTCCTCGCGCACCTTGGCGAGCGCGACTTCGTTCACGGCCGGGTCCCTCCGGGAGGGGATGAAGGCGGCCATGCCCCCGATCGCGTGCGCCCCGCGGCGGTGGCACGACGCCACCAGCAGCTCCGTGTACGCACGCATGAAGGGAACGGTCATCATCACCTGCGCGCGGTCCGGAAGGACGAACTCGGGCCGGGAGCGGAACTTCTTGATGACGCTGAAGATGTAGTCCCAGCGGCCGGCGTTCAGGCCTGATGCGTGCTCGCGCAGCTCGTAGAGGATCTCCTCCATCTCGAATGCTGCGAGGACGGTCTCGATGAGGACGGTGGCGCGAATCGTGCCTCGGGGGATGCCGAGCTCGTCCTGGGCCAGACGGAAGGCGTCGTTCCAGAGGCGCGCTTCGAGGTGGTTCTCGAGCTTCGGCAGATAGAAATACGGCCCGGACCCGCGCTCGAGCAGCTCCCACGCGTTGTGGAAGAAGGCGAGCCCGAAGTCGAAGAGGCTCGCCGAGACCGGCGCGCCGTCCACGAGCAGGTGGCTCTCGGCCAGGTGCCAGCCGCGCGGCCGCACGACGAGCGTCGCCGTCTCCTCGTTCAGCCGGTAGGTCTTGTCGGGAGTCTCGAGCTCGATCGTGCCCCGGACCGCGTCGACGAGGTTGCGCTGACCTGCGACGACGTTCGACCACGTGGGCGAGAACGCGTCCTCGAAGTCGGCCATGAAGACCCGCGCGCCCGAGTTGAGCGCGTTGATCATCATCTTCCGATCGACCGGCCCCGTGATCTCGACGCGCCGGTCGAGCAGGTCCGGCGGCGCGGCCGCCACCCCCCAGTCGGCCTCGCGCACGTGGAGCGTCCCTCTCAGAAAGTCGGGCAGGGAGCCTGCGTCCAGCTCCGCTTGACGCTCCTGGCGCCGGGCGAGCAGGGCTTCGCGCTCGGGGTTCAGCTCACGGTGCAGACGGGCGACGAAGGCGAGCGCCTCCGGGGAGAGAACGTCCTCGTCCGCGGCGGCGCGCAGCTCGACGCCCTCAGGCAGGGTCTCGACACGGCTCATGGCCGGGAGGCCGGTTCGAACTGCGCCTCTTCGGTCGACCCGGCGAGCGCGAGCGTCGAGCTCTCACCGAGCGCCTGGACGAGGGCGTCGAAGTAGCCGGCGCCGACCTCGCGCTGATGGCGAGTCGCCGTGTAGCCCAGCTCCTCGAGCTCGAACTCGTGCTCCTGGAGGGCGACATACGCGGTCATCCCCTCCCGGGCGTACCCGTGTGCGAGGTGGAACATCGAGGCGTTGAGTGCGTGGAAGCCGGCGAGCGTCACGAACTGGAATCGGTAGCCGAGCGCCCCGAGCTCCTCCTGGAAGGTCGCGATCTCGTCGTCTTCGAGGGAACGGCGCCAGTTGAACGACGGCGAGCAGTTGTAGGCGAGCAGCTTGCCCGGAAAGCGCTCGTGAATCGCGTCAGCGAACTCGCGAGCCTCTCCGAGATCGGGAGTGGAGGTCTCGAACCAGAGCACGTCGGCGTACGCGGCGTACGCGAGCGAGCGGGCAATCGCCGCTTCGAGCCCCTGGCGCACGCGGAAGAATCCTTCGCCCGTCCGGTCGCCGGTCGTGAACTCCTGATCGGCCGGATCGACGTCGCTCGTCAGGAGCGTCGCGCTGAGCGCGTCGGTGCGAGCAATCAGCACGGTCGGCACGCCCGCGACGTCCGCCGCGAGCCGCGCGGCCGCAAGCGTGCGGATGAACTGGCTCGTCGGAACGAGCACCTTTCCCCCGAGGTGGCCGCACTTCTTCTCCGCGGCCAGCTGATCCTCGAAGTGCACTCCTGCTGCACCGGCCTCGATCATCGACCGCATCAGCTCGTAGGCGTTCAGCGGCCCGCCGAAGCCCGCCTCGGCATCCGCGACGATGGGCAGCTGCCAGTCGACGTTCTCACCCTCGACGGACTGAATCTGGCCCGCGCGCAGGAGGGCGTTGTTCAGCCGCCGCACGAGCGCCGGCGCGCTGTCCGCCGGGTAGAGGCTCTGATCCGGATACGTCTGCCCGGCCAGATTCGCGTCGGCGGCCACCTGCCACCCCGAGAGGTAGATCGCCTTCAGGCCCGCCTTCGCCATCTGCACCGCTTGCCCGCCGGTCATCCCGCCCAGCGCGGCGACGTAGTCCTCCGTCGCGAGCAGGCGCCAGAGCCGTTTGGCACCCAGGCGGGCAAGTGTGTGCTCGACGAGCACGGGACCGCGGAGGCGGAGGACTTCCTCGGCCGCGTAGGAACGTAGGACGCCCTGCCACCTCGCGTCGGTCTCCCACTCATGGTCGAGCTGTTTCGGCGCGTGGCCGTTCGGCGAGGCGCCGTTGCGGGCGAAGGTCATCGAGGCCTCCTAGTCGGTGTCGTGGTCGCGCTCGCAGAAGTCCGGGCACGTGCACTCCGCAAGCTCTGCCGTCGTCAGAAAGCGCTCGGTGTTCACGTGCTGCTCGGACTCGACCGCCACAGGCGCGTCTTCTTCAGCGAGGGCAGTGGATCCTGAGTACGTCATCTTGGGATCCTAGCGTGGCCTGATTATGAATACAAGAGGGCAATTCGGCCTATCTTGGACCCGAAAGGCGCTTCCTGGATCCCAGACAGCTCAGATCCGCTCGAGGCGCGAGCCGCCCACGATCGCTTCGCGGCCGTCGGCGAAGCGGACGAGCGCCTTCCCCCTGCCGTCGTAGTCGGGCGACCAGACGACGATCATCGCCTCGTCGCCGCCGACGCGGCAGGGCTCATCCCGTTCGGGTTCGAGACCTCTCCAGAAGCGGACGAACGGGTTCTCCTCCCACTCGCGGCCGATCGTCGTCTCGTCGGTGTGACCCGGGAGCACGCGCGTGCCGGGCGGCAGCTTCATCAGGACGTCCATCACGGCGCCTCGAATCGCCGGCACGTTGCGCCCTCCGCCGACAGCGCCGCGAAACAGGACGTCGCCCGTAAAGCAAACCTCCTCGTTGACGACGAACGCGACGTCATCGTCCGAGTGGCTCGGGATCGGCAGCCCCTCGACGTGCAGCCCGCCCACGTCGAGCGTGCCGGTCACGACCTCGACGCCGAGCTCGTGCTCGTGCGCGACGTGGTCGGCATCGGCGTGCGTGCGCAAGACGTGACCCGGCCGGACGCCCCAGCGCTCGGCAGCCGCGAGCAGAGGCTCGACCGGCGCGCCCGAGTCGACGAAGACCGCCGTCCCGCCCGCCTCGTCGGCGACGAGATACGCGTTCGAGAGCCAACCTGGATCCATGCTCCGCTCGACGAGCACTAGGGATAACCTACTCGGGCGCAATCCCGAGAGGAGGACGTATGGCCGGCTTGATGGAACGAGCTGCATTGGTGATCAAGGCGAAGTTCTCGAAGCTCCTCGACCGGACCGAGGACCCGGGCGAGACGCTCGACTACTCGTACGAGCGCCAGCTCGAGCTGCTCCAGAACGTCAAGCGCGGCGTCGCCGACGTCGTCACGGCGAAGAAGCGGCTCCAGCTCCAGGCGGACAAGCTCGAGCAGAGCGTCGTCAAGCTCGACACGCAGGCGCGGCAGGCGCTCGGCGCCGGGCGCGAGGACCTCGCCCGTCAGGCGCTCGAGCGGAAGACGGTCGTGCAGCAGCAGCTCCAGGACCTCGACCGGCAGTCGAAGGAGCTCGAGGCCCAGCAGGACAAGCTGGTCGCGAGCGAGAAGCAGCTCTCCGCCAAGGTCGAGGCCTTCCGCAGCCAGAAGGAAGTGATCAAGGCGCAGTACTCGGCCGCGGAGGCGCAGGTGCAGATCGGCGAGGCAGCGAGCGGGATCGGCGAGCAGATGGCCGACACCGGGCTCGCCATCCAGCGGGCGAAGGACAAGACGGAGCAGATGCAAGCGCGCGCGTCCGCCGTCGACGAGCTCGTCGCCTCAGGGACGCTCGAGGACTTCACGGCGGGCGACCAGTCGCAGCTCGACCGCGAGCTCGCGCAGGTCGCCTCGACATCGCAGGTGGACGACGAGCTCGCCAAGATGAAAGCCGAGCTGGGAACGGGCGAGACGCAGAAGGAGCTCGAGCGATGATCGCGCGGCTGATGGGCGAGGGCCAGTTCCGGCTCCCCGACGAGGCGGCCGAGAGATTGAACGAGCTCGACAATGCGGCCGTCGAATTGCTCGAGGCAGGCGACGAGGAGGGCTTCCGGGCGAAGCTCCAAGAGCTGGCCCGGGCTGTGCGCGAGCGGGGCGAGCCGCTCGACTACTCCGAGCTGTCGGCGTCCGACGTGGTCGTGCCGCCTGCCGACCTTACGCTCGAGGAGGCCCGCGAGCTCTTCCAGGGCGAGGGGCTCATTCCGGACCTTCCTTCGCGCTGAGTGCCGCAGCACGTCGCGCACTGGGACGAGGTCGAGCCGTCTCGCCGGGAGAAGGGCGAGATGGCCGCGAGCTGGCAACGGCTCGGCGGCGCGGTCGGCACGGTCGGCATCGGCGTCAATCGCGTCCGCATCGATCCGGGCGGGCTGTCGACTCCGCCCCACTCGCACGGCGCCTCCGAGGAGATCGTCTTCGTCCTCGGGGGATCCGGCTACTCGTGGCAGGACGAGCAGGTGTATGAGCTCCGCCCCGGCGACTGCATCGTCCATCTCGCCGACAGCGAGGAGCACACGCTCCGCGGCGGGCCCGACGGCCTCGACGTGCTCATCTACGGCACGCGAGACCCCACGGAGCTCGGCTGGCTCCCGCGCTCTCGCGCGATCCGCCTGGGCTGGCCGTGGGTCGAGGGCCGCACGGACGACCCGTGGGACGTCGAGGCGCAGGCCGAGCCGCTGACCTTCGGCGAGCCGGCGGCGCGGCCGCAGAACATCGTCAACGTCGAGGACGTCGAGGCCGAGAAATGGGAAGAAGGCGACTGCGGCGGCGTCGTGCGCTTCATCAGCCGCGCGGCCGGCGCGGTCCGGACGGGGATGCGCCACGAGATCGTCCCGGAAGGAAAGCTCAATTGCCCGCCGCACTGTCACGGAGCCGAGGAAGAGCTCTTCGTCGTCCTCGACGGCGAAGGCACCTGCCTGCTCGGCGACGAGGAGCATCCCGTGCGCCGTGGCTCGGTTGTCGGGCGGCCGCCCGGGACCGGAGTCGCGCATGCGTTCCGCGGCCCGCTCACGCTCCTGACTTACGGCACCCGTGAGCCGAACGACATCTGCTACTACCCGCGCTCGAACAAGATCGGCTTCTGGGGCGTCGGCGTCATCGGGCGCATCGAGAAGCTGGACTACTGGGACGGCGAGCCTTAGGAGGGTTTGGCGAAATACAGTGCTGTGCCGCCGGGCCGCGCTGCTCGCCCCGAGGCGGTGTCCTCAGTCGTCCCAATGCTGAACAGCATTGGGACTCCCTGCGTCCTTGCCTCGGAACGACCATCGCACCCCGGCGACGAGCAGCATTCCGCCAAACCCTCCTAGCCCGGACGCCCGCCCGACCGGCGGATCCACTCGCCGACGAAGACGTCGGCAACCTCGTAGCTCCCCCCACTCCCCTGCGCGAGCTCCTTCGCCTCAAGCGCCTTGATCGACGTCGTCACCGAGCTGGCGCTGCCGAGCTTGTGGCGCCGCCTGTAGCTCTCGGAGTAGATCCCGTTTCCTTCCGCCGCAACCGCTCTCAGGAGGGCGCGCTGATGTCGAGATAGGCCGTCCCAGACCGCGGTGGCGCGCGCGGATTCCGCCTCGAGCAGCCTGACGAGGGCACGATCGAGAACCTCAGGAGTCGCCGGCGCCCCTTCCTCACGGGCCTGCTCCCAAACGAACGAGCACAGCGCCTGGGTCTCGTACGGACGACCACCGGTCAGCGCGAGAACGCGGGTGACCGTCTCGTCGGTGATCCCTTCGTCACTCGCATCGAAACGGCGGCGGATGAATCGAGCGAACTTCTGCGGAGCGATGGGACCCACAGGCAGCGGCTTTGCGGCGCGATAGAGGTGTTGAGTCTTGTCCATGAACAGCATCTCCATGAGATGGCGCTTGGACCCCACGAAGACGTGAGCGACATCGTCTTGGTCCTGGAAGATCGCGCGCATGACACCGACGAGGCCCTCGTCGATCGCGACGATCTCCTGGAACTCGTCGAGCACCAGCGCAACGCGACGGTCACGGTCCTTCGCGATCCGGCCGGGCAGCTCCAGCAATCCCGCGAGCGTCTTGTCGAGGTCTTCGCCGCTCGCGAAGGCCGTGAACTCGACCGCGGGGCGGCCGTCTTCGGTGACCGTGAACCTCGGCGCGACCGGCAGGTGGGAGAAGAACGCCACTGCTTTCTTGATCGCCCGCTCGACCCGCGACACAAGACCGTCGTAGAGCGCTTGAGCAAGATCGTCCGCAAGCTGAGACTTCGTCGGCGTCCGGAAGAGATCCAGATAGGCGACGAGGATTCCCTGAGCTCGCAGCTGAGTGATTGCCCGATCGACGAGCGAGGTCTTGCCGTAGCGCCGAGGGGAGATGACGACCACGTTCTGGCCGCTGCGGATGTTCTGCTTGAGCGTGCGGAGCTCGTCCTCGCGGTTCGCAAAGTGGAGATCGCGCGCGACGCCCCCGTACCGGAAGGGATTCGCCGTCGTCATGTTTGGGAGTCTAGCTCATTGTGTAAATCTACGTAACGTAATTCTACGTAACGTCCAAAAACATAACGAGACTAGATCGGCGCGTCGAAGAGCGCGAGCCAGCGCGTGAGGTCCGGCTCGATCGGCAGCTCCTTCTCCAGCTTCGCCTTCAGCTCGAGCTCCTCCGCGTTGTCGCGCTCCTTGCCGTCTCCCGTCGGGATGAAGGGCCAGAACGCACCGCGCTTGAAGCCGTAGATCCAGTAGACCGGGTGCTTGCCGTCGAACCGGAAGGCCGCCGCGAGCAGCTGCTCGCCGAAACCTCGTGCGACCAGCTCGGACGCAACGAGATGCACCGTCGCCACGAGCTCCTCGAAGTCGTTGTCCCGAATGATCAACCACTCGAACCCGAACTCGTCTCCGCGCCGCTCGATCTTCGAATGAGCCTCCTGCGCGGCGACGTCGAGCAGCTCCTGCAGCTCGTTCTCGGCCCGGACGAACTCGGCCGCGGAGAGCGGCTTGAAGACGACCGCAGCCGAGCCGGCCGGCTTCAGCCCGAGGTCGCTCTCGAGCGTGATCCGCGCCGTCGAGAGCGCGAAGAGCTTCTCCTCGACCGCCTTCTTGAGCTTCTTGCGGCCGAACAGGACGTCGGTGAGCCCCATCTCAGTCCACCGCCTTTCCCAGCTCGCGCGTGATCTCTGCGAGCCGCGCGAGTCGCTTCTCCAGCGGCGGATGATCCATGTTCAGCACGAATCGGCGCCGCTTCACGGAGACGATGAAGAAGGCGTTCAGCCCGCTCAGCGCCCGGAGATCTCGTCGAGGGATGAGCGCCGTCTCGGAAGAGAGCTTCTGTAGCGCGCTCATCAGGTTCTCCGGATGACCCGTCGCCAGGGCAGAGCCGAGGTCGGCCGCGTATTCGCGGTAGCGAGAGATCGTGAACGTGAGCAGGGTCCCGAAGGCATACAGGATCACCGCGAAGAGCATCAGGAACGGCCACGCGAGGTACTCGCGCCAATCGCGCTTTCGCTTCCGGAAGTCACGGGCTCCGAAGCGCCATCTGCCGAGCCAGGCGCCAACTGTCGGAAAGAGGCTCGCGGCGGTCACGACCAGGGCGTCCCGATTCGCGATGTGTGCGACCTCGTGGCCGAGCACCGCCTCCACCTCCCGCTCCTCGAGTCGATCGAGGAGGCCGCGAGTGACGACGATCGTCGCGCGTGGGGGCGTGATTCCCGCTGCGAACGCGTTGGGCGCGTCGAGGCTGGACACGGCGATCCGAGGCTTGGGCAGATCGGCCATCGCGGCGAGGCGCTCGACCATCCCGTGAAGCTCAGGCGCCTCCGCGCGCTCCACCGGACTTGCGCCGACGGCTCTCAGAACCAGCCCGTCGGCCGCCTTGAAGTAGATGTAGGTGCAGATAGCGAGCGAGAAAGCGGCTGCTACCGACCCCAAGCCCGGGTCGTCGTAGATCGCCCAGAGGGCGAGGAATGCGAGGCTCCCGTAGAGCACGAGCAGCACGACGCTGACGAAGAGCATGCGGATGCTCAGGCTGAGATCCCGCCCGTAGGGGCCCCGCTGCATGGTTGTTTAGAGCTCGACCGGGCGGCCCATCTCGCGGGCGATCTCCCCGAGGCGGGCGAGCCGCTTCTCGAGCGGCGGGTGCGTCATGAAGAGCTCGGCGGCGCCGCGCTTGACGCTCGTCGGCACGATGAAGAAGGCGTTCATGCCCGCCACCTCGCGCAGGTCGCGCTGCGGGATCTGCGTGATCCGGCTCGCGATCTTCTGGAGCGCGCTCATCAGGTGCTCGGGGGCGCCGGTGATGAGCGCCGAGCCGCGGTCGGCCGCGTACTCCCGGTAGCGCGAGATCATCATGATCAGGATGTAGCTGATCACGTAGGTAATGAGGGAGACGGCGAACATGATCAGCCAGACGGGGGCGCCGGAGCTCCTGTCACGGTCGCCGCCGCTGAACATCCCGCCCCACAGACCGAAGCGGGCGAGCATGGCGGCGAGCATCGAGAAGAAGCTCGCGATCGTCATCACGGCGACGTCGCGGTTGACGACGTGCGTCAGCTCGTGGGCGAGGACGCCCTCGATCTCCTGGGGCTCGAGACGCTGCCAGAGGCCTTGCGTCACCGCAACGACGGAGTGCTTCTGGTTGCGCCCCGTCGCGAAGGCATTCGGCACGTCCGTCGGAATCAAGGCCACACGCGGCTTGGGGACATCGGCCATCGCCGCGAGGCGCTCGACCATGGCGTGCAGCTCCGGGGCCTCATCCGGCCCGACGACCTTCGCGCCGGACGCGAGGAGCGCGATCTTGTCGGAGGTGAAGTACTGGAGGAACGCGAGCGCGCCCATGATCAGGACGATCGCGAAGATCCCCACGTTGAGGACGTTGACCATGACGATGAAGAAGACGACGTAGACGAGCCCGAGCGTGAACATGGTCAGGAGCAGACGCGTCGAGAGGCCGACGTCCCTCCCGTAAGCCTTGCGTTTCATCGAGAATCGCGCTCCTTGAAGCCGAGGTTTACGACCGTGATTCTAGCCGTGGGCCTCGGGGTGGCCGCGCTGTTGCCGGCAGCCCCGGCGCGCGCCGACCATGTGGCCGTGATCGCCGGCGACGACGTGTCGCCGCCGAAGGGCGCCGCGGTCGGGCTGCTAGTCGCAGGCCGCGGCAAGACCGTAGGGCCGGAGAAGGCGCACGACGCGCTGGACCTCGACTGCCTGCCGCTCTGCAAGGGGGCACGGTGCCCGATCCGGATCTTCGTGTCGCTTCCCGCGGCCGAGCACCACAACGTGCGCCGCTACGCGATCGGGATCGTCGGCGGCGGCTACCACGGCCTGCTCACCTCGAACCGCACGCGCATCCCCGGCCTCGTCTCGATCTACGACGTCGCGCCCACCGTTCGCGCGCTGGACCGCGGCGAGGAGCCGCCGCTCACCTCCCGCCCCGACTCCGACCCCGGAGCCGAGCTGCGTGCGCTCGACCGGCGGCTGGCGGAAGCGCACGACTCGCGCGGGCCTGCGAGCTACGTCGTTTTCGGCTTCGGCGCGGCCTTCGCGCTGCTCGCGCTCGCGCTCCGCTCCCCGTTCCTGGGCAGGGCCGCCCTCCTCGTCGGGCCCGTGGCGCTCGCCGCAGCGCTCGGGCTGAGCGCCCTCGAGGTCGCGCGGCCGCGAGCGCTCGGGCTCACGCTGGCCGCCGCCGTAGGTCTCGGCGCGCCCGCGCTCGCCGCGGCGGCGAGGTCCCGCCGGGCCCTGGCCGGCGCGCTGCTCTCGATCTTCGCCGTCTACGTCGTCGTCCTCGTCTTCTCGACCGAGACGAGCTCGCTCGCCGCACTCGGGCCGCACCCGGACGGAGGGGTCCGTTTCTACGGGATCTCGAACCAGGTCGAGACGCTGCTGCTCGTTCCCGCGCTCCTCGGCGCCGCCCTCCTCGATCAACGGCTGCTGCCGCCCATTGCGGCGCTCGTCCTCGTCGTGGTCGGCGCGAGCGGGCTCGGAGCCGACGGCGGGGGGCTGATCGTCTTCGCCGCGGGCTTCCTCTTCCTGTGGCTCCGGCTCCGCAGGGCGCCGCTCACCGTCCGGAATCTCGCGCTTGCGGGGGCGGCGGTCGTCGCGGCAGGCCTCGTCCTCGTCGGTCTCGACGCGGCGCTGGGCGGCTCGAGCCACGTCACGCGGGCGGTGAGCGGGGGCCCGTTGGGGCTTGCCGGAGACCTGGCGCACCGCTGGCACGTCTCGGCCAACGGTTTCGTCTCGTCAACGGACGCGACGATCATCATCTCCGTCTCGCTCGCAGCGCTCCTCTGGCTCGCGCTGCGCCGGCCGCGCATCGCGACGGTCGACGCGGTGCTCGTCGCGCTCGCGGTCTCGCTGCTCGTGAACGACACTCCACGCGACGTGGCCGCCTACGGCGCGCTCTCGTGCGCCGCGCTTCGCTTCTGGGAGGAGGCTCGGCGCGTTGAGTAGACTCGCCCTTCTTGTGCGTCGCGTCGCGCTGATCGCATTCTGTGGGCTCGTCCTCGCCGGCTGCGGCGGCGGGGAGACGGTGTCCCCGACAGGGCCGGTCGAGGGGACGCTGCCGAAGGCCGAGAAGGGCGACCCGGCCGCAGGCAAGAAGGTCTTCGCGGACAACGGGTGCGGCGGCTGCCACACCTTCGCCCCGGCCGGGTCGACCCAGACGACGGGACCGAACCTCGGCGAGGTCCTCAAGGGCAAGGACGAAGCCTTCGTCCGGGAGTCGATCACCAATCCGAGCGCCGAGATCGCGAGCGGCTACCCGGATGTGATGCCGAAGACCTACGGGACACAGCTCACCTCGAAGCAGCTCGCCGACCTCGTCGCTTTTCTGCTCCAGAGCTAGTGATCGACCTCAAGGCCGCGCGCGCCGACCCGGACGGCTTCCGGGCCGCCGTCGCCCGCAAGGGCGCCGCAGGGGCCTTCGACGAGCTGCTGGCCGCCGACGCGCGCTGGCGCGAGCTCGTGCCGCGGGTCGACGACTTGCGGGCGCGCCAGAAGACCCAGGGCAAGCCGACGGCCGAGCAGGTCGAGGAGCTGAAGCAGGTCAAGGAGGAGCTCAAGCAGCTCGAGGAGGAGCTGGCCACAGCCGAAGCCGCCCGCGACGACGCGCTGCAGCAGGTGCCGAACCCGCCTCACGAGTCGGTTCCCGACGGGGATACCGAGGACGACGCCGAGGAGCTCCGCCGGGTCGGGGACCCGCCCCGGCTCGCCGAGCCGAAGGAGCACACCGAGCTCGGCCGCTTCGAGATGGAGCGGGCGGCGAAGCTCTCCGGCTCGCGCTTCGGGTACATCGCCGGGGACACGGCCTTGCTCGCACTCGCGCTCTACCGCTGGGCGCTCGACCGCGCCGTGGCGGAGGGGTTCACGCCGCTGATCCCCCCGGTGCTCGTCCGCGAGGAGGCGATGTACGGGACCGGCTTCTTCCCGGCCGAGAAGTCCGAGTACTACGAGATCGGCGAGGACGGCCTCTACCTGACCGGCACCTCCGAGGTCGCACTCGCGGGGTTGCACATGGGCGAGATCCTCGAGGCGGACGACCTGCCGCTCCACTACACGGCGTTCTCGACGAACTTCCGGCGGGAGGCAGGCGCTGCCGGCCGCGACACGCGCGGGATGTTCCGCGTCCACCAGTTCAACAAGGTCGAGATGTTCTCGTACGTCTTCCTCGACGACTCGTGGACTGAGCACGAGCGCCTGCTCGCGATCGAGGAACGGCTAGCGCAGGAGCTTGACCTTCCATACCGCGTGCTGAACATCGCCGTCGGCGAACTGAGCTCGGCGGCGGCAAAGCGCTACGACATCGAAGCGTGGTTCCCGAGCCAGGACCGCTACCGGGAGATCACTTCCTGCTCGAACACGACCGATTTCCAGTCCCGGCGTCTGGGGATCCGCTACCGGACCGACGGGAGGATCGAGCATGTCCACACGCTGAACGGAACCGCCGTCACCGATCGCTGGGTGCTCGCCGTGCTCGAGAACTTCCAGGGCGAAGTACCGGACGTGCTCAGGGAGTACGGCGCTCCGGCGCAGGTTCGACCGGGCGCCTAGCTCGTAGTTACCATCGCTGCACGGCGGGGTGCCGGAGCGGTCGAACGGGGCGGTCTTGAAAACCGTTGGCCCTGCAAGGGGCCCGTGAGTTCGAATCTCACCCCCGCCGCTCGGTAAGCCGAACCCACGGGGGTCGTATAGTGGTGACACCCGTCACGATCTGCGGCGGAAGGGAGCAAGCCGAATGACGCTCGGTGAGGTCAAGTCGGTCATCGATCTGGGGAAGTGGCTCCAGAGCAAGGGCATCACTCCATCCGAGCATCCTGAATTCGGAGGCGTTCACGACGTCCACACCAAGGGATCGCTGCACTACGGAGGCGGGATAAACGTGGCCGATATGACTCGTCGAAGGCTCAAGGGCAGGGCGCTCGATGTGAACGACATTTCCCCGCTGGACGACAAGTTCCGCAAGCAGTTCCGGACCGAGACGGAAGCTCTTACGTTTCTGTACTTCAAGCTGCTCAATGGGGCCGCGAAGTTCAACTGGCCGCTCGACGAGATGTTCTTCAACGGATTCGGATACATCAAGGAAGAGGGCAAGCCCGGCGTCGCTCCTAATCACCCGATCACAGGGCACGATGATCATCTGCATGTTGGTATGACCCGCGCCAGCTTCTAGGAGGCGAGACGAGCCGCGGAGCGGCTCCGTGAGGGGTCAGACCGCAAGAAACCAGTTCTGGCGCCGTCTGGCTGCATGATTGCATTGAGCTTGCTTCTGCGACTGTGCGGCCCTCGCATCATGCGACTCGTCGTATTGAGCGCGGGGCTCCTCGCCGGCTGGGTCGCCTCGGCCGCGGCCCTCGGCCCACCTGCGCCGCCTCTTCCTCCCCTTCCGCCGGTCCCGCCGGTCCTGCCCCCGCCGCCGCAAGCGCCGCAGGTCCCGCGGATTCCTCCCGTGCAGGTTCCGGGGGCTGCGAGACCACCGCCCACCTCGCAGCCGTCGACGCCTTCCCTGCCGGTTCACGTCCACGTTACGACCCGGAGCGCAGTCGGCGAGCCCTCCGCAGCTCCATCTCAAGCTGCGAGGCCCTCGGGATCCGGCACGCAGAGCTCCTCGACCGGCGGTCCGAGATCCGACCCCGCTCCAGCTCGCATCTACCGGCCGCACTTCTCGAGGAGCTGGATCTCGCGGAAGGGTCCCACGCGCCGCAGGCAGGCGACCCTGACCTTCCGGCTGAGAAAGCCTGCCCTCATCGAGTTCGTGGTCGTTCGCATCGCGCCGGACTGCCGCCTTGCGGGCCGCTTCCGAGTCCGGGGCCGTCCCGGGCTGAACCGGGTGTACTTCCCCGGCCGCTTGGGCCGGCGCATGCTTCGCCCGGGTACCTACCGCATTCGGGCGCGTTCGCGTCATCGGCGAGTGCTCGATGCCCGCATCGTCATCGTCGGGCGACGGAGCCCGCGTCCCGGGGAGATCGAGGCTGCAAGGAAGGCGGACGCCTGCGCTCCGGCGAGCGGCTACGCCTTGGGCTCGAGCGGCACCGCCACGGGAGGAGGGGCGGGCATCGCGGCCCAGCGCGCTGCGGGAAGGGGCATCAAGCCCGAGACGAAGGACGCCGGGCCCTCCCGGCGTCACGGCGTGCTCGGCGCCAGGTTCACGAAGTCCGTAGACGCCGTGCAGAGCGTGCCGCCGATTCTCTTCGTCGGCCTCGGGTTCGCGATAGCGCTCCTCGGGCTCGCTTCGCTGCCGCTGCGGGCGACTCCGAACGGGCGAGCCGCGGCCGAGCTCGCCTACCGGCGCGGGACGATCGCGCTCGCCGGCACGACCGCGCTCGTCGCCGTCGCGGTCGCCTACGCCCTAAGCAGCTTCCTCTAGGCGCCGACTCGGCGGCGCCGACCATCAGGACGTGCCGGCTTGGCCGGCGCGTCCGTCTGCAATGACCGGTCGAGCCGCAGGGAACTATTTCCGAAACGGCTCTAGGCGGCGCGCAAAGAGTCGAGCTCGCGGTTGACGGAGAGCCGCTCGAGGGCTTCCGTCTCGATCTGCCGCACGCGCTCGCGCGTCAGGCCCAGCCGCTTGCCGATCTGCTCCAGCGACTGCGGGTCGGGATCCCCGTCGAGGCCGAAACGGAGCTTCAGCACCTCGCGCTCTCGGTCCGGCAGCTCGGCGACCGCACGCCGAAGAGCTTCCTCGCGGAGGCTCACGTTGAGCTCCTCCTCGGGCTCCTTGTGCTCCCCGGGAACGAACTCGCCCATTGGTGTGTCGCTGTCCGGGCTGACCGGCCGATCGAGGCTCGTCACGGCGCGCGCCGCCTGCTGTACCTCGCGAACATGCTTCAGCGGCAGCTTCGCGGCCTTCGCGATCTCTGCCTGGGTCGGCACGCGGCCCAGCCTGATCTGAAGCTGGCGCTCGGCTCGGGCGATCTTGCGCTCGCGATCGACGATGTGCACCGGGATCCTGATCGTACGGGCCTTGTTGGCGACACCGCGTTGCACGGCCTGACGGATCCACCAGGTCGCGTACGTCGAGAACTTGTAGCCCCGTCGCCAGTCGAACTTCTCGACCGCGCGAATGAGGCCGATGATGCCCTCCTGGATCAGATCGAGCAGCGACAGACCGTGTCCCTGGTATTTCTTCGCGATCGAGACGACCAGGCGAAGGTTCGAGTTCACCATCTGGTCCTTCGCGGCCTTGTCGCCGCGCTCGATCCGCTTCGCAATCTCGACCTCCTGCTCGGCGGTCAGCAGCGGATAGCGGCCCATCTCGTTCAGGAAGAGCTGAAGGGCGTCGGTCGTCGCCGTTGCGAGGTCGCCGTTGACGTAGGTGGCCTCGGCCTGCTCGCGCCCGCAGTCGTCGCGGACGTCGACGTCCCGCTCGTCGAGCAGCTCGTAGAGGCCCGCCACCTCCTCGTCGCCGAGCTCGAGGGTCTCGACGAGCTCGTTCAGCTCCGAGAGATCGACGGAGCCGTTCTCCGCGCCTCGCTCGAGCAGGGTGGTGATCTGGTCTTGGCTCATCTGTCCGCTATCCCCGTTTCGGCGCGTGCGCTAACGCCTAAATCTAGCGTGACTCGGCACGCGAATGAGCGTTGAAAGACATGTCTGGTCGTATCCTGGGGCCCATGGCGGCCTCGGACGAGCACGCTTACCTCGCGGTGCTCGAGTCGAGGGTGGCTGCGGGCGAGGACGCGGAGGTCGAAGCGTCGTTGGCCCTGCTCGCCGGGCGCGATGTCGAGCTCGACGAGGACGAGCTGCGCGGCGCCCGCCGACGCGCGGTGCAGCTGCTGGCCACAGGCGGCGATCCGCGGCGAGGCCTCGACCTCGAGGGCCGGGCCGTGACGGCGCTCGCGGCCGACCTCGACAGCCGCGGTCGCCGGACTGCGCTCGGAGCAGGGCTCGGCGCGCTTCGTCCCGCGGTCGAAGACCTTCCTGAGATCCGCTCGCGCCTCGAACGGCTCGCCGCCGACGAGGAGCTCGCCTGGCGCTGGTTCGCCTGCACCCTGCTTGCGGAAGAGATCGCGGGCGAGCCGGAGTAGTCGCAAATCCCTCGATCCCGGCAACAGGTCTCGTGTTGCGCTACTTTCCGCCGATGTAGAGGGCGACCGGCCCAGTCAACCTTCCACACAGAGGGGTCACCTTGCGATACGGCCTTGCAATCAGCCTCGTCGTGGCCGCATTCG
>DASYUD010000037.1:0-4903 GCA_036001625.1 Gaiellaceae bacterium
GCGCCGCTTCGCCACGGCCACGGTCGTCAAGACGGAGCGCTCCGCGCCCCGCGGGCCGGGCGCCGTCCTCGCGGTCTCCGAGCAGGGTGAGGTGGCCGGCTCCGTCACGGGCGGCTGCGTCGAGCCGGCCGTCTACGACGAGGCGCAGGCCGTGCTCGCCGGCGGGCCGCCACGGCTCGTCTCCTATGGGATCGCCGACGAGGAAGCCTTCGAGGTCGGCCTCCCATGCGGCGGAACCGTCCACATCTTCCTCGCGATGACGGAGAGCGACCTGGTCGAGCAGCTCGGGCGGGCGATCAGGGAGGAGACGCCGGTCGCTCTGGCCATGGAAATCGCGGGCTCCGAGATCGGCAAACAGGAGCTCGTGTCACTGAACGGGCACTTCGAGCCGGGCATCGAGGGCGACACCTTCTACCTCCCTTTCGCACCTCGTCCGGAGATGTACGTCTTCGGCGCCGTCGACCACGCCGCCGCCGTGGCCCGGATCGGCAAGTTCCTCGGCTACCGGGTCACCGTCTGCGACGCGCGTGCCCGTTTCGCGACGCGCAAGCGCTTTCCGGAGGTGGACGAGATCGTCGTCCAGTGGCCGGACGAGTTTCTGCGCGCTGCGCCGGTGGACGAGCGCACGGCGATCTGCGTCCTCACGCACGACCACAAGTTCGACGTCCCGCTCCTCAAGGTCGCGCTCGAGACGCCGGCCGGCTACATCGGCGCGATGGGCGCGAGGCGGACGAACGAGAGCCGCAACGAGCGGCTGCTCGCCGAAGGGGTGACGGAGGAGCAGCTCGCCCGCATCCACGCTCCGATCGGTCTGCGGATCGGCTCGCGAACGCCCGAGGAGGTCGCCGTCGCGGTCGCAGCCGAGATCGTCGCGACCAGGCGGCAGGCGGCGGTGCCCGCGTGAAGCTCGAGAACTCCTTCACCGTCGCCGCCCCGTCCGAGGCCGCCTGGGACCTCCTGATGGACGTCCCGCGCATCATCCCCTGCATGCCGGGCGCGAAGCTCGACGAGGTCGGGGGTGACTCGAGCTGGAAGGCGACCATGCAGGTAAAGCTCGGCCCGATCTCACTGACGTTCGCGACCGATATCGAGCGCACCGAGGTCGACGATGCAGCGAAGCGGGTCGTGCTGCGAGCGACCGCGCGCGAGGTGCGAAATCGGGGCCGGGCGCAGGCGAGCATCGAGTCGTCGCTCGCTGCGGAGGACGGCGCGACACGGGTCGACCTCGTCACTGACCTGAGCCTCTCCGGCATGGTCGCCCAGTACGGGCGCGGGCTCATCCAGGACATCTCGTCCCAGATCGTGACGAGCTTCGCCGAGTGTCTGCAAGCTCAGCTCATCGCCGCACCCGAGGATGCCGCCGCCGTGACGGCGGCCCAGGCGCGGCCGGTGGGCGGGCTGTCGTTGTTCTTCGGCGCCCTGCGCCGCGCGCTCGCCGGGCTCTTCCGAAGGAGGCCGAAGTGAAACGCATCGGAATCACCGTCAATGGCGTCCGGCACGAGGCCGAGGTCGAGCCGCGCCAGCTCCTCGTCTATCTCCTCCGCGAGCAGCTCGGCCTCACGGGGACGACCGTCGGCTGCGACACGTCGTCGTGCGGCGCCTGCACCGTCCTCCTCGACGGCGAGTCGGTGAAGTCGTGCACCGTCCTCGCAGTGCAGGCCGACGGGTACGAGGTGACGACGATCGAGGGCCTGGCCGAGAACGGCAAGCTCCATCCCGTACAGGAGGCCTTCCACCGTAGCCACGGGCTCCAGTGCGGCTACTGCACGCCGGGCATGGTGCTCGCCACCGTCAGCTTCCTCGCCGAGCACCCGAGCCCCAGCGAGGAGGAGATCCGGCACGCGCTCGAGGGCAACCTCTGCCGCTGCACCGGCTACCAGAAGATCGTCGAGGCCGTCCAGGCCGCGGCGACCGCGTAGGAGGGGGAGATGGCAACCACCGAGACGAAGACGACGTACATCGGCTCCCCCGTCGAGCGCAAGGAGGACGCGCGCCTGCTCAGGGGCGACACGCGCTGGGTCGACAACATGACGCTGCCCGGGATGCTTTGGCTGGCAGTTGTCCGCAGCCCCTACGCACACGCGAAGATCAAGAAGGTCGATGTCTCACGGGCGCTTGAGGCGGAGGGCGTCGTCGCGGCCTTCTCCGGCGCCGAGCTCGCCGACGAATGGGCGGGCTCCCTCCCGTGCGCCTGGCCGGTGACGGGGGACTGCCGCATTCCAATGCACCGGCCGCTCGCGACCGACAAGGCGCGCTACGCCGGCGACGGCGTCGCGGTGGTCGTGGCGGAGAGCCGCGCACTCGCCAAGGACGCGGCCGAGCTCGTCGACGTCGACTACGAGCCGCTCCCGGTGGTGACGGATGTGGAGGAGGCCCTCGCTGACTCGGCGCCGCTCGTCCACGACGAATACGACGGCAACCGCGCCTACACGTGGACGCTCCAGGCCGGGGAGATCGACACGCTCTTCTCCGAGGCCGCCGTGACGGTGAAGGAGCGCTACCGCCAGCAGCGCCTGATCCCGAACGCGATTGAGCCGCGCAGCGTGCTCGTGCAGCCGACGCCGGCGACCAGCGAGTTCACGATGTGGTCGGCGACGCAGGTGCCGCACATCGCGCGCGTGACCCTCTCGGGCACGACGGGGATCCCGGAGACGAAGCTGCGCGTGATCGCCCCCGACGTCGGCGGCGGGTTCGGCTCGAAGCTCAATGTCTACGCCGAGGAGGCGCTCTGCCTCTTGCTCGCGCGCCGGCTCGGGCTTCCGGTCAAGTGGACGGAGGAGCGCTCCGAGAACTACGTCGCCACCATCCACGGGCGCGACATGATCCAGGAGATCGAGCTCGCAGCCACGGAGGAAGGGAAGATCACGGCGGTCCGGACGCGCCTGACGGCCGCCATGGGCGCCTACATGCAGCTCGTCTCCCCGGGCATCCCGCTCCTCGGCGCCTGGCTCTACGCAGGCTGCTATGACGTGCAGGGCTACGACTTCGAGTGCGTCGGCGTCTTCACGAACACGACGCCGACGGACGCCTACCGCGGCGCCGGCCGTCCAGAGGCGACCTACGCAATCGAGCGGACCGTGGACGCGCTCGCGCGAAAGCTGGGGAAGGACCCGGTGGAGATCCGGCGCCTGAACTTCATCTCCGAGTTCCCGGCCACGCTCGCGTCCGGGCTCGAGATCGACTCCGGCAACTTCCACGCCTCCCTCGACAAGGCCCTCGAGCTTGCCGGCTACGACGACCTCCGCCGCGAGCAGGCCGAGCGGCGCGAGCGCGGCGACACGAAGCAGCTCGGCATCGGCTTCTCGACCTACGTCGAAATGTGCGGCCTCGCCCCATCGCGAATCCTCGGAGCGATTCGCTACGGCGCAGGCGGCTGGGACGCGGCCACCGTTCGCTGTCTCCCCACGGGGACCGTGCAGGTGCTGATCGGCACCTCGCCGCACGGGCAGGGACACGTGACGACCTTCTCCCAGATCGTCGCCGACCAGCTCGGCGTCCCGATCGAGAACGTCGAGGTGCTGCACGGCGACACGACCGTGATCCCGCTCGGGATGGACACCTACGGCAGCCGCAGTCTCGCCGTCGGCGGCGTCGCCCTCTACCACGCGACCGAGAAGGTGATCGCGAAGGCGAGGAGGATCGTCTCACACCAGCTCGAGGTGGCCGAGGACGATCTCGAGTACGCGAGCGGGCGCTTCACGGTCAAGGGCACGGACCGCTCGATGGCCGTCACGGACGCGGCTCTCGCGGCTTGGACGGCGCACAACCTCCCGGACGGGCTCGAGCCCGGCCTCGAGGACACCTACGTCTACGACCCGCCCAACTTCAGCTGGCCGGGCGGCTGCCACATCGCCGTCGTCGAGATCGACACGGAGACCGGCGCGGTCGAGCTCGACCGCTACGTCGCGGTCGACGACGTCGGCACGGTCATCAACCCGATGATAGTCGACGGCCAGGTGCAGGGCGGCATCGCTCAGGGCGTCGCGCAGGCGCTCTACGAAGAGGCCGTCTACGACGAGGAGGGCAACCTCGTCACGGGCTCGATGATCAACTACCTCGTGCCGTCCGCGGTCGAGCTGCCGAACTTCGAGCTCGACCGAACGGAGAGCCTGAGCCCGACCAACCCGATGGGCGTCAAGGGCGTAGGCGAGACGGGCACGATCGCCTCGACGGCGGCGGTCATGAACGCCGTCGTCGACGGGCTCGCCCCATTCGACGTCACCGACGTGGACATGCCGGCGAAACCGGAACGGGTCTGGACTGCGATCCAGGAGGGACGGCGATGATCCCCGCGCGGTTCGACTACGAGGTGGCCGGGTCGGTGGACGAGGCGGTCGAGCTCCTTGGCCGGGAGGACGCGAAGCTCCTCGCCGGCGGCCATTCGCTCCTGCCGCTCATGAAGCTCCGCCTCGCCCGGCCGGCGCTGCTCGTCGACATCGGTCGGCTCGAGGAGCTCTCCTATGTCCGCGACACGGGCGAGCGGCTCGCGATCGGGGGGCTGACGCGTCACCACGACCTCGCGGCCGACCCGCTCGTCCAGGAGCACTGCCCGATCCTCTCCCACGCCGCGGGGTTGGTCGGCGACCCGCAGGTGCGCCACCGCGGGACGATCGGCGGCTCGGTCGCGCACGGGGATCCCGCCTCGGACCTCCCGACCATCCTTGTCGCGCTCGACGCCGAGATCGCGGCGCGCGGTCCGGAAGGCGAGCGGGCGATCCCGGCAGCGGAGTTCTTCCGCGGCCTCTTCGAGACGGCGCTCGGGCAGTGCGACGTCGTCACCGAGATCCGGGTGCCGAAGCTGGGCACCTGGAAGGGCTGGTCGTACATCAAGTTCAACCGGCGCGCGCAGGACTGGGCCACCGTCGGGGTCGCAGCGATCGTGCGTCGCGAGGACGGCACGGTG
>DASYUD010000038.1:0-90450 GCA_036001625.1 Gaiellaceae bacterium
TCGGGCTCCTCGTCCATGACGTTCATGATGTTGTCGAGCGCGGCGACGGCCGAGAGAAACGTGTTGTAGAGCTGCGAGAGCTGCTGGACCGGGTCGAAGAAGTTCGACAGGTAGAGGACGAAGGCGAAGAGCGTGCCGACGGTGAGGTCTCCGCCGAAGACGAGATACCCTCCGTAGCCGAGCACGATCGAGGTCGCGGCCGCGGACAGGAAGTCGACGAACGGGAAGTAGAGGCCGTTCAGGATCACGGTTTGCTGGTTCGCCGCTCGGTAGTGGGCGTTGACCTTTCGGAAGTTGCGCTCGTTCGCGCGCTCGCGGCGGAAGGACTGCACGACGCGCATGCCGCTGATGTCCTCGGCGAGCGTCGCCGTGACTAGGCCGAGCCGCTCCCGCACCGCCCGGTAGGCGCGCGCCGAGCGCATGCGGAAGAGCGCCGTCGCGACTGCCATCAGCGGCATCACCGTCAGAGTTGCGAGGGCGAGCCGCCAGTCGAGCACGAAGAGGATGATCGAGGTCCCGAAGAGGAAGAGCGTGCTCTGCACGAGCGTCGTCACGCCGTCGGTGACGAGCTGGTCGAGGGCCTCGACGTCGTTCGTCAGCCGGCTGATGATCACTCCCGCTCGATTGCGCTCGTAGAAGCCGAGCGAGAGGCGCTGGAGGTGCCGGAAGAGGGTGTTGCGGAGGTCGGCGAGGATGCGCTCGCCCGTCCAGCCGGTGAAGTACGTCTGGGCCGCGCTCGTCGCGAGGCTCGCCACGCCTGCGACCACGAACAGGGCGACGACGATCGTCAGGGCGTGGAGATTCCCCTTGCGGATCCCGTCGTCGATCGCGAGCTTGGCCAGGTAGGGCGGCGCGAGCGCCGTCGCCGTCGCTGCGAACAGCGAGGCCAGCGCCAGGATCGTCCGTCGCTTGTACGGAGCCGCCAGGCGCGCGAGCGTCGAGACGCGTCGCGCCGTCCGCTGCCACGACCAGTCCTCGACCTTGACCGCGTCGCGGCGGTGCGTGAGGTGGCTTCCGGGCTGCCAGACTCTCATCCGTCGCTCGCCTCCGGCTCGCTCCCATGGGGGAAACCATGGTTCCCCCATGTACCCCCTTCTTCTCGCAGGTTCGCCCCTGCACACGCGGCGCCCATGTCACCGCGTGTGCAGGGGATTGCAAGACGGGAAACCTCCCGGTTTCCCGGGACCCTTCCACGGATGAGCGCTGTCGCGCTCATCCCGCTCGCGCCTCCACCCGCTCCGCGAACTCGCGCTCGAGCAGCCCGTGCTCGTGGATGTCGCGGTACACGGCGTTCGTCTGGAGCAGCTCCTCGTCGGTGCCGCGCCCGGCGATGCGGCCGCCGTCGAGCACGACGAGCTCGTCGGCGAGCGAAATCGTCGAGAGGCGGTGGGCGATGATGATGGTCGTCCGCCCCTTCATCGCCTCGCGCAGCCCCAGGCGGATGCGCGCCTCCGTGGTGGCGTCGACCGAGGCTGTCGCGTCGTCGAGGATCAGGATGCGGGGATCCATGATCAGCGCACGCGCGATCGCGAGCCGCTGGCGCTGCCCGCCGGAGAGAGTGATCCCGCGCTCGCCGATGACCGTGTCGTAGCCCTCCGGCAGCTCGGTGACGAACTCGTGGGCCTGGGCGAGTGTCGCCGCCCGCACGACGTCCTCGTCGCTCGCATCCGGCGCCCCGAAGGCGATGTTCTCCCGCACCGTCGCGGAGAAGAGGAATGGATCCTGCGAGACGATTCCGATCTCACGGCGCAGCGACTCGAGCTTCACGTCGCGGACGTCGGCGCCGTCGATCGTGAGGCGCCCTTCGGTCACGTCGTAGAAGCGCGGCAGGAGCGAGGCGACGGTCGTCTTCCCAGCGCCGGTGTGCCCGATGAGCGCCACGGTTTGGCCCGGCTCGAGCTCGAGGTCGATGTCCCGCAGCACGGGTCGGCCCCGCGCGTACTCGAACGAGACGTGCTCGTAGCACACGCGCCCGTCCCCCGGAGGCAGCTCGCCCGCTCCCGGACGGTCCGAGATCTCCTCGGGCTCGTCCATCACCTCGAAGATCCGCTCGCCTGACGCGGTCGCCCGCTGGGACTGCCCGATCCACATCCCGAGCATCCGGAGGGGCATGACGAGCATGACGACGAGAACGTTGAAGAAGAAGAACGTGCCGATGTCGAGGTCTCCGCGTGCGACCATTCGCCCGCCGGCGAGCAGGACCCCCGCCTGCATGGCGAGCGGCAGGAACGAGAGCAGCGGCACGTAGAGGGCGCGCTGCTTGTTCGCGTCGACACTGCGCTCGAAGACGCGCTCGGAGCGTTGCGCGAACTTCCCGAGCTCGTTCCGCTCCTGGGCGAAGGACTTGACGACGTGGACGCCGACGATGTTCTCCTCGGCGACCGTCGCGACGTCGGCCATCTTCTGCTGGACGTCGCGGAGCACGGGATGCGCGACGGTCGAGTACCGGTAGGCGAAGACGATGATCAGCGGCGTGACGGCTGTGGCGACGAGTGCGAGCCGCCAGTTGACGGCGAACATGAGCGCGGTCGCGCCGACGACCGTCAGCACGTTCTGGAAGAAGAAAATCAACCCGTAGCCGAGGAAGAAGCGAACGGTCTGCAGGTCGACCGTCGCCCGCGACAGCAGCTGGCCGGTCTGGTGGCGGTCGTAGAAGCCGAACGAGAGCCTGAGGAGCTTCGCGTAGAGGGCGTTGCGCATGTCGAACTCGACGCCGAGCGCCTGGCGCCCGGAGATCAGCCGCCGGCCCGACATGAAGAGCGCGCGAGCCGCGCCGACGGCGAGCACGAGTGCGGCGATCAGGTAGAGGTCGTGCCGGCTTCGGGCCGTGATCGCCTTTTCGAGCCCGGTTCCCGTGAGGAAGGCAATTGCCATCGCCGCCGCCTGAGAGCCGACCGCCAGCACGATCGAGACGATGAGCGACCACTTGTACGGCCTGAGAAATCCGAGCAGGCGGACGAATGTCCGGCGATACGGCGGTCGCGTTGCCACGATCGAAATCTAGCCGCCGCTACTTGCTTCGCGGGGTCCCGCGCCGGGAAACTCCGTGCATGGAGCCTGAGTTCGACCGAGAGGCCGCGTTCGACGAGGATTACCTCTACTTCTACGCGGAGCGGCTCTCGCCTGAGGAGACCGAGGCGGACGTCGAGCTCATCTGGAAGCTGCTCGAGCTCGAGCCGGGGCTGGAGCTGCTTGATCTTGCCTGCGGCCACGGCCGGATTGCGAACGCTCTGGCCGAGCGTGGCGTGCGGGTAACCGGGCTCGACGCGACGCCGTACTTCCTCGAGCTTGCGCGCAAGGATGCCGCTGAGCGGGGCGTCGAGGTCGAGTACGTCGACGGCGACATGCGCTCGTTGCCGTGGACGGACCGCTTCGAGCGGGTACTGAGCTGGTTCACGTCGTTCGGGTACTTCGGGGACGAGGACAACAAGCGGGTGCTCGCCGAGGCATCGCGCGCGCTACGCCCGGGCGGGCTTCTGGCGGTGAACATGCTCAACCGCGACCGGGTGCTCCGGGTCTACCAAGACGACATCGTCACCGAGCGGAGCGGCGACCTGATGATCGACCGCCACCGGCTCGACCTCGAGACTGGGCGGATACATACGGAGCGGACGATCATCCGCGGTGGAAAGCGGCGCAGCTTCGAGTTCTTCGTGCGCTTGTTGACCCCCGCCGAGCTTCGCGACTGGCTGCTCGGCGCCGGCTTCCGCGAGGCGCACGCCTTCGGCGAGGACGGCGAGCCGCTGACGCTCGAGCACCGCCGGATGACGGTCGTCGGCCGAAAGTGATCGTCACACTTCCGGCCCGATCCCGTCACCCACGAGTGACGATTTCCTCGTTACGCTGAATGCGGGGAGGAGGTCGGCGGTGCCTTTTTCACCGGCAACGGGCCGCCGAGCCCAGCGAGCTCCTGGTGGACGAGCTCGACCGCACGGTCCAGCCGCGCCCGGTTCTGCTCCTGGTTGAGCCAGCGGCTGACTCCCGAGGGGTGTGGCAGCGGGACCGCGACGGCAGCTCCATGCTCGAAGCGCTCGCCGATGCCCGCATCGAGGCTCGTGAGACCGAGCAGCCGGCGAGCGGCAAGCCCGCCGACCGGCACGATCAACCCGGGCCGCAGCAGGCGAAGCTCCCACTCCTGCCAGAACGCACAGAGCTCCTGCTCCCGCGCGGTCGGCGTCCGGTCACCGCCGCCGCCCGGTGCGCGGCCGGGGTAGCAGCGCGTGACCGAGGCGCAGTAGAACGCCGCGTAGAACTCCTCCTCGTCGAGCTCGAGCCACCGGCGCAGCGTCTGGCCGGCGCGACCACGCCAGGGACGGCGCTCTTCTCCCTCGACGACTCCAGGCGCCTGCCCGAGCATGTACGCCCGCTGTCTCGCACCGCCTTCGAAGACGGGCAGCGACTCGAGCGGGTAGCCCGCTTCGGCGCACGCGCGGCAGACGCGGGCGTCGCGCTGAAGCGAGTGGAGCGAGCGGTACGACGAGCGCTGGCGGGTCAAGCGGGCGAGTGAACGACAACGAACCAGCGGCCCTCGAACAGGACCTCGCCGCCGCCGAGCTCGGAGGCGAGCCCTTCGCCGGTGAAGAACCGCTTGTAGACCTCCCAGCGCGAGCCGTCCTTCAGGACGCGCGGCTGAAACTCCGCCGCGACGGGAGAGTGGCTCTGCGACGCGTCGACGACGACGAGCGCACGCGCGACCCGGCGGGCCTCGGCGAGAAAGCGCTCGCGCTTTCCGGCCTCGAGGTGCCCGTAGAAGTGACTCGTGAAGACGCGGTCGAATGAGCCGTCTGGAAACGGAAGCTCGAACGCGTCGCCGGCCACGAACTCGCCCTCCGGGACGCGCCCCTGGGCGATCTCGATCATTGCCCGGCTCTGGTCGAGCCCGACGATCTCGGCCGGCAGGTGCTGGGTCAGGAAGCCCGTCCCGCAGGCGACGTCGAGCGTTCGTCCCGGTGGCAGACGGGCGATCGTGCTCTCGAGCGCCCCGAGCTCCTCCTCCCAGCCAGGCCTGTCACGGTCGGCGTAGAGGCCCGTGCCGAGGAACCAGTCGTCGTACTCGGGCGCGCGGCGGTCGTAATACGTCTTCACGCTCCTAGAGTACGCCCGTGAGGCTGCCGCTCGAATCGGTGCCCAACTTCTCGGAGGGCCGCGACCAGGAGACGATCGACGCGCTCGCGGCCGCGCTCGCCGAGCACGCGGAACTGCTCGACGTCCACGCCGACCCCGACCACAACCGCTCGGTCTTCACCCTGGTCGGCGACGAGGAGGAGCTTGTCGGCGCACTCCTCGCCGGCGTCGCGTGCGCCCGCGAGCGGATCGATCTGCGGGATCACGAAGGCGCACATCCCCGGATCGGGTCGGCCGACGTCGTTCCGCTCGTGCCGATTCGGTCGGACGACATGCCGCGCGCCCGCGAGGCCGCCCTCGAGCTCGCGCGGTGTCTCGGCACCGACCTCGGTCTCCCGGTTTTCCTCTACGGCGAGCTTGCGTCCGGCCGCGGCCCGGCGTTCTTCCGCCGGGGTGGCTCGGAGGAGCTCCAGCGGCGGATCGACGCTGGGGAGCTCCGGCCGGACTTCGGCCCGAAGCAGCTCGACGGTGCCGCCGGCGGCGTGCTGGTCGGCGCGCGCCGCCCCCTGGTGGCCTTCAACGTCAACCTCCGCGGGGATCTCGAGACGGCCTGTGCGATCGCCGAGGTCGTCCGCGAGGCCGACGGCGGCTTCCCCGGAGTAAGGGCGCTCGGGCTGGACCTTCCTCGCACGGGCTTCGTCCAGGTGAGCATGAACGTCGAGGACTGGGAGGCGGCCGCGCTGCACGAGATCGTCGGGCGCATCGAGCAGGAGGCAGAGGCGCGCGGCGCGGAGGTCGCCGGTTCGGAGCTCGTGGGGCTCATGCCGGCGGGCGCGGCGGCTGCCGCGGCCGGCGCGATGCTCAGGATCGACGGGTTCGACGCCTCACGCGTCCTCGAGCTCCGTCTCCTCGATCGCTGACGAGGACGCCCGCGAGTCCGGCGAGCGGGATGGCGAGCGCAGCGCCCGCGAAGACTGTCTGCGGTGCGACCACGGCGAAGAGAGGCGACACGAAGAGCAAGCCGGTCGCGTGCGCGCCGCGGTGCACGAGGGCGACGAGGCCGGTCACGCGTCCAAGCAGCCGATCGGGAACCTCCTCCTGGGCAGCGGAGTTGACGAGCACCCAGGCCGATCCCTGCCCGACGCCCGCGCCGAAGCCCGCCGCGAGCGCGACGCCGAGCGACCCGGCGACTGCGAAGAGCCCGTACGCAGGAAGGTAGAGGGTCCAGGCGAGCAGGCTCGCGAGCGCCTTCCGGCGCACGGGGCGTCGCGCGAGCACGGCTCCGGCGGAGATCGAGCCGAGGGCGTAGGACGCCGCGACGAGCGAGAAGCTGCCGGCACTGCGGCCGAGGGTCGAGCGGACGAGCTCGGGCACGCCGACGATCCAGGTTCCCGACGAGAGCGTGACGGCGACGCCGAGGACCGCGACCGAGGCGGCGAGCGCCGGCCTGGGACGGAGCGCGGCAAATCCCTCGCGCACACGCGGCCGCCCGGCGGGGATTTCCTCGCGCACACGCGGCCGCCCGGCGGGGATTTCCTGTCCGGCCCGCCGGCCCGCGCGGATCCCCGTCAAGAGGGCCGCGGAGAGAAAGAACGACGCCGCGTTCAAGGCGAAGAAGGCGGTGATCGGGAGGACGGACAGGAGGAGGGCCGCGAGTGCCCAGCCGCAGACCGACAGCGCGTCGGCTGTCGCGCGAACGAGCCCGTTCGCCTGCTGGACGTTGCGGCGATCGACGAGCGCGGGAAGCAGAGCGCCGTACGCAGGGGCGAAGTAGCTCGTCGCCGCGGTGAGAGCGAACGCGGCCAAGACGAGTGCCGCGAGCGGCAGATGCCCGGCGAGGCCGGCTGCGGCGACGGGCACGAGAACCGCGCCGCGCACGAGGTCGGCGCCGATCATCGTCCGCCGCCGGTCCCAGCGGTCGGCGATGACACCACCGTGGAGGCCGAAGACGAGCGCCGGCACGCTGTCGGCGAGCCGGACCGCAATCACGCCGAGGGGCCCGCCGGCGAGAAGGGCGAACCACATGAGGGCGATGTACTGGAACGCGTCGCCCAGCTCGCTGACGGCGACGGCCGCATACGCGCGCCGGAAGTCAGGGCGGCGGAGGAGGGCGAATGCCCGCTCCGGCGGGCCGAGCGCCTCCGGCCGGAGCTCCTCGGGGACCGTCGTCACCGGATCGGCCACGGGCGAGTTGTACCCGCAGGGTGAAAGCTAGACTGGCCCGGCGATGGCCCGGACGACCGTGGTCCGCCTGACCGGGGAGGACCTCACCCCGACCGACGTCTGGAAGGTCGCCGTCGAGGGCGCGGGGGCCGAGCTCGACGAGTCGGTCCGGGAGAAGATGGCGGCCTCTCGCGCGGTCGTCGAGCGGGCGGTGCAGGCGGAAGGGCCGACGTACGGAGTGACCACAGGCTTCGGCCGCTTCGTCTCACGGTCCGTTCCCCGCGAGCTCGTCGAGGAGCTCCAGCTGCGCCTGCTCAGGAGCCACGCGTGCGGCGTCGGCGAGCCATACCCGGACGAGGTCGTGCGAGCTGCGATCCTCATGCGCGCGAACGCGCTCGCGAAGGGATACTCGGGCGCGCGCTCCGAGATCCCCGAGCTGCTTCTCGACTGCCTCGAGCGGGGGGTCCTGCCCGAGGTCCCGAGCCGGGGCTCGGTCGGCGCGAGCGGTGACCTCGCCCCGCTCGCCCACCTTGCGCTGCCGCTCGTCGGCGAGGGTCGGGCGCGCGTCGGCGGCGAGCTCCTGCCGGGCGCCGAGGCGCTCGCCCGGGCAGGCCTCGAGCCGCTCCGCCTCCAGGCTAAGGAGGGCCTCTCGCTCGTCAACGGGACGCAGTTCATGGGCGCCTTCGCGGCGCTCGGGCTAGTTCGGGCGCGGAGGCTCGCGAAGGCGGCGGACATCGCCTGCGCGCTCTCGGTCGACGCGCTCCAGGCCTCGCGCGAGAGCTTCCTGCCACGGATCCACGAGCTGCGCCCGCTGCGCGGACAGGCGGCCTCGGCGGCGAACGTCCTCTCGCTTCTCGAGGGCTCGGGGATCGTCGAGGCGCACCGCTGGTGCGACCGCGTCCAGGACGCCTACTCGCTGCGTTGCGCACCGCAGGTGCACGGGGCCTCGCGCGATCTCCTCGACCACGTCGAATACACGACGCAGGCAGAGCTGAACGCGGCGACCGACAACCCGCTCGTGCTCGCCGAGGACGAGACAATGCTCTTGAACGGAAACTTCCACGGCCAGCCGCTCGGCTTCGCGCTCGACGTGCTGGCGATGGCCGCGAGCGAGCTGGCGAGCATCTCCGAGCGTCGGATGGAGCGGCTCGTCAACCCGGCGCTCTCCGAGGGGCTGCCGGCGTTCCTTGCTCCTGACGGGGGCCTCAACTCCGGCTTCATGATTCCGCAGTACGTCGCGGCCTCTCTCGTCAGCGAGAACAAGGCCCTCTGCCATCCCGCGAGCGTCGACTCGATCCCGACGAGCGCGGGCCAGGAGGACCACGTCGCTATGGGGAACGCATCGGGCCTCAAGGCCTGGCAGGTGCTGGCGAACGCGGAGCGAGTGCTTGCGATCGAGCTCCTGGCCGGCGCGCAGGCGGTCGAGTTTCACGCGCCGCTCCGGCCCGGGGTCGGAGGCCTCGCGGCGCGCGAGCACGTGCGCTCCCTCTCGGCGCGACTTCGCGACGATCGGCCGCTTGCGGACGACATCGAGGCGCTCGCAACGGCGATCCGCAACGGCTCGGCGCTCGCGGCGGTCGAGGCCGAGGCCGGTGAGCTGCGGTGAGCCGGAGCTCCCTCCCGGCGCGGCCCTTCCGCGACAGCGCGATCATGTACGCGGTGCTCGCCTGCGTCGTAGTCGTCATCGCCTGGGCGACGGGTGCCGCCGTGCTGCCGAGAATCGAGGACGACGGCAACGTCGTGGTCGGCGCCCTCCCGGTCGCCCTCGGGTTCTTCTTGCTCGGCACGGGGTACGCGTGGTGGCGGTTTCGGAAGCGTCTCGAGTCCGAACGGCAGAACTCGTGACCGCGGTCGATACCCTCGATCGGTCCGTCGAGGCCCTCTGCGGCGATCTCTCGCGCATTCGTGCGCCGCGCGGGACGGAGCTGAACGCGCGCTCGTGGTCGACCGAGGCGCCGCTGCGCATGCTGTTGAACAACCTCGACCCGGACGTCGCCGAGCGTCCGGAGGAGCTCGTCGTCTACGGTGGCTCCGGCAAGGCCGCGCGCAATCACGCGGCTCTGCGGGCGATCGTTCGCTCGCTGCTCACGCTCGGGGAGGAGGAGACGCTGCTCGTTCAGAGCGGCAAGCCGGTCGGCGTCTTCCGAACGCACGCGGGGGCGCCGCGAGTCCTGATCGCGAACGCGCTCCTCGTCCCGCGCTGGGCGACCTGGGACGAGTTCCGGAGACTGGAGGCGGCGGGTCTGACCATGTTCGGCCAGATGACCGCGGGGAGCTGGATCTACATCGGGACGCAGGGGATCCTCCAGGGCACGTACCAGACGTTCGCTGCGGCGGGCGAGCGGCATTTCGGCTCGCCGGACCTCGCGGGAAGGGCGATCCTCACGGCGGGGCTCGGGGGGATGGGCGGCGCCCAGCCGCTTGCGGCCAAGATGGCCGGCGCCGCGATCCTCTGCATCGAGGTCGACCCAGCGCGCATTCGGAGGCGCCTCGAGACCGGCTACCTCGACCGAGCGAGCGAGTCGATCGACGAGGCCCTCGGGCTCGTGCGGGAGGCCACCGAGGAGCGACGTCCGCTCTCGGTCGGACTGCTCGGCAACGCTGCCGAGGTCGTGCCCGAGCTGGCGCGCCGCGGCGAGCGCTTCGACCTCGTCACCGACCAGACGGCCGCGCACGATCCGCTCGTCGGCTACATCCCCGCCGGCGTCTCGGTGGACGAGGCGGCCGCGTTGCGCGAGCGCGACCCGGACCAGTACCTGCAGCTCGCACGCGAGTCGATCGCGCGCCATGTCGAAGCGTTGCTCGAGCTCGTCCGAGCCGGCAGCTACGTTTTCGATTATGGCAACAATCTTCGTGGGGAGGCCTATGAGGCGGGCGTAGCGGAGGCATTCACATACCCGGGCTTCGTCCCGGCCTATATCCGGCCGCTCTTCTGCCGCGGGATCGGGCCGTTCCGGTGGGCGGCGCTCTCCGGCGACGAGCGCGACATCGCGGTGATCGACATGGCGCTGCGGGAGTTGTTCCCCGGGGACGCGCTCCTTCAGCGCTGGCTCGAGCTTGCGCCTCAGCACGTGCGCTTCCAGGGCCTGCCGGCCCGGATCTGCTGGCTCGGGCTCGGCGATCGGGCCAAAGCCGGGCTCGCGATCAACGAGCTCGTCCGCGTGGGCACGGTCCGGGCACCCGTCGTCATCGGCCGCGACCATCTCGACTCGGGCTCGGTCGCTTCGCCCTACCGCGAGACGGAGGCCATGCGCGACGGCTCGGACGCCATCGCCGACTGGCCGATCCTGAACGCCCTGCTCAACGTCGCCGCAGGCGCGACGTGGGTCAGCGTCCACCACGGCGGCGGGGTAGGGATCGGCAACTCGATCCATGCCGGGATGGTGGTCGTCGCCGACGGCACCGACGAGATGGCCGAGCGGCTCGAGCGCGTGCTCACGACCGACCCTGGCCTCGGCGTCTTGCGCCACGCCGACGCCGGCTACGAGGAGGCGGCCGAGGCGGCGGCCCAGCACGGCCTCGAGCCGCCCATGGCTTCGACCGGCTCCGAGTGAGCTCGAGCGGCGAGCCGCGGCGGCTTCTCCTTCGCGACCTGGCGCAACTCGTCACTCCAGCCGGTGTGGCGGCGCCACTCCGCGGGCAGGCGCTCGGCGATGTCGAGGTCATCGAGGACGCGTACCTCCTGTGCGAGGACGGGAGCATCGCGGGCCTCGGCAAGATGAAGAGCCTCGGAGCGATCGACGGAGAGCTCGAGGAGCTGGACGGGCGCGGACTGTGCGCCGTGCCGGGCCTCGTCGACTGCCACACCCACGCGTGCTTCGCGGGCGATCGCGTCGAGGAGTTCGCTCTGCGTGCCGCGGGAGCGGGCTACGAGGAGCTGCAGGCGGCCGGCGGCGGCATCCTCGCCACCGTCCGGGCCACCCGCGCTGCGGGCGAGGACGGCCTTCGGACGGTTGTGCGGCGGCACTACGAGTGGATGTTGCGCGCGGGGACGACGACGTTCGAGTCGAAATCGGGGTACGGCCTCGACCGGGAGACCGAGCTCGCGTCGCTGCGGGCGATCGTCGGCGAGGGCGGGATCGCCACGTGGCTCGGTGCCCACGCGGTCCCGACCGAGTTCGCCGAGGCCGACGCGTACCTGGACTTCGCGCTCGCCGAGGTCCTGCCCGAGGCTGCGCCGCTCGCCCAGGCGGCCGACGTCTTCCTCGAGCGAGGTGCTTTCAGCGCTGAGCAGGCGAGGCGGTACCTCCTGGCCTGCCGAGAGGCCGGTCTCGACCTGCGACTGCACGGCGACCAGTTCACTGAACAGGGCGCGGTCCCGCTCGCAATCGAGCTACGCGCCCGCTCCGTCGACCATCTCGAGGCTACGGGCGATCGCGGCATCCGGGCGCTTGCCGACAGCGAGGTCGTCGGGGTGCTCCTGCCGGCGAGCGCGGTCTTCCTCGGGCGGCCGATGCCGCCGGCGCGGGCTCTGGTCGACTCGGGCGCAGCGGTGGCGCTCGCGACGGACTTCAATCCCGGCAGCGCGTTCTGCGAGAGCCTGCCGCTCGTCTGCTCGCTCGCCTGCGTGCAGCTCGGGCTCTCGCCCGGCGAGGCGCTGACCGCCTGCACCGTCAACGCCGCGCATGTGCTCCGTCGAGCCGACCGCGCCGGCAGGCTCGCCCCCGGCTACGACGCGGACGTGGCGCTCCTGGACGTGCCCGACTGGCGCCACCTGGCGTACCACCTCGGCGGCGACGTCGTGGGCGCCGTTGTCCGCGGCGGGCGGCTCGTGTGGCGGCGCTAGGCTAGCCGCGTGCCCTCCCGCAAGCAGCGGCGCCGGCGCGCGAAGGAACGCCGCCACGAGTACGAGTACGTGTACGTCGACGAGGAGGGCCGAGAGGTCGAGGTCGAGCCCGGCGAGGTCGAGGAGCCGAGGAAGGCAGACCGGCGTGCCGCGCCCCGGGCTCGTGGTGGGCGTCCGATCGAGCCCGCCTCGTGGCGCCGGGTGGGCAAGCGCGGCCTCCTCTTTGCGCCGATCATGTTCCTGACGATCTCGCTCCTCGGCAGAGGCGAGTCGGTCATCGTCCACATCCGCACGACCGTGTTCCTGCTCGTGGTCTTCCTGCCGTTCAGCTACGTGATGGATTCACTGCTCTACCGCGCCTACCTGCGGCGCACCGGAGCGGGCCGAAAGGTCGCCCGCCGGCGCTAGGCGGCCGGCACGTCGCCCCCGCGGTAGTGGCCCTCGCCGGGCCACGGGGCGAGCAGGAGGAGGATCCTGGCGCCTTCGTCGCTCGCGACGACGCGCCGCTCGTCGGGCGCGAACGCCACGAGCGTTCCCGCGTCGGCCTCGAGCGTCTCGCCGCCTGCCTCGACGCGGGCCGTGCCGTCGAGGACGACGACGAACGCGTGCTCCTTCACCTGATGGTCGCCGAGCTGCTGTCCCGGCTGGAGGCCGATGAGGACGGCGCGGCCTTCCTCGCCCGAGTGGAGGACGACCGGCGAGCGGCTCCCCTCGGGCGTCTCGATGTCGGGCAGCCGCCAGCTCCGCACGGCGCGATCCTATCCCGCGCCGGAGCCCGCGGAGGGCACGGTTAGACTCGCCGCATGACGCTCGCCGTCGATCGTTACGAGCTCGGGCCGGTCGGGACGAACTGCTACATCGTCCGCCGCGAACAGGGCGCGTCCGAAGCGGTCGTCGTCGACCCCGGAGGCGACGCCCCCCAGCTACGAACCGAGCTCGCGAGCATGGGCGCGGCGTGCGCCGGGATCCTCATCACACACAGCCATTGGGATCACCTCGGTGGCGTCGCTGACCTCGCAGAGGGCACCGGCGCGAAGGTCTACATGCCGTCGCTCGAGGCACCCGTCCTCGCGAGGCCGAAGGACTGGTATCCGGACGTCTCGTTGCGGCCGTACGAGGCAGACGTCCTCCTCGACGGCGCCGAGACGATCGAGCTGGCCGGCATCACCTTCGAGACGATCCAGGTGCCCGGCCACTCGCCGGGCCACATCGCTTACCACGCCGACGGCGCGCTCTTTTCCGGCGATGTCCTGTTTGCGGGCTCCGTCGGGCGCACGGACATCCCGTACGGCGACTGGGAGGCCCTTGTCGAGTCGATCCGCAGCCTCATGGAGAGGTACCCGCCTGAGACGATCGTCTACTCGGGCCACGGTCCCGAGACGACGCTCGGCGCCGAGCTCTCGCGCAATCCCTTCCTGGCCGAGCTGCGCGCGTGATCCAGGCACCGCGCGGCACCTTCGACGTCCTCCCGGACGAGCAGCCGCTCTGGCAGCGGATCGTCGGCACAGCCGAGGAGGTCTGCGCCGTGTACGGCTATGGGCGGATTCAGACGCCCGGCTTCGAGGAGACCGAGCTCTTCCGGCGCACCTCGGGCGAGGGCTCCGACATCGTCCAGAAGGAGATGTACACGTTCACCGACCGCGGGGGACGCAGCCTCACTCTCCGCGCCGAAGGCACCGCGCCGAACGCGCGCGCCTACCTGGAGCACGGCCTGCACCGGGAGCCGCAGCCCGTGAAGACGTACATGATCGCGCCGATGTACCGGTACGCGGCGCCGCAGAAGGGGCGGTACCGCGAGCACTACCAGTGGTCAGTCGAGGCGGTCGGCTCGGACGACCCCGCCGTCGACGCCGAGATCGTCCAGCTGTACGTCGAGTTTCTCCGGCGCCTCGGCGTCCGCGGCTACTCCATCGAGCTCAACTCGATCGGCGATCGTGAGTGCCGGCCGGACTACATCGCTCGACTCGAGGCCTGGCTCGACGAGCACGCCGAAGCGCTTGACGAGGACGCCCGCCAGAAGCGCAAGACGAGCCCACTGCGCGTCTTCGACGTGAAGAGTCCAGCCGTTCAGGAGGCGCTCGCCGCCGCGCCCAAGATCGGCGAATCGCTCTGCGGCTCGTGCCAGGAGCATTTCGCCGAGGTGCGGCGGTATCTCGACGCCTACGGCATCGAGTACCAGCTCGTCCCGACCCTCGTGCGCGGGCTCGACTACTACACGCGTACGACGTTCGAGTTCATCGGCGAAGCCCTCGGCGCGCAGAGCTCGCTCGTCGGCGGTGGCCGTTACGACTATCTCGTCGAGGAGCTCGGCGGCCCGCCGACCCCGGGGATCGGGTTCGGTGCCGGGATCGAGCGCCTGCGCCTCCAGCTCGAGGAAGAGGGGCTCGAAGCGGAGCGGCAGCCCGTGGACGTCTTCTTTGCCTTCGAGGCGCCCGAACGCCGCCAGGAGCTCTTGCCCGTGCTCGCGCAGCTGCGCCGGGACGGCCGGAGCGCGGAGACGGACTATGCGGGCCGCTCGCTGAAGGGTCAGCTCACCCAGGCCCAGCGCGTGGGGGCGAGGACGACGATCATCGTTCGCGCCGAGTCCTTCACGATCCGCCGGCGCGGGCAGGCAGACAGCGAGGTCGAGTCACTCGAGGAGGTCGAGCTCTGACCTGGCGCGACCTCGGCTGCGGCGAGGTGCGGCGGGAGCACGTCGGCCGCCGCGCGACCCTCGCCGGGTGGGCGGCCGTCCGCCGCGACCACGGCGGGCTCGTGTTCATCGACTTGCGCGACCAGACCGGGCTCTGCCAGCTCGTCGTCAACCCCGAGCACGCTGCCGAGGCGGCGCTGGTCGCACACGAGGTCCGCACCGAGTTCGTCCTTCAGGCGGAGGGGGAGATCGCCGCGCGCGATCCGCAGAACGTCAATCCGAGCCTCCCGACCGGCGAGGTCGAGCTCCAGGTCGACCGCCTGGAGATCCTCTCGCGCTGCCCGCCCCTGCCGTTCCAGCTCGACGACGAGGGCGTCGACGAGACGCTCCGCCTGCGCTACCGCTGGCTCGACCTCCGCCGCGAGCGGCTCCAGCGAAACCTCCGCCTGCGCGCGCAGATGGTCGCGATCATCCGGCGCGAGATGGAGGCCGCAGGCTTCGTGGATATCGAGACGCCGATCATGGCGAAGCCGACGCCGGAAGGCGCGCGGGACTTCCTCGTCCCAACGCGGCTCCAGAAGGGCCGCTTCTTCGCGCTGCCGCAGTCGCCGCAGATCTACAAGCAGTTGCTCGTGATCGCCGGCTTCGAGCGCTACTACCAGATCGCGCGCTGCTTCCGGGACGAGGACGTCCGTGCCGACCGCGTCCAAGAGCTGACGCAGCTAGACGTCGAAATGGCGTTCCCCGACCGGGAGTTCATCTTCGAGCTCATCGAGCGGACGTTCGCCGCCGTCTGGCGTGAGTGCATCGATGCCGAGCTGCCCTTGCCGTTCCCCCGCATGCCGTACGCGGAGGCGATGCTTCGCTACGGGACGGACAAGCCCGACCTGCGCTTCGGCCTCGATATCGAGGACGCAACCGAGCTCACGCGGGGCTCGGAGTTCAAGGTCTTCGGCGAGGCACCGGCAGTTCGGTTCCTGCGTGTTCCCCAGGAGCTCTCACGTGCCGACCTGGCGGCGCTCGAGGATTTCGCCAAGGAGTGGGGCGCGAAGGGCCTCGCATATCTCGTCTACGGCGAGGACGGCGAGCCACGCTCGCCGATCACGAAGTTCCTGTCCGAGCCGGAGGCTGCCGGGTTCCGGAGCGACCCTGGTTCGACGGTGCTGTTCGGCGCCGATCGGCCGGAAATGGTCGCCCGCGTGCTCGGTGCCGTCCGATCGCGGCTCGGGCACGAGCTGGGCCTCGTCGAGGCGGGAGCGTGGCGGCCGGTCTGGATCACGGACTTTCCGATGTTCGACTGGGACGAGGAGGAGCAGGCCTGGAAGGCGAACCACCACCCGTTCACCGCGCCGACTCTCGAGACCGAGGAGTTGCTCTCGTCGGATCCGGGCGCGGCGGTGGCGCAGGCGTACGACTTCGTGCTCAACGGCACGGAGCTCGGGTCGGGCTCGATCAGGATCCACCGCCCCGAGTTACAGCAGGCGGTCTTCGGCGCGCTCGGCATCTCGCCGCAGGAGCAACGCAGTCGGTTTGGGTTCCTCCTGGACGCGCTCGCGATGGGTGCGCCACCGCATGGAGGCATCGCTCCAGGAATCGACCGAACCGTGATGGTGCTCGCCGGAGAGCCCAACCTCCGCGACACGGTCGCTTTCCCGAAGAACCAGGCGGGCTTCGACCCGATGAGCGGCGCGCCCTCGGAAGTTCCGCAGGAGCAGCTCGACGAGCTAGGGATTCGCGTCCTGCCGCCGAACAGAAAGGCCTAATGCAGCAGGCCTCGTGGGCCGATGCAGCCGTCATACTTGCGGTTACCACAGGCGAGGAGGGATCGGATGGCGACAGAAGGATCAGGAGCAGCGCGTGAGGCGCCGGCGATGACCTCACTACCGAGCGTCGAGGATCTGCCCGTCCGCGAGCGGGGCTTCGACGAGCATGCGGTGCGCGAGGCCTTCGATTCGTTCCGCCGCCACGCCGTCCAGCTTCAGGCCCAGCTACGCGTCCTCCAGGCCGCGGGGCGCACGGGCCAGGCCGAGCCCACCGGCCACGCCGTCCGCATGGACTCACTTCACCTCATCCGCGAAGCGGCCGAGTTCGCGGACGTCCTCGAGCGCGACGCCCAGCGAGCGTCTGCGGCGCAGTTCCAGCGCACCGAGCAGGAAGTCCGTCAGAAGCAGGTCGAGCTCCAGCAGCGCGAGGCCGAGGTGCAGCGCTACCACGACGAGAGCGAGAGGCAGCGCCTCGAGATCGTGGCTTCGGCGCGGAACGAGGCGCGCCAGCTCGTCGCCGAGGCCAACCGCGAGGCGAGCAAGGAGCTTCGCGAGGCCGAAGCGCGAGGCACGCGGCTGTTGGAGCAGGCACGTCACCAGGCGACCGAGCTCACGAACGCGACCCGGGCCGAGGTCGAGCAGACGCTCGAATGGGCCCGCGCCCAGGCCTCCGCGGTCATTACCCGAGCACAACAGGGCGCCGAGCAGGTCCTCGCTGCCGCCGGTCTCGGCGAGGCCGCGGCGAACGAGGTTGCCGAAACGATCGCGAAGTCCGCCGAGGCGAGTGCTCAGGCGACGCGTGTCGGAGAGCCCGAGCAGCGGGAGCCCACGCGCGACGAGGCCACAGCCGGTCCCCAGTCGATTCGGCCTGCACCCGCTCCCAGCGCTCCCGCCCCGGCTCAGGCTCAGCCTCCCGAGGGGCCTCAGCCGCCGTCCACTGCGCCCGAGCCGCAGGAATCTCCACAGCCGCCCTCGGATTCCGGCGACACGAACACCTAGCGCGCTCTAACCTTCCCCACAATGCCAGGCGGACTGGGGCCGAGATTCGCGCTCGAGGCGGGCTTCCTGATCCTGCTCGCCGTCCTCGTCGGTCTGGCCGACCTGCGACCGGCGCTGATCGTGCTCGTGATGGCGATCGCCTGGCTCCTCGTGGCGCTCATCGAGTACCTCGCCTGGCGGCAGAGCCCCCGGTTCTCGGGGGCGCGGCGCTCCGCTCCCGTCGCCGAGCCGATCCCGGCGCCGATCGAGGAAGAGGCCGCTCCGCTGCCTGCGCAGCCGCCTCCCCCGCCTCCGCCCGAGGAGGAGACCGTGATCGAGCCTGTCGCGCCTGCGCACGAGCCGAGTGAGGCCGGCTCGGCCGAGGAGACCGTCAGCGAGGCTGACGAGCGGGTGGCCGCTAAGCGTCTGGCGTTCGACGTCGAAGAGCAACGCACGCGGTTTCGGCTCACGCCGCTCCAGCCGCGGCCACGGCGCCGATGGGGCCTTTTCGGCTCGCGGCAGCGGCCCGGGGAGGACGGCGGTGACGGCGGCGAGGTGGAGTCGCACGCCGAGGATTCGCGTGAAGAGGAGCGCTAGGGAAGGACGCTGGGCGGACACCTCGTCCGTGCGGGTGCGCTTCGCACTCGAGATCGTCTTTCTGATTCTCGTCGCAGTCGGCGCGGCGCTCGCCCAGCTTGGCCCACTGGCGATCGTCGGCTGCATCCTGGTCGCCTCAGTCCTCGTCGCGCTCGTCGAGCGGGCGAGCCACCGCGAGCAGGCAAGGAAGGTCACCTCCGAGGAGCGTTCGCTCGCCGCGCGTCTCGAGCCGGCCGTTGAGCGGCTCCCAGCGCCGGCCCAGGAGTGGAATCTGTGGGTTCTCGAGCGGCGCGCCCGCGAGCGGGCAGGCGGCGCGGTTCGCGACGAGGAGCAGAGCGCCCTCTTTGTCCATCTCCGAGAGTTTGCGACCGCCGACGGGGTCCTTCCGCAGGAGTTCGACGCCCTCGTCCGGGAGTCGTTCGCCGACCTCATCCACGCGGCCTAGGCCGTGCAGCCGGCCTTCGCCCAACGGGAGATCGCGCTGGCGGCCGTCGCGCTCCTCTCTGTCCTCGTCGGCCTCGCCATTGCCTCCGGCCGGGGGGAGCCCGCTTCGGGCCAGCGTCTGCCGGCCCGAGTTCCGGCACCCGGAGGCGGCTGGTACCACGCAGCCGCCGCCGCCTCCGGCCGCGATCTCGAAGCCGGGAAGACCGCGTGCGGCGTCCGCCTCAGCCCGACGACGATGGGCATCGCCCATCCGGTGTTGCCGTGCGGCGTGAAGCTCTACATCGGCTACGGCGACGAGGAGGTGCTGACCCAGGTGATCGCCCGCGGTCCCGAGCAGCGCGGCGTCCAGTTCGGGCTCACTCAGGCCCTCGCGCGCACCCTCGGGATCGAGGGGACCGTCACGATCCGCTGGAGCTATGCGCGCTAGAGTGGGTCCGTGCTCGACCCTGTGCGTGGACCCGTCATGCAATGTTGAACCAACAGCACTGCATAGGGAGCCTGCGTCCGGCGAGCCTTCGGGCGTAGCCGGCAAGGCACCCACCTGGTTCTCCAGGTTCGCAAAGCGGCGGGAAACATCGGCAGGGTGGAGCACGTTTTTCTTCGGCTAGCCTGGCTTCGATGCTCGAGGTGACTGGAGACGCGTCGCGCGGCGGAGAGTGGGCATTCGTCCGCCTGGTCGTCGACGGCGACCGGATCGTCGAGGCGGATGCGGAGGGGCTCGAGCGCCCGCTCGCGGGACTGACGCTGCTCGAGGCTGCCGCGGTGCCCGGCGAGAGCCTGGCGACGGACGCGCTCGCGAACGCGATCGGCCCCGTCTTCCGCGCCGCGCCCGACCCGGCACGCGTCGCGGTTGCAATGAGCGGGGGCGTCGACAGTGCGGTGGCGCTGCTGCGCGGCGGGCCGGCCGCGATCGGCGTGACCCTTCGCCTCTGGATCGACCCGCGGGCGCCGGACGCTCAGCGCGCCTGCTGCTCGCCGGAAGCGGTGATCGCAGCCCGGGAGACGTGTCATGCGCTCGGGATCCCGCACGTCACGCTCGATGCGCGGGAGGCCTTCCGCCGCGCGATCGTTGCGCCCTTCATCGACGCGTACGCGCGGGGCGAGACCCCGAACCCCTGCACGCGGTGCAACGGCAGCTTCCGCTTCGGGCAGTTACTCGCGTTCGCTCGGCGGGCCGGCGCCACCCGGTTGGCGACGGGCCACTACGCGCGGATCGTCGAGCATCGTGGCCGACTGCTGCTGGCACGGGCGGTCGACGAGCGTAAGGACCAGTCGTACATGCTTGCGCGGCTCGATCCCGGCCGCCTCGAGGAGATCTGGTTCCCGCTCGGCGAGCAGACGAAAGAGGACACCCGCGCCGAGGCCGAGCGAGCCGGTCTTCGTGCCGCCCACAGGCCCGAGAGCCAGGAGGCGTGTTTCCTCGGCGGCGGTGACTACCGTGACTTCCTCGAGCGGCACGGCCTCGTCTCCCGTGAAGGGCAGGTCATCGACGAGCAGGGCAGGACGCTTGGCTCGCACCGCGGCTTCTGGCGGTTCACGCCCGGGCAGCGGCGGGGCCTCGGCGTGGCAGCGGGACGGCCCGCGTACGCCGTGCGGACCGATCCTCGGGCGAACACGGTCATCGCTGGACCGCTGGAGGCGCTCGCGCGCCGCACGGTGACGGCCTCCGGTCGCCTCTTCGCCCCGGTGACCCAGGGCGAGGCCAAGCTTCGGTACCGCGCTCCGGCTCTCCCGGCTCGGGTCGAGCCGACGAGCGGTGGGTTCCGCCTCCGGCTCGACGAGCCTGCGTATGGAGTCGCCTCGGGCCAGACCGCGGTCGTCTACGAGCGGGACGTCGTCGTCGGCTCGGGCATCATCGCCTCGAGCGAGCCGTGAGCGCGAATCTCGACCCGGGCGACGAGCGTTATCCAGAGCAGAGGGAGGGCAGCCGCTGAAGACGGACGAGATCACCCTGACGATGCCGCGCGATCGCGCGTTCTACAGCGTCGCGCACCTCGTGCTCGGCGGGCTGGGCATCCGCTTGAACCTGACGATCGAGACTCTCGAGGACCTCCAGCTCGCACTCGACGCCGTGCTCGAGCGCACGCGCGAGGCCGAGGACGTGACGATCGCGCTCCGACTCAAGGAGGGCGAGATCGAGACGGCGATCGGCCCCTTGCGCGACGGCATCCGCGACGAGCTGGAGGCCGCCGCGGACGGAGAGGAGGTCGGCCTGCGGCGAATCCTCGACACGCTCGTCGACCGCGCCGAGTTGACGCCGGGCGATGGCGGCGACTGGGTCACGCTGACGAAGGCGGTCGAGGCGCGGCGCGCATGAGCGCCGCCGACGACCGCATCCTGCTCCGCCGTTACCACGAGCAGGGAGACCTCGCTGCGCGCGAGCAGCTGATCGAGCAGTACATGTCGCTGGTCCGCTCGCTCGCACGGCGCTACTCGTACCGGGGAGAACAGCTCGACGATCTCGTCCAGATCGGCGCGATCGGGCTCATCAAGGCAATCGACCGCTTCGACCTCGAGCGAGGAGTCGAGCTGACGACGTACGCGACGCCGAACATCATCGGCGAGATCAAGCGCCATTTCCGGGACAAGGGATGGTCGGTACGTGTGCCGCGTGGCCTGCAGGAGCTGAACGTCCAGCTCTCACGGCTGATCGAGGAGCTGACGGTCGAGCTCGGCCGTTCGCCGACCGTTCCGGAGCTCGCGAAGGCTGCGAACGCGGACGATGAAGAGGTCCTCGAGGCGCTCGAGAGCGGTCGCGCATACAGCTCGGTCTCGCTCTCCACGAGCGCCGGGCAGGACGAGGAAGGAGATCTCGACCCGCTCGAGTCGCTCGGCGCCGAGGAGCCCCAGTACGAGGTGTCGGAGGACCGGGCGGTGCTTGCGCCGGGGTTCCGCGTGCTCGACGAGCGCGAGAGAAGGATCCTCCATCTGCGCTTCTTCAAGGGGCTCACGCAGTCGCAGATCGCTCAGCAGGTCGGCATCTCGCAGATGCACGTCTCGCGGCTCATTCGGCGCGCGCTCGAGAAGATCCGCGACGAGATCGCGACCGAGGAGGAGCCTCCGGCCGCACGCCGCGCCGCAGGAGGCTGAGCGGGGCCCAGGAGGGGGCTAGAAAGGGTTCGCCCGGCCTCCTCCCCGATGCGATCGTAGCGGCGAGCTCCGCGCGCGTCTGTCGCAGGGCTGTGCCGAAAGACGCGACTCGTACAATCACGTTCAGATGCGCACGACCGACGAGCTCCGCGAGGGCTTCCTCTCCTTCTTCGAGGAGCGCGGCCACGTCCGCCGCCCTTCGGGCTCGATCGTGCCGCCGCCGGACGATCCGACGACGCTCTTCGTCGTCGCCGGCATGCAGCCGATGAAGCGATGGTTCCTCGGGCTCGAGAAACCGGTTGCCCCGAGGGTGACGACCGTGCAGAAGGTGGTTCGCGCGGGCGGCAAGCAGAACGACCTCGACGATGTCGGGCTCACGAACCGACATCTGTGCTTCATGGAGATGCTCGGCAACTTCTCGTTCGGGGACTACTTCAAGGACGGGGCGATCGAGCTCGCCTGGGAGTTCGTCACCGAGCGCATGGGCCTGGAGGAGGACCGGCTCTGGGCGAGCGTCTTCGCGGGCGATCCGGAGCTCGCTCTCGGCGAGGACGAGATCGCGATTGCGAGCTGGAATCGGTTCCTCCCCCGTGAGCGGATCGTCGGCTTACCGCGGTCCGAGAACTTCTGGCAGGCCGCCGACACCGGCCCCTGCGGCCCGTGCTCGGAGATCAACTACGACCGCGGCGAGGAGCACGGCTGCGGCAGGCCGACCTGCGGCCCCGGTTGCGACTGCGAGCGCTTCCTCGAGGCCTGGAACCTCGTCTTCATGGAGTACGACCTCGCCGAGGACGGGAGCCTGACCCCGCTGCCGCAGCAGAACATCGACACGGGCATGGGCCTCGAGCGCGCCGCGATGCTCCTCCAAGACGTCGACTCGGTCTTCGACATCGACACGTTCCAGCCCATGCTCGACTGGATCGCAGAGCGCGCGAGCTCGCCGTATCGGGGCTCGGACGAGTCGACGAAGGCGTATCGGGTCGTCAGCGAGCACACGCGGGCTGCCGCCTTCCTCGTCGCGGAGGGCACCGCGCCCTCCAACGAAGGGCGTGGGTACGTCCTCCGCCGTGTGATCCGGCGCGCCGTCCAGTTCGGGCGGCGAATCGGTCTCGAGCCGCCGTTCATGTGGGAGCTCGCCGATGTCGTTCGCGAGCAGATGGGCTCTGTCTACCCGGAGCTAGAGGGACACTCCGTGCAGATCCAGGAGCATCTCAAGGCCGAGGAGGTGCGCTTCCAGGAGACGCTCGAGCGCGGCGAGCGGCTGTTCGAGGAGATTCTCGGGCGCGGAGGGATCTCCGGCGAGGACGCCTTCCGGCTCCACGACACGTACGGCTTTCCGCTGGAGCTGACGAAGGAGCTCGCGGCCGAGCGTGGGCTCGAGGTGAACGAGGAAGACTTCACGCGCCTGATGGAGGAGCAGCGCGAGCGCTCGCGGCGAGGCGCCGCGTTTGACGTCGCCATCCACGTCACGGGCGGTCCCCGCAGCGAGTTCGTGGGCTTCGAGCAGACCGACGTCCTGACCGCGATCATCGGCTACGCGGACCTCGGCGACGGGCTCTTCCAGGCGAAGCTGGAGCAATCACCGTTCTACCCCGAGGGGGGCGGCCAGGTTTCGGACGCCGGCTACCTCGAGCACGAGGAGACGGGTGCTCGGGCCGAGCTCGTCAACGCCATCCGACTGGAGGACGACCAGGTTCTCACGTTCCAGGGCGACGGTTTCAAGGAAGGCGACCGCGTGCGCGCCGTCGTGCCGTGGTCGATTCGCTTCCCGACGATGGCCAACCACACGGCGACGCACCTGTTGCACAAGGCGCTTCAGGTCGTGTTGGGCGACCACGTCCGCCAGGCGGGGTCGGCCGTTCGGCCCGACAAGCTTCGCTTCGACTTCACCCACCCACAGGCGCTCACGCCCGAGGAGCGCGAGCGGATCGAGCGCCTCGTCAACGAGAAGATCTTCGAGAACCTGCCCGTGCGCGCCTTCGTGACGCCGATCGAGGAAGCACGGAAGCTCGGAGCGATGATGCTCTTCGGCGAGAAGTACGGCGAAGAGGTGCGCGTGATCGAGATCCCGGGCTTCTCCCGCGAGCTCTGCGGGGGCACTCACGTCCGCTGGACGGCCGAGATCGCACCGTTCGTGATCCTCTCCGAAGGCTCGGTCGGAGCCGGCGCGCGGCGAATCGAGGCGCTCACCTCCGGCGAGGCGTTCGCCTACCTCTCCGCCCGAGCCCGTGAAGCCGAAGCGCTCCGCGAGGACCTCGGCCGTCTTCGCAAGGAGGCCGCGAAAGAACCGATGGCGCCGACGGAGGTCGAGATTACGTTTCGCGACGAGTCGGACGGAATCGTCATCGCCGAGGTCAAGGCGATGAAGGGCTCGGCGCTGAGAGATCTCTCGGATCGGATCCGACAGTCCAAGCAGGCGACGGCCGTGCTGCTCGGCTCGATCGACAATGGCCGTGCCTACCTTGTCGTCAACCTCGACCGCTCGTTGGTGGAGCGGGGAGCGGACGCGGTCGCCGTTGCGCAGGAGGCTGCGAAGAAGATCGGCGGCGGGGGCGGGGGACGGCCGACCCTTGCCGAGGCGGGAGGCAAGAATCCCGACGGCCTTCCCGAGGCGTACGAGGTCGGAAGGAGCGAGATAGCCTCCCTGCTCCGGTGAAGGTGCTCGCACTCGACTACGGCCGTGCGCGAACGGGCGTCGCCGTCTCCGACCCGACCGGGACCGTGGCGCGGCCGGTGGAGGTCGTCGAGCAGGCGGCGAGCAGGGCTGGGCTCCAGCGGCTTGCCGAGCTCGTCCGCGAGCACGGCGTCGAGCTCGTCGTCGTCGGGCTGCCGCTGACGATGCGCGGGGAGCGCGGCGAGCAGGCCGAGGCGACGGAGCGGTTCGTCGTCGACCTTCGCGACACGCTCACGGTTCCGGTCGAGAGCTTCGACGAGCGCTTCACGACCGACCTCGCTGAGCAGAGCGGCGGCTCGGGAGAGACAGATGCCCGCGCCGCGGCCCACCTCCTATCGAGCTACCTGACATGGTCGAGCAGCGCGCCCCGCTGAACCCGCCAGGGCCTCCGCCCGTGCGGCCGCGGCCTTCTCGGTCCCGTATCGCGGCGCGGCGAGCCATCGCTCTTGTGCTCCTGGCCGGAGGCCTCGGAGCTCTCGCCTGGCTCGCCGCCTTCGCGGTGGGCAGCATCCGAGACGGCGGCAAGAAGGCGACTCCAACCGTTCCGGTTGCACCGCCGGCGCTCAGGATCGTCTTCCCGGAAGGCTTCACGCGAGCGCAGATGGCCGAGCGGATCACGGTCGTCGACGGGATCGCCCGCGAGCGCCGCAAGGTCAATCCGCGGCTCTCGGCCCGCGGCTACCTGAGGGCGACTGCGTCCTCGAAGATCCCGGGCAAGTTCGCCGGTGACCATGAGCGTCGCGCGCTCGAGGGTTTCCTCTTTCCGGCGACGTACGAGTTCGAGCCAGCGACGACGTCGCGCCAGCTCGTCAACCGGCAGCTCGAGTCCTTCCAGCGCAACTGGGCGAAGGTCGACCTCGGTTATGCGAAGTCGAAGCACCTGACGCCCTATGACGTGCTGATCATCGCGTCGATGATCGAGAAGGAGGTGATCGCTCCTGAGGAGCGCGCCCTCGTGGCGGCGGTGATCTACAACCGCCTGCACGACGGCATGGTGCTGGGAATCGACGCGACGATCCGCTACGGCCTCGGCGTGCCACCGACTGAGCCGCTGCTCGAGTCGCAGCTCAACGACCTGACAACCCCGTACAACACGCGCAAGTTTCCGGGCCTGCCGCCGACGCCGATCGCCAACCCGGGTCTCGCCTCGATCCAGGCGGCCGCGCACCCGGCGAACGTGGACTACCTCTTCTTCGTGCGCAAGCCGGAGGACAAGGATCACCATTTCTTCACGGCCAGCGAGCAGGAGTTCGACAACTACAAGAAGGCCCACGGCTACGGGTGAGCCGGCTCGTCGGGCTCCTCGGCCACCCGGTCTCGGGCTCGCTCTCGCCGCGAATGCAGAACGCTGCGTTCGCCGCCAGCGGGCTGGACTGGTCGTATGTGCCGATCGACGTGGGTCCCGACGAATTCGCGGACGTCGCCCGGGCCCTGGCGGCGGGCGGCTACGCGGGGGTGAACGTGACCACTCCGCACAAGCTGGCCGCGGCGGCGCTGGCGGAAGCCGAGGTCCCATCGGTGAACACGCTCGTCTTCGCGGAGGGCCGGATCCAGGGCTTCTCGACTGACGCTGCCGCGCTCGAAGGGCTCGCCGCCGAACGCCCTGTGCTGCTGGGCGACGGCGGAGCGTCGGTCGCGTTCCAGGCGGCTCTGCCGGGCGCACGCGTGTACGCCCGCCGGGGGGAGTGGCCGCCTGACGTGAGCGGAGCCGATCTCGTCGTCAACGCGACGTCTGCCCGGGACGACGTGCTCGTGGAGCTCGGCCCGGGTCAGACGCTCGTCGACCTCCCGTATCCCGAGACGGCGACCGCCAGAGCTGCGCGCGCCTCGGGGGCGACCGTTGTCGGCGGGCTCGATGTGCTCGTCGCTCAGGGAGCGGCCGCGTTCGAGCTGTGGACAGGGATTGCGGCGCCCGTCGAGGTCATGCGCCGAGCCGTAGGCTTGCCTGCGTGACACTCGAGCTGGCGACCGCAGGCGAGTCGCACGGGCCCGCTCTCCTCGGGATCCTGAGTGGTTTGCCCGCGGGGCTCGTCCTCGATCGTGACGCGATCAACGACGACCTGCGCCGGCGCCAGCAGGGCTACGGGCGCAGCCCCCGCCAGCAGCTCGAGCACGATGAAGTGCGGATGCTCGCCGGCCTTCGGCACGGACGGACTCTGGGCACGCCGCTCGGCTTTCTGATCGAGAACCGGGACCACGAGAACTGGGAGTGGGGGATGAGCCCGTGGGCGCCGGCGGGCGAGCCGCGTGGCAAGGGAACGAAGCCGGTGACAGTGCCGCGCCCGGGGCACGCCGACCTCGCCGGCGTCCTGAAGTACGGCCTCGCGGATGCGCGAGACGCCCTCGAGCGCGCGAGCGCGCGGCAGACTGCCCTGAGCGTGGCCGCCGGGGCGATCGCCAAGGCCCTGCTGGCCCAGATCGGAGTCGAGGTCGCCGGCCAGGTTCTCGAGCTGGGCGACGTCGACGAGGCCAAGGCCGACCGCGACACCGTCGGCGGCGTCGTCGACGTGCGCGCTCGGGGTGTCCCCCCGGGCCTCGGCTCGTACGGAGCGAAGGAGGAGCGGCTCGATGGGCGGCTCGCCGCCGCTGTGATGGGCATCCAGGCCGTGAAAGGAGTCGAGATCGGCAACGGCTTCACGCTTGCCCGCGTGCGCGGGTCGGCGGCGCACGACGAGATCTTCAGTGACGAGCGAGGGCTGCACCGCGAGACCAACCGGGCCGGCGGCATCGAAGGAGGGGTGTCGAACGGCGAGGAGATCGTCGTCCGTGCCGCGATGAAGCCGTTGCCGACGCTGATGCGGCCGCTGCGCTCGGTCGACCTCGACACCGGCGAGCCCGCCGACGCGCTCGTCGAGCGAAGCGACGTGGCGGCCGTCGAGGCGCTGGCCGTCGTCGCCGAGGCATCGGTCGCCTTCGAGCTGGCGCGAGCCGCGCGCGAGAAGTTCGGCGGCGACGCGCTCGGAGACTTCGTCGCGGCGCACCGCGCCTACATCGAGCGCATCCCGTGGTCGGCGCGCTAGACGGGCACCTCGTCCTCGTCGGCTTCATGGGAGCCGGGAAGTCGACGGTGGGCGCCGAGGTCGCGCGTCTGACGGAGCGTCCCTTCGTCGACACCGACGAGGAGATCGAGCTCCGGCACGGCCCGCTGGCCGAGCTTTTCGCCGCAGGCGAGGCGGAGTTCCGTCGGGTCGAAGAGGCCGTGGTCGCGGAGGTTCTCGCTCGGCGCGAGCCGGCGGTGGTCGCGCTCGGCGGCGGCGCCGTGACAACCCCGGCCGTGCGGGAGTGGCTTCGCAAGGAGTTCACCGTCTGGCTGCCGGTGATGGCCGACGACGCCTGGGAGCGAGTGCGTGAGAGCGGGAGGCCGCTTGCCCGGGACGAACGGTCCTTCCGCGAGCTCCTCGCGGAACGGGACGACCGCTACGACGAGGTCGCCGACGCATCGGCCCACTCGGCCGCCGAGGTTGTTCGCGCTTGTCTCGGCATCGAGATTCGCCGCGGCCTGCTCGACCGGGTGCGCTTCGTCGCAACCGGCCCGACGGAGATCGTCGTCGACGAGCGAGTTCTCGAGCTCCATCACCCGGCGATCACGGGCCCGGTCCATCCCGTGCCGGGCGGCCCGGAAGCGAAGACGCTCGCAGTCGCCGAGCGGCTCTGGAGCGCGCTTCGCCTCGACCGGAACGGGACGGTCGTCGCAATCGGCGGCGGCTCGACGACCGACCTAGCCGGCTTCGTCGCCGCCACCTACTTCCGCGGCGTGCCCTGGATCGCCGTGCCGACAAGCCTCACAGGCCAGGTTGACGCCGCGATCGGCGGCAAGACGGGCATCGATCTCGGCGGGAAGAATCTCGTCGGCGCCTTCCACTTCCCCGAGCGCGTGCTCATCGACCCGGACCTTCTGCGGACGCTTCCGGCCGAGGAGCGGCGCGCGGGCCTGGCCGAGGTCGTGAAGACCGGGCTCCTCGCCGGCGCGGAGCTCTGGTCGCTCGAGGAGGAGGAGATGGTCGCCGCCTGCGCCGCGTACAAGGCCGCAGTCGTGCTCTCGGATCCGTACGAGGAGGGTCGGCGTGCGGTGCTCAACCTCGGGCACACGTTCGGCCATGCGCTGGAGACCGCGTCGGGATCCCTGCGCCACGGCGATGCGGTCGCACTCGGGCTCATGGCGGCGCTTCGCCTCTCGGGACTCGATACGGCAAGCGTCGAGGAGGTGCTCTCGCCCAAGCCGGTCCGGGTCGATCCCGAGCTGGCCTGGGCCGCGCTGCTGGGGGACAAGAAGCGGGCGGACGGCGAAGTCCGGCTCGTACTGCTCGATGCACCGGGCCGACCGAAGGTGGAGGCCGTTCCCGAGGCCGATGCGCGCCGTGCGCTCGAATCTCTGATCGCGCACTAGAGTGGCCCAATGCGCGTCGACGTCCTGAACGGGGTCAACCTCGACATCCTCGAGCGCAGAGATCCCGCGCTCTACGGAGGGCTCTCGCTTCACGAGCTGGAGCAGCGCATCGAGGGCTGGGCGGGGGAGCTCGGTTGCACGGTCCGTTGCCGGCAGACGAACAGCGAGGGCGAGTACGTGGGCTGGTGCCACGAAGCGCTCGACTGGGCCGAAGGAGTGATCGCCAATCCGGGTGCCTGGACGCACTACAGCTACGCGATCCGGGACGCTCTCGAGCTCTTCCCGGGCCCGCTCGTCGAGGTACACCTCTCGAACCCCGAGCAGCGTGAGGAGTGGCGGCGCACCTCGGTGATCGCCGACCTCGCCGCGCAACGGGTCCTCGGGCACGGGCCCGAGGGCTACCGCGCGGCGCTCGAGTTCCTTGTGAGGCAGTCGTGAACGAGCGCGTCGACCGCCTTCGCGCAGGGCTCGAGGAGCCTCTGCTCGTCTCGGATCCGGCCAACGTCCGCTACCTGTGCGGGCTCGTGAGCTCGAACGCAGCGTTGCTCGTCGAGCCGGAGCGCGTCCAGCTCTTCACCGACTCCCGCTACGCGGAGACCGCCCGGGAGATCGAGGGCGTCGAGCTCGTCGAGACGAAGCGCGATCTCTTCCAGTCGCTCTCGGAGCTGCTTTCGGGCCGCATCGGCTTCGAGGCGTCCTCGCTCACCTTCGAGCGCTACGCGCGGCTGTACGCCGGCGCCCTCGAGCCCGTGCCGCGCTACGGCCTCGTGGAGGAGCTGCGTGCGGCGAAGGACGACTGGGAGCTCGAGGCGATCCGGCGGGCGGCCGGGATCACGAACATCGCTTTCGAGCGCTTCGCGGACGAGGGCGGGCTCATCGGGCAGACCGAGCGCGAGCTCGCCTGGCGGATGGAGCAGCTCCTGCGCGACGGCAGAGGCGAAAGCACGGCCTTCCCGGTCAGCGTCGCCGCCGGCCCGAACGCGGCGAAGCCGCACTCCGTGCCGGGTAATCGCGAGGTGGGGCGCGGCGAGACCGTGATCGTGGACGCGGGCTGCACGATCGAGGGCTACTGCTCCGACTGTACGCGCACCTTCGCCACCGGGCCGCTCCCGGACGATCTCAAGCGCGCATACGAGGTCTGCCTCGGCGCTCAGCTGGCCGGAGTAGCCGCGGCTCGGCCCGGCGCGTCCGGCCCCGGCGTCGACGCCGCCGCGCGGGATCGCATCGAGGCGGCCGGCTTCGGCGAGGCGTTCGGGCACGGCCTCGGCCACGGGGTCGGCTTGATGGTCCACGAGGCACCGCGACTGGCAAGGGAGTCGCGAGACACCCTCGCCGCTCGCAACGTCGTCACCGTCGAGCCGGGCATCTACCTCTCCGGGATCGGGGGCATTCGCATCGAGGACCTCGTCGTTGTCCGCGACGGCGAGCCGGAGGTGCTCACCTCCTTCACGAAGGACCTGCTCGAGGTCGACTAGATTTCGGGTCCCTTGGCCGAGACCGTCAACACGAACCAGTTCAAGAACGGGATGCACATCGAGGTGGACGGCGGCGTCTGGCGGATCGTGGAGTTCCAGCACGTGAAGCCGGGCAAGGGCGGCGCATTCGTCCGCACGAAGCTCAAGAACCTCACGACCGGTGCGACCGTCGACCGGACCTTCCGTGCGGGCGAGAAGTTCCAGCGGATGCACACCGAGATGAAGAACGCGCAGTACCTCTACGACTCGGGCGACGACGTCGTGTTCATGGAGGAGGAGACCTACGAGCAGTTCTCGCTTCCACGCGCCAGCGTCGCCGGCGAGCTCGAGTTCATCCCGCCGTCGACCTCCGTGCAGATCCTGACTGTGGACGGGCGTCCCTCGGGGCTTCAGCTTCCCTCTTCGATCGAGTTGTCCGTAGCCGAGACCGAGCCCGGCATCAAGGGCGACACCGTCTCCAGCGTCACGAAGCCCGCGACGCTCGAGACAGGGGCGGTCGTCCAGGTGCCGCTCTTCGTAAACCCCGGCGACCGGATCAAGGTCGATCCCCGCGAGCGCCGCTACATCTCGCGAGCGTAGGACGACTGCCCGGCAGCCGGCGCTCCGCGCCGGGCGCGCTCGCAGGCTGAGAGTTACCCTCTCCCCATGCCGGCCCTCGTCGACACAACCATCCGACTCCTTAGCCAGGAGCCGCTTGCCGGGCGTGTGCCGACGGCGGAGCTCCTGCGGCTCGCCGAGCTGCTGGACGGGGCAGGCTTCGCCTACCTCGAGGTCTCCGGCGGGGGCGTCTTCGACAGCGCTGTGCGCCGGGGCGTGGAGAGCCCGTGGGAGCGGATCCGCGCCCTCAAGGCGCGCACGACGACGCCGCTCGGCCTCGCTCTCCGCGGCCGCTTCCTCGTCGGTTCTCGCCCCGTCGGCGGCGACTTCGCGCGCCGCTTCGTCGCGAGCGCCGCGGAGAGCGGCATCGACGTCTTCCGCCTCCACGATCCGCTGAACGACGTCTCGAATCTCCGCGAGGCCGGCGAGGCGATCACCGCCGCCGGCCGGGAGTTCGACGCCGGGCTCATGTACAGCCCGGGGGAGACCGGCGAGACGAAGCGCCTCGTCGAGCGGGCCCGCATGCTGCCGGAGCTCGGCGCTGCCCGGATCCTCCTGCACGACCCGGCCGGTGCGCTCCAGGCGGCGCGCGCCCATGAGCTCATCTCTGCGCTCGCAGAGGAGAGCGGTCTGCCGGTCGGCCTCTACTGCCAGGGCGCGGCTGGCAACGGCCTCGCGGCTGCGCTCGAGGCGGCGCGCGCCGGGGCCGACCGCATCGCCTGCGCGGTCTACCCGATTGCCCTCACGCTTCACCGGGTCTCAGGCGAGGCGCTCGCCACGGCGCTGACCGGTCTCGGCCTCGACAGCGGCGTACGGGTCGAGACGCTCTGGCAGGCTGCCGAGATCATCGACGAGCACATCGGCGACGAGGCGGTGACCCCGCTCGCGCCGCGCATCGCCGTTCGCGCCGCGCAGCACGAGCTGCCTGCCGGGCTCGTCGCGGCGATCGAGACGCGACTGCTCGCGCATGCCGCCGTCGACCGGATCGACGAGGTGCTCGAAGAGCTGGCCGTGATCCGGAAGGAGGCAGGATCTCCACCCCTCGCTGCGCCGATCGGGCAGATTCTCGCATCTCAGGCGCTCGTCCACGTCCTCTCCGCGAGCCGCTACCAGACGGTCGTCGACGAGCTCCGCGCGCTGCTCGACGGCCGCTTCGGGAATCCGCCCGGCCCCATCGACTCGACCGTTCAGCGTGCGGTCGCCCTCCTCTTCGACGGCACGCCGCCTGAGGCGTCCGCAGTCGACCTCGAGTCGATCCGCGAAGAGGCCGCCGGCCTTGCGGCAAGCGAGGAGGAGCTGCTCCTTCTCGCGCTCTTCGGCGACGAGGCTGAGGCCCTGCTGCACGCGATCCGTGACCGGACGAGCGGCGAGGAGACGCTGGTCGGCGGCGGCGTCGATCAATCTCGCGCCGAGCGCATCCGTGAGATCGTGCGCATCGTCCAGGAGACGGGCATCGCCGAGATCTCCGTCGAGGAGGGTGGAACCCGCGTCTCCGTGCGACGGACCGAGGAGCCAGGCTTTCTCCCGCCGCCGAACGAGGCCGGACCGCTCGAGCTCGGCGAGGCCGAGCCGGTCGCTCCTCCGCCTTCCGCCGACGGGCTCGTTCGGGTGGAGGCCCCGATGGTGGGGACGTTCTACCGAGGGTCCCAACCTGGCGCGCCGCCGTTTGTCGAGGAGGGCGACGCTGTCGTGCCCGGCCAGACGCTCTGCATCCTCGAGGCGATGAAGCTGATGAACGAGGTGAAGGCCGAGATCGAGGCAATCGTCCGCGCGATCCACGTCCAGAACGGCCAAGCGGTGGAATACGGCGAGCCGCTCTTCGACCTCGAGCCCGCAATCGCCCGTCCGCTCGACGCGCTCTAGCCGGTGTTCTCGAGAGTGCTCATCGCGAACCGCGGGGAGGTCGCCGTTCGCGTCATCCGCGCCCTCCACGAGCTCGGCATCGAAGCGGTCGCCGTTTACTCGACGATCGACGCCGGCGCTCTCCACACGCGGCTCGCAGACCGCGCGGTCTGCATCGGGCCGCCGCCCGCCGGCGAGAGCTACCTGAAGATCCCCTCGATCGTCGCCGCCGCGACGACGACCCGCTGCGACGCCGTCCACCCGGGATGGGGCTTCCTCGCCGAGAGCCCGGCCTTCGTGGAGGCGTGCGCGGACAACGAGCTCGTCTTCGTTGGCCCCACGGCGCAGACGATGGCTCGGATGTGCGACAAGGCAGCCGCGAAGCTCGAGCTGGCTGCGGCCGGCGTTCCCGTCGTGCCCGGAACGGAAGGAGCGACGACCCTCGACGACGCCGGCGCGGCCGCCGAGGAGGTCGGCTATCCCGTTCTGCTGAAGGCGATCGCGGGCGGGGGCGGGAAAGGGATGCGATTCGTGCGGGAGCCGGACGAGCTCGAGGGCGCGTTCCAGACCGCGGCGGCCGAGGCGGAGAGCGCATTCGGCGAGCCGGGCCTCTACCTCGAGAAGGCGATCGCCCCCGCGCGCCACGTCGAGGTCCAGGTCCTCGCCGACGCAGACGGTGGCGTCCTCACACTCGGCGAGCGCGAATGCTCCATTCAGCGTCGCCACCAGAAGCTGATCGAGGAATCGCCCTCCCCGGCGGTCACGCCCGAGATCCGCGAGCAGATGGAGGGATCGGCCGAACACGCTGTGCGAGCGATCGGCTACCGGAACGCCGGCACGTTCGAGTTCCTGCTCGGTCCGGACGGCTCGTTCTACTTCATCGAGCTGAACGCGCGGCTCCAGGTCGAGCACCCCGTTAGCGAGCTCGTGACGGGAATCGACATCGTCCGGGAGCAGCTCCGGATCGCGGCGGGCGAGGCGCTTCGGACCACGGGCCGCGCGGAGCGGCGGGGCCACGCGATCGAGGCGCGCATCAACGCCGAGGACCCCACCCGTGATTTCCTGCCCGTGCCCGGCAGGATCGAGCGTTTCCGGGCCCCGCTCGGGCCCGGCGTCCGCGTTGACACGCACCTGGAGGAGGGAGCGATTGTGCCGCCGCAGTACGACTCGCTGCTCGCCAAGGTGATCGTCTGGGACGTGGACCGGCCCGGCGCGATCGAGAGGTGTCTGCGGGCGCTCGGGGAGCTCGACGTGGTCGGCGTGCCGACGACTACGCGGGCCGCGATCGACGTCCTCCGGACGGAAGAGTTCGGAACGGGGCGCTACTCGACTGGCTTCCTAGCGGAGGCGGGCGGGCGTCTGCCCGCGCTCGCGGGCTGACATGGCCGGCAGGCGAGCCGCGCGCCGAACGGCGCTCTTCCTCCTCTACCAGTGGGATCTGACCGGGCAGCCCCTTGCCTCGCTCTACGAGGGAGAGGTCGACGCCTTTGCGCGTGAGACGGCTGAGGCGGTGATCGCCCGCGCGCCCGAGCTCGACAGGCAGATCACGGAGGCGTCCGAGGACTGGACCGCCGACCGGCTCGGTGCGCTCGAACGCAACGTGCTGCGGATCGGCCTCCACGAGCTCGAGCAAGGCGACGTGCCGGTCGAGGTCGCGATCGACGAGGCGGTCTCGCTCGCGAAGCGCTATGCGTCGGACGACGCGGGGCGCCTCGTGAACGGCATTCTCGGCCGGATCGCCCGGGAGAGGGCGGCGTGAGCGAAGGCGAGAGCGCGCTGCGACGGGCGGAGGAGTTGCTCGACCGGCTCGAGCGGACGCGCGCGAGCCTCGAGTCGACGGAGGACCCCGAAGCCGCGGTTGACATCCTCTCCGAGCTCGCCGACATCACAAGACAGGTCGAGGCCGAGCTCGAGCGCGCCCGGCGCGAGGCTGGGGGATAGCGTGCTGAGCCTGGACGAGCACCGGGAGCTCATCGAGGAATACCTCGCAGCGCTCCCGTTCGCCGCCGAGCTGGGAGCGCTTGCGGAAGCCATGCGCTACAGCCTCGACGGCGGGGGCAAGCGGATCCGGCCCTTGCTCTGCCTTGCGTGCGGAGAAGCGACCGGGACGCAGCCGGAGGAGCTCCTCCCGGCCGCGGCCGCCGTCGAGCTCGTCCACACGTTCGGGATGGTGCACGACGATCTGCCCGCCCTCGACGACGACGCGGTCCGCCGGGGCAGGGCGACCTCGCATGTGCAATTCGACGAGGCGACGGCCATTCTCAACGGCGACGCGCTCCTCGCCCAGGCGCTCGCCCTCGCGCTCTCGTACCCGACTCCGGCCGTCGCCCGCGAGCTCAGTCGCGCCACGCTCGGGATGATCGGCGGCCAGTACGACGACGTCAGAGGAGGCAGTGTCGACCTTGTCAGCCTGCACGCGCTGAAGACGGGGCGGCTCTTCGACGCGGCGGTCGGCTGCGCGCTCGCAGTCGGCGACGTGCCCGAGCGAGAGCAAGTCCCCTGGCGGAGCTTCGCCTCCGAGTTCGGCTTCCTGTATCAGATCGTCGACGATCTCCTCGACGAGGACGGGCTGGCCGCCGAGCTCGGGCCCGGGCGCACCCGGGAGATCGCTGCCGAGACCGAGGCCCGGGCTCGCGCCCGTCTGGCCGAGATCCCTGCGGACACGTCCCTTCTCGCCGAGCTCGTTTCGGGCCTTAAAAGTCGCGCGCCCGCGAGCTAGCCTGAACCCGTGCGGAAGCGCCTGGACGTGCTGCTCGTCGAGCGCGGCCTCGCTGAGAGCCGCGCCCAGGCGCAGGCGCTCGTCATGGCCGGCCTCGTGCCGGGGCATTCGAAGGCGGGCGAGCAGGTCGACGAATCGGCCGACCTGACCGTCGAAAGCCCGCCGCCGTACGTCTCACGGGGAGGCCAGAAGCTGGCGCATGCGCTCGACGTGCTCCGCGTCGAGGTGGCAGGCCGCGACTGCCTCGACGTCGGCGCCTCCACCGGTGGGTTCACCGACGTGCTTCTCCAGCGCGGCGCCGCACGCGTGATCGCGCTCGACGTCGGTCGCGGCCAGCTGCACGCGCGGCTCCGCGGCGAGCCGCGCGTGACGGTGCTCGAGCGGACGAACGCCCGCGACCTCGCGGCGCTGCCTTTCGCGCCGGAGCTCGTCACGTGCGACGTCTCCTTCATCAGTGTTCGCACGGCGCTGCCCCCGGCGCTCGCGCTCGCCCGGCCCGGCTGGGAGGCGCTCGTGCTCGTCAAGCCCCAGTTCGAGGCTGGGCGCGCCGAGGTAGGCAGGCGTGGAGTCGTCCGTGACCGTGAGGTGCACCGGCGGGTCCTGCGGGAGATCGCCGAGGCTGCTCTGGCCTGGCCTGGGGAGACTGCCGGCATCGTAGACTCGGGGCTGCCCGGCCCAAAGGGGAACCGGGAGTTCTTCCTCCACCTCGTCCACCGCGAAGACCCAGACCTGCCCAATGAGCTCGAAGACTGGATCGACGACGCGACCGGCTAAGGCCGTGCGCACGGCCGCGGTCGTAACGCACGGGAAGCCGAGCACGATCGGCGAGGCGCTCCCGCGGCTCGAGCGCGTCGCGGCCGAGGCCGGGGTCGAGCTGCTCTTCTCGGAAGACGAAGCCGAAAAGCACGGTCTCGACGGCGGCGGTCTCGAACTCGCCGCCGCGGACGTGACCGTCGTCCTCGGAGGGGACGGGACGATGCTCCGCGCGCTCCAGCGCGCGCTCGGCACGGGCACGCCCGTCGTGGGGGTCAATTTCGGCGAGGTCGGCTTTCTGACCTCGATCCGGGCGGAGGCGCTCGAGGAGGGCGTCGCGCGCATCTTCGCCGGCGAGTACGTCGTCGCCGAGCTGCCGACGCTCGAGGCCGAGGTAGGCGGCGGCAAGCACGTCGCGGTGAACGACGTCGTCGCCGCGGCCTCGATCGTCGGGCGCATGATCGAGCTCGGCTGGGCAGTCGGCGGCGAGGACCTCGGGTCGCTCCCATGCGACGGTGTGCTCTGCGCGACTCCCTCCGGCTCGACGGGCTACAACCTCTCGAACGGCGGACCGGTCCTCGTCTGGGGCCTGGACGCGCTGGTCGTCACGTTCATCGCCCCGCATTCGCTGCACGCGAGGCCTCTCGTCGTCCCCCGCGGGCGGGACGTGGCGATCGAGAACCGCACCGGCGACGTGCCGGCGGCAGTCCTGGTCGACGGGCGTCTCGTCGGCGAGCTCGCTGCGGGCGAGCGGGTGCTCGTCCGGCTCGGAGAGCAGCAAAGCCTGCTCGGACACCTGCCCGAGGCAACGTTCTTCCAGCGCTACCGGCACACCTTTGCTTCGTAGGCTCCGCATCGAGAACCTCGTGCTCATCCGCGAGGCGGAGCTCGAGCCGGCACCGGGCCTGAACGCGATCACCGGCGAGACCGGGGCGGGGAAGACGATCCTCGCGCAGGCGATCGGCTTGCTGCTGGGGTCCAAGGGCGACGCGGGCTACGTCGGCCCGGGAGCCGAGGAGGCCTACGTCGAGGCCGAGTTCGAGCCGTCCCTCGGCCTGTTCGAAGAGGAAGGCATCGAGGCGCTCGCCGAGCTACGGCCGGAGGGCGAGGAGGGCCTCGTGCTCGCCCGCCGCGTATTCGCGGACGGCCGCACACGAGCGTACGCGTGGGGGCGGAGCGCCGCGCGCGAGGATCTCGCGGCCGCGGGCGAGCGCCTGATCGCGATGTCGGGCCAGTTCGAGCAGCGGCGACTCGCGCGCCCGTCGTACCAGCTCGACGTCCTCGACGCGTTCGCGGGCGAGGAGCAGCTCCGGTTGCGCCGGGACCTACGGGCAGCCTGGCGCGAGCTCGGCGCCGCTCGACGCCGCCACGAGGAGCTCAGCCACGGCGCCGCCGCCGAGGAGGCGCGGCTCGCCGAGCTGCGTGCGCTCGTCGAGGACACGGAGGGGCTCGAGCCGGAAGCCGAGGAGACGCTAGGCGCGGAACGGGCGCGGCTCCGCCACGTCGGCGAGCTCGCCGAGGCCGTCGGCACCGCGGTCCACGCACTCGCCCCCGACGAGGGCGAGGGGGCAGCCGGGCTCGCTGCTCGGGCCGAGCAGTCGCTCGCCGCAGTCGGGCAGATCGCGGCCGAGCTCGGGCGCGCCGCCGACGAGCTGCGCGACACGGAGGTGCGCCTGCGCGAGACCGCGCTCGAGCTCCGGGGCTTCCTCGAGGAGCTGGAGGCCGAGCCCGACCGGCTCGAGCAGGTGGAGGCAGAGCTCGACCGGATCGCCGAGGCGAAGCGGCGCTTCCGCTGTGAGACCTACGGCGAGCTGCTCGCGCGCGCCTCCGAAGCGCGGGCCGAGCTCTCGGCCCTCGCTGAGGGCGCCGACCCCGTCGCAGCCGCCTCTGCCGCGCTCACCGCGGTCGAGGCCCGCGCTCAGGCCCTGACCAAGAAGCTCCGGAAGAACCGCGGCGCGGCAGCCGAGCCGTTCGCACGGGCGGTCGAGGCCGAGCTCCAGGGGATTGGGCTCGGCGAGGGCGAGTTTCGCGTCGAGCTCAAGGAGCGCGAGGGAAGCTCGACCGGTGCCGACGAAGCCGCTTTCCTCATCCGGCCCAACCCCGGCCTTTCGTTCGCGCCCGTCGCCGACACAGCGTCGGGTGGCGAGCTGTCGCGAATCGCGCTCGCGATCGCCGCGGTCGGCGGAGGCGAGACGATGGTCTTCGACGAGATCGACGCGGGAATCGGCGGACAGACGGCCCATGCTGTCGGCGAGACGCTTCGCCGGCTCGGGGAGCGCGCACAGGTGATCACGATCACGCACCTTCCTCAGATCGCGAGCCTCGCCGAGCGGCACTTCCGCGTGGAGAAGATCCCCGGCGATCCGACTCATACGCGGCTCGAGCAGCTCGGTCAGGAGGAGCGTCAGGAGGAGATTCGTCGTATGCTCGGCGGCCAGGAGTTCCTGCAAACCGTGCGATGAGCACGCTCCGCGCCTTCGTCGAGCACACCGGGCCGGCGCGCCTCGACCGGCGGACGAAGAATCTCGTCCGCCGGCTGACGCCGGACGACGTTGCGATCATCGACCACGCCGACCTCGACCGTGTCTCGGCGGAAGAGTTGCTCGACTCGGGCGTGCGGGTCGTCGTCAACGTCGCTCCGTCGCAGACGGGACGCTTCCCGAACCCGGGGCCCCTGCTCCTCGTGCGCGGCGGCGTGCGTCTGATCGACGCGCCCGGAGCTGAGCTCTTCGATGACGTCGACGACGGCGAGCTGCTGACGGTACGGGGGGCGAGCGTCTTTCGCAACGGCACCTGCCTCGTGTCTGGACGGACGCTCGAGGCGGCCGAGCTCGCGGCTGCGCTCGCCGAGCAGCGGAGCAGAGTGACCGAGGCGCTGGAGTCGTTCGCCGAGAACACGATGCAGTACCTGCGCGAGGAGGGGCGGTTCCTGGCAGAAGGTGTGGACTTCCCGCCCATCCAGACGCGCTTCCGCGACCGGCACGCCCTCGTCGTCGCCCGCGGGCCTGGGCACAAGCGTGACCTGCGAATCGTCAAGCCCTACATCAGGGACTTCAAGCCGGTGCTCGTCGGCGTCGACGGCGGCGCGGATGCGCTGCTCGAGGCCGGCTACAAGCCCCACGTCATCGTCGGGGACATGGACTCCGTCTCCGACCGTGCCCTCCGCTCAGGCGCAGAGCTCCTGATCCACGCGTACGCCGGCGGCGAAGCGCCCGGAGCCGAGCGCGTCGAGCGGCTCGGCGTCGCCTGCCACATCGTGCCCGCGCTCGGGATCAGCGAGGACGTGGCGCTCCTGCTCGCGCACGAGAAGGGCGCGGAGCTGATCGTCGCCGTCGGCACCCACTTCAACGTCATCGAGTTCCTCGAGCGGAATCGAGCGGGGATGTCGTCGACCTTCCTGACGCGGCTGAAGGTCGGCGAGATCCTGATCGACGCGAAGGGGGTCTCGCGGCTCGTCAGCCGTCGGGTTGGCGTCTGGCCGCTCCTCGCCTTTATCGGCGCCGGGCTGGGCGCGCTCGTCGTCGCGGTCGTCGTGTCGCCCAACCTGCGCGAGCTGATCGACCTCGTAGGCAGGCGCCTGCTCGAGCTGATCGGCCTCGGCTAGTGCCCCTCCCAGCAATACTCGCCGGCTTCCGGCCCGCGATCACGCGGCGCCAGAGCCCACCCTCGCCCTTGCCAAGGCTTCTAGCCTTGGCCGCGGGCGAGTGCGGCCTCTGGCTGGGTGCTCCCGACCCGGAAGCTCGGCAGCATTACTGGAAGGGGCACTAGTGCGGATCGTGGCGGAACGCGAGCTGCTCGCGCCCCCGGAGGACGTCTGGGCTCTTCTCGCCGAGCCGTACCACCTCTCCGATTGGTGGCCGGGCTACGCGAGCGTCCACGCAGACCGCCGGGGAGTTGCCGAAGGCGCACGCTGGCAGGTTGCCCGCAGCCGGGCCGCCGGTCTCCTTCGCCGTCCCGGCGGAGAGGGGATGGTCGTCCTGACCGCAATCGAGCCACTCCGCCGGCTCGGGTGGCGCGACCTGCAGCAGGGATTCGCCGCCGAGATCCAGCTCGCAGCGACCGATGGGCGCACGCTCGCGGCTCTCACGCTCGAGGCCGCCTGGTGGCGACTCGACCTCGAGGGCCTCCGGAGAGCGCCTCGCCAGGCGCTCGCCCGGTTGCACGCGCTCTGCCAGACTGCCGCGAGCCTCTGACATGTTCGACCTGCGCTACCACGTCGCCTCGCTCGCGGCCGTTTTCCTCGCGCTCCTGATCGGAATCCTCGTCGGTGTCGGGCTCTCCGGCCGCGTCGACGAGAAGGAAAGCGACCTTCTCCGCGAGCGGATCAACGCGCTCGAGAGCAGGCTCGAAAGCGCGGGCGAGGGGCGCGCCAACCTCGTGCGCGAGCAGAAGGCCGCCCGCGCGTTCATCGACGACGCATACCCCCTGCTGGTCGAGAACCGCTTGCGCGGCAAGCGAATTGCGATTCTCTTCGTGGGGTCCGTCGACGAGAGCCTGCGCGACGACGTCGAGGAGGTGCTCGGCGACGCCGGCGCTCGCACCCCGCTTCGCATGCGCGCGCTGAAGATCCCGATCGACGAGAAGAGGATCGACGGCGCGCTCGACGGGCACGCCGAGCTCGAGCAGTACCGCGGCAGCAACGCGCTCGATGCCCTGGGTCGTGAGCTCGGGAGCGAGTTCGTGGCGGGGGCCGACACGCCGGGCTGGGACGCACTCGCATCGCTGCTCGTCGAGGAGAAGGCGGCGAGTCTCCAGCGGAGCGCGGACGGAGCGGTCGTGATGCGCACGGTCGACCCACAGTCAGCGGAGACCGCCCGCTTCCTCAGCGGCCTCTACGCCGGCCTCGCGGAGAGCGGCGTGCCTGTTGTCGGCGTCGAAAGCAGCGGCGAGGAGCCGTCCGCCGTCGAGGTTTGGGACGAGATGGGCCTGTCGACCGTCGACGACGTGGACGCTCCCGCGGGGCGGCTCGCGCTCGCGTTGCTCCTTGCGGGTGGCCGGCCGGGGAACTACGGGCTCAACGACACCGCCGCGGACGGGATCATGCCGCCGATCGAACCGCTCTCCCCGGAGGCCGGTGGCTGAGGCCGAACCGGTCTCGAGCCCGGCCGCGGTCCTCGTCGCGGCACGGGATGAGGAGCGGACGATCGCGGCGGGGATCGCGGCGCTCCGGCGCGTGTTTCCAGGCGTCCAGGTGATCGTCGCGGATGACGGCTCGCGCGATCGCACAGCGGCGGAGGCCGAACGAGCCGGCGCACGCGTCGTCCGTCTTCGGCGGCGAGGCAAGGGCCAGGCGCTCTCGCTCGCCGAGCGGCAGGCCCCGGCCGGAGCTCTCGTCGTCTGCGACGCCGACCTGCGCGGGGATCTGAGCCCGCTGCTCGAGACGGATGCCGACGTCACGGTCGCCGCGTTCGCAGAGCGGCAGGGCGGCGGCTTCGGCATCGCGAAGCGCACGGCGCGTGCGCTCGTGAAGGCGCGCAGCGGCTATGCCCCCCGGGAGCCGCTCTCGGGTCAGCGGGCGCTGTCTCCCGCCGCCCGCGGGTCCTGCTTCCCGCTCGCAGCAGGCTTCGGCTGCGAGGTCCGGATGACGATCGACGCTCTCCGAGCGGGCCTGCGCGTCGAGGAAGTCGAGCTGGCCGTCTCCCATAGAGCGACGGGCCGAGATCTCGGCGGATTCGCCCACAGGGCGCGCCAGCTCCTCGACGCGGTCCTCGCCTGCGGCCCGCTCGGCGTGAACCACCGTGGCCTCCGGCTGCCGCTGATCGGCTGGACCGTGGCGGTCGGCCAGGGGACGGCTGTCGGTGCGACCGCCGCGATCGGCCTCGTCGACGACCTCTGGAGTGGGCCGGAGCGAGGCTTCCGCGACCATCTGCAGGCCGGGCGGACAACGGGGGTCCTCAAGCTCGTCGGCATCCCGCTCCTCGGGTTGATCGCAACGCGGAAGGCCTCCGGCGCCCTGCTCTTCGCGCTGTCGGCGAATTTCCTCAACCAGCTCGACACGCGCCCGGGACGCGCGCTCAAGGCGTATCTGCTGGGCGCAGTCCTGCTGCGCGGGCCGCTGGTCGGCGCCGTCCTCCTGCTTCCATACGATCTCCGCGAGAGGACCATGCTCGGAGACGCAGGCTCGAACGCGCTGGGCGCGATGCTAGGCTTGAGATCCGTGAGCTGTCTCACGGGTCGGGTTCGATGGCTGGCGATCGGGGCGCTGGCCGGGCTCACGCTCCTCGGCGAGCGCCGGTCGCTCGGTGAGCTCATCGAGCGGACGCCCGGGCTCTCGGCCTTCGACCGGCTCGGGCGGGCGGCGCTCTGAGGGCGACGAAGTACGTCTTCGTCACCGGCGGGGTCGTCTCGTCGCTCGGAAAAGGCATCACCGCTTCCTCGCTCGGGCGCCTCCTGAAGGCGCGGGGGCTGAAGGTTCAGGTCCAGAAGTTCGATCCGTACATCAACGTCGACCCGGGCACGATGAGCCCGTTTCAGCACGGAGAGGTCTTCGTCACCGAGGACGGCGCCGAGACCGATCTGGACATCGGCCATTACGAGCGCTTCATCGATGAGAACCTCTCTCGGAACGCCAACCACACCTCGGGCTCGGTCTGGTACTCCGTCCTCCGCAAGGAGCGGAAGGGCGAGTACCTCGGCTCGACGGTCCAGGTGATCCCGCACATCACGAACGAGATCAAGGAACGGATCCGCCGGGTCGCCGAGGCGACCGATACCGACGTCGTCGTCAGCGAGATCGGCGGCACGGTCGGCGACATCGAATCGCTGCCCTTCCTCGAGGCGATCCGGCAGTTCCGGCGCGAGGCCGGCGCCGAGAACGTCCTCTATCTCCACGTCACCTACGTCCCGTTCATCGAGGCGGCCGGCGAGCTGAAGACGAAGCCGACCCAGCACTCGGTGAACGAGCTGCGGCGAATCGGCATCCATCCGGACATCGTCGTCTGCCGAACGCGCGACGCGCTCTCTCACGACCTGCGCGACAAGATCGCCCTCTTTGCCGACATCGAGCCGGACGCGGTGATCGTCAACCGCGACGTGCCGGACGTCTACCTCGTGCCCGAGGCGCTCCAGGCGGAGGGGCTCGACGAGCTCGTCTGCTCGAAGCTCGGGCTCCCCGAGGGCCGTGCCGACCTCGGAGAGTGGCAGGAGCTTACCGAGCGCGTGCGGCGGCTCGAGGGCGAGGTCCAGATCGCGCTCGTCGGCAAGTACGTCAAGCTCCAGGATGCGTATCTCTCGGTGCACGAGGCGCTCAAGCACGGCGGCATCCACCACGGCTGCGGCGTGAGGGTGCGCTGGCTGGACGCCGAGGGCATGTCGCTCGAGGAAGCCGAGGAGGAGCTCGAGCAGGTGGACGGCGTGCTCGTTCCCGGCGGCTTCGGCTCGCGCGGGTGGGAGGGGAAGATCCTCGCCTGCCGCGTCGCGCGCGAGCGGGGCATTCCCTACCTGGGGATCTGCCTCGGCATGCACGTCGCGATCTCGGAGTTCGCGCGCCACGTCGTCGGTCTCGAAGGTGCGAACTCGACCGAAATGGACCCCGAGACGCCGTACCCCGTGATCGACCTTCTGCCCGAGCAGAAGGAGATCGAGGATCTCGGCGGGACGATGCGCCTCGGCGCCCAGGCGGTCGAGCTCGCGGAGGGGTCGCGTGCGCGGGATGCGTACGGCGAGGTGATCGTGCACGAGCGTCATCGACACCGCTACGAGGTGAACAACCACTTCCGGCCCCGTCTCGTCGAGGCCGGCCTGGTCGTCTCGGGCACGTTCCAGGAGGGGCGACTCGTCGAGATCGTGGAGCTGCCGGATCACCCCTGGTTCGTTGCAAGCCAGTTTCACCCGGAGTTCAAGTCGCGCCCCACCCGGCCCGCGCCGCTCTTCCGGGAATTCGTCGGCGCCGCGCTGGCGCGGACGCTCGACAGAGGCCGCGCCGCGGTACCGACCACGACGATCGCGTAGCCGGGGCTCTCGTAACGGGCGGTCGGGCGCGCCGTCGACCTAAGATCGCCGAGTGCCGCCGGAAGCTCTCGACGTCGTCACGCTCTTTACGGAGCTCGCCGCCCTTCCGAGCCCACCGGGCGAGGAGCGGGAGGTGGCCGACCGCGTCACCGCCTACCTGCGGGACCTCGGCGTCGAGGTCGCGGAGGACGACGCCGGTCCGCGAATCGGCTCCGACGCGGGCAACCTCTATTGCCGCCTCGAGCCGACGGACGAGGGCGGAACCCCGCTCTTCTTCTGCGCTCACCTCGACACGGTGCCGCCCGACGGGCCGATCGAGCCCGTTCTCGAGGAGGGCGTCGTGCGAAACGCGGCCGGGACGATTCTGGGGGCGGACAACAAGGCCGCGGTCGCCGTCATGCTCGAGGCGACCCGGCGCGTGCTCGCCGAGGGTCGACCGCATGCCGGAGTCGAGCTCCTGTTCACGCCAAAAGAGGAGGTCGGCCTGCACGGCGCCGCCGCGTTCGACCCGTCGAGGCTCCACGCCCGGCTCGGCTACGTGTACGACCAGGCCGCTCCGATCGGCGAGGTGATCCTCGGTGCGCCGCACGCCCATTCGATGCAGGTGCGCTTTCACGGCCGCGCCGCGCATTCCGGGATGTATCCCGAGGACGGACGCTCCGCGATCGTCGCCGCGGCGCGCGCGATCGCCGACCTGCGCGTCGGCCGCGTCGACGAGGAGACGACAGCAAACGTCGGGACTGTCCAAGGCGGGACCGCGGGGAACATCGTCCCGGAGTGGTGCACGTTCCTCGCCGAGGCCCGCTCGCACGACGAGCGCAAGCTCGCCGACCTCGTGCGCGAGATGCTCGAGACGATCACCTTCGCGGCGGGGCTCGCAGAATGCGAGGTCGAGACCGAGGTGCACAAGAGCTATCGCGGCTACCGGTTCAAGCGCGAAGACGAGGTCGTGCGGCTCGCCTGTGCCGCGCTCGAGCGAACCGGGCACGAGCCACACCTGACGCTGAGCGGCGGGGCAGCCGACGCGAACGTCTTCAACGAGCGTGGGCTGGCTTGCCTCAACCTCGCGAACGGCATGGCGAACATCCACACGCCGAACGAGCAGATTGCCGTTGCCGACCTCGACGACATGGTCGAGGTGACGCTGGCCCTCGTCGACGCCGCACGGGATGCCACTTAGCCTCAGGCGCGGCACCGTCACCGCGGTCGTGGAGCGGCTGGAGGGGCTCGCTCGGATCGAGGTGGACGGCGTCCCGTGCGTCGCCTATCCGCGCCTGACCGGCCCTGTCGCGCTGGGGGACGAGGTGATCGTGAACGTCCAGGGCCGCGAGCTCGGCCTCGGCTCGGGGGGCTTCGACATCCTCTGCGTCAACCTCACGCGTGGGCTCGATCTCGCACCCGAACCGGGTGCGCACGTAATGACGCTTCCCTATTCGCCGGTGCAAGCGGCAATGCGTCACGTGGAAGAGGAGGCGGAGCTTGCAGAGACTCTCGGAGGAATGCCGGTGGTGTGCTGCTCGCTGCATTCCCAGGTTGCACCGGCGTGCGCCGGCATCGGCCAAGGGATGCGGGTCGCCTACGTCCAGCTCGGGGGCGGGGCGCTGCCGGTCTCGCTCTCGGACGCTGTGCGTGCGCTCAAGGAGCGCGGCCTCGTCGAGGTTGCCGTTGCCGCGGGCGCCTGCTTCGACGGCGACGCCCAGGCCGTCGGGGTCGCCTCCGCGCTGGCGTGGGCGGCCGCCGAAGGGTTCGAGGCCGCCGTCTGCGCAGTCGGGCTCGGGATCGTCGGCACGGCGTCGGCGCTCGGCCACGGAGGCGTCGGCGCGGCCGAGGCGGCGAACGCGGCGAGCGCTCTCTCCGGCACGCCCGTGCTTGCCGTTCGCGTCTCGCACGGTGATGCGAGAGAGCGGCATCGAGGCGTGTCCCACCACACCCGCGCGGCTCTCGGGCTTTGCCTCGGCGAGGTCGCCGTGGCCTGGCCGGCCGGCCTGGCGCCTCCTCCGTGGCTCGCCGCCTACGAAGAGGTCGACGTCACCGGCTGGCGCGAGGCCTGTTCGGGGCTGCCGCTCGAGCACATGGGCCGCGGCCCGGAGGAGGATCCCTGGTTCTTCGCCGCCGCGTTCGCCGCCGGCAGGCTGGCGCGGCAGCTCGCCGGCTAGATGGAGGAGCGCCGGCTCGGCCCGGTCGTCGGGCTCGGAACGTGGAACACGTTCGATGCCGATCGAGAGCTCGCCCGCGGCGTGGTCGGCGCCGCGCTCGAATCGGGCTGCCGGCTCTTCGACTCTTCCCCGATGTACGGCGCAGCGGAGGAGTCGCTTGCCGCTGCGCTCGGCAGGGAGCGTGGGAAGGCGACGGTCGCAACGAAGATCTGGGCGGGCTCGGTCGAGGAAGGTCGCAGCCAGCTCGCCGACCAGCTCCGGTGGTTCGGCAGGGTCGAGATCGAGCAGATTCACAACCTCGTCGGCTGGGAGAAGCATCTTCCGTGGCTGGAGGAAGAGCGCGACGCTGGACGCATCGACCGCCTCGGGGTGACGCATTGGCAGCCGTCAGCCTTCGACGAGGTCGCCCGCGCGCTGAAGACCCGTCGCTTTTCGGTCCTCCAGGTTCCGCTCAACCCGTTCGAGCGCGACTGTGAGCGCGAGCTGCTCCCGCTCGCAGCGGAGCTCGGCATCGCCGTGATTGTCATGCGGCCCCTCGGAGGCGCGTCGCGGCTGCCGGGCCTGCGGCCTGCCGAGGAGCTCGCGCCGCTCCGGGAGCTCGGTGTCTCGACGTGGCCCCAGGCGCTGCTGAAGTGGGCGCTCTCGGATGAGCGGGTCGACGCGGTGATCCCGGGAACCCGCAGCCCCGAGCACGCCCGTGCGAATGCCGCCGCCGGCGACCCGCCGTGGCTCGGCGCCGAGGAGCGCCTGCTTGTGGAGCGCCTCGCGCGGACTTGACCGCTGGGGACATCTCCCCGGGGCCGGCCGCGGGCCGCCCTCCGGTTTCACCGTAGCGGCGAAAATCGCACGCGTGTCGCACGGGAGTGCGCCAGGCGTGAGCCAGGTAAGGTTGCCGGCCCCGCATGAAGATCGGCGTCGCAAAGGAGATCAAGGCCGACGAGTACCGCGTCGCACTGACTCCGGCCGGCGCGCGTGAGCTGATCCAGCAGGGGCACGATGTCTTCGTCGAGGAGAGCGCCGGAGAGGGCAGCGCCTTCGCGGACTCGTCGTACGAGGCGGTGGGCGCCCAGACCGTTTCCGTCGATGACGTCTGGAGCGAGGTCGATCTGCTGCTGAAGGTGAAGGAGCCTCTCCCCGCGGAATACCGGCACCTCCGCGACGGCCTCGTCCTTTTCACCTACTTCCATCTTGCAGCCGACGACGAGCTGACGCGCGCGCTTCTCGAGAGCGGGACGGCCGCCGTTGCGTACGAGACGGTGGAAACCGACAGCCGCGCGCTGCCACTACTCGCGCCGATGAGCGAGATCGCCGGCCGGCTCGCTGCGCAGGCCGGGGCCTACTTTCTCGAGAAGCCTCTCGGCGGGCGGGGCCTGTTGCTGGGCGGTGTACCCGGCGTCGCGCCCGGCAACGTCGTCGTCATCGGCGGCGGGATGGTCGGCTACAACGCCGCCGTCATAGCGCTGGGCCTCGGCGCCAGCGTGACGATCATCGAGCGCTCGATCGACCGCATGCGACACCTGGAGGAGGTGCTCGGAGCCCGGGTGACGCTGCTCATGTCCTCGAGCCTCCAGATCGAGGAGTCGGTCGCCGACGCGGACGTCGTCATCGGGGCCGTCCTCATCCCCGGCGCCCTCGCACCGACGCTCGTGACGCGCGAGATGGTCGGCGGCATGAAGAAGGGGTCCGTCGTCTGCGACGTCGCGATCGACCAGGGAGGGTGCTTCGAAACGTCACGGCCGACGACACACTCCGAGCCCGTCTACGTCGTCGAGGGCGTGACTCACTATTGCGTGACGAATATGCCCGGAGCCGTTCCGATCACCGCGACCAAGGCGTTGACGAATGCGACGCTGCCGTACGTCGAGACGATCGCCGGGCACGGTCTGCCGGAGGCGGTCGCACGCGACCACGCGCTCGCGCAGGGCGTGAACGTGCTCGAGGGGAAGGTGACGTACAAGGCGGTCGCCGAGGCGCACGGTCTCGCGTACGCGCCGCTCGAGGACGTCCTCCCGCTCTCTCCGGTCTGAGCGCTACGACGCTTGTGATTCGGGCTTCTGCCGGCTGCCGGTGGGAAACACCTTGACGACGAGCCAGGTCACACCGGCGGCGAACGCGATCACGCCGGCGATGAAGACGATCAGTCCGAGCAGGCCGAGGACGGTTCCCATCACCGACCTAGAATAGCCCCATGTCCCGCGCGTGCGTCATCGTGCTGGACGCGGTCGGCGCGGGTGAGCTGCCTGACGCGGCCGAGTTCGGCGACGAAGGCTCAGACACCCTGGGCAACGTGGCGCGCACAGTGGGCGGGCTCGACCTGCCGAATCTCGAGGCGCTCGGGCTCGGCAACGTCGAGCCGCTCGAGGGCTGCCCGCCGCAGCCCGGCGCGCCCGCGGTTGCGGGCCGCCTCGTCGAGCGCTCGCGCGGCAAGGACACGAGCACGGGCCACTGGGAGCTGATGGGCATCGTGACGCCTCAGCCGATGCCGACCTATCCGCACGGCTTCCCCTTCGAGGTCATCGATCCCTTCATGCACGCCACTGGTCGCGGGGTCCTCGGCAACAAGCACGCTTCCGGGACCGAGATCATCGAGGAGCTGGGGGAGGAGCACCAGCGCACGGGGAAGTGGATCGTCTACACATCGGCCGACTCGGTCTTTCAGATCGCAGCCCATGTCGACACGATTCCCCTCGACGAGCTCTACCGCGGGTGCGAGATCGCCCGCGAGATCCTGGCCGGGAAACACGCAGTCGGCCGGGTCATCGCCCGGCCCTTCATGGGCGAGCCGGGCAACTACGTTCGCACGCCGGACCGGCACGACTGGTCGCTGAAGCCGAAACAGCCGAACTACCTCACCCTCGTCCGTGAGGCCGGCTCGAAGGTGCACGGCGTCGGCAAGATCAGGGACATCTTTGCCGGCTGCGACATCGACGAGTCGCATCCGACGCGGTCGAACGTCGAGGGCATCACGCAGACCGAGCGCCTGCTGTGCGAGCTCGACGAGGGCTTCGTCTTCGTGAACCTCGTCGAGACCGACATGCTCTGGGGCCATCGCAACGATCCCGTCAACTTCCACCGCTGCCTCCAGGACTTCGACCGGCGCCTTCCCGACATCCTGGCCGCGCTCGAGCCGGGCGATCTCCTGATCCTCACCTCCGACCACGGCTGCGACCCGACGACTCCGTCGACCGACCACTCACGCGAGCATGCGCTTCTTCTCACCTACGTCGCGGGCAAGAACGCCGCGGGGCGCATCCACGAAGGCGAGTTCGCGGACGTTGGCGCCACCGTCAACCGCTGGCTCGGAGGGAAGGCCCCACGGAGAGGGATACCAGGTCTACCGATCGTCGAGCCGTGAAGCTCGACGATCCGAACACCGTCCGTCCGTGATTCGGGCCGCCGAGCTCATCGAGCGGAAGCGCGACGGCGGCCAACTCGAGCCGGAGGAGATCACCGAACTCGTCCTCGGCCACGCTCGCGGAGAGATCCCGGACTACCAGCTCGCCGCTTTCTGCATGGCGGTCTACTTCCGCGGGCTCTCTGCCGAGGAAACGCTGGCGCTGACCGAGGCTTTAGTCCGCAGCGGCTCGACCCTCGACCTACGCGCGGAGCTCGGCCGCGCAGTCGTCGACAAGCACTCGACCGGGGGGGTGGGGGACAAGACCTCGCTCGTGGTCGGCCCCATCGTCGCGGCCTGCGGTGTGCCGTTCGGAAAGATGAGCGGCCGCGGCCTTGGGCACACAGGCGGGACGCTCGACAAGCTCGAGTCGATCCCGGGCTTTCGCGTCGAGCTTTCGAACGAGCAGTTCGTCGAGCAGGTGCGCGAGGTCGGCCTCGCGATCATCGGTCAGTCCCCCGACCTCGTCCCGGCCGACAAGCGCCTCTACGCGCTACGCGACGTGACGGCGACGGTCGACAGCATCCCTCTCATCGCCGCGAGCATCATGTCGAAGAAGATCGCCGCCGGCGCCGAAGGGATCGTCCTCGACGTGAAGGTGGGGGACGGCGCCTTCATGAAGTCGATCGAGGACGCGCGCATACTCGCCGAAGCGATGCTCGAGCTGGGGCGAGGAGCCGGTCGACAGGTCGTCTGCCTTCTCAGCGGCATGGACCAGCCGCTCGGCTGGGCGATCGGCAACGCGCTCGAGGTCGAGGAAGCCCGAGCGATGCTCGCCGGCGAGGAGACCGCCCCCGACCTCTTCGCGCTCGCGATTCAGGCCGCAGGGAGGCTGCTTGCGCTCTCCGATCTCGGAGTCGACCCCGCGGAGGGAATGCGGCGGGCCGAGGTCGCGCTCGACGACGGCTCCGCCCTGGCCGCGTTCGAGCGATGGATCGAAGCCCAGGGCGGCGATCCCGCGCCCGACGCGCTGCCGACAGCGTCGGTCGTGCGTGAGCTGACCTTCGAGGGCGAGGGCTTCGTCGCCGGCGTCTCGGCGATGGGCTTCGGACGTGTCGCCCTGGAGCTCGGTGCCGGGCGCCGCACGAAGGAGGATCCGATCGATCACGCGGTCGGGATCCGCTGCTGGGCGAAGCGCGGCGACGGGGTCGAGCCCGGTCAGCCGCTGGCCGAGATCCACGCCCGCGACGAGGAGGCTGCCGACCGAGCCGCCCAGCGGGTCGGCGAGCTCGTCACGATCTCTGCCGAGCCGCAGTCGCCGACACCGATCGTTCTCGAGACGCTCGCCTAGGCTAGGCGCACGCTTTACACCGCTACGCTGCGCGGGTGCCCGAGCTCCCTGAGGTCGAGACGATCCGGGCCGGGCTCGAGCCGCACCTCGTCGGGCGCACCTTCGAGCACGTCGAGATCGACGATCCACGCCTGACTCGTCCCTACGAGCCCCGGGAGGTCGCCGCCGAGCTCGAGGGGGAGAAGGTCGCCGCGCTGGGCCGGCGCGGCAAGTATCTGGTTGTTCGATTCGAGAGCGAGCGCGTTCTCCTGATTCACCTCCGGATGACGGGAAGCCTGCTGCACCTCCGAAACGGCGCCTCGGCCGAGGATCCGCACCGCAGGGCTGTCGTCAGGCTAGACAACAGGTCGGACGTCGTCTATCGCGACGTTCGCCGCTTCGGAACGTGGCTCCTCCTCGAGCCCGACGAGCTGGAGCCATATCTCGCCGCCCGCATCGGCGCGGAACCGCTCGGCCCCTCGCTTACCGCCCGCTCGCTCGTCGATCGTCTCTCCGGCCGCCGCGCCCCGCTGAAGGCCCTTCTGCTCGACCAGCGGCTCTTCGCGGGTCTCGGAAACATCTATGCGGACGAAGCGCTCTGGTGGGCGCGCCTGCACCCGCTTCGCCCCGGCCGGGATCTCACCGCCGACGAGCTTCGTGCTCTCGTCCGCGCCGTTCGTCGCTCTCTCCGCCGCGGGATCGCGCGCCAGGGGGCGACGCTCCGCGACTACCGCGGGGCCGACGGCTCCGAGGGCTCCATGCAGGACGAATTCCGCGTGTACGGACGCGCGGGTGAGCCCTGCCCGCGCTGCGGCACGCCGATCGAGAAGACGCGGGTGGCGGGCCGCGGCACGTGGTACTGCCCGGGCTGTCAGCGCTAGACACGCAGAACAGAAAGGGCTCGCTCTCGTCTTCTGAGACGCCGACTACTCTCTGAAGAGGCGGACAAGCCCCGGAGCCATGGCGAACGCAACCTCAGCCGCAGTGCGGCCCTTCCGAGCGCTCCCCCGCGTGCGTGAGCTGGCCGTCGGCGTCGGCGCGGCCCTCTCGGTCGCCTTCGTCGCGTTTGCGAACGGCGGCTACTTCCCGACGGCGTGGGGGTGGGGCTCGCTCGCCGCGCTCACACTCGTCGCGGGATACCTCGTCCTCGGCGAGGCAACGCGCCCGTCGACGCTCGCCCTCGCGTCGCTCGCCGGGCTCGCCGCTTTCGGCGCCTGGACCTGGCTCGGGCTCCTCTGGAGCGAGGAGACGGGTCGCTCTCTGCTCGAGGGCCAGCGCGTGCTGCTCTACGTCGGCGCGCTCGCCGCCCTCGTCCTCGTCGTTCGCCGGCAGACTGTGCCGTGGGTGCTCGCGGCGACGCTCGTCGCCGTCGCCATCGCCTCGGCCTACGGGCTGGCGACGCGGCTCTTTCCGGAGCGGCTCGGCGTGTACGACCCGATTGCCGGCTACCGGCTCGAGGAGCCGCTCACATACTGGAACGCGCTCGGGATCTTCGCCGCGATGGGCGCGCTGCTCGCGCTCGGCTTCGCAGCTCGGGGCCGAGCTCTCGCCGGCCGGATGCTCGCCTCGGCCTCACTGCCGATCTTGCTCTCGACCGTCTACTTCACGTTCAGCCGGGGTGCCTGGGTCGCAGGAGCGATCGGGCTGGCGGTTGCGGTGGCGGTCGATCCACGGCGCGTCCAGCTCGTCGTGACCGCGTTCGTGCTCGCTCCTGCACAGGCGCTCGCCGTGTTTCTCTCGTCGCGCCAGGACGCGCTCACCCGGACGGACGCGCCTCTTTCGGCAGCCACGCACGACGGGCATCGGCTCGCGCTGTACGTCCTCCTCCTCGCCGGCCTGAGCGCTCTCGCAGCCGGGGGCCTGGCGCTGGCCGAAAGGCGTGTCCATCCACCCCGCACGGCCCGCCTCGCCTTCGGCGGCGCAGTGGTCCTCGTCGCGGTGGCGGTGCTGCTCACGATCTTCGTGCGCTACGGCGGACCGGTGACGCTCGTGCGCAAGGGATACGACTCGTTCACGGCGACCGGGACGGAGAACCCCGTCAACCTGAACCAGCGGCTGTTCACCTTCTCCGGGAGCCGGCGAGCCGAGCTCTGGGAGGAGGCCTGGGACGACTACCGGGCGAACCCGGTGCTCGGATCCGGGCCCGGGAGTTACGAGCAGTACTGGCTCCGGCACCGAGGGATCGCGCACAAGGTGCGGGACGCGCACAACCTCTACCTCGAGGTGCTCGCCGAGCTGGGGCCGATCGGGCTCGTGCTGCTCGCGCTCGCCTTCGGCGCTCCGCTCGCCGCCGCCGTCGTGGGCCGGGCCCACCCGCTCGTGCCGGCCGCTCTGGCCGCCTTCGCGGCGTACCTCACCCACGCGGCGGTCGACTGGGACTGGGAGATGACCGCAGTCACGCTCGTGGGGCTCACGTCCGCTGCGGCGCTTCTCGCCGCGGCCGACGGCCGGGAGACGCCCCCGCCCTTGCCCCTGGGGCTGCGCGGGGCCGGCGTCGCGGCCGCGCTCGTCCTCTCTGTGATCGCCTTCGTCGGGCTGATCGGCGCGAGCGCGCTCGGGGCGAGCGAGCGGGCCCTCGGCAAGGGCCGCTACGAGGAGGCCGGCTCGCAGGCGCGCAAGGCTGCCCGCTGGTGGCGCTGGCAGCCGGATCCGTGGCGGCAGCTCGGCGACACGCAGGCGGCCGAGGGGAACCTCACCGAGGCCCGCGAGAGCTACCGGAAGGCGATCTCGAAAGACCGCCGCGACTGGCTCCTCTGGTACGACCTCGCCTCGGTGAGCGACGGTGGGGAGGCCCGCAGCGCACTCGACGAGGCGGCGCGCCTGAACCCCTTCTTCCGCAGCGATCTGGAGGAGGTCGGCACTGCTCCGCGCTGACCCGCTCGCGAATCCCGAGCCCCTGATCCGGCGGGTGTACGCATACATCGCCTATCGGATCGGGGACGGGCCGGACGCCGAGGACTTGACGAGCGAGACGTTCGAACGAGCCCTGCGCTACCGCCGGAGCTTCGACTCGCGCAAGGGTGAGCCGCTCGCCTGGCTGATCGGGATCGCACGCCGCTGTGTCGACGGACGGCCGCCGAGCCTCGAGGTCCTGTCCGAGCACCTCGAGGCCTCAGACCACCGCGACCTCGAGGACGACGCGCTGCGGCGAATTGCGCTCTCGAGCGCGGTGGTCCGGCTCGAGGAGCGCGACCGCGAGCTGATCGCGCTTCGGTACGGCGCCGACCTGACCGCCCGCCAGATCGCGGAGCTCCAGGGTGCGAAGACGAATGCGATCGAGGTCGCCCTCCACCGCGCACTCGGCCGCCTGCGCGTGCATCTGGAGGGCGAGGGCGAGCCACCGACGGCTGTAAGGAAATCGCACGCGGGCCGGTAGTAAGGAGTGCAAGCACCAAAAATCGAGAGCGGGAGGATTCCGACTGATGCGATCTTGGCGAAAGAAGCGAGATGGACTGGATCTCGAGGCCGAGTTGCGGGCCAACCGGCCGCAGCCCAGCCGCGAGCTTCTGCACCGGCTCGAAGCGCGTGTCCGGGATGAGGGTCGCCACTCGCGGGCCGGCTCGTTCCGCCTCGCATTCGCAAGTGCCCTCGCAGCCGGCGTACTCGCCGCGCTAGCGTCGGTCGGCGGGCTCGGGTACGCAGCGAGCGCGACCGGCCAGGCCGTGCAGAACGCGAAGCGCGTCGTGCACACGCACGGCGTGACCGTCCTTCACAGGACGGCAGCGCGCGACCAGTACGGCAAGCCGAAGCGCGCAAAGTGCCGCAAGGGCTACAAGCGGGTCGGCGCAAGGTGCAAGAAGGTCAAGAAGGCGAAGGGTGTTCGCTTCCGAAGGCCGCCCTTCACCGGTTAGCCTGCGAGAGAGAGCACGAACCGACGGGGCGGCCGCGAGGTCGCCCCGTCGTGGTTCTCGGACTGTGAGGGGTCATTCGGAATAGGCGGATTCAGCGAAGTGGAGCGACTCTGGCGGCGGTGGCGGCGCTTGCGCTCGCAGCCGGCGCAGCGGGTGCGTCACCCGGGCCGAAGTTCACGCTGTCATGGGGAGGCCCGACCCCGTCCGATGGCACCGCCTTCACCGTCTCGGCCGGCTCGCCCTTCACCCTCGACCTCGCCGCCTCGAGCTCGCGGCCCCAGCTCCTCCTGATCGGGAACAGAGGGCTACCCGCCGGCGCCTCCTTCTCCGCGGGGTACGGCAGGCCGGCCACGGCGGCCGTGAGCTGGACACCCACCGCCGACCAAACCGGGGAACACGTCCTCACCTTCACGGCCCGGACTCGCAACCTTCCCCACGCGTACGGGCACCCGCGCAGCTTCCTCGTCTTCGTGCAGCCTTCGGAACCGGGCTCACCGAACGAGCCGTTCGCTCTGAACGGGCCGAACGGGATGTCGCGCTGGGCCGCCGTTCTGCGCACGGTGCCGGCGCGCGCTCGCCCCAGCCTGAGCGCTCCGGCGCTCGTCCGGATGCGCCCGGTAACCCCGGAGCACATCCAGAACATCGTCCTGGCGCTCACGGGACAGATCAACGAGAAGGGGAAGCTCTGGGTGCGCGTCCGCCTACCCGTCCTGCCGAACGGCTCGACCGGCTGGGTGCCGCGCAGCGCGCTCGGCAGCTTCCACACGATCTGGACGCACCTCGTCATCGACCGAGGCCTCTTCGCCGCCACGCTCTACCGCCGCGGCGTGCCGGTCTTTCGGACAAGGGTCGGGGTCGGCAGGTCGTACTGGCCGACTCCCGCGGGCGAGTTCTACGTCCGCGAGCGGATCACCGGCTTCTCGGATCTCGTCTACGGCCCGATCGCCTTCGGGACGAACGCACGTTCGGCTGTCCTCACCGACTGGCCGGGCGGCGGCTTCATCGGCATTCACGGCACCGCCCATCCGGAGATCCTCCCGGGGGCCGTCTCCCACGGCTGCGTCCGGATGCACAACGAGGCCATTCGGCGCCTCTCGCGGCTGATGCCGCTGGGCACGCCCGTCACGATCACGTAGCTCAACGGCCTCTCGGGCCGAGCACGGAAAGCCGATGGAGAGGCTACAATGGCGCCGCTTCACGGCCAGGCACTTCTCGGATGATCCCCTGCATACGCACAGTGCGGCGCGCGCCCGCCTTCCTCCTCGCCGCCTCCGGTCTCGTGCTGCTTTTCGCCCTCGCCGGGTCGGCGACCGCTGCGCGGCAGGACGCCGTCGTGTCGTGGATCGCGCCCACTCCTCCCGAGCGGGCGGTCCTCGGCGTCGCCGCTCACACGCAGCTCTCCGTCCCGCTCGCGGCGACCGCGCCTGGTGGTCCCGCCGTGAGGATCAAGATCAGGACGAGCGGCACCGTGCCTCGCGGTTCGTTGCTGCATCAGGCGGACGGCAATCCGGCCGGCGCGAGGTTCACCTGGACTCCGGCCGCGGCGCAGGTGGGCGAGTATCGCGTCACCTTTACCGCGACCGCCGATGTTCCGGCGGTCGGCGCCCAGCGGATGCTCGTCGTGCGCGTCGGCCCGCGCGGCAGGCCGCCGCCCGGCCCCCCGCCGCCGCCGGGCGTCTACCCGAAGCGCGAGCTGCTGAGCGACAGGGCGCACGAGACCTACAAGTGGGCGCTCGTGCGCCGACGCACTGTCGCACGCCGCGGTCCGTCGAGCTCGACGCGCGTCGTCTCCTCGATCTCGTACCGCACACCCGAGCTGTACCGGAACGCGCTGCACGTCCTGAGCAGCGTCCAGTACCGGAACGGCCAGACGTGGGTTCGCGTCCGGCTGGCGATCCTGCCCAACGGCTCCACGGGGTGGGTGCTCCGCCGCTCGCTAACCGCGTTCCGGACGATCCACACGCGGCTCGTCATCGACCGTCGCGCCTTGCGGGCCACCCTCTTCCGCTTCGGCCGGCCGGTCTTCCGAACCCGAGTCGGCGTCGGCCAGCCGCAGTGGCCCACTCCCGGGGGTGAGTTCTACATCCGCGAGAAGCTCTCGGGCTACTACTCGCCGGTGTACGGGCCGCGCGCCTTCGGCCTGAACGCGCGCTCGACGAAGCTGACCGACTGGCCGGGCGGCGGGTTCATCGGCATCCATGGCACGAACCAGCCGGAGATTCTCCCGGGCCGCGTCTCGCACGGCTGCGTTCGAATGCGGAACGGCCCGGTCATGCGACTCTTCCGGCTGATGCCGCTGGGCACCCCGGTCACGATCCGGTAGCCCGTCCGTTTCCGACAAGGCCCGCCTCTACACTTGAGCGGATGGCGGGACGCGGCTACAAGACCGAGGCCGTCGTCCTCCGCTCGTTCCGCTTCGGCGAGGCCGACCGCGTGCTTCACCTCTATACGCTCGAGCGCGGGCGGGTGGGCGCCGTGGCGAAGGGAATCAGACGGACGAAGTCGCGCTTCGGTGCGCGCCTCGAGCCGCTCAGCCACGCCGAGTTGCTCCTCCATCAGGGGAGCGGCGAGCTGGCGACCGTGACGGGCGCCGAGCTCGTCCGCGCGCACCGGGACGCACGCGAAGATCCGTACCGGCTCTCCGTCGGGCTCGTCGGGCTCGAGGCGATGCTGCGGCTCTTCATCGAGCAGGAGCGCAACCCGCGCGCGTTCGCGGCGCTCACGCGCTTCCTCGACGCGCTCGATGCGACTCCGCCGTCGCGCGCCGAGGAGCCCGCTCTAGACCCGCTCGGGCTCTCGTTCCAGCTGAAGCTGCTCTGGCTCTCGGGCTACCTGCCGCACCTGACGAGCTGCGCGGAGTGCGGGGCCGAAGGCCCGCTCGTCGGCTACTCGCCGCGGGCGGGCGGGGCCGTCTGCGAGCGCTGCGGCGCGGACTCGCTGCCGCTCTCGCGCGGGGGGATCCGCGGCATCGAGGGTCTGCTGGCGCGCCCGCTCGCCGAGGCCGAGATCGCCCGCCCCGCGGCGCGGGAGGCTCTGCGCGTGATCACCGCGTCGTACGAGTACCACGGCGGCTTCCGCCTGCGGACGCTCGCCGCCCGCTGAGTCATAGTCTCGTGGCGTGAACTTCCAGGAGATGATCGGTGCGCTCCAGGCCTACTGGGGCGAGCGCGGCTGCGTCCTCATGCAGCCGTACCACACCGAGCTGGGGGCGGGCACGTCCAACCCGGCGAGCTTCCTGCGCTGCCTCGGCCCCGATCCCTGGCGCGTGGCCTACGTCGAGCCCGCCATCCGGCCGGCCGACGGCCGCTACGGCGAGAACCCCTACCGCTTCCAGCAGCACTACCAGTACCAGGTGATCCTCAAGCCCTCGCCCGACGACGTCCTCGAGCAGTACTTCGGCTCGCTGGGGGCGCTCGGCGTCGACCTCGTGAAGCACGACCTCCGTCTCGTCGAGGACGACTGGGAGCAGCCGACGCTCGGCGCCTGGGGCCTGGGCTGGGAGGTCTGGTGCGACGGCATGGAGATCACGCAGTTCACGTACTTCCAGCAGCTCGGCGGGCTCGACGTCGAGGTCGTTTCGGCCGAGATGACGTACGGGCTCGAGCGACTCGCGCTCTTCCTCCAGGGAAAGCGGAGCGCGTTCGACCTCGAGTGGGCCCCGGGCGTGACCTGGGGAGACGTGTACCGCGAGAGCGAGCGGCAGTGGTCGGTCTACAACTTCGAGGAGGCGCCGGTCGACGTGCTCACGCGCCGCTTCGCGGAGCACGAGGACGAGTGCATACACCTGCTCGAGAAGGGGCTTTCACTGCCCGCGTACGACCAGGTGCTGAAGGCCTCGCACTTGTTCAACCTGCTCGATGCCCGCGGCGCCCTCTCGGCGACCGAGCGCGCCGCCTACATCGGGCGCGTCCGCAAGCTCGCGCGCGCGGTCACGCAGCTCTACGTGGGGACGAATGACGACGCTCCTGCTTGAGATCGGCTGCGAGGAGCTTCCCGCCTGGGCCTGCGACGAGGCGGAGGCGCAGCTTCCCGAGCTCTGCCGGCGAACGCTCGGCGTCGAGGCGTCGCGTGTCCTTGTCGGGCCGCGCCGACTGGCCGTGCTGGTCGACGACGTTCCGGAGCGCACGCCCGATGCCTGGGTCAAGGGCCCGCCGGTCAAGGTCGGTGAACAGGCCGCGGAGGGCTTTGCGCGCCGGCACGGCGTGGCGGTCGCCGAGCTCGAGGAGCGCGACGGCCTCCTCGGCGTCGAGGTTCCCGGCAAGCCGCTCGCCGAGGTGCTGCCCGAGCAGGTCGACGCGATCCTCCGCGGGCTCGCGTTCGCCAAGTCGATGCGCTGGGACGAGAGCGGGCTCCGGTTCCCGCGGCCGGTTCGCTGGACGCTCGTCAAGCTGGGCGACGAGACGATTCTCGGCGACGCCTCGTACGGGCACCGGTTCACGTCCGCGCGCGTGGAGATCCCTTCCGCCGAGAGCTACGAGCAGGCGCTGCGGGAGGCCGGCGTCGAGCCCGATCACGAAGCTCGCCGCCGAACGATCGTCGAAGGCCTCGACGCGATCGGGGCGTGGGCCGATCAGGCGCGTGTGCTGGAGGAGGTCGTCCACCTCGTCGAGAGCCCCCTCGTTATCGAGGGAGCCTTCGACGAGCGCTACCTCCAGCTGCCCGCGCGCGTGGTCGAGACGACGATCCAGGTCCACGTGCGCGCCTTCCCGCTGGGTGGGAACCGGTTCGCGTTCGTCGCCAACGCCGGCGAGCCCGAGACGGTGCGCGCGGGAGTCGTGAACGTCGTCGAAGGCCGCCTCGAGGACGCCTCGTTCACCTTCGAACGGGACCTGAAGGTCGGCATAGACGGTCTCGCCGAACGGCTCGGCTCAATCACCTACTTCGCCGAGGCCGGTACGTTCGCCGACAAGACCGAGCGGCTCGTCAGGCTCGTCGAGGCGCTGGGCGGCGGCGACGCGGCGCGGGAGGCCGCCCGCCTGGCGAAGGCCGACCAGGCCTCGGAGCTCGTGCGCGAGTTCCCCGAGCTCGAGGGCCACGTCGGCGCCGAGTACGCGCGCCTCGCCGGCTATCCGGAGGCCGTCTCCGCTGCGATCGAGGAGCAGTACCTTCCCGACGCGGCGGAGGCCCCGCTCCCGCAGACCGAGACAGGCCGCGCCCTCTCGGCCGCAGACAAGATCGACACGCTCAACGTCTCCTTCGGCCTGGGTCACCGGCCCACAGGCTCTCGCGACCCCTATGGGTTGCGACGGGCCGCGATCGGGCTCTGCCGGCTCGCGACCGAGGGGAACCTGGCGATCCCGCGCGCGCTTCTCGAAGGTGACGTCCTGGAGTTCGCCGAGGAGCGCTTCGAGGGCCTACTCGACGCGCCGGTCGAGTACGTCCGCGCGGCGCGGCAAGCTTCCGTCCGCGAGCTCGGCGGTGTCGCGCGGCTCGCGCAGGCCCTCGCCGCGCTCCCCGACGAGCGCTTCGGCCCGATTCACACGGCTTACACGCGTGCGGCCCGGCTCGCCGAGAAGGAAGAGGGCGCCGCTCCCGAGCTCGATCCGGCGCTCCTCATCGAGCCGGCCGAGGTCGATGTCGCCCAGGCAATCGAGCGGGTCGATCCCGAAGTCGCCTCCGCCCTCGACACCGGCGATTTCGGAGCCGCGGTCGAGGCGGCGGCTGAGCTGGGGCCTCTCCTGGATCGTCTTTTCGAGGACGTGCTCGTGATGGCGGAGGACCGGGCCGTGCGCGCGAACAGGCTGCGACTCCTCCTCAACGTCCGCGACACGCTCGGCCGGCTCGGGGAGCTCTCCCAGATCCCGCGTTCATGACCACCCTCGGCCAAGAGCCTCGAACGAGGGACTCAAACGGGCGATCAACGTTTCGGCTCGAAACGCCGCTGTAATAGGCATGCGGCGCTGCGGCACCCTCGGCGCAGGCTCCCGAACCGGGAGCCGGTTGCCGGCTGGAAGGCCGTCTGTCGTCGCAGGCGGGATGGCACGCCGCAGCCGTCCCTGACTCACTCGACACCCGTCAGTGAGTCTGCCACAGCGCCGGACACCTGCAACCTTGGCCGCAGAGGGGTGGCCGGCGCTGCCCGGCACCCCGAACGCCGAAGCTCGGGCGCTACCCTGAGGCGATGACGAAGCAGGCGGTCGAGCTTCACGTCGTCTCCGACTCCACGGGCGAGACGGCCACGCGCCTTGTCCATGCGCTCGAGGCGCAGTTTCCCGACCAGCCCTTCGAAGAGATCCGCCATCCCAAGGTCGAGACGGTCGACGACCTGGCGGGCGCGGTGAATCGGGCGAAGGGGCGGCCGGCAGTCGTCGTCTACACCCTCGTCGAGCCTGAGCTGCGCGACGCGATGAGGACGCTGTGCCGCCGCGCCCGGCTTCACTATTGCGACCTCCTCGGGCAGCCAATCGAGGCGGTCGCCAAGGTCTCGGGCATTGCGGCGACAATGCGCGCGGGCTCGCGTCATCTCCTGGACGAGACGTACTTTCGGCGGATGGAGGCGATCGAGTTCGCCGTCAAGTACGACGACGGGATGTCTGGAGGCCTGAGCGATGCAGACGTCGTGCTCGTCGGCGTCTCCCGCACCTCCAAGACGCCGCTCTCGATCTACCTCGGCTACCTCGGCTACAGGGCGGCCAACGTGCCGCTCGTGAAGGGGATAGACCCTCCTCGTGAGCTATTCGAGATCGACCCGGCCAAGGTCGTCGGCCTTACGATCGACGCGAAGCGCCTCGCCGAGATCCGCCGCAGCCGGGCGAGGCGGATGGGCGGCTCGAATCACCGCTACTCGAAGCTGCTCGATATCTACGAGGAGCTCGATCAGGCCGAGAGAGTCCAGCGCCGTCTCGGCTGCCCGGTGATCGACACGACCGAGCTCTCGATCGAGGAGACGGCGGCGCGAGTCATCCGTCTCGTCGAGCAGCGTCGGACCGAGGCGCCGGTCTCCTGAGCGTTCCGGGCCAGCGCGCTGCCCGCCCCGAGCTGAAACCGAAGCCGCCGGTTCCCGCCTGGCGCTGGGGCGTCTGGCTCGCGTGCCTCGGTGCCGCGGGCGTCGTCTTCTACGTGCTGCTCACGCCGATCTGGCTCGGGCTGCGCGGGCTCGCCTGGCTCGCCGACCTGAAGTCGCGGGCTTCCCGCTAGCGAGGGCATACTCTTCTCATTGCTATAGGCGTCGATGTCGGTTCGCGAGCTACGACGCGCCTGCGCCGAGCGCTGGTTCTCTGCCTGTTTGCCTGCGTCCTTCAGCTGCTCCTTGCCGGGGGCAGCGGTGCCACGGCGCCCAGGCCAACGCCCAAGCTCGGGCGTGCACCAAGGACCTGTGCAGCGCCGAACTCGATCCCAAGATCGATGCCGCCGGCGCCGTTCAACCTCTTGTTCTCCGGCGAGATGCCCGTGTGGGTTCACTTCTATGCTCGATTCAACGCTACGGAGAACACATACAGAGTTCGGCAGACTCGGTACTACCGACGAACCAAATACGGTTGGCGCATCAAGGTACTTTGGCTTCTTCACCGCGACCAGAGGGATCCTGTTCCGGTCTCGATCACCCAAGTCAGCTCCCAACGACCCGTTCTCTTCAGGATCGCCAGTCAGGTGGGAAATGATTATCCCGCGATCAACACGAGAAGGCCGGTTCTTGATCCCTCTCGTCCCGGCCATCCAGATGATCCGAGGAGGCCGGATACACACGAGTGGGGTTCGAGTGTCTACCTCCCCAGAGCTGGCTGTTACTCCGTACAGGCCTCGCTCCCAGGAGGAGGCGGCTGGTCTTTCACGTTCGGCTTTGGCCAGTGACGCCCCGGCGCTCGGAATGACGTCAACGAGTCCGACTATGCCGGCTGCAGGAGGCAGCGATGGTCGAGAAATGGTCGATGAGCGGGGCGACGTTCGGACCCTGTAACTGCGATTGGGGATGTCCTTGCAATTTCAACGTCGCTCCCAGCTACGGACACTGCGACGGGGTCTATGTCTGGGATGTTCGTCGGGGCCGCTACCGGGAAACGTCACTGGACGGACTTCGGTTCGCATGGGCGGCTCACTCGCCCGGGCCACTGCACGAGGGCAACGTCACGGCGGTCCTGCTAGTCGACGAGGATGCGACGCCCGAGCAGCGCGCTGCGATCGAAGCCCTCTGGCGAAGCGGCGAGGCAGGGTTGCCCTTCGACATCCTGGCCTCTGTCACGTCGACGTTGCTGGACACGGTGTACGCCCCCTTCGAAATCGAGCTCGACGGCATCGAGACAAGGGCGTCCATCGCAGCCGGTCGAATTTTCGAGGTCGCGCAGGCACGCGTGCGGAATCCCGTCACCGGCGACGAAGAGGAGCTCTATCTCGACAAGCCGACGGGATTTACGTCCATTCGAAGCGAGCTCGGGACCTCGACGGTCGCCAGGTTCGGCCTGGACGGCTTCGTGCTCGACGATATGAGCGGGAGGTACGCCGAATACGCCGAGTTCGAATATGCGGGGCCATAACCCGCTGCCGAGCGGCAGCTGGCACAACCGCTACGAGGCGTATTCGAACGCCGCCGACTCCCCGTAGACCGGCTGGTAGCTTCCGCGGATGGAGTGGCCGCGCCCCGAGCCTTTGCCGATGGTGTAGGTAGGGGCGAAGGCGAGCATCGCGTTCGACACAGTGGTCGGCGTCCCGTCGGGACCTCTCATCGGGTCAATCTGGATCTCCGCCTCATTCTCGATCGACGCCGACGGCGCATCCCCGTCAGAAAAGGTCACCCGCGCCCGACGCAGCGGCTGGACCTCGCCGATCAAGGGCGCGAACTCGGCGAACGGCCCGCCCGCCTGCCCGGAGATGATCCGCTCGAGGGCCTGAGCCTGGTCGCCGGACGCTGCCTCGTCCACGACGAGCTCGACCGTCCAGTTGCCGGCGGTCAGATTGGAAGGCACGTGGAAGTAGAGCGCGAAGTCGACACCCGAGAGGTCGGTGTCGTCGGAGTTGCCGCTTGCGACGTGAAACACGCTGGCCGCATCGCACTGGCCGTCGGGGCTCGTCGGCGGACCGTCGACGCCACAGGGGCAGAGAAGGTGGCAGCTGCAGTGCAAGACATACGTTCCGGCAATGTGGTAGGCCATCGTCGGCTCCTTCCTCGCGGGTCTGGATGGGCGAGCTTACCGCCTCGCACGGCGCATGGCGCGGAGCGCGGGGCCGAGCGCCTGCCGCCCGTGCAGCACCGGCTCGAACAGATCGCCCTCCCGCCGCACGCGCTCGAGCACCGCGGACATCGTGAACGCCGTGAAGTCGAGATCCGGTGCCAGCTCCGTCCAGCGAACCGGGGTCGACACCGGCGCGCCGGGCCGCGGGCGGACCGAGTAAGCGGACGCGATCGTCTTGCCCCAGCCGTTCTGCCGGTGGTCGACGAGGACGCCCTGCCGCTTCTCCTTCAACCACTCGGTCGTGAGCATTCCGGGATGCTTCTCCGCGAGCTGCCGCGAAACCAGCTCGGCGAACTCGTAGGTCTGGCCAAAGGTCGAGCGCCGCGCGATCGGCACGAGGACGTGGATCCCCGTCGACCCGCTCGTCTTCACGTGGGATTCGAGCTTCAGCTGTTCCAAACGCTCACGAATGAGATGAGCGACCTCGACGGCGAGCCTCCACTCGCCCTTCGGCGGGTCGAGGTCGAAAAGCACGAAATCGGGCCGGTGCGGCTTGTCGACCCGGGAGTACCAGGCGTTCATGTCGATGCAGTGCATCTGCACCATCCACAGCAGCGCCAGCTCGTCGTTGACGAGCGCGAAGTCGACGAGCCTGGGCTCGCCGTCGCGGGGAACCGTCCGGAACCGGCGCGTCTTGATCCACGACGGCATTCCCTTCGGCGCCTGTTTCTGGAAGAACGCCGGCCCGGCGATTCCTTCGCGCCAGCGCTTCATCGTGAACGGGCGGTTCCGGAGATGCGGCACGAGCACGGGCGCGATCTCCGCGTAGTAGTCGAAGAGGTCGCCCTTCGTAATACCGTCGTCGGGCCAGAGCACACGATCAGGGCTGGAGAGACGGACGACGCGCTGCCCGCGTCGGACCTCCCGCGTCACGGCTTGACAGCCCGCAGGTGGAGGAACATCGGGATGCGGCTGTGGGGCTCCTCGCGCGGCTTCGCCGTGACAACTTCGGATGGGATCGGCGGCTCTCGTAGCGCCTCGATCAGCAGGCCCGCGTCCTCGAGCGCTCGTGCGTAGTCCTCGAGCGGGTAGCACCAGCCGTGGAACGTGACGGCAAGGCCGTCGCGCTCGAAGGTGCCCTCGAAGCGCCGCCGGCCGAAGTACGAGCCCGCGATGACGAAGGCCGCGCCGGGGTCGTGCGAGACGAACCGTCCGGCGTCCATGAGCGGGTGTGTGACGCAGGCGCAGAAGCAGCCCTCCGGCTCCAGTACGCGTCCCGCCTCGCGCACTGCGCTAGGCATGTCCTGGATGTCCATCAACGAGTTGTAGGACACGACGAGGTCGAAGGCCGCGTCCTCAAAAGGCAGGGCCGCAGCGTCCGCGAGTAGGTATTCGCCGTCCGGGTCCTTCTCCTGGGCGAGGCGAACCAGAGTCGGCGAGGCGTCGACCGCCACGACTTGGTGGCCTCGCTCCTTCAGGTCGCGCGTTACTCGGCCCTCGCCGCAGCCGATCTCGAGCGTTGCCCGGCCGGGCTTGGGCACGAGCTCGAAGAACATCGGCGAGTAGATCCAGTACGAATCGTGCCCGGGCGTGCGCGCCCAGGCGGCCCAGTTGAGCGCCTCGCGCTCCCAGTCCTCGTTGAACGTCACAGCCGCTGACGGGCACCTTCGCCCGCGTCGAGCCACCTGCGATCGTCCTGGTGCACAGAAGACAACGCTAACCCCGTTGCAGGAGTATTGCCTTGCGGCTATGGGAAGATTCGTCTGATGGCGACGACCTCGACCCGCTACGTGTACGACTTCGACGAGCGCGCCGAGGGAGGGCGCGATCTCCTGGGCGGCAAGGGCATCGGGCTCGCGGAGATGACGCAGCTGGGCATCCCCGTCCCGGCGGGATTCACGATCACGACCGGCGCCTGCCGCGCCTACATGGAGGCCGGCGGCGAGCTGCCGGACGGGCTCGCCGACGAGGTCGACAGTCACGTCGAGGCGCTCGAGGATCGGACCGGCAAGCGCTTCGGCGACCCGGAGGACCCGCTGCTCGTCTCCGTCCGCTCCGGTGCGGCGGTCTCGATGCCCGGGATGATGGACACGATCCTCAACCTCGGCCTGAATGACGAGGCGGTCCGCGGCCTCGCCGAGCGCACCGCCAACCCGCGCTTCGCAAACGACTCCTACCGCCGCCTGATCCAGATGTACGGGGAGGTCGTCGACGGGATCGACGGGCACCGCTTCGCGGACGCGCTCTCGAGGCTGAAGGAGGAGCAAGGCGCCGCGCAGGACGTCGACCTCTCGGCCGAAGACATGGCCGAGCTGGTCGAGACGTACAAACGCATCTACCGGGAGGAGACGCGCCGAGCCTTCCCCCAGGACGCGCGCGAGCAGCTGACGCGGGCCGTCGGCGCCGTCTTCGAATCCTGGGACAGCCCACGCGCGCAGGTCTACCGGCGCGCCCACCACATCGCCGACGATCTCGGGACGGCGGTCAACATCGTCCAGATGGTCTTCGGCAACAAGGGCGACGGCTCGGGTACCGGTGTCGCCTTCACCCGCGACCCCTCGACCGGCGAGCCCGGCCTCTACGGCGAGTTCCTCGCCGACGCGCAGGGCGAGGACGTCGTCGCCGGCATCCGGACACCGGAACGCCTCGAGCGGATGCGCGACCGGCTCCCCGAGGCCTTCGAACAGCTCCTCCACACGATGGGCCGCCTCGAGGAGCACTACCGCGACATGCAGGACATCGAGTTCACAGTCGAGGACGGGACGCTCTACCTGCTCCAGACCCGGAGCGCGAAGCGGACGGCGGCCGCCGCGCTCAAGTCCGCGGCGGACATGGTCGAGGAGGGGCTGATCTCGAGGGAGGACGCGGTCGCGCGGATCGACCCGGCGCAGCTCGACCAGCTGCTCCATCCGATGATCGACCCGAAGGCTGAGTTCGAGGTGGCCGCGACCGGGCTCAACGCCTCTCCAGGGGCGGCCTGCGGCAAGGTTGTCTTCGATGCCGACACGGCCGCCGAGCGCAGTCAGAACGGCGACGACGTCATCCTCGTCCGCTGGGAGACGACACCGGACGACATCCACGGGATGATCGCGGCGAAGGGGATCCTCACCGCGCACGGAGGCATGACCTCGCACGCGGCGGTCGTCGCGCGCGGGATGGGCAAGCCGTGCGTCGCGGGGTGCGAGGCGCTCTCCGTCGACGAGAAGTCGAAGACGGCCTCGCTGAACGGCAAGCAGTTCGGCGAGGACGATCTGCTTACCATCGACGGGGGCACCGGACGCGTGATCTTCGGGGAAGTCCCGCTCGTCCCGCCGCAGATCAACGAGGACTTCGAGACGATCCTCGAGTGGGCCGACGGCCTGCGACGCCTAAAGGTGCGCGCGAACGCCGACACGCCCGAGGACGCGGCGAAGGCGCGCGAGTTCGGCGCGCAGGGCATCGGTCTCTGCCGCACCGAGCACATGTTCATGGCCGAGGACCGGCTGCCCGTCGTCCGCGAGATGATCATGGCCTCCGGTGAGGAGGAGCGTCGCCGAGCGCTCGAGAAGCTGCTCCCGCACCAGCAGAGCGACTTCGAGGGGATCTTCGAGGCCATGGCCGGCCTTCCGGTGACGATCCGCCTGCTCGACCCGCCGTTGCACGAGTTCCTGCCGCCGCTCGAGGAGGCGACCGACGACCGCATGCGCGAGCGGATCCGCGCCCTCCGCGAATCGAATCCAATGCTCGGCACGCGCGGCTGCCGGCTCGGCCTGATGTGGCCCGAGATCTACGAGATGCAGGTGCGTGCGATCGTGCGGGCTGCGATCGCGGTCGAGGAACGGACCGGCGACGCGCCCCTCGTCGAGATCATGCACCCGCTCGTCGGCTTCGGCGAGGAGCTGCACCGGCTGCGGGCGATCACCGTCGCCACCGCGGCCGAGGAGGGCGTGCTCGAATACCTCGTCGGCACGATGATCGAGCTCCCGCGCGCATGTGTCCGGGCAGACGAGATAGCCGAGCACGCCGACTTCTTCTCGTTCGGGACGAACGACCTCACGCAGACCGCACTCGGCTTCTCGCGCGACGACGCCGAGGGGAAGTTCCTCACGCGCTATCTCGAGGACGGCGTGCTGGAGCGGAACCCGTTCGAGACGCTCGACCAGGCCGGGGTCGGCGACCTCATGCGGATCGCGGTCGAGCGCGGACGGTCAGTGAAGGAAGGCCTCAAGATGGGCATCTGCGGCGAGCACGGCGGCGAGCCCGCATCGGTCGCGTTCTGCCACGAGCTCGGCCTCGACTACGTCTCGTGCTCGCCGTACCGCGTTCCCCTCGCGCGCCTCGCCGCTGCGCAGGCGGCGCTGAAGGAGGCCGGCGTCGAGGCAGTCGTCGCCGGCGACTAGAGATGATCGCCGTCGAGCGCCTGACGAAGCGCTACGGCTCCACGCTCGCAGTCGACGACCTCAGCTTCGAGGTCGAGCCCGGCGCCGTCACGGGCTTCCTGGGCCCGAACGGAGCCGGCAAGACGACGACGCTGCGCGTCCTGCTCGACCTCGTCACCGCGACGGCCGGCTCGGCCACCATCGGGGGTCGCCGCTACCGCGACCTCGAGCAGCCGGTGCACGAGGTGGGCGCGGTGCTGGAGGCGGCGAACTTCCATCCGGGGAGGGGGGGCCGCAACCACCTGCGCGTGCTCGCGCAAGCCGCGCGCGTCCCCGAGCAGCGCGTGGACGAGGTGCTCGCGCTCGTCGGGCTGGCGGACGCGGCGAGGAAGCGGGTCAAGGCGTACTCGCTCGGCATGCGGCAACGGCTGACGATCGCGGGCGCTCTGCTCGGCGAGCCGAACGTGCTGATCCTCGACGAGCCCGCGAACGGGCTCGACCCCGAGGGGATCCGCTGGCTACGCGAGTTCCTGCGCTCGTTCGCCGACCAGGGCCGGACTGTCTTCGTCTCCAGTCACGTGCTCGCCGAGGTCGCACAGCTGGCCGACCGGGTCGTGATCATCCACCGCGGGCGCCTGATCTCGCACACCTCGCTCCAGGAGATCATGGAGCGCGCCAAAGGGGGCGTCCGCGTCCGCAGCCCGCAGGTCGATCGCCTGCACGAGGCGCTCACGGCGGCCGGAGTCACCGCGAGCCTGACGTCGCCGGGCGTTCTGGCCGTTCAGGAGACGCCCATCGAGCGCGTCGGCGAGCTCGCGGCTGCGAACGGCATCGTCCTCCACGAGCTGAGCGCCGAGGCGGCGACGCTCGAGGAGGTCTTCCTCGAGCTGACCCGCTCGACCGAGGAAGCGGCGGCGTGAGCGCGCTGCTCTCCGCCGAGCTCCTGAAGCTGCGCACGACGCGCATGGTCTACGGGCTCCTCGGCGCGCTGCTGGCGATCGTGGCGATCGCGACCGTCGCGGCGATCGCGAGCTCGAGCGCGAGCGATCTCGCCGACGACCAGGAGGGGCTCTTCGCCGCGCCGATCAGCGGCATCGTCTTCGTGCTCGTCCTGGGCGTCATGCTGATGTCAGGCGAGTTCCGCCACGGCACGATCACGCAGACGCTGCTGGTCACGCCGCGTCGCTGGAAGGTGCTGCTCGCGAAGCTCGTCGCCGGGGCTGCGCTCGGGTTCGCCTTTGCGGTGGCCTCCGACCTCTTCGCGCTCGCGCTCGGGGCGCCCCTGCTGGCGCTGAAGGGCGTCGATCTCTCGTTGGACAACGACGCGGCGCGGCTCGTGGCCGGGACGATGGGCGTCATGACGATCTGCGGGATGCTCGGCGTCGGGCTCGGGGCGCTGATCCGGAACCAGGTCGCGGCAATCGTCGTCGTCTTCGCCTGGCTGCTGATCGTCGAGCAGTTGCTGATGGAGCTTCTGAAGGACAACGCGAAGTACACGCCCGGCGAGGCGCTGGGAGCCATCGTCGGGAGTGACCACGGGGATCTGCTCTCGACAAGGGCAGGCATCGCGCTCGCTCTCGCCTACGTCGTTGGTCTCGCCGGAGTCGGCGGGCGATTCGTCTTCTCGCGAGACGTGCAGTCGATTCAGACGTGACGCCTTCGTCGCGAGGTCTTGACCGGCCCCGGCCAGAGGCGGAGAATCGAGCCGACTCTCACTAAGGAGGTATCTATGACGAGCATGAACTGGGAGCGCTACTCACGCGCGACCGGCATCGGCTTCGTCGTGCTCTTCATCGTCGCGTTCATCATCTACGGCTCGCCGCCGAAGGTGAGCGACCCGGCGAACGAGATCGCGAGCTTCTACGACGGAGATCGCGGCCGCGTCCTGACCGCGATGATCATCTTCGGCATCGCGTTCCTGATGCTGGTGTGGTTCATCGGCGCGATCGCGAACGTCCTTCGCGAGGCGGGCGAAAACCGGCTCGCCGCGACGACGATCGCGATGGGCGCGGTCTTCGTCGGGGTTCAGGCCGTCACGGGTGCGATCGCCGGTGGCCTGGCGCTGAACATCGCGAGCGCCGGCGACGCGGGCGTGATCCAGGGACTGAACACGCTCGTTGCGACCGGCGACGTGATCAGCTCCTATCCGCTCGCCGGCCTGATCGCCGCCGTGTCGATCGCCCTGTGGCGATCCCAGATCCTGGCCAGCTGGTACGGGTACCTCGGGCTGCTGGCGGCCGTGCTCGTCGTCCTGCATGGGACGAACTGGGCGACGAGCGGCTTCTGGGCGCCCACCGGCGGCTACCTGTTCGTGGCGACCATCGCCGGCCTCGGCTGGACGACCATCACGAGCGGGCTCCTCTACGTCAGCGCACCGGTGACCGAGCCGATGCCCGAGCGGGCCATGGCGACTCCCGCGTCGTAGTTGGATCGGAGCGCGGCGCCGTCACGGCGCCGCGCTCCCTTGCCTCAGGCGAGGCCCTGGACGCGCCAGTAGGCGACGGCGACGCTCGCCAGGCCGACCGCGGCGAGACCCACGGCGCCGATCAGCCCCGGCCTCCCGTAGATGGCATGCGACCTCCCGAATCGCGAGAGCGCAAGCGTCCCCAGCGCGCCGCCGGCGAGCCCGCCGAGGTGCCCGCCGACCGAGATGTTCGGGATTGCGAAGGTCAGGACGAGGTTGATGACGATGAAGGAGAGCGCGCTGCCGCCGAGCACGTAGTTCCGCTGCGACTCGAGGATCAGCGCGGCCCCGAGGATCCCGAAGATCGCGCCCGAGGCGCCGACCGTGGGCACGTTCGGGTCCAGGAGGATCGCGCCGGCCGACCCCGCCAGGCCCCCCACAACGTAGAGCGCGAGGAAGCGCCCGCGTCCGATCGCCTGCTCGACGGGCGCGCCGACGATCCAGAGCACGAACATGTTCATCCCGATGTGGAGCAGGTTGCCGTGCAGGAAGGTGGCCGTGATCAGGCGCCACCACTGTCCGTCGGCAAGGCCGCCCTGCAGGAAGGGATTGCTCACGAAGAGCGCTCCCTTGTCGTAGATCGAGCCCGATGTTCGATTCAGGCTGGAGCCCTGCGCGAGGTTGGCGAAGAAGACGAGGACGTTGACCGCGATCAGCCCCTTCGTGACGAGTGCGCCGGTGCCCTCGTACGTAGCCCGCCGCATGCCACTGGTGACGCGGGCAGCGCCCTGGGGCTTGCCCGAGTGATCCGGGCAGCGGATGCCGACCGGGGCGAAGACCATGCAATCGGGGCAGATCCCGCGGCCGCATTCCGAGCACGAGACGCCCGTCTCTCGGTCGGGATGCCGGTAGCAGGTCATCGTCTCGGCCACCTGGGTAGCGTAGTGGCGGCATGCGCGTCCACGTCGCGTTTACACCGGCGGAGGCGACGAGCGCGCCCTTAGGGATCGCCGTCGACGTGCTGCGCGCCACCTCGACGATCGCGCAGGCGCTCGCGTCGGGCTACGAGCGCGTGTTCTGCTGTGCGGAGATCGAAGACGCGAGCGCGTTGCGCGAGGAGCTGGGGGAGGGGCTGCTCGGCGGTGAGCGGAACGCCGTTCGGATCGAGGGCTTCGACGTCGGGGCCTCGCCCCGGGAGTTCGTCGGCGAGCCGAGGGCCAGGACCGTGATCTTCTCGACCACGAACGGGACGCGCGCGATCCTCGAGGCTGCGGCGCGCTGCGGAGAGGTGCTGCTCGGGAGCCTGCTCAACCTGGACGCGGTGGCGGCGGCCGCGCGTGGCGGGGGAGAGGACGTCGTCATCGTCTGCGCCGGCTTCCAGGGAGCGTTTGCGCTCGATGACGCCTACTGCGCGGGGCGGATCGTTCAGCTGCTCGAGGCGGAGCGATCGGATTCGGCGATCGCGGCCGAGCTCGTCGCGCGCTCGTTCTCGACCGCGCACGAGGGCCTTCTCGCGCGGACGTATGGCCCGCCCGGCCTGGAGGACGACATCGCGTGGTGCGCTCGAGAGAGCGTCCTCGAGGTCGTGCCGCATCTGAGCCGCATGGTGCGCGGCGCCGCCGAGATCGAGAGGCTCGAGTGATTCGCACCGTCGACTACCACACCGGAGGCGAGCCGTTCCGGATCGTCACAGGCGGGGTCGAGCCGCTGCGCGGCGAGATGATCCTCCAGAAGCGGCGTGACGCGCTGGAACGGCTCGATCACGTCCGCCGGCTGCTCGTATTCGAGCCCCGCGGCCATGCAGACATGTACGGCTGCCATGTCGTCGAGCCGAACGACGACGGAGCCGATCTCGGCGTCGTCTTCTTTCACAACGCCGGCTACTCGACCGCCTGCGGGCACGGCACGATCGCTCTCGTCACCTGGGCGCTCGACGAGGGAGTGGTCGAGAAGCGCGAAGGAGAGACGAAGGTGGTGGTCGACGTTCCGTCAGGCCGCCTCGAGACGTGGGCCACGGTCTAGGGCGGAAAGGTGCGGTCCGTGCGGTTCCGCAACGTTCCCTCTTTCGTGTGGGCCACGGGGCTGCGAGCGGGGACGGCCGAGGTCGACGTCGCCTTCGGAGGCGCCTTCTACGCGTCTTGCCGCGAGCGAGTGGAGCCGGTCGAGCTGCCGCGGCTGATCGAGCTCGGGCGTGAAGTGAAGAAGGCGATCGAGGCCGAGCACGGCCTCGTGCACCCGCTCGAGCCCGAGCTCCGCGACCTCTACGGCGTCATCTTCTGGCAGGACGAGAGCGGCGATGTCCTGACGCAGCGAAACGTGACCGTGTTCGCCGACGGCGAGGTCGACCGGTCGCCGTGCGGCTCGGGCACCTCGGCCCGCCTGGCTCTTCTCGATGAGTCGGGCGAGCTGCCGACGGGGGAGGAGCTTCGGCACCTGTCGATCGTCGGCTCGGAGTTTCGGGGGCGGGTAGTCGCGCGCGCGGAGGTTGCCGGCCGGCCCGCGGTCATCACCGAGGTGGAGGGCAGCGCTTTTCGCACCGGGAGCGCCGAGTTCGTCCTCGATCCGGAGGACGAGATTGGAGTCGGCTTCCTTCTCCGCTGAGCCCTAACGAGCGCGTGGCCTGCGTCGTCTAACCAGGCGTGAGGGGTCGGACCGCGGCTGTCGGCGCCGCGCTGGCGGTGCTGGCGGCTTGCTCGGTTGCGGGAGCATCGGAGCGCGTGTTCCCGGGCCTCAACGGCATGCTCGTCGTCGGGAACAACGGCATCGTCGTCGTCAACACGGACGGCACGGGCCGGCTTCGGCTCACGCGGAATCTGCTCGATGACGACCCGGCCTGGTCGCCTTCCGGCACCGAGATCGTGTTCGCGAGCGACCGATCGGGCCGGCTCGGCGGGATCTCGCTGACGACACCCGACGGAACAGCGTGGCGGCGGCTCGTCCGCACACCGCCGCACGGCTACGTCCTGTCGCCCACCTGGTCGCCGGACGGCAGATCGATCGCCTTCTCGCGCCAGAGCGACGCCAAGGGCGGCATCTACGTGATGGGCGTGGGCCGGGGGAAGCGAAGGGTCACGCGCGACGAGGGGCATACGGATACAGCCTGGTCGCCGGACGGGCGCTGGATCGCGTTCTCGACGATCGAGAACCGCCCGACGCCGGATCCCGACGACGACGGCTACTACGCGAACAAGGAGATCCACGTCGTGCGTCCGAACGGCTCGCGGCGCCGCAAGGTCGCGGACGGGGAAAGGCCGGCTTGGTCACCCGACGGCCGTTCGCTCGTCTACGTGCTCGAGGACGGCGCGGGCTTCAACACGTACACAGTCCGCGCCGACGGAACGGACAGGCGGCTGATCGCGCACGCGCCGAGCCGCGACCAGGAATGGGAGGCCGACTGGTCGCCCGACGGGCAGAGCATCGTCATCTCCCGCCTTGTCAACAGCAGCGGCTACAGGCTCTATCTCGTGAATGCGGACGGAAGCAACCTGCGCCGGATCCCGGTCGCCGGATCGTCGGTGGACTGGCAGCGCGTCACGAACGCGCCCTCGTCTTTCTCCGACCGGCGCTCCGGCAAGGGCGATCTCGACCTGGCGAGGCTCATCGTTCGGATCGCGGGTGGCCGGCTGACTACGACTGTCAAGACCTGGGAGCCGTGGCGGACAAGTGAGATCCAGCATGGACGGGGGTCGTTCACGGCGCTCTATGACCTGGATCTCGATGGCGATGCCGATGTCACGCAGCGCCTTCCGGCCGCCTCCCTCTCACGGCCGTCGGCAACCGCCGCCGCCTTCACGCGTGTTGGCAGGAAAGCGGTCGGCGTGGCCGTCACGAGCGTCTGGCGGGATCACGGTCGATGCGGGCAGGGGTGTCTTGACCGCATTCCGGACTACGGCTGGCTGACGGCCCGCAAGCGGCGTCCATAGATCGAGCCCGAGAGGGGTCTTGACAGCGAACGTGTGTTCGTGTAGAACATACGTTCGCATGGTGGCCTGCGTCCTCATCCCCGCCTTCGAGCTGCGGGTCGCGCTGCGCGCGCGCCCGCGCCGCCTCTCCCTCGCGCCGGCTGCGCTCGCTCCCACCGAGGGCGAGGAGCCCCTGCTCGGCCCGGTAACCGCAGCCGCCGATCAGGCGGGGGTGAAGCCGGGCATGCGGATGGGAGAGGCGCTCGCCACCTGCCCGGGGCTCGTCCTCGTCGAGCAGGACCCCGCGGCGGCCGAGCAGGCCTGGGAGGAGGTCCTCAGGCGCCTCGAGGACGCGGGCTTCGCAGTCGAGCCGGCCGGGCTCGGTTCAGTCTTCTTCGAGACGCGTGGGGTCGAGCGTCTCTACGGCGGCGTGGAGGCGGCGCTCGAGCGCGCCCTCGCCGCCATCGGCTCTGCCTGGGATTCACGCGCGGGCGCTGCCGGGCGCCGGTTCGCCGCCCTCGCTGCGGCGAGCGTCGCGCGTCCCGGGCAGGTTCTCATCGTTGCCGACGAGCGCACGCGCGATTTCCTCGCGCCGCTTCCGCTCTCGCTTCTGCCGCTCGCCGAGGAGCGGCAGAGGGAGCTGCAGGAGCTCGGAGTGCGCAGGGTCGGCGAGCTTGCTGGGCTTCCGGGCGGCGCCGTAGCCGAACGATTGGGGCCGGACGGGCGGCGCGCCTGGAGCCTGGCGAGAGGACGCGACCGCGGGCGCGTGCGGGGAAGACGACCCCCGGCAGAGCTCGTCGAGACGCTCGACTTTCCCGAAGCGGTCGGGAACGAGCTCACGTTACGGCGCGCGCTCGCGGTCCTCGTCGAGCGCCTCCTGGGGCGGTCGGAGCGCGGCGAGCGGTTTCTGCGCAAGATCGCCCTCTCGGCGACACTCGTCGGCGGCGGCTCGTGGCGGCGGACGCTAACCCTGCGTGAGCCCTTCGCCGAAGCGGCGCGGCTGCGCACCGCTCTCGGCCCGAAGCTCGCGGAGCTTCCGGCACCTATCTTGAAGCTGAAGCTCGAAGCGCTCGAGCTGACGGAGTCGACGGGCCAGCAGCTGGCGCTCGTCCGTCCTGAGGGCGACGAGCTCCACGGCAAGCTCCGGGAAGGCCTGCGGCAGGTGAAGGCGAGCACGGGCGAAGGAGGTGTGTGCACGGTCGTGGAGGTGGCGCCCTGGTCGCGCATTCCGGAACAGCGGGCACTGCTCGTCGCGCGGGACGACTAAACGCTCCTCGGCCTGCGCTCGTCGAGCCGAGCTTCGACGGGACGCCGCGGGAGGTGAACCGGCGGCCGGTCGCGCTCGTCCGCGAGGAGTGGCGCGTCGTCGATCGCTGGTGGACCGAGGAGCCTGTGCACCGGCGCTACTTCGACGTCGTCCTCGAGGGTGGCGAGAACGCGGTCGTCTACCGGGACGAAGAAGACGGAGGCTGGTTCAGCCAGCGCGGAGTGTGATGGCTGTGTCGGCGAGCTTGGGCCACTCGCTCTCGTGAGCCGCCGGCACCTGGACCCACTCCTTGAAGGGCTTTCCACGGCCGGAGGGGTCGAAGAGCTTGGCGCCGTCGAGCGCCAACGCCTGCTTGTGCGCTTTCGCGTCGGGAAGCTTGAAGACCATCTCGCCGCTGGACTCGTAGCCGATCACCATCTTGCCGCCGACCTTGATGCAGGGCATGCCCATCATCTGGCCGAGCTGGACGCTCGGGTCGCGGGCCGCGAGGTCGTCGGCGATCTCGTCGTAGCGGGCACGGGGGTCGATCTAGTCCTCCGTTCTCCGATACTCGCCGTCGCCGGGGCCTAGGAAGATCGGATGGGCTTCGTCGAGCTGCATTGCCATTCAGCCTATTCGTTCCTCGACGGAGCCTCGCACCCTGAGGAGCTGGCTGCCCGCGCGGCCGAGCTCGGCTACGACGCCCTCGCGCTCACGGACCACGACGGGGTCTACGGCTCGCTCGAGTTCGCGCATGCTGCGAAGGCGTTCGGCGTGCGACCGATCACGGGCGCGGAGGTAACGCTCGCAGACGGCGCCCACGTGACGCTCCTCGTCGAGACCCCGCGCGGCTACGCGAACCTCTGCCGCCTTCTGACCGCGGCGCACGCGGGGACGAGGCCGAAGGAGACCGAGTTGTTGCCGCCGGCGCTCGACCTCCGGCTGCTCGCGGAACAGAACGAAGGGCTCGTCTGCCTCTCGGGCTGCGCGCGGGACGGGCTCGCGGTTCGCAACCCCAACGCAGCCGCGGAGCTTGCCCGCGCCTTCGGCCGCGAGCGGTTCTTCGTGGAGCTCCAGCGGCCCTACGAGCGGGGCGATGCGCGCCGCAACGCGCGGCTGCGCGAATTGGCCGAGATGCTCGGGGTCGAGACGGTCGCCACCGGCGACGCGCATGCGCACCATCCGCGGCGCGCCGAGCTTCAGGACGCGATGGTCGCGATCCGCCGTCGCACCTCGCTCGAAGGCGCCGAGCGCGAGCGGTGCGGCAATCACGAATCCGTCCTCCTTGCGCCCGATCGGGCTGCTGAGCGCTTCCCCGACGATCTCGAGGCGGTTGCCCGGGCGAGTGAGCTCGCGGCGCGACTCGACTTCGATCTCACTCAGGAGCTCGGCTATCGCTACCCGGACTTCTCCGACCGGGACGAGCCGGCCATCGCCGAGCTGACCCGCGTCTGCAATGCGGCATTCGAGGCGCGTTACGGCGGTGCAAACACGCTACGCGTCCTATGTTCACGGGCGCGTCTCGACGAAGAGCTCGCGCTGATCGGCGAGCTCGGGCTGGCGGGATTCTTCCTGCTCCACTGGGAGGTGCTGGAGCTCGCGGCCGAGGTCGCCCGAGAGGTCCGCGGACGGGAGTCGCCGAGGCACTCGCTCCCACCAGGGCGTGGGCGGGGAAGCTCGGTCGGTTCGCTCGTCTGCTACCTGACGGGGCTCTCGCACGTCGATCCCGTCGCGGCCGACCTCTCGCTCGGGCGCTTCCTGAACCGCGAGCTCGACACCGTTCCCGACATCGATCTCGACTTCCCGCGCGACATCCGCGAGAAGCTGATCGTCGCCGTCACCGAGCGCTATGGGCGCGAGCACGCCGCGCTCGTCGCAAGCTTCTCGACGTACCACTCGCGCGGGGCGATCCGCGACGTCGGCAAGGCGCTCGGCCTTCCGTTCGCCGAGCTCGAGCGGCTCGCGCGGGTCACCGAGGGGAACCCGAAGCGCGTCGAGCAGGAGATCGAGAAGCTCCCGGACGGAGAGAGGAAGCTCCGCTCGCCGCGCTGGCGCGCGCTCGGCGACCTCTCGCGCGAGATCGCCGGCCTGCCGCGGCACATCTCGCAGCACCCGGGCGGAATGGTGATCTCGAGCCGTCCCCTCGTCGAGCTCGTCCCCGTGCAGCCGGCCGCGATGGAGGGCCGGCAGATCTGCCAGTGGGACAAGGACTCCTGCGCCGACGCCGGCTTCCTGAAGATCGACCTGCTGGGCCTGGGCATGCTCTCGGCGGTCGAGGACTGCGTCGTCCAAATCGCGCGGTTGCGGAGCGAGACGGTCGACCTCTCGCGGATCCCGCTGGACGATGCCGCCGTCTACGAGGAGATTCAGCGCGCCGACACCGTCGGCGACTTCCAGATCGAGAGCCGCGCGCAGATGCAGAGCCTGCTGCGGACCCGGCCGGAGAACCTCGACGACCTGACTGTGCAGGTCGCGCTTGTCCGACCGGGGCCGATCCAGGGCAAGGCTGTCCACCCGTACATCGAACGGCGTCAGCGCCTTCGCGAGGACCCGCGTTTCGTGCCTCCCGTCGATCATCCCTCGCTGGCCGAGCCGCTGCGCGAGACGCTGGGCGTCGTCGTCTTCCAGGACCAGGTGCTGGAGGTGGCGATGGCGCTCGCCGGGTTCACCGTGGGTGAGGCCGAGGGGCTGCGCCGTGCGATGAGCCGGAAGCGGAGTGAGGCGGCGCTCGAAGCCTTCCGCGACCGCTTCGTCGAGGGCGCGGTCGCGAGGGGCGTCGGCGAGCAGACGGCCCACTCGGTGTACGACAAGCTCGTCGGCTTCTCCGGCTTCGGCTTCCCGAAGTCGCATGCGGCGGCCTTCGGGCTGCTCGCCTACCAGTCGGCCTGGCTGCGCCACCACTATCCCGTCGAGTTCCTCTGTGCGCTACTGAACGCGCAGCCGATGGGCTTCTACCCGCCGGCGAGCCTCGTCCGCGACGCCCAGCGGCGTGGGGTGGAGGTGCGCCCGCCGCATGTGAACGTCAGTGAGGCGAAGTGCAGTGTCGAAGAGGGCGCCGTGCGCATCGGTTTCGAATACATCGCGTCGATCGGCGAGGACGACGCCAAGGCGCTCGTCGAGGAGAGGGCCTGCGGCGGGCCCTTTCCCGATGTGGTCTCACTTGCACAGCGCACGTCGCTCAGCCATGACGGCCTCGAGAGCCTCATTGCGTCAGGTGCCTGTGACGCGCTGGGCGAATCGAAGCGGGCTCTTCTCTGGGAGCTTGGGCTCGTTCCGCGCTCGCAGAGCGTGCCCGGCTCAGGCGGCGAGGAGCGCCAGCTCGCGCTTCCGCTCGATCCGACAGCGGAGACGCCGGAGCTGCCCGAGCCCTCCGAGTGGGAGCGCATGCTCGCCCACTACCGGCAGACGAGCCTGTCGGTCGACGTGCATCCGCTGGAGCTGCTCCGCCCGCACCTCCCCGAGGGTGTCCTCTCCAGCCATGACCTGTGCCAGGCACCGGACAGGGCTCGTGTGGCCGTGGCGGGGATGGCCGTGGCCCGCCAGCGGCCGGCGACGGCGAACGGCGTCGTCTTCATGCTGCTCGAGGACGAGTTCGGGCAGATAAACCTGATCGTCCCCCCGCCCGTCTACGAGCGGCACCGCGCAATCGTCCGCGGCGAGCCGCTGATCCTCGCGCACGGCACCTTCGAGCGGGTCGAGCGGAACCAGAACGTCGTCGTCCGGAAGCTCGAGACGCTCGCGCCGATCGCGCGGCGACTCTCGGGCGCGTCCGATCTCGTCTCGGCACTGCCCGAAGCCCATCATTTCGGTCATCGTTAGCGCTCGTCCGCGGGTTCGCCGCCGGCCTCTACGTGTCCTCGATCTCCAAGGCGAAGCGAGTGAACCGCCGTCCAACCGCCCTGTTGAAGGCGTGCTCGTACTCCTCGGCCGTCTCCTCGTCGAGCGTCGAGGCGAACCCGTCCCGCAGCGAGGCGAGCAGCTCGGTTCCGGTCTCGACGAGGTCGGCGTAGTCGCCGTAGCGCTCCTCGGCCTCGTCCCGATCAGCCTTGTCGTAAGCGCGCTCCGCCGCCTCGCACTCGGCGATCAGGCCCGCGTTCTCATGCTCGAACAGGTTGAGCTGCCGGCGGATGACGTCCGCGAAGCGTTCTGGGCTCACGCAATCTCCGCGTGAAGCTCGGACGGATCGGCAAGGAGCGCGCGCATGGGCGCCTAGACTAAGCCGCCCTGCTCGTCCGCAGCCGGATCGAATGACCTTCGAGGAGGCCCGCGCCGCCTTCCCCGTGCTCGAGCGTTTCGCGTTCCTGAACGCGGGCTCGAACGGGCCGCTCGCCCGCGCGACCGTCGAGGCGATGTTGGCCGAGCAGCTGCTCGACGTCGCGCGCGGCCGCGGCGGAGCGCCGTACTTCGAGAGCGTCCTCGCGCTTCGCGAGGAAGCCCGGGCGAGGCTGGCCCGCGTGCTCGGGGTCGAGCCGGAACGGGTGGCGCTGACGCGCTCGACGACGGAGAGCTGCAACATCGTCCTCTCCGGCCTGGGCCTCGGGCCCGACGCGGAGATCGTGACGAGCGACGAGGAGCACTTCGGGCTGCTCGGCGCGCTCCACGCTTCGGCGGCACGGGTGCGCGTTGCGCCGGCGGATCGGATCGTGGAGGCCGTCACCGAGCGCACGCGCCTGATCGCTATCTCGCACGTCTCGTGGGTGACGGGGAAATCGCTTGAGCCCGCGCGCGTGAAGGCCGAGACGGGGTTGCCGGTGCTCGTCGACGGCGCGCAGGCGGTCGGCGCCATCCCGGTGGAGGTCGGTGAGCTCGACTTCTACGCGATCTCGTGCCAGAAATGGCTCTGCGGGCCGGACGTGACCGGCGCGCTCTTCATTGCGGAGCCCGACAAGTTGCGTGTCGCGCTCCCGAGCTACCTCTCTCAGGCCGAGTACGGGCCCGACGGTTCGTTCGTCCCAAAGGAGGGCGCGGCGCGGTTCGACTCGGGCTGGCTCGGCGCCGCCTCGCTCGCGGGCCTTGTCGCAGCGCTCGGCGGCGCGCCCGAATGGCGGTTCGAGCGTGGCGCCGAGATTGTCGGACGGTGCCGCGAGGCCCTGGCCGAGCGCTTCGAGGTCGTGACGAAGCCCGGCCAGTCGGGCCTCGTCTCGTTTCGCCCGGCCGGCGATCCCGAGGAAACGGTCGCGCGACTCTACGCGCAGGACGTCGTCGTGCGCGCCATTCCGGGCAAGGACCTGATCCGTGTCTCGTGCGGCTATTGGACGAGCGAGGAGGACGTCGAGCGGTTGCTAGCCGGTCTGGCTTCCTGAGGGCGCCGCAGTTCGAAGCCCGAGCTCCCCGGCGATCGGCCGCAGCGCCTCGACCACGAACCGGATGTGGTCGTCCAGCTCGACGCCGAGCTCCTCGGCGCCCTTGTAGACGTCCTGGCGCCGCACGCCGGCGGCGAACGAGGGCTGCTTCAGCTTCTTCTTGACCGATTTCGGCTCGAGCGTCTCGATTCCGTCCGGCCGCACCAGCCCGCACGCGTGGATGAACCCCGAGAGCTCGTCACATGCGAAGAGCGTCTTCTTCAACGGCGTGTCGCGGGGCAGGTGGAGGTGCTCGGCGTGCGAGAGAACTGCCTCCAAGACCTCCTCCGGGTAGCCCTCCTCGCGCAGGATGGGCGCCCCGTCCTGCGGATGCTGCTCGAGGGTCGGGTGGATCTCCCAGTCGAAGTCGTGGAGGAGCGCGGTCACGGCCCAGAGCACCTCGTCCTCGCCGAAGCGGCGCGCGTATGCCCGCACCGCCGCCTCTACCGCGAGGGCATGCCGGAGGAGCGCCTCGCTCTTCGTGTGGCGGGTCAGCGTCTCCCAGGCGCGGTCGCGAGAGATCTCCAAGCGAGGGGTACGATAGCCGCCTTGCCGATGGCCGAGACGACGGTCGCCGACGCGCTCATGGAGTCCTTCGTGATCGAGGGTGGACAGCCCCTGCAGGGACACGTGACCGCAGCCGGGAACAAGAACGGCGCGCTGCCGATCCTTGCCGCCTGCCTGCTCACAGCTGAGCCGGTCGTGCTCCAGAACGTGCCGCGAATCCTCGACGTCGACACCATGGTCGCCCTCCTGAGGGACCTGGGCGTCGAGGTCGAGTGGACCGGGCCGAACGAGGTTCGCGTGCACGCAGCGACCATCGCTACGCACGAGGTCAATGAAGAGCTGGCGAGCAAGATCCGAGCGTCGTTCCTGCTTGCCGGGCCGCTACTCGCGCGAGTCGGCCGAGCCACCGTGCCGCCCCCCGGGGGCGACGTGATCGGGCGGCGGCGGCTCGACCCGCACATCCACGCCTTCGCGAAGATGGGGGCCGAGATCTCGATCAACGAGCACTACGAGCTGCGCGCCGAGCGCCTCGTGGGCAAGCTCATCCACCTGGACGAAGCCTCCGTGATGGCAACCGAGAACGCGATCATGGCCGCAACGCTCACCGCCGGGCGGACGACGATCTCGAACGCCGCCTGCGAGCCGCACGTCCAGGATCTCTGCCGTTTCCTCGCTGTGCTCGGAGCAGAGATCGACGGGATCGGCTCGAACGTCATCCACGTGACGGGGGTCGAGCGCCTCTCGGGCGGCGAGTACAGCCTCGCCGCCGATCACATCGAGGTCGGCAGCTTCATCGGGATGGCGGCGCTGACCGGCGGCGACCTGACGATTCACGGCGCCGCGCCGGAAGCCCTGATCCCGATCCTGCCCGCGTTCGAGCGCCTCGGTGTGCGGGTCGAGCTGGACGGAACGACGGTGCGCGTTCCCGCCGGCCAGGAGCTCGTCGTCCACGATGACCTCGGCGGCGCGATCCCGAAGATCGAGGACGGGCCCTGGCCGGGATTTCCGGCGGACATGACCTCGATCGCGGTCATGCTCGCGACGCAGGCGCAGGGAACGATTCTCATCTTCGAGAAGATGTTCGAGAGCCGGCTCTTCTTCGTGGACAAGCTCGTCTCGATGGGCGCGCGGATCATCCTCTGCGACCCGCACCGAGTCGTCGTGACCGGCCCTGCCAAGCTCTACGCCCAGCGGATGTCCAGCCCGGACATCCGCGCGGGGATGGCGATGTTGCTCGCGGCCCTCTGCGCGGAGGGAACTTCAACGATCGGGGATGCGCACCAGATCGACAAGGGCTACGAGCGGATCGACGAGCGGCTCCGGTCGGTCGGCGCCCGGATCGAGCGCGTCTCGGGCTAGCGAACTCGAACGCGCATTGCGCGCGTCGCTGGACGGAGGTCCCACCGTCCGCCGTAGACGGCGCGGACGAGATAGCTGCCGGGCCTGAGCCCGACCGTCCAGCGAATCGCCCCGCCGGGCTGCGTGGCTGCCCTGGCAATCCGGCGCCAGCTGCGACCGCGGCGAACCTCGAGTGAGACGAGCCGGTAATCCGGTGAAACCGTCGCCAGCGAGCTGCGCAGATGCACGGTCAGCCGCACGCGCTGGAGACGGCCCCGGAAATGCACCCGGCCGGCCATCCCGTGCATTCGCACCCGTAGACGATTGAGCTTCAGCCATGCGCTTGCCTGGGGGCGAGGGGCGATCTGCTGCCCTCCCGCGGCGGCGACGGCCGCTGCGACGTCGATGACGCCGTAGCCGACACGTGCGTTCCACACTCCGTGGCCCGAGGCCGTCGCCTTCAGGACCCCGGCCACCTGCTGCGCGCTCAGCAAGGGGTTCGCCGCCCACACGAGCACGGCGGCTCCGGCGACCTCCGGGCTCGAGAACGACGTTCCGCTCGACCAGCCGTACAGGCCCGCGAGGGAGCCGGGCAGGGCGTAGCGGGGCCAGTCGAGCCGAGACGTGCCCGCCGCGACGGCGCCGAAGACGTTGTCACCGGGGGCCACGAGGGAGATCTGGGAGCCCGTGTTCGAGAAGGATGCGCGCCGGCCGGACATCGTGCTCGCCCCCACGGAGAGGCCGACGCCGCCCTGACCCTTCGAGCCGGGGGGCTGGAGGGCCGCAGCCGGATACTCGACCGGGTTCCCCTCGTGATACTCGTTGCCTGCGGCAGCGACGATGAGGACGTTATGGCTCGCTGCGTAGCGAATTGCCCGTTGCTCCAGGGCTGAGGTTCCCTCGCCGCCGATGCTCAGGTTGATCACATTCGCGCCGTGGTCCACGGCGTAGACGATCGCCGCCGCCTCGTCGACGTCGCTGAACGAGTCGCCGGCGCCGACAGCCTTCACCATCAGGAGCCTCGCGTCGCCGCCGAAGCCTGCGATGCCCTCGCCGTTCGTGACGGAGCCCGCAGCGAGCGAGGAGACGAAGGTGCCGTGGCCGTCCCTGTCGCGGACGTTCGGCCGGTGGTGGACGATGTCCCAGGTCTCCGGCGCTTTCGCGGCCAGGTCGGGATGGGTCACGTCCGCGCCTGTGTCGATGACCGCGATCTTGAACGCGCTCGCAGCGCGCAGAACGGCCTCGGGCACCTCGTTCTCCCGGGTCGCAACGTACTGCCACTCGTAGGGGAGTCCGGGCCGGAAGACGGCGGCGAGTGCCGGCTCGACCTGCGCCGTCCGCCGCAACGGGCGGTCGGCGAAGCTGATGCCGGCGAGGGACGATACGCTCTGGACGAACTGCTCGGGATCGCCTTCGAAGCTGATCTCGACCGCTCTCAGATGAGGCACGCGCCGCACGATCTGGGCTCCCGGGAAGCGCTGGAGCGCCGCGGCGAGGGCGGCCTCCGAGCGGAATCCGACGACTGCGCGCTCCGGGGCGGGTGTGCGCGCGGCGGAGCCTGCGGAAGCGAGAGCTGCGGCGAGCGCGACCGCGCCGAGCAGGGAGGCCGAAAATCGTGACAGGTGGGGCGCGGGAGGTCGCACGGGAGGGGAACTGGTGTCCCTGGTCCGTGTCGGCCTGGGGATTGGCCTGCGGTACCCTGATTCGAGGGATGGAGTCCCCCGACCGGATAGGTGAGATCGAACGCGTGCGCGTGGGCGTGTCGCTGGGCGGCGCGGGGGAGAGCAACGTCGCGACCGGGCTGCCGCTCCTCGACCATCTGCTCGCCCTCCTCGCCCGCTACGGGTCGCTCGACCTCGTCCTCCAGGTCGCTCCGGGAGGTGCGGACGCGGAGGTCGCCGCGGCGGCCAAGGCGCTCGGCGAGGCTCTGCGGGAGCCGCTCGCCGCGGAAGGGGTGCGGGGTCATGGGTCGGCCGTCGCCGCTGCAGACGAGTCGCTCGCCCACGTCGTCCTCGAGGCTTCGGGGAGGCCGCTCGTCGTCTCGAACGTCGACCTCTCCGAGGAGCGCGTAAGCGGTCTCGGCACCGACCTCGTCACGAGCTTTCTCCATGAGCTCGCCGAAGGCGGCGGGCTCACGCTCCATGTGCGGCTGATGGGCGGCAGCGACCCCCAGCACGTGCTCGAGGCGATTTTCAAGGCGCTTGGCGTGGCGCTCGCCCAGGCCGGCCGGCCGCGGACACGGAAGGAGTGAGGATGGACGGCAAGACTGTCGTTCGAACAGAGAGGGCGCCCGCGCCGTTCGAGGGCGCCCCCTACTCACAGGCGATCAAGGCGGGCGGGTTCGTGTTCGTCTCCGGGCAGCTCGCCCTCGCGCCGGGTGCGTCGGAGATGGCCGGCTCGACGATCGGGGAGCAGACCGAGCAGGTCTTCGACAACCTCGAGGCGATCCTCGCCGAGGCCGGCAGCAGCCTCGACAGGATCGTGAAGACGACCGTGTTCCTCACCGACCTCGACGACTTCCAGGGGATGAACGAGGTGTACGCGCGGCGTGTGGGGGAGTCGCCGCCTGCGCGCGCGACGGTCGAGGTGGGCGCGTTGCCGTCGGGGGCGCTCGTGGAGATCGAGGCGATCGCAGAGGCCTGACAGCCTCCTGAGAACGGTTCCGCCGACCTCCTCCCCGCCGCAAGCCTAGCGCCCAGATCCGCACGCATGTGTCACGTCCTCGTGCCGAAATGGCGCCGTTTCCGGCGGAGAGCCCAGGCAGAATGAGGTCGAGATGCGCGCCCACGAGGTCATCGCCACCCACGGCAACACCGACTTCGACGCCTTCGCGGCGATGTTCGCCGCGCGCCGGCTCTACCCGAACGCCGTCGTCTGCCTCTCGGGCTCGCTCAACCGGAACGTCCGCGAGCTTTACCGCCTCCATGCCGACGAGCTCGACGCGGTGGAGGCCTCCCGGCTCGAGCGCGACGCGATCCGCCGCCTGATCGTCGTCGAGACACTCCACGCCGGGCGGCTCGGGGAGCTGGAGGCGGTCGCGCTCGACCCGGCGGTCGAGAAGGTCGTCTTCGACCACCACGCGGGCGAAGAGCTCCCGGACTGGGTCGCTCCCGAGAACGCGGTCATCTCGCAGGACGGCGCGCTGACGACGACGCTCGCCGGCGTGCTCGCCGAGCGCGAAATCGCCGTCACGCCGCTCGAGGCGACCGTCTTCGCCCTCGGCATCCACGAAGACACGGGCTCGCTCACCTATGAGAGCGCGACGCAGCGCGATGCGGATGCGCTCGCGTGGTGCTTCCGGCACGGCGCCCGACAGGAGCTCATCGCCACGTATTTGCACACGCCGCTCGCCGAGCACGAGCGCGAGCTGCTAGGTGCACTCCTTGCCGCCGTCGAGAGCCGAAAGGTAGCGGGCGTCGAAGTGCTCGTCGCAGCGCTCTCCTGGCCCGAGCACGTGGACGGGATCTCGAACCTCGCGCACAAGATCGTCGACCTGACCGATTGCAAGGGGCTCGTCTTGCTCGTCGAGATGGGTGAACGCATCTTCTGCGTCGCACGCAGCCGGACGCCGGAGCTCGACGCGGCGGCTGTCGCGCGAGCCCTCGGCGGAGGCGGCCACCGCCAGGCCGCCTCGGCGATCTTCCGCGGGAGCCTCGAGCAGGCCCGGAGGAAGCTTCTCGACGGTCTCGAGCAGGCGGTCGGCGCACAGCGTGCGCGCGAGGTCATGTCTCAGCCCGCCCGCTCGGTCGAGCCCGATGAGACCGTCTCGACCGCGATGGTCGCCTGCCAGCGCTACGGCCAGAGCGGCATCCTCGTCACGAAGGACGGCCGCCTCGTCGGCGCCGTCGCACGGGAGGATCTCGACAAGGCGATCTCGCACGGGCTCGCGCACGCTCCGGTGAAAGGGATCATGAGCTCGCGCGTCGCAAGCGCGGCCGAGGAGACGCCCCTCGGCGAGCTCCAGCGGCTCGTCGCCGAGAGCGCCGACGGCCGGGTCGCCGTCCTCCGCGACGAGCAGGTCGTCGGCGTGGTGACGCGCAGCGACCTTCTCCGGGCGATCGGGGCACGGGAGGAGCCAGGCGCCGAGCCGGCCGCCGACCTCGCCGAGGAGCTCGCCCGGCTCGAGCACCTCGGGCCCGTCTTCGAGGCAGTGTCGGCCGTCAGCGAAGCGTACGACGGCGTCTACCTCGTCGGCGGAACCGTCCGCGACATCCTGCTCGGAGAGCCGAGCTTCGACGTCGACATCGCCGTCGAGGGCGACGCGATCGCGCTTGCGAGCGCCCTCGCCGACGCGCTCGGGGGGCGTGTCCGCCCGCACGAGAAGTTCGGCACCGCCGTCGTCCTCTACGGCGAGGCCGAGCGCGTGGACGTGGTCACGGCTCGCACCGAGTTCTACGACGCGCCGGCGGCCCTACCGACTGTCGAGCACGCCTCGATCCGCGAGGACCTCTTCCGGCGCGACTTCACGATCAACGCGATGGCCGTCTCGCTCAAGGGCGACGAGCTCGGCCGCCTGGTTGACCCCTTCGGCGGTCGGCGCGACCTCGAGGCCGGACGCATCCGCGTCCTCCACAACCTCTCGTTCATCGACGACCCGACCCGGATCTTCCGCGCGGTTCGCTACGAGAACCGCCACGGATTCCGAATGGACGAGCACACCGCCGCGCTAGCGCGGGGCTGCATCGAGATGGGTCTCGTCGGCGACCTCTCGGGCACGCGCCTCCGCGAGGAGCTCATGGCGCTCCTCGAGGAGGGCGACGTGCACCACTCGATTCCCCGCCTCGCCGAGCTCGGCGCGGGAAAGGCGATTCATCCCCATCTCGCGGCGGACGAAGAAGCGGTCCGGCTGCTCGATCGCCTCCGCGAGCTCAACGAGCACTACCGGCTCCGGGTTCCGGCCTGGCGGCTCGGCTTCTCGGCGCTTGCTCGCGAGCTGCCGCCCGATGAGATCTACGCCTGGCTCGAGGGCCTGAAAGTCCGCAGGCGCGACGCTGAGCGGATCGCAGCCGCGGTCACGCTCGGCCCCCTGATCGTGGAGCGTCTGCGCGCCGACTCGCTTTCGCCGGCGGACGTCGTCGCACTCGCCGAGCCGCACGCGCCCGACGCCCCGCTCTTCGCCCTCGCCCTCGCCGACCTCCCGCAGCTGCGCGAGTATTTCGAGCGGCTCGGAAGCGTTCGCCTCGAGATCTCCGGCAACGACGTCGCGGAGCTCGGCCTCGGCGAGTCGCCGCGAGTGGGGGAGATCCTCGAGGAGCTGCGTCGCCGCAAGCTGAACGGTGAGCTGGACGGACGCGAGTCGGAGCTCGCCGCCGCGCGAGAGCTGATCGCGCAAGCGTGATCCCGACTTTCCGATGGGAGGCGCCCGGCCCGTATGAGGTCGCTTTCTCGACCCGCCTCGGCGGCGTCAGCGAGGGTGCCTTCGAGTCGCTGAACCTCGGCATCCTCACGGGGGACGAGCCGGAGCGCGTGATCGAGAACCGCACGCGGCTCTGCGAGAAGGTGGGAATCGAGCCCGGGCTGGCGACGATGCTGTGGCAGCAGCACGGACCCGGCGTGGTGCGCGCGAGCATCGATCGCGGTGTGCTGACCGCGGGCTTCGACCACCCGCCGGGCGACGTGCTCTGGAGCGACGAGCCGGGCCTCGCAATGATGTTGATCACGGCCGACTGCCTGCCCGTCGCCGTTGCGCGGGCGAATGGGAGCGCGCCGGCGATCGCCGTGCTGCACGTCGGCTGGCGCGGCCTCCTGGCGGGGATTGCGGCGGCGGCGACCGAGGCGCTGGGCGGCGGGCGGCTGGCGGCGGTGATCGGTCCCGGCATCGGTCCTTGCTGCTACGAGGTGGGAGAAGACGTCGCCGAGCCGTTCCGGCGCCGCTTCGGCGCGGAGGTCCTGGTGGGGAGTCACCTCGACCTCTACGCGGCGACCGAGAAGGCTCTGCACGGGGCAGGCTGCACCCGCGTCGAGCGGGTCGAGATGTGCACGTCGTGTCACCCCGACCTCTTCTTCTCGCACCGCCGTGACGATGGGGTGACGGGTCGACAAGGGGTGGTCGCCCGTGTCGCCTGAAGAGGTGCGGGCACGCTACGCGCGAGTCCGCGAAGAGCTCGGTCCCACCGTGACGATCGTCGCGGCGACGAAGTACCTGTCAATCGAGGACATGGCGGTTCTGGTGGAAGCTGGGGTCGAGATCGTCGGCGAGAACCGCGCCCAGGACCTCGAGGAGAAGCACGCCGTCTACGGGGACGCCTTTCGCTGGCACTTCATCGGCAGTCTCCAGAGCCGCAAGGCGAAGATCGTCAACCGCATCTGCGAGCTCGTGCACTCGCTCGACACGGAATCCGCGGCGCAGAGGCTGGAGATCCCGGCGCTCGTCCAGGTGAACCTCGCCGGCGAGTCGACGAAGTCGGGCATCGCGCCAGAAGAGCTTCCGCGCTTCCTGGAGCTCTATCCGCGCGTCCGAGGCCTCTCGACGATGCCGCCCGAGACGAGCGACCCAGACACCTCCCGCCCTCTCTTCCGAACGTTGTGCGAGCTCGCCCGAGAGCACGGACTAACCGAGCTCTCGATGGGCACGAGTCAGGATTACAACGTGGCCGTAGAGGAGGGAGCGACCATGATCCGAATAGGCACAGTGCTGTATCACGGTTAACATTTCTCCCGCCATGGGCTTCGCTGACGTCTGGAATCGCACTCTCGTCTACTTCGGGATCGCCGAGGAGGACGGAGAGTGGGACGAGGACGGCTACGTCACGAACGAGGAGCTCGAGCGTTCATACGGCGAGCGCCCGAACGTGCGCCGGCTCTCGCCGCGCCGTCGCCGGGGCGAGTTCGAGGACTGGACAGAGCCCGAGGCCTCCCCGAGCGAGCGCACGGCCATGCGGCCCGCAGGACGACGGAACCTCGAGGCCGCGCCGTCGCGGCCGCCCGCACGGGTCCACCTCGTCGTGCCGCGCAGCTTCAACGACGCGCAGCAGATCGCGGACAAGTTCAAGGAGGGGATGCCGGTCATCCTCAACCTCCAGGGGTCCGACTCCGATCTCTCGAAGCGCCTGATCGACTTCGCGAGCGGGCTCACGTATGCACTCGACGGGGGCATGCAGCGCGTCGCCGACAAGGTTTTCCTGCTCACGCCGCGAAACGTCGAAGTCTCCGCGGAAGAGCGGGCCCGCCTGCTCGAGCGGGGCGGCTTCTTCAACCAGGCCTAAAGGATCGGCCGCCTTCGGGCCGAACACCGCCGCATGGGCGGCTGGCTCGTATTCGCCGACGCGATCTCGTCGATCGGGCAATTCGTCGAGGTCTTCATCTACGTCTACATCCTGTTGATCTTCGCGTACATCATCACGTCCTGGCTCCGGCTCCCTTACTCCACCTGGCTGAACCGGGTCCAGCGCTTCCTGTACGACGTCTGCGACCCCTACCTGCGCCTCTTCCGGCGCGTGCTGCCGCCCTTCGGCCCCCTCGACCTGTCGCCGATGATCGCGGTCTTCAGCCTCTTTTTCCTCAACCAGCTGATCCAGGTAATCCTCGAACAACTGCACTGAGAAAGGAGGTGGAGAGATGGCCCTGACACCTGTCGAAATCCGCCACGTCAAACTCGGCCGCAGCCTGTTCGGCTACCGCCGGGCGCCTGCCGACCGGTTGCTCGACGAGATCGTGGAGAG
>DASYUD010000039.1:0-51600 GCA_036001625.1 Gaiellaceae bacterium
ACGATGCCCCAGATCACCGCGCGCACCAGATCCTCGCGCCGCGTGGCGAGTGAGAGTCCGAGCCAGCCGCCGCGCGCGTCGGGAGACCAGAAGGGAGCGCCCAGCCCGGCGAGCGAGGGCACGAACACGACCTCGTCGGCACCCGGTCCGAGCCGGTCGAGGTCACCGGGCCCCGAGACGAGCTCAAGCTCCTGGAGCCATGACACGGCCGAGCCGGCGCTGTACACCTGGCCGTCGAGGCAGTAGGTCGTCGCACTGCCGAGCCGCCACGCGACGCACACTGCAAGCCGCGATTGCGAGCGGGTGACCTGCTCGCCTGCGGTGGCGAGAATGAACGCCCCAGTCCCGTAGGTGCACTTCGCCTCGCCGGGATCGAAGCATGACTCGGCGAAGAGCGCCGCCTGCTGATCCACGGCCAGCCCCGTGATCGGCAGGGCTCCTCCAAAGGCATCCGTCTCTCCGATCGCGGCGTCGCAGTCGACGATCTCCGGCAGGGACCCCGGATCGAGCTCGAAGATCGAGCACGCCTCCTCGGACCACGTCGTGCTCTCGAGATCGAGCAGCATCGTGCGCGACGCGGTCGCCGCGTCGGTGACGAAAACGCCCGCGAGGCGCTCCAACAGCCAGGCGTCGACCGTGCTGACGACGCCTTCGGCGCCCTGTTCGCGGCGCAGCCACGTCATCTTCGGCGCAGCGAAGTAGGGGTCGAGCGGGAGCCCGGTCAGCTCGGTAAGCCGGTCCCCGCCGTCCGCGAGCTCACGCGTCACCGTGACCGCCCGCCGGTCCTGCCAGCTCAGTGCCGGGCCGAGGGGCTGTCCGGTCTTGCGGTCCCACCGCAACACAGTCTCACCTTGGTTTGCGATGCCGACAGCCTCGACCGGCGACCCGGCTGCCCTGAGGGCGGTACGGCCTGCCTCGATGATCGACTGCAACAACTCCTCTGGATCCTGTTCGACGGCACCCCCGCCCCCTGCCTGCGGATGCACGGGGACACTGCTCTCGGCCACCACCTCGCCCCCGTCGGACGCGACGAGCGCCTTTGTCGACGAAGTCCCCTGGTCGATCGCCAAGACGTTCATCGACGCAAACCTAACGAGCGGCCCTCGGCTGCGTCGATCGAGGCACAAAATCGAATACGCGCCTCCTCGTCCGCCGACCCCGCGCTATCGTGTGAGTGAGGGGCCCAACGGTAGCCCTGCTCATGCGGCGTCGCAGGTAGTCCGATGCAGAGCCTCGAACCGCTGATGGAAAGCCGCAAGACGATCCTGATCTGCGACGACGAGCCGACGCTCAGGGAGCTCGTGCGGGCGTCGCTCGACGGCGGGTACCGGTTCGCGGAGGCGAGTGACGGCCTCGTAGCGATCGAGCTGGCGCGCGAGCTCGAGCCGGACGTGGTGATCCTCGACCTCATGCTGCCGCGGGTGGGCGGCCTCGAGGTGCTCGCTGAGCTGCGCGCGGACGAGAAGCTGCGCCGCGTGCCGGTGCTCGTGATCACGGCTTGGAATGAGACCCGGGAAGACGTTCTGGCCGCGGGCGCGGCCGACTTCGTGGCGAAGCCGTTCGACCCTGACGAGTTGAAGGCCGCCATCGAGAAGCTGCTGAGCGGAGCATGAAGCGGTCCCGGTTCTCTTCAATCCCCCTGCAGACGAGGATGGTGGCCGCGAGCGCGGTCCTGGCTGTCCTGGTCGTCGGCGTCTTCCTGGCCCTCGTCCTCGCGGTCTCCGCGCTCCGAGAGGCGACGACGCAAGAGGCGCGGTCGAAGGACGTCACGGCCTCGGCGCTCACGCTCGAGAAGCTCGTCCTGGACATCGAGACGGGCCTCCGCGGCTACGTCATCACCGCGGATAAGCGATACCTCGAACCGTACTGGGAGGCGCGCCGACAGCTGCCGAGTAGTCTCGAGAGCTTCGAGGAGCTTGCCTCGCATGAGCCGCGTCAGCGCGTCCGGGCTGAGGGTCTGGCGTCGGAGATCCGGCACTACCGCAGCGACTACGCCGACCTCGTCCTGCGGTTCTCGAACCTCGAGGCGGGCCAGTTGGCGACGGAAATCGAGGGCAAGCGCCAGATCGACAAGATCCGCCTGGATTTCAAGAACTTCCTCAGGGCCGAGAATCTGCTCGCCGCCAGCCGTGAGCGGTCGGCCTCAGCCAAGTCCAACCACGCCATCGCGCTAGGCGTGTCGGGGCTTGCCGCCTCAGCGGCCTTCATCGTCCTCTTCGGCTTCTATCTGGCCCGCTCGATCGCGCAACCAGTCCGCGAGACCGCCGAAGGTGCGAGCCGCCTCGCAGGCGGAGACCTCTCGCTGCGGCTCGAGCAAGGCGGCCCAGGCGAGGTGGGCGGCCTCATCACCGCCTTCAACCAGATGGCGGAGAGCCTCGAGAGCGCCCGGCGCGAGCTAGAGGGGCAGAACGAGCAGCTACGAGAGAGCGAGCGACTGAAGTCGGAGCTCGTCAACACCGTCTCGCACGAGTTGCGGACACCCCTCTCGGGGGTGCTCGGGTTCACGAGACTCCTGCTGACGCGGGACTTCGACTCCGAGACGCGCCGTCACTACCTCGGCATCGTCGACGCGCAGGCGCGCCGGCTGTCGGAGCTGATCGAAGAGTTCCTCGACGTCCGCCGCATCGAGGAGGGGCGGTTCGAGCGCGCCGAGGAGCTGGTCGACATGGCGCCTCTGCTTCGTGACGAGGCGCAGCTCTACAGCGCGCAGAGCCGCAAGCACCGACTTGCCCTGGACCTGCCGAACGCGCCCCTCCCGGTGATGGGGAACGCCGACCGGCTCCGGCAGGTGATCGGCAACCTGCTCTCGAACGCGATTAAATACTCGCCGCAGGGCGGCATCGTCGAGCTCACCGCCGAAGTCGACGAGGACGCGGTTCGCGTGCGGGTGCGCGACCAAGGGATCGGCATCCCGGCGCACCAGCAACCTCGGATCTTCACGAAGTTCTTCCGCGGGGACGCTGCGGCCAGCGGGATCACGGGCACTGGCCTCGGCCTCGCGGTTTCACGGGACATCGTCGAGTCGCACGGCGGCCGCATCGGGTTCACGAGTACCGAGGGCGAGGGGACGACCTTCTGGGTCGAGCTCCCGAGTGCGAACGGCGTCGACGGGCAACTACAAGGAGATGGCGTACAACGGTCGTAAAGGGGGAACGAGATGCGAAGGCCTCTTGTACTTGTCGCCGCCCTGCTCGGGGTTGCATTGCTTGCAGGCTCGGTCACACGAGGCTCGCCGGCGCTGTCCGCACCGGGGGTAATCCGGATCACGAGCCTCGATATCCAGGTCATGGTCGACAATCGCGGTGCTCCCAGCCGGAGCGCGGGCGACGTCCTCTTGATTCGACAGCTCCTCTTCAACACGCGAATCACGAAGCACGCGATCGGGCACGCCGATCTGGTGTGCACGTACACCAGCGCCAGGTCGCGGCAGTGCAACGGGACGTACGTCCTCCCGAGAGGAAAGATCGTGGTTTCCGGCGCCATACGCTTCCGCGAGTTCTACGAGCTCGCTGTCGTCGGGGGTACGAGGCTCTACGACAACGTGCGCGGCTCCCTGACCGTGACGCTGCTGACGCGAAAGCCCCGGCGCGAGATTCTCCTCTTCCGCCTGGTCGTTTAGCAGGTCTGGCAGCCGGCGCCCAAAGCGGCGAGAATCGGCGCCATGACCTCGGTCAAGGATCCCGAGGGCGCCGAGGCACGTGCGCTCGCCGAGCTCGCCGACTTCCGGAGCAAGCGGGTGCTCGAGATCGGCTGCGGCGACGGCCGCCTGACATCGCTCTACGCGCGGCAGGCAGCGACCGTGCTCGGCATCGACGTCGACGAGGAGCTCATCGCCGAGGCTCGCAAGTCGACGCCGCCCGACCTCTCCGGCCGTGTGCGCTTCGAGGCCGTCGACGTCCGGGACCTGGACGTGCCCGCGGCCGGGTTCGACCTCGCCTTCTTCAGCTGGTCGTTGTGATGAATCGAGCCCGAGGGCGTCGTGCACGCCCTGAGGAGAGTTCATAGGGCACTCGTTCCAGGCGGAATCCTCCACGACATGCACCCTGTTCCGCCGTCGGCGCGCGCCGAGGTCCGCGGCCGGAGCCTCGGCGAGTTCGACGACGCGGAGTTCTTCGCCATCGTCGCTGAGACCGAGTCGCCGCTCGCCAAAGGCGACCTCTTCGTCCAGGAAGCGGAGATCGAGTTCGACTGGCTCGAGCGCTACGACAGCGGCACCGACCTGGTCGAGGACGTGAAGAGCTGGGACGGCTGCCGAATCCCGCGGGCCCTCGCGGCCCGCATCCGCGAGGCGGCGCCGCCGATCGACATCTGGGAGCGCGTGGCCCTGCGACGTTTTCACGCGCGCTGAACCACGGCAGAATGCCGGTCATGGCGACCTGTGCAGCCTGCGGCACGCCGATCCCGGCCGACGCGCGATTCTGCCCGTCCTGCGGTGCGCCGGTTGTGACGCCGCCCCCGACCGAGGAGCGCAAGCTCGCCACTGTGCTCTTCGCCGACCTCGTCGGCTCGACGGAGCTCGGCGAGCAGGACCCCGAGCGCACGCGCGCTCTGCTCGACCGCTTCTACGACGCGATGGCATCGGAGATCGAAAGCGCCGGCGGGACGGTCGAGAAGTTCATCGGTGACGCTGTCATGGCCGCCTTCGGGGCGCCGCTCGCCCTCGAGGACCACGCCGAGCGTGCCCTCCACGCCGCGCTCTCGATGCAACGAAGGCTGGCCGAGCTCTTCGGCGACCGGCTCGCCCTGCGGATCGGCGTCAACACGGGCGAGGTCGTGGTCGGCCGGGCCAGGAAGGGGAGCTCGTTCGTCACCGGCGACGCGGTGAACGTCGCACAGCGCCTCGAAGCCGGTGCCGGCCCCGGCGAGATCCTCGCCGGCGAGCGGACAGCCTCGGCCGTCCGGGGAGCGTTCGAGCTCGCAGAGCCGGCGCCGGTCGAAGCGAAGGGCAAGCCGGGCGGCATCGAGGGCCGCCGCGTCCTGCGCGCGCTCACGCTCATGCGGCCGCGGGGGTTCGGCGAGCTCCGGCAGGCCTTCGTCGGCCGCGACCCCGAGCTCGAGCAGCTCCAGACCGCGTACCGCCGGGCGGTGGAGCAGGGCGAACCGGAGCTCGTCACGGTCCTGGGCGACGCGGGAGTCGGCAAGACGCGGCTCGTCCGCGAGCTCTGGGAGTGGCTGGGCAGACAGTCCCCCGAGCCCCTCCGCCGAACGGGCCGCTGCCTCTCGTACGGTCAGGGGATCACCTACTGGCCGGTGGGCGAGGTTCTGAAGGAGCACCTGGGGCTCCTCGACAGCGACTCGCAAGACCTCGTGCGCACACGGCTCGGAGATCGCGAGATCCTCGGCCTCACCCTCGGGCTCGACGTGGCGGGCGACCTCCATCCACTCGCCGCCCGCGACCGCCTGCACGACTCGTGTGTCGAGTTCCTCGAAGAGCTCGCGCGAGAGCGACCCCTCGTCATGCTCGTGGAGGATCTGCACTGGGCGGAGCAGGAGCTCTTCGACCTGCTCGACCGGGTCGCCCGTGATGTTCGAGGCCCGCTCCTGCTCATCGCCACCGCGCGCCCGGAGGTTCTCGACGTGCGCGCCGGCTGGGGAGCGGCGAGACGGAATGCATCGGTCCTCGGGCTCGAGCCGCTTTCCTCGACCGACTCGGAGCGCATGCTTCAGGAGCTGCTCGCCGCAGAGCTTCCCGAGCGGCTGCGCGAGGTCGTCGTCGAGCGCGCCGAAGGAAATCCGTTCTTCGTCGAGGAGCTGATCGAGACGCTGATCGATCGCGAGCTCCTGATCAGGTCGAACGGTGGCTGGACGATGCGCGAGCTACCGCCGGACTTCGAGGTGCCGGACTCGGTCCAGGCGGTCCTCGCTGCCCGCATCGATCTCCTCGATCCGGCCGAGAAGGCTGCTCTTCAGGCGGGAGCCGTGATCGGCCGGATCTTCTGGACCGGGCCGGTCTACGAGCTTCTCCCCGGTCTCGAGCCGGACTTCCGAGTCCTCGAGGCGCGCGACTTCGTGCGCCGGCGCTCAGGCTCGACGATGGCCGGCGAGCGCGAGTACGCGATCAAGCACGCGCTCACGCGCGAGGTCGCCTACGGGAGCCTGCCCAAGGCAAAGCGAGCCCGATTGCACGCGGCCTTCGCCGCGTGGCTGGAACGCGTGGGCGAGGCGCGTGACGAGTTCGCCGCCTTCCTCGGTCACCACTACGCGGAGGCAGTGCGGACCGAGGACGCCGACCTCGCCTGGGCGGGCGAGGAGCCCGAGCTCGAGCGGCTCCGCGAGAAGGCGGTCGCGTGGCTGGGTCGCGCCGGCAAGCTCGCGATCTCCCGCTACGAGATCGACGACGGCGTCGCGCTGCTCGAGCGCGCGGTCGGGCTCGCCTCCGAGCGAGAGATCCGTGCCGACCTCTGGCGACGGATCGGCGTCGCCCATGCCCTCAAGTACGACGGTGAGCCGTTCTGGCAGGCGATGCAGAACGCGCTCGAGGTGTCGACCGAGCCCTCGGCGCGCGCGGATACGTACGCCGATCTCGCCCTCCAGACCGCCATGCGCTCGGGGATGTGGCGGGAACGGCCCGACCGAGAGCTCGTGGACGGCTGGATCGACCAGGCGCTCGAGCTGGCCGGGCCCGAGAGCGCAGCCCGGGCAAAGGCGCTCATCGCGCGCTGCTTCTGGCGCCGGGGAGATGTGCGGAAGGTCGCGCAGGAGGCGAGCGCGCTCGCGCAGCGGCTCGACGACGTCGAGCTGCGCTCGCAGGCCTTCGGCGCCCGCTCGACGGCGGCGTTTGCCGCCGGCGAGTTCGAGGAGTCTCTGACCTGGGCGCGGCGCCGGCTCGAGATCGTCAATGAGATCACCGACCCAGACCATGTCGCTGACACGTACGAGATCGCGATCCCCGCGTGCTGCGTCACCGGCCACATCAAGGAGGCGCGCCGACTCGCTCGCGAGCACGACAAGATCGTCGAGCCGCTGACGGCCCATCACCGCCTGCACGGCATCGGCGTCCTGCTCGAGGTCGAGGAGATAAGCGGCGGCTGGGAAGCGATCCTGGCGCTCGCCGATCGCACCGAGGAGGCGGTCGAAGCGAATCTGGCAACCCCCTGCATCCGCAACGCACGCACGCTCCTCGTCACCGCCCTCGCGGCCGCGCAGCTCGGAGACGTCAAGCGGGCTCGGCTGCTCGAGGAGCAGGCGAACGAAGTAGCGACGACAGGCTACGACATGGTGCTCGGCGCGCCCCGAATCCGTCTCGCGCTGCTCCGGGGCGGAGCCATGGATATCGACGTCCTTGCGCCCGCGTTCGAGGCGTATGGAGCGCAGACGTGGTTCGCGGCTCAGGCCTTCACCGCCCGGCTGGACGTACTCGCAGCGGTAGGCGATCGCGATCGGGTCGAGCGCGAGGCGCCGGCGCTCGCCAAGCCGAACACCTACCTCGAGCCGTTCGCGCTGCGCGCTCTCGGGCAGGTGCGAGAGGACGACGAGCTGGTCGAGCGTGCGGCCCGGCAGTTCGACGCGATGGGGCTCGGCTGGCATGCGGCCGAGACCCGCGCCCTCCTGGCCTAGCCGAAGCTGCTCCAGGGCGCCGAAACGCCGGGAGAATGTCGAGCACGATGAAAGGTCTCTTCGTGCCCGGCTGGGGCGCGACCGCCGGTCTCTACGTCGCAGGCCTCCCCGAGGGCTGGGAAGCGCTCGAGCTGCCCGCGTTCCGGACGACTCGCGGCGAGTTGCTTGCTTACCGCCGCTGGCTGGGAGCGGAGATAACGCGGCGACGAACGCCGGTCGCGCTCGCCGGCCATTCGATGGGCGGCGCGCTCGCACTTCTGGCTGCCGTCGACCAGCCCCAGATGGTCGAGAAGCTGATTCTCGTGTCGCCGGCCGGGCTGCCGCTCGACAAGCCGCTGTGGGCAAGCATGGCCACCTTCGTCGGCCAAGTCGTGCGCCGGTGCTATCCGGCCGGCGAGCTCTGCCGCGCTGTTGCCGGCACGGCGACCGCGCCGCGGGCCGCGCTGCGAGTGGCGCGAAGCGTGCACGACCTGGACCTCACGCCGGAGCTCGAGCGGATCCGCACGCTTCGCATTCCCTGCACAGTCGTCGGATGCGTAAGCGACGAGCTGACCACCTCCGCGCACTGCCGCCGGCTCGCAACCCTTCTCAACGCCAGCTACCGCGAACTAGACGCCTCGGAGGGACACATCTGGATGATCACCGAACCCAAACGGCTCGCGAAAGAACTGACACGCTGAACCCACGCGTTTGATCACGGCCCGCATCGAGGGAAGAGGGCCCGCGACCGGGCTCTGCCCGCGTGTCCGTCTGAAATGACCGGTCGACCCGCTTGCGTTAACCGAAGCCAAGGATGAACTTCGCGTCGTCCGACATCAGCTCAGGCGTCCAGGGCGGGTCCCAGGTGAGCTCGACCTCGACGCCCTCGACCCCTGGCACCGCGGCCGCGGCGTCGTGAATCCCCTCCTGGATCATCGGCCCCGCGGGGCAGCCCATCGAGGTCAGGCTGTGGACGACCTTCACGTTCGGCCCCTCGACCTCGACGCCGTAGAGAAGGCCGAGCTCGACGATATCCATGCCGAGCTCGGGGTCCTCGACCCCGCGCAGCGCCTCGGTAACCTCTTCCTTGGTCGGCACGCTTGCAGTCTAGAGAAGCCGCACTTCCTCCCGCCGCTCCCGGGCGAAGAAGTGGATCCCGTCCACGAACCGCACCCAGTTGCAGCGCGTGCACATCACGAGTGAGTGCGTGAGAGCGCTGTCGGCGAGATAACGGACGCCCCGCAGGAGATCGCCGTTCGAGACACCGGTTGCGGCGACGATCACCTCGCTGGGCGCGAGGTCGTCGATCGTGAAGACGCGCTCGATGTCGTCGATGCCCTGCTCTGTCGCGCTCTCGATCTCGGCCCTGGTCGTCGGCCAGAGCTGCGCCTGCACCTCCCCGCCAAGACAGCGCAGCGCCGCGGCCGTGAGCACGGCCTGGCGAGTGCCGCCGATGCCGATCGCGAGGTGGTCGTTCGTGCCTCGGATGGCGGCGGAGATCGAGGCGGTCACATCGCCGTCCTGGATCAGCTTGATGCGGGCGCCCGCGACCCGGATCTCTTCGATCAGGTCGTGGTGACGGGGCCTGTCGAGGACGATCGTCGTCACGTCGCCCACGTTGCGGCCGAAGGCCTCGGCGATCGCCCGGATGTTCTCGTCGACCGGTCGCTTGAGGTCGATCTTGCCGCGGGCCACCGGCCCAACGGCCATCTTCCGCATGTACATGTCCGGCAGGGTCTGGAACGAGCCGGGATCGCCGGCGGCGATCATCGCCATCGCCCCGCTGCCGCCGCGGGCGACGATGCCCGTGCCTTCGAGCGGGTCGAGCGCTAGGTCGACCGGCTCGCCGCCGACGCCGATCTGCTGCCCGGTTGCGAGGCGGTTCGTCTCGTCGACGGCCCCGATGACGATGCTGCCGTCGATCGGGAGCTGCTCGAGCGCCTCGTTCATCCCGTCGCAGGCCGCTTCCTGCGCCCCGTCCTGGTCGGCCCGGCCGAGCCAGCGTGCGCTCGCCAGTGCCGAGCGCTCGGTGACGCGGGCGTAGCTCTCGCAGAGGCACGGGCGGGCGGTCCCGGCTTCGGTCGCGCGAGCTTCCTGAGCTAGCTCCGGCATAAGGCGGCTCAAACCTTCTGCAACCTATCCGCTGCGGTGAGGACGAGCTCCATGACCGCGCGAATCGCCGTTTCCCGATCCTGGTTAGCGATCACGGGCACTCCTTCCCGTTCCGCCCGCTCGACGATGTAGTCCTGGAGGTAGCGGATGTCGGACAGCCGGTCGAGATACCGGTCGAGCGAGCGCATTCCGTCGGAGGCGAGGTCGCGGATCCAGAAGTGGCTCGCGTGCGCTTCCTCGCTCTCGATCCTGAGCACGCACTGGACGACGAGGGCGTTGCGGGCCGGCGTCGACAGCATCCCGGGGACGAGGTGCACGCCCTCGAGCACCATCGACCACCCCTCCTCGAGCACCCGGTCGATCGAGGCCTTGACGCCGACGAGGACGTGGCGCGTCTGCTCGAGGAAGCCGTGGAGAAGGGGATCGACCTCTTCCTCCTCGGCGCTCCGCAGCCCGCTGCCGGCCTCGAAGCTGGAGTAGTGGATCGAGGGCACGAAGTCGGGGCTGAAGAACGCGCGCATCGTCTGACGGACGAAGTCGGTCGAGGTGACGCGCGTGATGCCGAGCCTGTACGCGACCTCGGTGGCGACGGTCGACTTGCCCGTGCCGGTCGCCCCGCCGATCAGGACGAGAATCGGCAGGTCGAGCTCCTCCAGCTCGCGGTAGCGCCGGAGGCGCCCGATCGCCAGGCCGGCCTCCGACTCGTCGACGACCTGCGTAGCGAGCTCCTGCGCGCGGTCGAAGTCGACGGTCTGCACGCCGCGCTCGTTCATGTCCTGCTCGATCAGGCGGGCGAGCTCGTACGCTCGCACGACGGGGATGCCCGCGCGCATGAGAGCGCGGGCCATGAGCCCCTTCGAGTAGGGCTCGTCGCCGCCCAGCGGGAAGGGGTCCGTTCGCCGCTTCTCCGTCACGGGGTCGCCACCGGCTCGGCCGCCGCCGCCTCTGCGAGCGCGAGGAGCTCCGCGTCGAGGTCGGGCTCGGCCTCGAGGGGCCGCAGCTCGTTGTCGACGAAGACGCACTCGATCCCACGCTGCTCTGCCGCCTCAGCGACGACGTCGATCGCGGCGGCCTTGATCTCGATCAGGTACGTCTCTGCCTCGATGTGCGCCAGCTCTTCCCGGAGCGCGTCGCGGTGCGCGAGGTTGCCCGAGACGTGGACGACATCCGCGCCGTGCTCGGTGCGCAGGTGGTCGGCGAGTCGTTCGTGGCAGGACGGCTGCGCGGTGGTGAAGAGCGCGACGCTCCGGCCTGCGACGGGCCCGGCCGGCCGCGGGCGGAGGACTGCGGCGACCACGGGCACATCCTTCACCCCGGCAACGGCCTCGCGCAGGTCGCGGGGCGACCCCGCCTCCGCGTTCGAAAGCACGACGAGGTCGGAGACGAGGATCCGGTAGGTGTTGAGATAGCCGGCCAGCAGCTCCGGCTCAGTCGACGCGTCGGCGACGAGCACGCGCCGCCCGGTCGCCACCGGCGGCAGCGCCGCCCCGCTTCCTTCGAAGAGGACGAGATCGGCGCCCCGCTCCGCGGCCATTCTCGCGCCCTCGGCGACGTTGTCGACCATCGTCGTACCGGCCAGGCCGCCCCCGCAACGGCGGCAGCCGATCGTCTCCACTCCGGCGAGCGCCGCGTCCTCGAGGTAGTCGGAGGCGGCGTGGCGCCCGTCGCGGGAGAGCTCGAGCAGCCTCGCGAGAGGCGTCCCGGGCTCGGCGAGCTCGGGCTTGGGCGGCCCGCCGCGGCCCATGGCGACGACGAGCACGCGCCGGTCGCGCGAGAGGAGCCGCGCGGCGTGGCCCGTTACCGCGGTCTTCCCGACGCGCTTGCCTGTGCCCACGATCCCGATCGAGGGGAGCTCGAAAGGCTCGAGGAGGGGCGGGTCGAAGCGGAAGTCCGGGCCGACGTACGGCACGTCCTGCGCGAGCGCGAGGCTCGCGTAGCGAAACCGCTCCCGCGGCCCGAGCACAGGCTCGTCCGAGAGATCTACGATCACCTCCGGCTCGAGCTCGCGAATCGCCTCCTCGAAATCGTCGAGGAGCGGCACGCCGTAATCCTCGCCTCCGCGCAGCTTCTCGGTCCCGCCGGCGAGGTGCGCGCCGACGAACTCGTACGGGAGCACGGCGAGCGCCTCGCGGACGACCTGCGCGTAGTGCTCGCCGTCGATGAGCGCGATCGCCTTCACGAGTGGGTCGTCACCTCCGACTCGATGCGGCCGGTGTACTTCTCGAACGCGAGCGTCTCGGTCGAGAACTGGATGATCTTCTCCTGGCCGTGGAAGGGGTACTTCCGCCAGACGTCCACGTGCGGGCCCGTGATCTCGATCACGTTGTAACAGGGTCGCGTGTTGCCTCGAAGGCGCAGCGAGGAGACGGTGCCGGTGTTGACGACGAAAAGATCCTCGAGTTTCCAGGCGTACGGGACGTGCTTGTGGCCCGAGAGGACGAGGTCGACTCCCGCCCGCTGGAGGCACTCGATCACGTCGCCCGCGTCGTAGACGATGTTTCGCTCGCGCCCCGTCCCGGGAACGGGCAGCAGGTGGTGGTGGAGGACGAAGATCCGCAGGTCGGCGGGGTCTGCGAACTGTTCCTCGATCCACAGATACTGGGCGCGCCCGATCTGCCCGTTGTCGAGATCGGGCTCGGTCGAGTCCACGGCGACCACGGTGACGCCGTCCACGCGGAGAACCGAGTTGCGGTCGCCGAAGAGCTGCTCGAAGTGGACGTAGCCGACGTTGCGTGAGTCGTGGTTCCCGGGCACGACGACGATCGAGTCGCAATCGATCCGCTGGAGATATGCCTTCGCCTGAGCAAACTCCTGCTTGAAGCCGAACGTCGTCAGGTCGCCCGTGCAGATGACGATGTCCGGCGCGAGGTCGTTGATCTCGCCGATCGCCCGCTCCATGAGGCTCGGCATGAAATGGGGGCCACCGCAGTGGAGGTCGGAGATGTGGGCGATCTGAAAGGCGCGGTCGCCGGACGGCATGCGCGAAGTGTACGCCCGGCGCGAGCTCTGCCCGGCGTGCCTCGGCTCATCCGAAGCCGCTGCTATCCTGCCTGGAGATGGCCTCAGAAATGCCTGATTTCCAGGCATATTGCGGGCGGGGGGTGCCGCGCTTCGCAAACGATGTCGAGCTCGAGTGCGCCAAGCTGCTCGACTATTACCGCGTCCCCTGGGAGTACGAGCCGACGACCTTCGTGCTCGAGCGGGCCCCCGACGGGACCGTGGTCGAGGCGTTCAAGCCGGACTTCTACCTGCCGGAGCAGGATCTCTACCTCGAGGTCACGGTCATGAAGCAGTCGCTCGTGACGAGGAAGAACCGCAAGCTCCGGAAGGTGCGCGAGCTCTACCCCGACCTCCGTGTCAAGCTCTTCTACAAGCGCGACATCCAGCGCCTCGCCGAGCGATACAGACTCGATCTAGCCTCATAGGACACGACGTCGACCAGGTCGGAGAGATCTACCTCTCGGCGGAGGAGATCCAGGTGCGGGTCTCCGAGCTCGGCGCCGAGATCGCCCGCGACTACGCCGGGCGCGAGCCGCTCTTCATCGCCTCCCTGAAGACGAGCGTCTTCTTCCTCGCCGACCTGTCGCGTGCGACGCCGATCCCACACGGGCTCGACTTCATCGCGCTGGCGGGATACGGGGGCTCGGCCTCCGGGCGCCGCTCGGGGATCCGCATGCTGAAGGATCTCGACGCGTCGATCGAGGGACGGAACGTCCTTCTCGTGGAGGACGTCGTCGACACCGGTCTGACCTTGAACTATGTCTGCCGCACGCTCGCGCTGAGGGGGCCGGCCTCGCTGGCGGCGGTCACGTTCCTCGACCGGCCCTACCGCCGGCTCGTGGACGACCTACCGGTGCGCTACGTCGGGTTCACCGTGCCCGACGAGTTCTTCGTCGGGTACGGCTTCGACCTCGACGAGCGCTACCGCCACCTGCCGGACCTGCGCCTGGCCAGGCTCGGCGCCTAGCTCACCATCTGTACCAGCGAGCGCCTTCCGCGCCGCGTGGTCTCAGAGATAGCCGAGCGGGTCGACGGGCGTCCCGTTGACGCGCACCTCGAAGTGCAGGTGCGGGCCGAAGCAGTGGCCCGTGCAGCCCACATAGCCGATCACCTGGCCCTGCGAGACGCTGCCTCCGCCTACTGCGATGCTCGACTGGTGGGCGTACGCGGTCGCCAACCCACCTCCGTGGTCGACGATGACGAAGTTCCCGTAGCCGCCCATCCAGCCGGCAAAGATGACCGCCCCGCTCGCCGAGGCGTGGATCGGCGTCCCGTAAGGGACGGCGATGTCGATCCCGGTGTGCATCCGGCCCCAGCGCATCCCGAAGGGGCTGATGACCGGGCCGTTCACGGGCCAGATGAGGCCGCTCGCCGAAGGTGTCGAGTCGTAGCTCGTCGACCCGGTCGCCTGGATTTGAGCCGTGACCTGTGAGCTCGCCGCCTCGATCCCGGCCACCTCGTTCAGGTACTCCCTCTTGCTCTCTTCCACCGACGCGAGCTTGGCCCGCTTGTGCCCCCGCGCCGCCGACAAGCCGCGCTTGCTCACAAGCAGCCGTTCGCGCACGGCCCGCACCTGGGCTGTGCGGACGGCGATCGTCCGTGTCACCGTCGCGACCTGCTGGCGCGTCTTCTTCGTCTTCTCGCGTGCGTCGCGCACCTGCACCTTCGCATGGTTCACCTCCGTCGAGATCTTCAGGTCCTGCGAGGTCAGGTCGCGCATGTAGTCGAGCTGCTCGATGACGGCGCCCAGGTCGCGCGCCGAGAGAAGGATGTCGACCGTCGTTGCCTGGTCCGACTCGTAGATCTCGATGAGCCGCCGGTTCAGGCCATCGAGGGCGATTGCGTATTGCCGCTTGAGGAAGTTCAGGCGTTCCGTCTGGAGCCGGAAGAGCTTCGTGATCCGCGCCAGCTTCTCCTGGTGAAGGGCGAGGTCGCGCTCGAGCGGCTCGAGGCGGGCGGAGACGTCTCCGACCTCTGACTCGAGGGTGCGGATCCGGCCTTCGAGCGACCCGATCTCGGAGGAGAGCTCGGCTTCCTGAGCCTGCGCGGCGGCGATCTTGGCTCGCAGCGCCTGGAGGCGGTCGCTCGTCGACTGCGCCCGCGCCTGGCCGCCGACCACCGCCGGGGCGGCAAGGATCACTGCGAGGGTCACGGCCAGTACTGCCCTACCGGCGAAGCCGGCAGGACGTTCTTTGGTCGGCGCTGGCAGGTCGGCGCCTTCGAAGAGCCGTCGGGCCATTGGAAAGGGGGTTCGGGAAAGGGACGCACGTCCCTGCCCATCTGAAAAGGTGCTGGATTCTAGCGACTTTCTGCGGAACTACGAGCTATTCCTGAGGCGGACCGCCAGGGACCGGCTCCGGAATCGTCGGCTGCTGGGGGCGGTCGCCCTCGTCCGGCGGCGGGAAGGGCTCGGGAATGCGGGCCGGCTGCGGCGGCTCGCCCTCGTCCGGGGGCGGGAATGGCTCGGGCACACGGGCCGGCTCGGGCGCCTCGTCCGGCGTCTCCTCACCGCCCGGCGCGACCTGGGTCGGCTGCGCCTGGAGCGGCGCCCGATCGATCCGTTCCTGCGCCTGCTCTGCCACGTTCTGATTCTCTCACTTCCGTGTGCCTAGCCTGCCGCACGCACCCGCTTCTCGCCCTCCTGGGCCTCGGCCCGCGGATCGAGCGCGCGCAGCGCCTCGGCGGCCTGGCGCCGGAGCGGCCCGACGAGCTCGCGGTAGTCGTCGTCCGAGACCTTCCCGGTCCGGTGGTCGAACTCGAGCTCCTTCAGCGCCGCGAGCGCGCGGTCACGCTCCTCCGCGAGCTCGAGCCGGCGACGCTCGGGGGCGTCCGGCTCGTCGAGCCGATCTGAGCGGGGGGCCGGCTCACGGAGAAAAGGCAACGCCACGTAGAGCGCACAGGCGACGGCGAGAAGGGCGCCGACGGCGAGCGCGAAGGTCGTCAAGCCCGCGCGAGCGCCCGCAGCTCGCGGTAGCGCGCCGCGAGGCGGCGCTGCTCGGCGGCGCTGGGCCACAGCGCGACGAGGGAGCCTGCGAGGAAAAGGACGCCCGAGAGCCAGATCAGGTTCACGAGCGGCTTGACGAGCACCTTGAAGTCGACCGAGCCGTTTCCGTTGATCTGATCGGCGATCACGAACAGGTCCTCGCCCGTGAACGGGTCGCTGCGGATCCCGACCTCGTTCGAGACCTGGTTCTCCGCTCGGTAGGAGTTCTTGCCCGACTGGAGCGTGCCGAGCGAGCGGCCGTCGCGCCGCACGTCGATGAGCGCGCGCAGCTCCCGGGCGTTCGGCCCCTCGCGCTGCACGAGCGAGCGGAACGTGAGGCGGTAGTCTCCGATCGCCATCGTCTGCCCGGGGCGAAGCTTCTGCTCGCGCACCTTGTCGTACGCGCTCGAGCCGGTGACGCCGATCGCGAGCAGGACGATCGCCGCATGGACGACGTAGCCGCCGTAGCGCCGCCGATTGCGCGCGACGAGCTCGCTGAAGGCGGCCGGCCAGGAGCCGCCCGCGAGCGCGCGCCTCGCCCGGGTGCCGCGGGCGAACTCGTAGCCGATCGAGCCGAGGACGAAGGCCGCGAAGGTGTAGGCGACCAGGCCGACCCAGGAGGAGCCCGCGCCGAGGAGGAGCAGGAGACCTCCCGCGCCGAGCGCGATCGCCATCGGCCAGAGAAAGCTCCTCCCCAGCGAGCGCAGCGACGCGCGCCGCCAGGCGACGAGCGGCCCGATCCCCATCAGCAGCAGGAGCGGCAGCCCGAAGATGCGAAGGAAGAAGTTGTAGTACGGCGCGCTGACGGTGATCTGCTCCCCGCGCACCGCCTCGGAGAGGATCGGGAAGGCCACGCCCCAGAGGATGGTCAGGCAGAGCGCGACGAGGAGGAGGTTGTTGTAGAGGAAGGTCGCCTCCCGGGAGAGGAGCGACTCCAGCCGAGTGCGCGCACGCAGCAACGGCAGCCGCGAGATGACCAGCGCGAGCGAGCCGGCCGTGATCAGGCAGATGAAGCCGAGAAACCACGGGCCGAGCGGGCTCTGGGTGAACGAGTGGATGGAGCTGACGACGCCCGACCGAGTGAGGAACGTCCCGAAGAGCGCGAGGCAGAACGCGAGGACGACGAGCAGCATGTTCCAGACCTTCAACATGCCGCGTTTCTCCTGGATCATCACCGAGTGGAGGAAGGCGGTCGCCGCGAGCCAGGGCATGAGCGCCGCGTTCTCGACCGGATCCCAGGCGTAATAGCCGCCCCAGCCGACCTCGACGTACGCCCAGTGGGCGCCGAGCAGCTGCCCGATGCCGAGAGCCGTCCAGGCGAAGAGCGTCCACCGGCGGGTGGCGACGATCCAGAGCTCGTCCGTCCGCCGCGCGAGCAGGGCGCCCATGGCGAAGGCGAACGGGATCGTGAGGCCGACGAAGCCGAGGTAGAGGAAGGGCGGGTGGATCATCATGTACGGGTTCTGGAGGCTCGGGTTGAGGCCCGCGCCGTCCGCGGGCGCGGGCTGAGTCGCGAACGGGCTCGAGACGGCGACGAGCATGAAGGCGAAGAACGTCGTCACGAGGCCGAGCACCGGCACGACCCACGCGAGGAGGTCGGCCCCCGAGCGGTGGCCCAGCGCGACTGCCGCCGCCGAGAAGCCCGTCAGGATCAGGAGCCAGAGGAGGAGCGAGCCCTCCTGGCCTCCCCAGAAGGCCGAGATCTTGTACGGAGTGGGCAGCTCGAGGCTCGTGTGGTCGGCGACGTAGACGAACGAGAAGTCCTTCCGGAGCAGCGCTGCCAGGAGGACGGCGGCCGCGACGAGAGAGGCACCGAATGCGGCGAGGAGCGCGTTCTGGGCTGAGCGCGCAAGGCGCCGTCGCCGCGCCTTTGCCCCGTAGGCCCCTGCCATGAGCGCGTAGAGGGCGAGGCCGAGGCAGGCGGCGAGCGCCGCGCGCCCGAGCTCAGGCATCCGAGCCCTCCACTAGGCCCTCTTGGCCGGCGTGTACTTCGACGGGCACTTCGTCCGCAGCGAGTCACGCTTGGCGACGAAGAGGCCGCTCTGCAACCGCCCCTCGACCCGCACCTCGCGGCCGACCTTGAAGAGGTCCGGCACCGAGCCCCGGTAGACGACCGGCACGCTCGTGCTGCCTTCGACGTCGCGGAGGCGGAAGCGGAGGCCCTGAGCGGCGTGCGCGTCGCCGCTCGGCCGTCCGGTTACCTTGCCGACGAGGGCAACCTCACCGCTCCGTCCCTTGAGCTGGCTCGGTTGAATCGAAGGCGTGCCGCCTGCAATGGAGACGTAGAGGAGGAACACGGCGAGCACTGCCGCGACGGAGAGCGCGATGACGAGGCGCGCAGGGCTTTGCGAGCGGGCCACGCGTCGATTCTAGCCCGGGTGAGCCGAGTCCCCGACCGTCGGATAGAGGTTCGCGAGGACGCCGGCGAGGGTCTCGTCTAAGGCAGCTTCCTCCAGGAGGCAGTGCACCACTCCCCGGCCGACCGCCATCGCCGCGTCCTCCACGGCGCGCCGCTCGTCCGCAGTCAGCATGATCAGGCGACCCCTCTTCCTGGCAAGCCTCGCCCGGGAGACTCCCGTCGCGTGCCTCTGGAGAGCTTCCGCGTCGATTCTCACTGGACGACCGCCGCCGCCTCGAGGCGCGGCTCCGGCCGCCCAACCTCCCGCGCCCGTGGCTGGCGGCCGGCGAAGGTGAAGCCGCAGAACATAAGGCCGATCCCGACCAGCTGGCCGAGGTAGACGAGCGAGTAGTCGTCCGCGCGGGAGAGTCCCGTCGCGAGGGCCACGACGAGCGCGCCGGTCGCGATCCAGGCGTTCGCGCTCACCCGCCGGCGACGGAGGATCGAGTACAGCGAGCACCCCACGAGGAAGAGTGTCCCGAGCGAGTTGAACGCGACCGCCCAGAGGAAGGCGTGCCCGACGAGCGTCCCGTTCTCAGGCGGGCGCCCGCTTGACGTGGCCGCCAGTTGGTGCACGTCCACGGGAGCGAGAGCGACGGCGACAAGGGCGGCGACGGTCCCGACGGCGAGCGCGCCGAGCATCGCGTCTCGTCCACGACGCGGCAGGACGAGCCATGCCGACCCCGCACCCAGGTAGCCGACCGTGAGCACCCCGCCCGTGAGGTAGTAGGAGCGGAAGAGCGCGGGGCTCCAGCCGGTTCGCTGCGCGAGCGCCTCGCACGCCGTCGCCGCGGCGAACAGGGCGAAGCCGGCCGCCCAGAGCGCCTTCTGGCCGGCGGGCCTGTTCAGGAACGAGCGAAGGAGCAGGAGCGTGAAGAGCAGCGCGAGGAGGGCCGCGGCGACCGGGAAGAGAGCGTCCGCGACTGCGGGCGCCGTCTTTCGAGGGTGTGAGCTGATCGTCGTGACGGGCGCTCCGGGGCGAACGACGGTCAGGTATGCGAAATCGCGACCGCCGAACATTCCCTGGTGCGTTGCGACGAACAGGTAGCGGCCCGGGGCCAGCCTGCGGCTGGGAGCAAGCGCGAGCCGCCTTGCCGAGCCGGCCCGCAGCGCGAGAGGGATGCGCGCGCCGCGATCGAGATCGAAGAGACGGTAGGCGCCCGGGCGATCGACAGCGGCAGCGCGGACGACGAGAGCGCCGACGTCGGCCGCGTGAATGCGCAGCGCATCGACGGGGTACGAGCCCTGCGGGTCGCGCCAGGCGAACAGCTTGACCGGCCCGCGGCGCGTCACCAGGAACTGACCTGTCACCTCGGGCGTGAAGCGTGTCTGGTACGTGTACTTGATCGAGCTTCCGCCGACCCCGGCCACGGCAGGCACGAAGGGCAGCGAGACGAGCAGGAGGGCGATTGCGCCGACGGCGACGCTGACGCGCGTCCGATAGCCCCGGCGGCCGCGGGGACGAGGCGGCATCCCGGCGAGACGGAGGCGGCGGTTGCGCTGAGCGCGATAGAGCAGCGCCGCCGAGAGCAACGCGGTGGCCGGGAGCCAGCCGAGCTCGAACTTCCAGCCGATCGAGCCGAGCGGGCCTTCGCCGAAAGGGGAGAAGGCAAGCGGGATGACGGCCCACGTGAGCGAGGGCCCTGCGAGCAGCAACACCGAGGCCGTGAGGGGGAACCCGGCGAAGAGCCAGCCCACCCCCGGGAAGCCGAGCAAGCCCATCGGCAGCTCGTAGCCGGCAAGCGCCGCGGGGCTGCGCCTGAGAACGCGCCTCGGGATCCGTCCGCTATAGACGACGGGCGCGGACGCGAGCGCTCGGAGGCCCGCCTCTCGCTGGCGAAGGGTCATCCGCCAGGCGCTCAGGGCGTAAGCGCAAAAGCCGGCGAGAACGGCGAGCGCCGCAGGGACTATCAGCAGCGCCGCCCACGGCTGGAGCCGTGCGACTGCGGCGTGGAAGGTGGCTCCCCCGGATACGTCGTGCGCTTCGATCGCCGAGACCTCCAGGCCGAGCACGTAGTACGTCGCCGTGCCGATCGCGATGCCCCCGAGCGCGAGCGCCTCTGCGCGCGGCCGCCGCGTCCCACCCAGCTTCGCGAGGAGGGCAAGCGTCAGGCCGACGAGCATCACGAGCAGGCCGCCGAGCATGTTCAGCTGCGCGTGGAGGTTGACGATCACCTCACCCGCGTCGCCGCCGCGATCGAGGAGCTCGTTCACGGCCGGGTAAGCCTGCACCGGGCCCTGGAGCGTCCCCACGGCGAGAGCGGCGCATCCGGCGAGGACGAACCATCGTGCGGGCTCCTGCGCGGTCCAGAACGAGCGTGCCACGAGCACGAGCAGGAGCCAGAAACCGGCGAGCATCGCCACGCCCGCGGCCATCAGCAGAAACGGATGCACGGGCGTCGCCTGCTCCGCCTGCTCGGGCGTCAGACCCCGGTGGACGACGAGCCCGCCTTCGTGGAATCCGAGATACATGGTTGCGGAGTAGAAGGCGAGCGAACCACCCAGGACGGCGTAGAAGCACACATCGGCCGCCCGCCGCGAGGGCGCTCTCCCGCCGAGGAGGGGAGCGAGGTAAAAGAGCGCCCCGGCAGCGAGCATCGTCAAGCCGGTAACGAGGTTGACGTGCGCGTGGGCGATCGGGTCGATCCACTCGCCGGCGTGGCCTGCGCGGAACAGCCAGTCCGCGTTCGCCGGTTGCACCTGGACGACCCCCTGCACGGTGCCCACGGTGAGTCCGGCCGCGCCGGCGGCGATGAACTTCCAGAGGTGCCCCGCCGGCTTCGGGACGTGCACGAGCCGCGCCTGGAAGATGGTAAGGAAGACCGTGGAGGCGAAGCACCAGTAGCCGAGGCCCATGACGCCGGCTCCCATGCCGACCGGCATCCGGTACCAGTCGCCCATGTGCGCCTTCGCCGCCTGGTAGTCCCAGCCGTCGGCGACGAGACGCCCGATCGCGATCCCGTTCGCGACGAAGGCGACGTAGAAGACGGCGAGGCCGACGGCGGTGAACCAGAACGCTCCCTGGGCGAGCGCCTCACTTGCCAGCGGCCGCCCCACGATCCGCGGCAGTGCATACCAGCAGAGGCCGGTGGCGATCAGCGTCCCGCCACCGACGATCATCACGTGGGTGTTCGAGAGGTCGCGGACGAGATGACCCGCGTAGCCGGCGCTCGCGAGCCACTCGGCCGCCCACGGCAGGTTCTTCGCGACCATGTGCAGACTGCCGAGCACGAGGAAGCCCCCGCCCACGACGAAGTACTTCGCGAGCTTCCGGTCGTGGGCCCCGAGCTCGTCCTCGGTGTATCTCTCCGTGCGCACCGGCGGCGCCTTGCCCGGGAGGAGACGGCAGAGCGCAGCGACCACGACCCCGAGGAAGGCGACGTAAGTCAGGAACTGGAGCGAAGAGAGGTGCTTCAGGTACACGGCACGCGCGTCAACGCAGGCCGGGCTCGATGAAGAAGACGGTCAGCGTCCAGGCGAGCCAGAGGACGACCATGAGCGCGAGCAGCACCCAGGAACGCTGCACCGCCCGCCGCGACCAGCGCACGTCCTCGCCGACGTCGCGGTACCCGAAGAGCGGCCGCGCCGGGCGCATGTGCTTCCGGGCCGCCATCAGAACACCTTCTCCATGACGAGGCTGCGCTCGGCATCGAGACCCCCGAAATCGGCGAGCAGCCGCTCGAAGGTGTAGCCGCGCTCCAGGAACGCCTCGAGCTGTTCGGGCGTGTCCCACGTCGTGTAGCAGTGGACGCGCACGTCCCCGTTGCTCTCGGCCCGGACGAAGACGTCGAAGCGCTGGCAGCCCGGGTACTCCTGGACGTGACCCTTCAGCGCCTGAAGCGAGGCGTACAGGTCGGCCCAGTCCGCGGCGGGAACGAGCGCCTCGCTGAGCGCGGAGTACGAGACGAACGGCAGGACCGCGACCATCAGAACTTCTGCCCCCAGACGAGGTGGCCGACGATGATCACCGCGTCGAACGCGACGAGGAAGGCGGTCAGCAGGACGAAGAACACGGTCGCAGGAGCGGCCGCCTCGCTCGTTCCGCCTCCGAAGATGTCGGGTTGATAGATGCCCGGGCGCTGCCGGGTCGTCCGGTACTGCCTGACCCACAGGAGCAGGGCCACGGTGATCACGGCCACGAAGCCCCACAGCCAGCCGAGGGCGAACCAGTCGACGTGCCAGGTGGCGACCCGTCCGTCGTTGATGTGGTGGCCCTGGAGGTAGAGGTAGTAGTCGTGAACCTCTTGCGGCGAATCACCGGTCGGCATCGGCCCACTCCTCTTCGTCGAGTGCCCAGTCGGGCGTGTAGTAGTCCTCTTCCTCGATCTGGAGCGGCACGCGGGCGGCTTCCTCGAGGTTGTGGAAGTGCCCGGCCTTCCACGCCCAGATGAACCCGATCAGGGCGATCCCCGCGAAGACGAAGAACGTGTCGATCATCCAGTCGGCCATCGTCCACCGGGATTGGTCGTTTTCGGGCGCGTCGTGCGCGAAGGCTGCCGCCGGCGCCGCAAGGGCGAGCGCGAGCACAAGTGCGAGGGTCGAGAGCCAGCGCCTCATTGCTGCCCCGGCACGGTCGGTGGAAGGGCCCTCTGCGCCTCGTCCGGAAGCTTGTCGCCACGGGCGCGCGCATCAGACCAGGCGCGCTCGAGGAGATCCTCGTAGATCGTCCTGATGCCGGCGGCGGCGTCGGTCAGGGTGAGCGGCGTCTCCAGCTCCTTGACGACCATCCGGTCCCCCGGTGCGAGACCCGGGAAGACGCGCATCGCCTCCTTGAGGAACGGGTCGGAGAGCGCCTTCTTGGAGAAGGACGGATTCTGCTCGAGGTGCTGGCGGTCCTTGATCCACGCGAGCAGCTCCTTGGACGGCGTCCACGTCACGTAGTCCTCGGGCTCCGGGACGACGTTCTTCTTCAGCGTCCCGTTCGGGATCGTCTTCACGAACATGACCACCCGCCAGATGTCGTCGACGCTCAGCCGCTCGCCGAAGTTCTCCATGGCCGTGCCCGGCCAGCCGCGGAGGACACGGTAGTAGAAGTCGCCGGGCGAGGTGTCGCCGCCGCAGCACTGGTCGTCGGCGTCGTCGAAAGGCAGGGGTGTGGGCGAGAGGAAGCTGGCCGCCGGCCCCTTGCCGTCGCCGGCGAGACCGTGACAGCCGACGCAACGCTGCTGGAAGATCTGCTTGCCGCGGAGCAGGTTCCCCTCCGTAACCGGAAGCGCATTCGACGAGAGCCAGTAGCTTCGGTCGATCTGCGCGAGGTTCGGCGCCTCCTCGAGTTGGTTCTCCGGCGGCTCGATCTCGCTGGCCTCGAGCGGCTTATTGTGAGCGCCCTGGAAGCCGCGGTAGGGCTCGGGGAAGCCCTGGATGGTCAGGACGACATGCTTCGCGTACAGCTGCCCGGCGTAGCGCAGCAGCCCGGACTTGCCGCTGCGCTCCTCCGTGAACGCGACCAGCTGCTCGACCTGGTTGTCCGAGAAGAGCGACTTGAGTGAGGGCATGAGCGACAGCGGATCGATGAAGCGCGGGTTCCAGAAGTGCGCGCGGTGCCAATCGTCCGGGTGCCAGCCGGCGTCCTGCGAGAGGTCGGGCCCGGTGCGCTCGGTCCCGAGCAGGTTCGGCGACTGGTCGCTGCCGTAGAAATCGCCGGGCTCGGAAACCTTCGGGTACAGGAAGTAGAGGGCGTAGCGAACGTCCTGCGGCCGCGAGTACCCGGAGTGGCAGACATAGCAGCCGTTCTCGGCGAAGAGCTCGCGCCCCTCCTTGGCCTGGCTGGAGAGCGGCGCCCAGTCGCTAGAGACAGGCGGGTCGAAGGTGTGGATCGGCAGCCAGACGACGACGAAGACGACCGCGAAGAACGCGATCAGCCCGCCGAGACCGGCGAGGAGCGGCGTCATCAGCATCCGCTCCCGCGGGTGCGGAGCCCATCCACGCGGAACCCGCGGCTGAGTCTCGTCGGCGCGCCGCTCGTCCATCGCCTATCCCCTCAGCGGAGGAGCCACCGCCTCCGCAACTCGGAAGGTCTCGCGCCGGCGACGCTCGTGCGTGTCCGTGAAGATCGTCATGCCGACGTTGACGATCTGCACGATGCCGGAGATCACGATCATCGCCCCGAACATGCCGCGCGCGATGAAGTACGCATGGAGCTGCGGCAGCACGTTCACCTCGGGAATGCCCTGCGCCCAGCTGAATCCCTGCTGGAACCCGGCGAGCGTGAGGACGCTGAAGAACCCGGTGAAGCCCACGGTCACGAGCCAGAACTGCCACTCGGTGAGGCTGCGGCTCCAGAGCGGGCGCGCGTAGACCTGCGCGACGATGTAGTCGATCACGCCCATGCCGAGGATCGTGAAGGCGCCGAGCAGGGCGAGGTGGGCATGCGCGACCACAAAGTTCGTGAAGTGCGTGAGCCGGTTGAAGGGTTGGAGCGCCTCGAACGCGCCCTGGATGTTCACCAGCCAGTAGAAGAAGAACGCGGTCAGCGTGAAGCGGAGGGGCAGGTTCGTGAAGAACTTGTCCCAGTTGCCCTTCATCGTTCCCAGGATGTTGATCGTGAACGCGAAGACGGGGATCAGGAGCGACCACGAAGAGACCGTTGCGATCGTCTTCAGCCAGGCCGGGGTCGGCGACTGGAGCAGGTGGTGGTGGCCGACGCCCGTGTAGAAGAACGCGATCCCCCAGAAGCTGACGAGCGAGAGCGAGTAGCTGTAGAGCGGCGTGTTCGTGATCCGTGGGACGAGGTAGAGCGTGATGGCGACCAGCATCGGCGTGAGCCAGAGGCCGAAGAGGTTGTGGGAGTACCACCAGTTGAGGATCGCGTCCGACAGACTGTTCTCGAGCGCGCCAGAGGGGGCGCCCCAGATGTCCCCAGGCCGCCAGATGACGTTCCCGATCGCGTAGTCGACGGCGAGCCAGATCGGGCTGGCGATGAACCACCAGACGGTGACGTAGATCGGCCGGATCGTCCGCAGCTGGACGGTGGCCAGGATGTTGAAGATGTTCGCGCACCAGATGACGAGCAGGACGATGTCGAGCGGCCAGATCAGCTCTCCGTACTCGCGGCCCTGGCTGTGCCCGGTGAGCAGCCCGATCGTGCCGAGCACCATCAAGAGGTTCCACGCCCAGGCGCACCAGACGCCGAGCCGCTCGCTCCACATGCCCCGCGTCCCGCAGAGCCGCGGCAGCATGTAGAAGAGCGCGCCGAAGTACATCATCGACAGCCAGGCGAGGATCACGCCGTCCACGTGGCTCTGCCTGACGCGGCTGAACGAGAGCCACGAAATGCCGCCGAAGGCATCGGGGCTGACGAACTCGGTCGAGAGGACGAGGCCGAAGAGATCGACGACCGTCAGCCAGATGACCGAAGAGATGAGCCAGTGCTTGGCGGCCCGATCCGGAAACGGCGACGCTCGCGTCGCCCGCTCCGTCAGGGGTGCGGGGGCTTCCCCCGGCTCGCGCTCGAACGTGCGCTCGCCCATGCCGCGCCGACCGTACGCCGTCTCGCAGACGAAGTCTCGATAGATGACAAAACTGTCATTTGCCTGTCATTTGCAGGTCATCCGGGTTAGGGTCCCGCGGGCGCCGATGCAGATCCTCGTCATCGAGGACGAGCCCCGAATCCTGGCTTTCCTCGCTCGCGGCCTGGAGGCGGAGGGATTCCGCGTCGATTGCGCTGGGAGCGGCCCGAATGGGCTCCAACAGGCCCTCTCGCACAAGTACGACGCCGTCTTGCTGGATCTCCTCTTGCCGGGCCTCGACGGCCTGAGCGTCCTACGCGAGCTTCAGCGGCGGTGGCCAGAGCTCCCCGTCGTCATCGTCTCGGCCCGTTCGGACCTGCCCACGAAGCTGCGGGGCTTCGGGCTGGGCGCCTGCGACTATCTGGCGAAGCCCTTCTCGTTCGACGAGCTCGTCGCGCGATTGCGCGTGCAGCTGCGCCGGCGAGGCCGCAGGACCGATGACGGCGTGATGCGGGTCGGCGCCTTGACGCTCGACCTCGCGCGGCGGCAGGCGCAGCTCGGAGGGCTCGTGACAGACCTCTCCGACCGCGAGTTCCGGCTGCTCCACCACCTCGTCGAGCATGCGGGCGAGGTCGTCAGCCGCGAGCGACTCCTTTCCGAGGTCTGGGGATACCACTTCGACCCCGGCTCGAACGTCGTCGACGTCTGTGTCCGCCGGCTGCGCAAGAAGCTGGGCGCGCGGGCCCCGATCGAGACCGTCCGACATGCGGGTTATCGGCTCGCGGCCTAGGGGCGGTTGGTGATGAGGTCAATCGGTTCGACGGGTCGTTTCAGGGCGATCGAGGTCGCCTGGTTCGCGTTCGCGCTCGCGAACGTCGCCGCGATGGCCGCCTGGCCGACCTGGGAGACGATCCCGTTCCACTTCATCTGGGTCAGCCTGACCCTGCTCTACGGGTTCCGCATCTGGCGGCCGGCGGCGACGTCGATCGTGCTCGTGCTCGTTGCCGCGGCCACCGGCTTTCTGATCCTCGTCGACGCCGCCGAGGGGACACAGCCGTGGGGCGAGCTCTTCGAGGTGCCGCTCATGTCGGCGATGTTCCTCGCCATGGTCTGGCACGCGCGTCGCCGGCAGGAGGCGCAGCTCGCAGTCGAGCGCGAAGCCGAGGAGCGGGCGTCGCTGCTCAAGCGCCAGGAGCATTTCCTCCACGACGTCTCGCACGAGCTGCGCACCCCGGTCACGATCGCGCGCGGGCATCTGGAGCTGCTGCGCCGCGGGGCGCCCGAGCCCACACCGGAGATCGAGGTCGCCTTCGACGAGCTCGGCCGGATCGAGCGCATCGTCGAACGGCTGCTCCTGCTCGCCAAGACCGATCACCCAGGCTTCGTCGTGCCTGCCGAGATCGACGTCGAGCCCTTTCTCGAGGAGGTCTTCATGCGGTGGTCGGAGGTCGCCCCGCGCGCCTGGCGGCTCGGTCACGTCCCGGCCGGTGTGCTTCGCGCCGACCCGGAGGCGCTGCGCATCGCACTCGATGCGCTCCTCGAGAACGCCGTCAAGTACACGAGCGGTGCGGAGGGCATCGAGCTCCGTGCGCAGGGCCGCGGCAGGCACCTCCTGATCGAGGTGGCCGACGAAGGTCGCGGCGTCTCCCCTGAGGCTCTCACTCGCATTTTCGAGCGCTTCGCGCGCGCGGACGCCGCACGCACGCGCTCGCAGGGCGGAGTCGGGCTCGGTCTCGCCATCGTCGACGCCATCGCGAAGGCGCACGGAGGCACGTGCACCGTCAGGGCGGCGCGCAACGGCTCGACGTTCTCCCTCAGGCTGCCGGGGTTTTCGGCGGCACGCCAACCCGCGCTCGAGCCGGCCCGCGAAGGAGCAACCGCCCCGGGACTCTAGCTAGGCGGCTCGGGGAGCAGACACGGCACGCCGGGGTGGGATCCGGTAGCCGTGGTCCTCGCAGAGGCTTCCGGGCGACTCCTCGGTCAGCGCGTCGCAGTACCCCTTGCCGTACGCCGCGCGCATGAAGGCCGCGACGACGTCGAGGTTCCATTCCTGGACGTCGGCCGCCTCACGCCAGAGGTCGGTCAGGCGCAGGTCGATGTCGAGCTCCAGAAGGTCGATTCGGGACGGGCGCTTTGCCATTGCGATAAGCGTAGGACCCCCATCGGACGACAGCCGCAGCCAGCTAGCGTTGCTCCGTGGGCAGGCTCCGTTACGGCCCGGCGCGAGTTCCGTCGCGCGAATCGCCGGAGAAAGCGGTCGAGCTCCTTCGTGAGCGTGGCTACACGGCCTGCGAGATCGACTTCGAAAGCGGCTTCTGGATGGACTACCCCTGGGCCGAGCAGTTCGGCAGGCTTGCCCGCCGCCGGCGGATCGCGCTCTCGCTGCACGCCCCGATCGCGGGGTTCATGGGGCACGTCGAGCGCGACAAGAAGTACCGGATGGCCGTGGGCATGCTCGACCACTCGGCCGGCATCGCCGCCGCGTGTGGCGCGGAGCTCGTCGTCTTCCACCCGGGGTTCCTGCTCGGCCGCACGCGCAGGCGCGCGCTCGCCCAGGTCGTCCAGCAGCTCGCCGACCTGCGAGCGCGGCTCGAGGCCAAGGGCCGCGCAGTCCCCTTCGGAGTCGAGATCATGGGCCGAGTCCGCGAGCTCGGGACCGCCGAGGACGTGTTCGCGATCTCCGCGCAGCTGCCGTGGGTCCGGCCGGTGATCGACTTCGCGCATCTCCATGCGGTCACCGACGGCGGGTTCACGACCACGAAGGCCTTCCGCGACATCCTCTCGGCCGCGACCAAGCTGCTGCCGCGCGGCGTGCCTTTCCACATCCATTTCTCCGACATCGCCTACGCGAACCGCAACGAGACCAAGCATCTGCCCTACGGCGAGGGCACGCTTCGCGCCGAGCCGCTCGGGAAGGCGCTCGCCCAATTTGCCCGCCCGGCGACGGTGATCACCGAGTCGCCGGATGAGGCGTCACATCAGGCTGTTCGAGCGGCGCTCTTCGGCGCGGCGGGGAAGAGTTCGGCGCGCCGCTCATCGACGCGGTCGGCCTCGTCCTCGCGCCCGCGCTCGCGCAGGAACTGAGCGAGCGGCTGCAGCACCTCGTACTCGTGCTCGCGGAAGTCCGTACCGGATACCGTGTCGACAGCCGCGCGGAGGAGCTCCTCGGCTTCCCCGTCGCGGCCCTGTGCCGCGCGAACCATGCCGAGTGAAGCCGCGGTCGTCGCGCGCGATGTGACGTCCAGCGGACCGACCGTCTCGCGGGAGTCGAGGGCGAAACGCTCTGCCTCCTCGACCCTGCCGCGCTCGAGCAGCAGCTCCGCCAGGCCGCGCTGACTCTCGCAGAGCGCCGCTCGGTCCCCGAGTGGCTTGAGCAGACGGATCGACTCCCGGAAGCGCTTCTCGGCCTTCACCAGATCGCCGCTCCACCACGAGGCCCACGCACCGAGGTTCAGGGCGCGAGCGACAGCCCAGACGGCACCGGCCTCCGAGAACAGCCGCTCGGCTTGTGCGGCGGCCTCCTCGGCCTGCTCCAGACGGCCCCGGAGGAGGTAGATGCGCGTCCACGTGAGGAAGACGCGACCGCGGCTGGCGATTGCACCACTCTCCTCGGCCAGTTCGAGCGCCTCCGCAAGCAGCGCCTCGGCCTCGTCGAGCTCCAGCCTCGCCCGGTGCGTCTCGGCTTGCGTGAGGACGGCAGTGCTTTCGAGATCCTTTCGCCCGGCTGCGCGCGCCACAGCCAGCTCCTCACTCAGGTAGTGCTCGGCGTCGGTCAGGTCGCCCACCCAATAGGCGGCGTTCCAGGCCACGCGAAGGGCGTCGAAGCGGGCGGCTGCATCGGTCGCGTCGAGCGCGGAGAGCGCCTGCGCGGCGAGCTCGCCGGCGCGCTGCGGATCGGCCTCCCGGATGAGAACCGTGTCGGCAAGGGCGGTCAAGGCCCGGCCTTCGAGCCCTCGGTGGCCTGCACGCACGGCCTCGTCGCGCACGGCCTCCATCTCGCGGGCGACCGCGGGCAGATCGTCGAGGCGCCACGCGGCCTTCGCGGCGAGATAGCGGCGCTCGAGCGTCGGCTCGAGCTCCACGGCTCGCAGGAACGAGTGGCGCGCCGCCTGGTTCGCCTCGCGGGCGAGCGCGCGCCGACCCGCCTCCTGCAGCGTCGCAGCGGCTTCCTGTGCGAGCTGAGCTGGAGGCGCGCCGTCGAGCTCAGCCAGCAGCGACGCCGCCTGTTCGAGGTGGTAGGCCCGGATCTCGAGCAGCTCCTCCCCAGCTCGTTCGCCCAGCCACCCGGCGAAGCGCGCGTGGTGGGTGGCCCGCGCCGACTTCGAGAGACTCGAGTAGGCGACGTCCCGGATGAGGACGTGCTTGAAGCGATACGCAGTCTCGTTCGAGAGCGAGGAGCGCGACTCCCCGACGACGAGGTCGCGTAGCAGCAGGTCCTCGACGGCCCCCTTCACATCGTCGCTCGAAGAGAGGTGCTCGAGCGCACCGGCCCAGAAGCTACGGCCGATCACCGAGGCCCGTTGGAGGACGGCCTTCGACGGAGCCTCGAGCCGGTCGATGCGTGCGGCGATCAGAGCCTGAAGCGTGTCCGGAATCCCCGCGGCTGCCTCTTCCTCGCCGCACTCGGCCAGGTTGAGCATGACCTCCTCGAGGAAGAGCGGATTGCCTTCGGTCTTTTCGAGGAGCGCGCGCCGCGTCTCCGGCGAGATGCTCCCGTCCTGGCTGAGCGCGTCGATGAGCTGCTCGCTGTCCTCCTCCCCGAGCGGCTCGAGCTCGATCGACGTCGCACGCAGGCGGCCACCGCCCCAATCGGAGCGCACGTCGAGGAGCTCCGGCCGGGCGAGGCAGAGAATCAAGAGCGAGCCGTCGCGCACCCCGGCGGTCATGTGCTCGATCAGCTCGAGGAGCGGCTCCTCAGCCCAGTGAATGTCCTCGAAGACGAGGATCAGGGGCTGAGTCTGGGCCATCAGCTGTGCCCATTCGCGCGCAGCCCACGAGATCTCTTGCTGGCTGCGCTCGCCGTGGACGGCTTCGAGGACGCCCGTCGCCAGGCCGAGCAGGTCGGCGACGGCGTCCGCAGGGCAGCACTCGCGGAGCTTCTCGATGGCCACGTCGAGCGGATCGTCGTCGGCGATGTCGGCAGCGCCCTTGACCATCTCGGCGAGCGGCCAATAGGTGATGCTCTCACCGTAGGGGAGGCAGCGGCCCGCGAGGATGGTCGTTCCCTCGAGCGTGGCGAGGAACTCGTTGGTGAGGCGGCTCTTGCCGACTCCCGGCTCCCCGTAGATCGTGAACAGATGGGCGCGGCGGTCTCGCACAGCGCGGGCGAAGGTGTTCTCGAGCAGCTCCAGCTCGTGATCGCGTCCGACGAGCGGCGTGACCGCGACGCGGGCGGGTGAACGCCCGTCCGCGCTGACTGCCGCCCACGCCCAAACAGGCTCGTCGCGTCCACGCACGTCGACCGGGCCGACCTCGTCGACTTCGACGTGGCCTAGCGTCAGCCTATGCGCCGCGGGGCCCACCAGGATCTGGCCCGGCTCGGCGGCCTGCTGCAGGCGGGCCGCGAGATTGACGGCGTCGCCCGTGGCGAAGGTCGAGGCCGTGTCCTCGGTGACGACCTCGCCGGACTCGATCCCCATCCGCATCTGCAGCTCGGTGTCGGTCGCGGTTCCGCGCACCGCGAGGGCGGCGCGGATCGCACGCTCGGCGTCGTCCTCGTGCGCCGTTGGGACGCCGAAGGCGGCCATGACCGCGTCGCCCGCGAACTTCTCCACGGTGCCGCCGTGCTTCTCGATGCAGTCCGAGACGTGATCGAAGAACTGCGTTACACGCCGCCGCACGACTTCCGGGTCGCTCGCAGCGACGAGCGACGTCGAGTCGACCAGGTCGACGAACAGGACCGTGGCGAGCTTGCGTTCCATACCCTCAAGTGTAGAAACGATAGGGCCGGGCCGGAGCTTCCGACCCGGCCCCCATCCGAAGCCGTTAGGGGATCCCAAGGTCGCTGCGCGCGACCGTTGCCAGCACCTGCTGTTGGTAGTAGATCCGTCCCTGGTTGCCGTCGCCGTACACGTTCGACGGGTAGTGCGTCGAGACCATCAGCGCGTAGACGTTCTCCCCGGACATGGCGAAGCCGAAGTAGTCGCCGATGAATGCGTTCCTTACGCACGGGTCCGAGTGACCCGCGCACGCCATCTGATCGATGCCCCCGATCGTCTGATCGGGCTGCTCAGGATCCCACGTGAACCGGGAGATCCGGACGTTGCCCCCGATCCCCTGCACGGTGCCGCCGTCGTCTCGATATGCCTGAAGCGACGTGTCGATGCAGAAGTTCGCTCGGCCTACGTCCTGCGGGCGGATCGACGGGCCGCCCGGGCACGCCGCGCGCCGGTCGTAGAACGCGACCGCGACCGCCCCGCCGGGTCCCTGTGCGACCGACGGCTGGAATTGGTCGTTCGCGAGGTAGTCGGTGTTGTCGTTCACCCGAACCGGCGTCGACCAGTGGAAGCCGTAGTCGGTGGAGTAGGTGAACTTGACGTCGAACTGGCTGCCGTCCCAGTCCTCGTACGTCAGGTAGAGGTGGCCGGGGTACGTCTGGCTCGCGACGAAATGCTCCGCGATCCCGTCCCTGAACGTCGTGTTCGGCAGGCAGCAGGTGGGGATGATCCCGACCGGAGCGACCGGGATGAACGGGCCGAAGCTCTCGCCGTCGTCGATCGAGCGCGCCACGTAGATCGTCCCCGAGGAGACGATCGAGACGTAGACGTAGCCCGCCGCGTCCACGGCCGGGTAGACGTACTCGTTGAGCGGCCCCGTCTGGTTCGGGTCGGTGATGGTGGCCGCCCTGGCGAACGTCTGACCCCGGTCACGCGAGACGGCGAAGCGGATCTTCGCCGTGTTTCCGTTATAGATCGTCCAGGCCGCGTAGACGTGATCCTGGTTGACGTTCCCGAAGATGTGGTTGACCGCCACCCACTGCTTGTCCTGGACATGGCCGAACTGTTTGGCCGAAGGGTTCCCCGAGTTCTCGAGGTGCCGGCCGCCGTTGCCCTTGATCCAGGTCTGCCCCATGGTGTCCGAGTAGACGACGTCGATCGCGCCGTCGGGGTGGAGCCTCGTCCCATCCCAGAACGCGTTGAACGGGAGCATCGTCTGGTAGGCGCGGCCCCTTGTGTCGAAGTCGACGTTCGGGTCGGTCGTGTTCGTCCAGCTCGGCGGCATCTCCTGCGTCCCCGTCGAGACGCAGTCGTAGCCCTCGATCTGCTTGTTGTCGGCAGGCGTGCCGTTCGGGATCCGGTACGAGCCCAGATAGAACATGTAGAAGGTGCTGAACCTGTCGAAGAAGAACTTGGACGAGCCGACGAGGTCCTCGGTGCCGGGATTGACGGCGATCCAGGACTCCGAGTGGTTGGCGTTGAACGGACCCGGCCGGCAGGTGCCGGCGTCGGGCACAGTTCGGCCCGGCGGGACCGGGTAGCCGCCTCCCGTCGTCGGCGAGCTTGCGACCTCGTTCGTGAAGGGCACGGTCGACGTCCAACTTCCCGCAGAGGCGCTCGCCGCGCAGGCGAGCGCGATTGCCGCAGTCAATGCTGCGGTGATTGTCTTCACGCTTTCCCCCCTTCCTTTCGAAACGGCGCTCTTCCTATCACATCGTTCGCCGCCCGACCGAGAGCGCTGTCGCGACCGGGGTAGCATCCGCGCGGTGCTCGACCCGAAGGTCTTCAAGGCGTACGACGTACGTGGCATCTATCCCACTGAGTTGGACGAGGAGGGCGGCTATGCGATAGGCCGGGCCTACGTCGAGCACTTCGAGCCGCGGAAGATCGCTGTCGGGCGGGACATGCGCCTCTCGGGGCCGGCCATGTCGAAGGCGGTCACCGAGGGAGCGTCGGACGGCGGCGCCGAGGTGCTCGATCTCGGGCTCATCGGCACGGAGATGCTCTATTTCGCGGTCGGCGAGCTTGGCCTCGACGGCGGCATCGTCGTCACCGCCTCGCACAACCCGAAGGAGTACACCGGCATGAAGATCGTCCGCCGCGGCGCGTTGCCCGTCGGCGGCGAATCGGGCCTGCTGGAGATCCGCGACCGGGCCATGGCCGGTTTCGACAATGTCCGGTGCCAGGCACAGGACAGTGTCCAAGAGGTCGATGTCTGGCCGGCCTATGTCGAGAAGGTTCTGGGCTTCGTCGACCCGGCGGCGGTCAAGCCCTTACGCGTGGTGATCGACGCGGCGAACGGGATGGCCGGCGTCATGCTGCCGCCGGTCCTCGAGCGGCTGCCAATCGACGCCGTCCGCTATTTCTTCGAGCCCGACGGGAGCTTCCCGAACCACGAGCCGAACCCGATGCTCCCCGAGAACCGGGAGTACATCGTCGGCAAGGTGCTCGAGGACGACTCTGAGCTCGGAGTCGCCTTCGACGGCGACGCCGACCGCTGCTTTTTCGTCGACGACACCGGCGAGTTCGTCCCCGGCGACTTCGTGACCGCGCTCCTCGCGGAGCTGATGCTCGAGAGGCATCCGGGCGCGAAGATCATCTACGACGTGCGCGCCAGCTGGGCGGTGCCGGACACGATCGAGCGCCTGGGCGGCATCCCGCTCGTGAACCGCGTCGGCCACGCCTTCATCAAGCACCGTATGCGCCAGGAGGACGCCGTCTTCGCCGGCGAAGTCTCCGGGCACTACTACTTCCGCGACTTCTCGCAGGCCGACTCGGGCGTGATCCCTTTCCTGCTCGTGCTCGAGCTCGTCTCGAAGCGCGGCGAGAAGCTCTCGCAGATCCTCCGGCCGTTCCGCGAGCGCTACTTCCTCACGGGCGAGCTGAACATGCCCGTCCCCGACGTGGCCGTGAAGCTCCAGGAGCTGAAGGAACGCTTCGGCGGGGAGGGCTCGGTCTCCCATCTCGACGGGATCTCGGTCGAGGCCGCCGACTGGCACATGAACGTGCGACCCTCGAACACCGAGCCGCTGCTGCGGCTCAATCTCGAGGCGCGCTCGCGCGAGCTGATGGAGCGCAAGCGCGACGAGGTGCTCGAAGTGATCCGCGGATGATCGAGCTCGGCCACGCGACTGACCGGAAGCCGCCCTTCAAGTACGCGGCCTTCACGCGCGTCGGCTTCTCGGACACGGACGCGCAGGGCATCGTCTACTACGGGCGCTACCTCCCCTACTTCGACAGCGCGCGCGTCGAGTACCACCGCCACCTCGGGCTGCTGCCCGAGCACGCCGGCGAGCAGCAGTTCGTCATGCGCGCTTCGACCGTCGAGTACTTCGCGCCCGCGCGATTCGACGATCTGATCGAGGTCTTCATCCGGCTGAAACGGATCGGCCGCACAAGCGCAATCTACGAATGCGCCGCCTACCGCATCTCCGACGACGTGTTGATGGTGACGGCCGAGCAGGCGCTTGTTCTCGTCGACCTCGAGAGGCGCCGCGCGAGTCCCATCCCGGACTGGTACCGCGAAGCGATCCGAGCGTTCGAGGGCGAGGAGATCGAAACGTGAGCGACTACCGCGGCGCGCTCGAGGCGGTCGACCGGATCCTCAACCGCGGAGGCGAGGCCGACGACGTCCTGCGGGCAGTCGTCGAGCTCCTGCACGACCGCTTCGAGCACTACTCCTGGGTCGGGATCTACCTCGTCGAGGGAGAAGAGCTCGTCCTCGGGCCCTGGAAGGGCCCAGAAGCGACCGAGCACGTGCGGATCCCGATCGGCGCCGGGATCTGCGGCGCAGCCGCCGCGAGTGGGCGAACCGAGGTCGTCGACGACGTGAATGCCGACTCGCGCTATCTCGCCTGCTTCGTGTCCACGCGCTCGGAGATCGTCGTCCCGATCTCGTACAAGGGACGCGTCGTGGGCGAGATCGACATCGATTCGGATGAGCCGGCCGCGTTCGCCGAGGCCGACAGCGAGTTCCTCGAAAGGGTGGCGCTGCTGATCTCGCCCCACTGCCTCGTCGCCTGGGACACAGGCGGCGAGCGCTGGGCGCCCTAAGAGTTTCAGACGAACGCGAGGGGAAGAGCCGCGGCGCCCCGGTCGCTCGTCCTCGGAGTGACCGGGCGCCGCAGGCTTGCCCTCCCCCCTTTCTCGTTGTAGGCGGACCCCCCGGAATGTCTATCCCTCGTTCGAGTTACCTCGCGCGTTCGGGGGATGATCCCTCGTCCGAGGGATTCCTCGCGTTTAGGCTGTGCACCCTGTGCGCGTCCACGTGATCAGCGACATGGAGGGCGTCGGAGGCATCGTCAAGGGCGACCAGACGAACGCCGGCAAGCCGATGTTCGAGGAAGGCCGGAAGCTCTACACCGAGGAAATCAACGCAGCCGTCCGGGGGGCGAAGGCGGCGGGGGCTACCGAGATCGTTGTCATGGACTGCCACGGCGCGGGCGAGGGCTACACGTTCAACTCGCTGATCCCGGAGGATCTCGACCCGGCGTGCGAATACGTCGTCCAGGAGGAGTGGACCGGCTACACAGAGTTCCTGGAGCAGGGTTGCGACGCGGCGCTCTTCGTCGGCATGCACGCGATGGCGGGAACGCGCGGAGGCGTCCTCAACCACACCGTGTCGGGCTCCGAGTGGCAGAACCTCTGGTTCAACGGAACGCGGGTCGGCGAGACGGGGATCAACGCGGCCTTGTGCGGGACTTGGGGCTGCCCGGTTCTGCTCGTGACCGGGGACGACGCAGTCTGCAGAGAAGCCGACGAGCTGCTCGGAAGCGGCCTCAGGACCGTCGCTGTAAAGCAGGGGCTCGGAGGGCGGAGCGCGCGCATGCTCCCGCCTGCCCGCGCGCGTGAGTTGATCGAGGACGGAGCGCAGAAGGCACTGGCCGACCTGAGCGCCGTCGCGCCCTATGACCCCGGAAAGCCCTGCGAGATCAAGGTCGAGTACATAACGACGACGCCGCCGCAGAAGCTGCGCTTTCAGTCAGAGATCGAGCTTCTCGACGATCGGACGATCGTCTCCCGCGCCGACGACTGGTGGACGGCGTGGAAGCAGTTCTTCTTCGCCGCCTGAGCTAACGGCGAACGGCAAGGATCGCGGCTGTCGTCGGCGTGGTAAGCAGCTCGACCGCGACGAGATCGGCGTTGTCGAGCCAGAACTCGCGCGCCGGGTCGGGACGGCCCCTCCACTCGTCCGGCCAGAGCGCTTCAGGCGTGAGGTCGTCGATCACGACCGTGCCGCCAGGCGCGACGAGCTCCAGCGCCTGCGAGCCCTCCGCTCCTACCTCCTCCGCAGGGAGGCGCTTCCAGGCGCCGCCGTCGAAGAAGAGAAGGTCGAAGGGCGCCTCGGGCGGCAGGAGGTCATGCCAGTCGCCCTCGAGCACGCGCACGTTCGGATGCTCCGCGAAGAGCCGAGCCGCAGCCGCGGCGCGGTCGGCATCGAGCTCGACGGTCACGAAGGACGCTTCGGGCCCGAGCGCATCGACGACCCAGGCCGAGCCGACACCGACCCCGGTGCCGATCTCGGCGAAGCGCCCCCGCGGCCGCTCCGCGACGAGGACGGCCAGCAGCCGGCCGATCTCGGGGATCGAGGACGGCTCGAAGCGCATCGCCGTCGCGAGCGCCTCGGCGCGGTGGACGAGGTTTGGCACCTCGGGCATGGACCTAAAGTATCTCCATGAGAGTTGTCGTCCTGAGCGTCACGATCCTCGTCCTGATCACCGCGAATCCGGCAGCACCTGCGCCACACCGCATGGGCAACATCATCGGCTGGATCTCCTGGGCGCCGGGACCGACGATCCTGTTCGAGGCGGACAACCTCTACTCCGTCCGCGGGGACGGCACCGGATTGCGAATGCTCCCGCTACTCCTGCATCCTGTCTGGGCACCCGGAGGGACGCGGATCGCCGGTGACGTCGGGGACCCGCCGGGCTCGATCTTCGTCATGAATGCCGACGGAACCGGGTTCCATCGCGTGCGGGTGGGGGGCATGTACCCCATGTGGTCCCCGTCGGGAGATCGCATTGCTGCGACGACCGGGTACCGGATCTTGGTCATGAATGCGGACGGGCGCTCGGTGCGCAAGGTCGCGGCGCTCCGCTTTGGGCAAGATCCACGACGCGAGCTCGACTGGTCGCCGGACGGCTCGAGAGTCGTCTTCTCGCAATGCCTCCGGTCCGTGCCCGACGGCGACTTCTGCCAGGGGCGCCGAGCAGGCATCTTCACGGTGAGCGCCGACCGGCAACTAGGCCCGAAGCGCAAGGTCTTGAGCGGAACGGATTGTCCCGACTGGGCACCCGCTAGCCGGATTGCCGTCGGCTCGCGCGGGGCAATCCGCACCGTCGAGCCGAACGGCTCACGCCCACGTGTCGCAATCGCGCAACCGTTCAACTGCGGCTCCTGGTCTCCTGACGGACGCCTGGTAGCGGCCGAGACCTACAGCGGACTCGTCCTCGCGAAGGCCGACGGGAGCGCTCGCTGGCGGCTCCACAAGCTTCCGCCGGGTGACGTCGAGATCGAAGGCCCGCCGGCTCCTGTCTGGTCGCCGGACGGCAAGTGGATTGCGGTCTCACGGATGGTCCAGAACTCGGCCGAGAAGATCTCGTCGCGGCTCTACGTCATCCGTGTCAGCGACGGCCGAGCTCGCCTGATCGTCCGAACGCCTTACCGCTAAGACGGCGTCACGCGGTAGGCGTCGAAGACGGCTTCGACGTTGCGCAGCGACGTCAGCAGCGTGCGCAGCGACTTCACGTCGCCGAGCTCGGCCGTGTACCAGTTCTTCGCCAGCTGGTCCTCGACGGTGCCCCCGTAGGAGACGATGTTCGCGCCGTGCTCGGCGAAGGTGCGCGCGACGTCCTCGAGGAGTCGCGGCCGGTCCCAGGCGTCTACGGCGATCTGGACGCGGAAGCTCTTGGTCGAGCCGCCGTCCCAGGCGACCTCGGTGAAGCGCTCGGGATTTCGCATCAGCGTCTTCACGTTCGGGCAGTCCTGGCGGTGGATCGTGATCCCCTTGCCGAGCGAGATGTAGCCGACGACCTCGTCGCTCGGCACCGGCGTGCAGCACTTGGCAAGCCGCACGAGCACGTCCTCCACGCCCTGGACGGTGATGCCGACATCCCCGCTCGAGGTGGTGAGGGTCTTGGGCTTGAGCGGAACAGCCTCTTCCTCGGCGACCTCCGATGTCTTCAGCCGCGTCAGGACCTTCTTGACGATCTGGCCCGCCTGAAGCTTCCCCGAGCCGAGCGCGAGGTAGAAGTCCTCGGCCTTCTTGAAGCCTGTCTCGCGGATCACCTGCGCGAGCACGGCCGAGCCGGCGACCTTGCGGTACGGCAGCTTCTGCGCCTTCAGCGCCTGCTCGAGCGCCTCACGGCCCTTCTGCTCGGTGTCCTCGCGTGTCTCGCGCGAGAACCACTGGCGGATCTTGTTCCGGGCCCGCGAGGAGCGCGCCACCGTCATCCAGTCGCGCGAAGGCCCGCGGCCGCCCTTCGACGTCAGGATCTCCACGAAGTCGCCGCTGCGCAGCGTGTAGTGGAGCGGGACGATGCGCCCGTTCACCTTGGCCCCGACGGTGCGGTGCCCGACGTCCGTGTGCACGGCGTAGGCGAAGTCGATCGGCGTCGAGCCGGCCGGCAGCGTCTTCACCTCTCCCTTGGGCGTGAAGAGATAGACCTCGTCGTCGAACAGGTCGGTGCGGAAGCTCTTCAGGAACTCGCGCGGATCGGTCTCGTCCTGGCCCCATTCCATGAGCTGCTTGACCCAGGCGAGCCAGTCCTCGTCCGCCGGCCGCTTGCCGTCGCCGCGCTTGTAGAGCCAGTGCGCCGCGATGCCCAGCTCGGCCTCGCGGTGCATGTCGCGGGTGCGGATCTGGATCTCGAGCGGGCTGCCCTGAGGCCCGATCACGGTCGTGTGCAGGGCCCGGTACCCGTTGAACTTGGGCATCGCGACGTAGTCCTTGAAACGGCCCGGCATCGGCTTCCAGAGCGAATGGATGAGACCGAGCGCGCCGTAGCAGTCGCGAGTCCCCTCATCGGCCGAGCGCTCGACGATGACGCGCATGGCCGTCAAGTCGTAGATCTCGTTGAACTCGCGGCCCTTCTTGGCCATCTTGTCGTAGATCGCGTACGAGTGCTTCGCGCGACCGGAGATCTCGGCCGGGATGGCGACCTTGTCGAGCTCCTTCTGGAGGACGAGCTTCGCTTCGTTCACGTGCTCTTCGCGGTCGGCGCGCCGCTCGGCGACCATCGCTTCGATCTCGGCGTACTTGCGCGGATGGAGAGCCTGGAAGGAAAGATCCTCGAGCTCCCACTTGAGCTTGTGGATCCCGAGGCGGTGCGCGAGCGGCGCGTAGACGTCGAGTGTCTCGCGGGCCTTCTGCACCTGCTTCTGGCGCCCGAGGTACTCGAGCGTGCGCATGTTGTGGAGCCGGTCGGCGAGCTTGATGAGGATGACCCGCACGTCGTGGGCCATCGCCACGATCATCTTCCGGTAGTTCTCGGCCTCGGCGTGCTCGCGGCTCTGGAACTGGATCCGCGTTAGCTTCGTGACGCCCTCGACGAGCTGTGCGATCTCTTCCCCGAACTCCGCGCGGACCTCGTCGATTACGACCTCGGTGTCCTCGACGACGTCGTGCAGGAGCGCTGCGGCGATCGTCTCGTCGTCGAGGCGCAGCTCGGCGCAGATCTTCGCCGCGCCGAAGGGGTGATGGATGAAATCCTCGCCCGAGCGGCGCTCCTGGCCCTCGTGCGCCCGCGACGCGAAGGAGAAAGCGCGGGCTAGCAGCTCGCGGTCGACCTGCGCGTTGTACGACGAGACCTCGGCGAGGAGCTCCTCGAAGAGATCTTCGTGGCGTTCGGGGGCTTCGACGAGGGTCATATTGAAATTGTAGTTAGGGGGTCTCCTCTGCCGGCTCTACCCGCACCTTAAGGAGAGGACTCACCGTTCCGATACAGAACAGATGCCGGCTGTGCTCAAACGACGCCTCCGACAACGCCGTGCACTGGCGGGCCTTACGCGCCTACTCTTCGTGCTGACCGCCACCCGCTCGCTGAGAAGTCAGACTGGGCTCAACACGAGCCGCCTGCGGCTCGGATAGCGAAAAGGCATCTGAAACGGGCTCTAAGCCGCGCGCGGTAGCGCAGGCTCTTCGAGCAGCGTCCGGAACGCCTCCGACTCGAGTAGCGGCCTCCTACCCCTGGTCTCTGCGCCGAGCCCAAGGTCGGCGAACACCTCCTGCGCCTCCGCCAATCGCTCTCCAGGCTCGAGCTTCCACTGCTGGGCGAGCCACTCGCGCAGGGTCTCGTAGCCCTCGGGCGCGTCCAGGACCCGGCGCACGACGAGCTGCGGGGCGACCGTGCCGTTCCAGTGGTTCTCCTCGAGCCGGAAGAGGACGTCGTAGCGACCCTCTCGCCGGTACCGATCGACCTGCGCTCCGAGCCCGAACGCGATCGCGCTCCCCGCGTCGCGGCCGCGCTCGCGGACGCGGAAGCGCAGGTGCTTGCCGTTGCCGACGGGCGCGAGGTCGCCGAGCTCGCACGACGGGAGCAGGAGGGTGACGCCGGGGTTGCCGAGGCCGAACGGGGCCAGGCGGCGCAGCTCCGAGCAGAGCTCCAGCGTCAGCTCGCGACCCGAGACGACCGCGTCGACCCTGGTCACCGCGCGGAGGTCGTCGTCGGTGAGCGCAGAATCCGCGTGGGCCGCAAAGGCCTCGGCAAAGGCCTCCACCTTGTCCGGCCGGATGGAGAGACCGGCCGCCGCCCGGTGCCCGCCGAAGCGCTCGAGGTGCGCTGCGCAGGCGGCAAGGCCGCCGTGCAGGTCGAAGGCTCCGGTCGAGCGGCCCGAGCCCTTCCACTCCTCCCCCGCGCCGGCAATCAGCACGACCGGCCGGCGGAAGCGCTCGACGAGCCGCGACGCGACGATCCCGATCACACCCTCGTGCCAGCCCTGGTCGGCGAGCACGTAGCCGCGCCGACGCTGCTGGGCCTCCGGCCAGCCCTCGACCTTTGCGAGCGCCTCGCGCAGGATCCGGTCCTCGACGCCCTGCCGCTCGCGATTCAGCTCCTCGAGCTGGTGCGCAAGGCGCCCGGCCTCGTCGGCGTCCTCCGTGAGCAGGAGCTCGAGCGCCGCGCCGGGGCGGGATAGGCGGCCGGCCGCGTTTATGCGCGGCGCGAGCCGGAAGCCCACCGCACCCTCGTCGACCCGGGCGGGGTCGACACGCGCGGCCTTCATCAGCGCGCGTAGCCCCAACTTCTGAGTCCGCGCGAGGCCGCGCAGGCCGGCCAGCGCGAGCGCACGATTCTCGTCCACGAGCGGGACGACGTCGGAGATCGTCGCCAGAGCGACGAGGTCGAGATTGCGGGCGAGAGCATCGCTCCCCGGGCCGAGCAGCGCTTCGCCCAGCTTGTAGACGACTCCGGTCCCGCTGAGCTCGGGAAACGGATAGCTCGAGGGCCGCGTCGCAACCACCGGACAGTCGGGCAGCGCCTCACCGGGCCGGTGGTGGTCGGTGACGACGATCTCGAGCCCCCGCGCCCGGGCCTCGGCAACCTCCTTGACGGCGGTGATCCCGCAGTCGACGGTCAGGACAAGGCCGCACCCTTCCTGCGCCAGGCGCGCAAGGGTCTCGCGCTGCACCCCATAGCCCTCCTCGAAGCGGCTCGGTAGATGCCACTCGACCTCGGCGCCCAGCTCGCGCAGGATCAGGACCGCCAGCGCCGTCGCGCAGATGCCGTCGGCGTCGTAGTCTCCGTGGACGCAGATGCGCTTGCCGGCGGCGATCGCCCCCTTGATCGCCTGTACGGCGCCGGCCATGTCTCCGAGCAGGAAGGGGTCGTGGCCCGGCAGCTCGCCGGCGAGGAAGGCCTGCGCCTCCTTGGGCCCGGCGTACCCGCGTCGGAGGAGGACGCGGGCGGTCGTCTCGCTGACGCCAAGCGCCTGTGCCAGCGCGCCCGCCTCGCCGTGCGGGCAGGGAGTAATTGTCCAGTTGGACTCGAGCAAAGCCGAGCCAAGGTACGGAGAGGGTCGGACGGCGCGGGGCTATCCTTGGCCGGTGACAGTCGAGGCGAACTACTCCTCCGGCGAGGACTACATGGTCGAGTTCCTCGGCTATCGGTTCGCGTTCAACGCCGACGACTTCGAGCAGCGCGTGACCGCCTCGGCGGTAAGGCTCGGGCTGGTCCCGGGCAATGACCTCGACGAGGACGAGACGGCCGATCTCGTCGAGCTCGCGGCCGACGGGCGCATCGACGAGCCGCGCAGCTCGCTCGGCCGATATCTCGTGCGCCACTGGGAGCAGCTCTCGCTCGTGAAGGGCGAGTCGCTCGTCTACTGGCTACGGAAGCTCGTCTTCCGCGGCGCCTGGCTCGACCACCGCGTCAAGGAGGGCCTGCTGGACGTCGACTGGGACGAGCAGAACGGCGACTTCGGCTACCGCGACCCGCGGGGCGACCGCGCGCTCCTCGAGCTCGCGCCCGTTCCCTCCTGGCACGAGCTTCAGTTCAGGCGCTAGGGCCTCCCGCGGTGCTACCTTCTGGGTCCAGCCCAAGAAGGAAGAGACATGTCAGAGGGGGTCCTCTTGACGGCTGCGGTGGTGGTGCACGAGGCACGCGGCCTCGTGGTCGCTGGCTGGTCCCAGGGTGCGCAGGCACGCGACGACATGGGAGACGAGGTTGCCGCCTGGAGCGAGGACGCCCGTTCGTGGTCCGTGCTCGGCGCGCTCCTCGCCAGCTGGCACAACCACAACTCCGAGGGCCTGGACGCGGACGTTGTCGCGCATCTTGCCGACGCGCGTGCGCTCGGGGACGCAACGGCGGCCCTCGGCGAGGTGCTTGGGACGGCTTCACTCGGGCAGTGGAACGACCAGCCGGGCCGCAGTCAGGCCGAGGCGATCGCCGCCTTCGACAGCGCACTGCTCCTCCTCGCGGACGATTAGGAGGGTTTGACTTAGCTCAGAGAGAACTCGACCCAGAGCGGATAGTGGTCGGAGATATGCCACGACAGGTCCTCGAGGCTGTGGTCGCCCTGGAGCTCCGGCACGAAGTCGAAGGTCCCGGCGGCTGAGCAGCTCAAGGACAGCACGGGCCGATTCGCCGCGCCCTTCTCGAACCAGGCGATCTGGTCGTAGAAGTGACCCTTTCCCGGCTCGTCGAAGATCGTTCGGGACACGTCGTTCAGCTGCGGGGCCGGCGTCAGGCCGGTCGACGTGAACGCGTCGTAGAGGGGATCGCCGCTGCGGTCGATGTTGAAGTCGCCGAGTGCGATCAGGTTGTGGTTCCACTCTTCCTCCTGCTCGGCCCAGTTGGCCATCCAGTCGGCGATCGCGCCGAGCTCGGGAATGCGGTCCGCGGCCTGTTTGCCGTAGTCGACGTGGAGGGTCACGAGGATGAAGGTCTTCCCGCTCAGGGTGAAGCTGACGGCGTACGGAGTCCGCGCAAACTGCCGGTTGAAGGCGCCGGGCTTGATCTTCTCCGGATCGGTCTCGACAGGGACCACCAGCTCGCAGGCGAGGCCCGACACCTGGACTCGCCTGGTATCGAAGAGAAAGGCCAGGCGCTCGTCGTTGCCCTTCGAGCCCTTGGTGACGTCGGTCATGACGAACGCCCAGTGGTCGCCGAGGGCCTTGAAAACGTGGCGTAGCGCGCGCAGATCGCCTCGCACCTCCTGAACGGCGACGACGTCGAAGCGCGAGATGATCGTCGCGATGTGCGCGACGTCGGCGAAGTTTCGTTTCGGCGAGGCGCCCTCCGCTGTCTCCCACGCCTTCGTCAAGCCGCCGAGCGCCCGGAGGTTCCAGGTGCCGATCAGCAGGTTGTTGCCGGTCTTCTTCGCCGGCACTACCTCATCGAGCACAGAGTTCAACCGCGCGGTCTCGGCGACTACTCCAGGCGGCGGATCCGTGATATCCGGCTCGGACGGCGGCACAGCTTCGTTCCGGCCAAAGCTTAGCTCTCCCCCCTCAGAAGAGCGCCTCCTCCTCTAGGGCTGCGCCCATGTGCGCGCGGCCGAGCCTCGTGACTACGCGCCCCCGCGGCGTGCGCTGGAGGAACCCGAGCTGGAGCAGGTACGGCTCGTAGACGTCCGCGACCGTGTCCGGCTCCTCGCCGAGAGCGACGGCCAGGGTGGAAAGGCCCACCGGGCCGCCGTCGAAGCGCTCCACGACAGCCCGGAGCAGCTCGCGGTCGGTGCGCTCGAGCCCGTGACCATCTACATCGAGCAGCGTGAGCGCCTCGGTCGCCACATCGGCCGTGATCACGCCCTCGTGGCGCACCTCGGCGACATCGCGCACGCGTCGCAGGATCCGGTTCGCGACGCGCGGGGTGCCACGCGAGCGTGAAGCGATCTCGTCTGCCGCCTCGTCGGCGATCTCGACTCCGAGGATCTGAGCCGAGCGGCGCACGATCAGGCCGAGCTCGGCGGGCTCGTAGTACTCGAGCCGGAAGGTCATCCCGAAGCGGTCGCGGAGCGGCGACGTCAGCAGGCCCGTGCGCGTCGTTGCGCCGACGAGCGTGAACGGCGGGATGTCGAGGGTGAGCGTGCGCGCCGCGTGGCCCTGCCCGACGACGATGTCGAGCCTGAAGTCCTCGAGCGCCGGGTAGAGCACCTCCTCGACGGCACTGCTCAGGCGGTGAATCTCGTCGACGAAGAGGACGTCGCGCGGCTCGAGCCCCGTCAGGATCGCCGCCATGTCGCCCTTCCGCTCGAGTGCGGGCCCGGCGACGCAGCGGATGCCGACGGCGAGCTCCTCACGGACGATGTAGGCAAGGCTTGTCTTGCCGAGCCCCGGCGGGCCCACGAGCAGCACGTGGTCGAGGGCCTCTTCACGGGCCTGCGCCGCCTGGAGCACGACCTCGAGCTGCTCCTTAACCCGCTCCTGGCCGACGAACTCGTCGAGCCGGCGGGGCCGAAGCGAGCGGTCGAGCTCGTCCTCGTCAGGACGAAGAGCAGGTGCCAGGAACTGCTCGGTCATGCGGCCTTCAGCGCCTGCCGCACACGCTCCTCCGGCGGAAGCTCGGGGTCGGTCGTGGCGAGCGCCCGCTCGGCCTCCGGCACGGAGTAGCCCAGCTCGAGCAGCGCGTCGCGCGCGACGAGGTCGATGGCGCCCCCGGCTTCGACCTGCTCCAGGCCGAGCTTCTCCTTCAGCTCGAGCACCACGCGCTGTGCCGTCTTCTTGCCGATCCCGGGGATGGCGAGGAAACGCGTCATGTCCTCGAGCGCGATCGCGCGGCGCAGGTCGGACGGCGTCGAGCCCGAGACGATGGCGAGCGCGACCTTCGGCCCCACTCCCTGCACCGAGAGCAGCTGCTCGAAGAGCTCGCGCTCCGCGGGCTCAGCGAAGCCGTAGAGCTGGAGCGCGTCCTCTCGAACGTGCAAGTAGGTGTCGAGCGTCACCTCGCGGCCCTCCTCGGCCTTCCGCAGCGCTCGCAGCGTCAGGCGCAGCAGGTAGCCGATCCCGCCCACGTCGAGCACGACCCCGTCGAGCGTGCGCGCGACAGGCTTGCCAGTGAGCCTGGCGATCACGCCGAGGCGACCTTGAGCAGCGGCGGCGCGAGCGCGTGGCAGATCGCAACCGCAAGCGCGTCGGCCGCGTGGTGCGGCGTCGGCGGAGCGTCGAGACGGAGGATCGCCTGCACCATTCGCTGCATCTGCGCCTTCTCCGCGCGGCCGTAGCCGCAGACAGCCTGCTTCACGCGCGCGGGCGAGTACTCATCGCACTCGACGCCGGCGAGCGCGCCGGCGACGAGGACGGCGCCGCGGGCCTGCCCGACCGAGAGCGCGGTGCGGGCGTCGACGCCGACGAAGGACTCCTCGAGCACGACGGCATCGGGCGCCGCCTGCTCGATGAGGGCGGTGACCCCGTCGAAGATCGTCCTCAGGCGCGCCTCGGGACGGTCGGACGCGGGTGTCTTCCACCACCCGTAGTCGAGCGCCTCGAGGCGCCGTCCGCTTTCTTGGACGATGCCGTACCCGCACGCAGCCGTGCCCGGATCGATTCCGAGAACCTTCACGGCTCGAGGTTATGCGCCGCACCGGACGTTCCTGCCGGCCCGAGCGAAATCCGCCGGCCCCTCTTTTCCGTATGGGCCGAATGGACTACCCTCACGTCGAGGGAGGAGGGGAAGCTGGTCGTGAGACACGTCGTCCGCTTCACGCTTGCCGCAGCCATTTGCGCGCTCGTCGTCCTGCCGGGCGCAGGGCAGGGTCGGACGACGGCGTCGGTGCACACGCCAGCCACGTCGGGCAACCCCGTCCTCACGGCCCACGTGGAAGACGACTACACCATCGAGCTCAGGGATCCGGACGGCATCAATCTCGACCAACGAACTCTTCCGGCCGGCACGTACACGGTCGAAGTCGATGACAACTCGACCTTCCACAACTTTCATCTCCTGGGGCCAGCCGTCGTGTCCTGTGAGCCGACGCCACCTCCCCCCGCACTGCCCTGTCAGACCGACGTCGCCAATACGGGACACGAGACATGGACGGTGACCTTCCAGCCAGAAGCGGCGACCTACCAATGCGACCCACATGTCGGGATCATGGAAGGGCATTTCACGGTCATCGGTCCGCCGCCTCCACCTCCGCCGCCTCCACCGCCGCCGCCGCCGCCTCCTCCTCCACCTCCGCCACCGCCTCCGCCACCCCCGCCACCGCCACCGCCTCCTCCCGTGTGCCCGAGCGGTGCGACCCTCGTCGACATTCAGGACTTCCAGTTCATCCAGACGCCCTTGAACGTCACCCCTGGCACGACGGTCTGCTGGACGAACCGCGGCGCCGTAGCGCACTCGGTGACCTCCGACACCGGAGCGTTCGACTCGGGCTTGATCGCTCCGGGCGGCATCTACTCATTCCCGTTCACGCAGGCCGGGAACTATGCGTACCACTGCACGCCGCACCCATTCATGACGGGCACGGTCAACGTCAGCTCCGGCCCGCCTCCCCCGCCTCCACCCCCGCCTCCGCCTCCTCCCCCGCCTCCGCCGGCCCCGCCGGGTATGCTCGTCGCCACGGTCGGTGTCAACGACGGCCAGAACATCTCGCTGACCCGGAACGGGCGGGCGGTTTCCGAGATCCCGGCCGGCACGTACACGATCCAGGTGCGAGACCGCTCGCGGTTCCACAACTTCCACCTCAGGGGGCCCGGGGTCAACAAGTCCACGGGCGTCGACTTCGTGGGCACCGTGACCTGGACGGTCACGCTCTCGAAAGGCATCTACACCTTCGTCTGCGACCCGCACTCGGCGACGATGCACGGCACTTTCGGCGTCGGGCGAGCGCCCCCGCCGCCCTGCAAGGTGCCCAAGGTCGTCGGCAAGACTCTCGTCACCGCCCGCCGGCTGATCGTCCGGGCGCGCTGCAGGGTGGGACGGGTGCGCCGGGCTCGCTCGGCCAGGGCGCGCGGGCGTGTGGTCTCGCAGAGCCCACGGCCCGGCGTCAGGCGAGCGCGCGGCGCCCGCGTCAACCTAGTCGTCAGCCGCGGCCGCAGGACGTAGCACGGACCTTCACGCGCCCGCGTCGCCGTGAGCTAGCGTGTAGTTCCTGATGCGGCGGCGCGCCCTTCTCGTCGGCCTGGTTTCGGGGCTCGCCGCGGTCGCCGCGTGGGGCCAGCTCGCGGACGCGCAGACGGTCGAGCGGATCCGGATCGCCGATCCCGCCCGGCAGGCTCACGGCCTGCCCGCCGGGCTTGCGGTCGAGCTGAACTCGCCCGTCGACTACAACCGCCTGTCCGTATCTGGCGACTCGGGCCGGTGGACGGGGCCTCGCTTCGAGGCAATCGGCAACCCGGGGAGCTCGGGGTTCGCCTCGATCGACTGGGCCGTGAGCTTCGACGAGCGGCAGGGCGAGGCGTCCGCGGTCGCCCTCGCCCACCTCGCGCACCCCAACTGGCAGCGCGACCAGCGGGACGGATTGTCCGTGCCGCACGTCGTCGGCGGGCGAGCAGTCGGCACGGTGCTCGGCTACTACTACTTGATGACGCCGTCGCTGGGCGGCGGCGAGGCTCGCTTCGAGGCCGCTCTTGCATTCCCGCTCGATGTCGGGCTCTACGCAATCGTCCATTTCGACCTGCTCGAACCGCCGGACAACTCGTTCGTCGTCAAGGGCTCGGTCTCCGCGTCGACCTGGAACAGGGGGCAGGCCCTGCTTGCGCTCTCGGGCGTGCGGCTCCAGGGCAACCTGCCGCCGAAGATCGTCTCCGCGCGCGCCTACGAACGGGGCCGCACGGTGAAAGGGAAGGTCGTCGACCGCTTCCTCGACGCCGTCCTCGGCGCACCGGTCTCGCTCGAGCGCCTGGCGGGCGGAGGCTGGCAAACCATCCGACGCGGAAGGACGAGCCAGCGGGGCTTCTACTCACTGGGCGCCGGGAGGCGCGGCACCTACCGTGTGACGGCGCGCCTGGCCGGCTTCACGGCCCGGAGCAGAGAGATTCGAGCCGGGTCCTAGAAGACGAGGCGCTTGGGGCCCGATGGAGCTCGACCACGTGCTGATCAGGGTGCCGGACCTGACCGCCTCCGCAGCGGAGTTCGAGAGCCGCCACGGGCTCGCCTCGATCGAAGGTGGCCGTCACGCCGGTTGGGGCACGGCGAACAGGATCGTTCCGCTGGGCGACACCTATCTCGAGCTGGTCGCGGTTGTGGACGACGACGAGGCGGCGAGCAGCGTTTTCGGCCGCGCGCGTCGCGGGCGTCATCATCTCGACCGCCGCGGGAGAGCTCGTCGTCGGCTCGGAACCCGGCTGAGCCTCGAGACCCCGGCGTCAGGAGGCGACTGCCTCGAGCACGCGCTCGGGGATGTCGAAGTTCGAGTGGACTGCCTGGACGTCGTCGTTCTCCTCGAGCGCGTCCATCAGCCGGACGACCTTGCGGGCCATGTCCTCGTCCTCGATCGAGACGAGCGTCTTCGGCACCATCGTCGACTCCGCCGACTCCACCGGCATGCCGGCCTGCTCGAGCGCCGCCCGGACGGTATGCAGGTCCTCCGGAGCGGATGTGACTCGGTAGCTCGAGCCCTCGGGATCGACGTCGTCGGCACCCGAGTCGGCCGCGGCGAGCATGAGCTCGTCCTCGTCGACCTCGCCGTCGACGAGAATGACGCCCTTGCGCTCGAAGAGCCAGGCGACCGACCCCGACTCGCCGAGGTTGCCGTCGTTCTTGCTGAACACATGGCGCACGTCGGCGGCGGTGCGGTTGCGGTTGTCGGTCAACGCTTCGATGAAGAGCGCGATGCCGCCCGGGCCGTAGCCCTCGTACGTGACGGTCTCATAAGCGGCGGCGTCGGTGCCGGTGCCCGAGCCGCGCGCGATCGCGCGCTCGATGTTGTCCTTCGGCATCGCAGCTTCACGCGCCTTCTCGATCGCGTTCTGGAGCGCGAGGTTCCCGCCGGGCTCGGGGCCCCCGTCGCGCGCAGCGACGATGATCGCCCGTGCGAGCTTCGAGAAGAGCTGGCCGCGCTTCGCATCGGTCGCGCCCTTCTTCCGCTTGATCTGCGCCCACTTACTGTGACCCGACATGTGCCTCCTTCCGGACGGCCTCGAGGAAAAGCTCGTGGACGCGCGTGTCGTCCGTCAACTCGGGGTGGAAGGTAGCGACCAGGAGGCGGCCCTGCCGCAGGAGCACGGGCTCGCCGTCGAGCTCGGCGAGCACCTCGACATCGTCGCCGGCGCGCTTCACCCGCGGCGCGCGGATGAAGACTCCGCGCAGAGGCTCGTCCTCACCTGCGAGCTGGAGGTCGGCCTCGAAGCTCGCGACCTGGCGCCCGTAGGCGTTCCGCCGGACGTCGACGTCGAGCAGGCCCAGATGCTCGCGGCCGAGGACGATGAGGCCGGCGCAGGTGCCGAGGATCGGGCGCTCGAAGCTTCGGACCGCCTCCTCCAGCCCGTAAAGCCGCATGAGGCGCATGAACGTCGTCGACTCGCCGCCTGGAATCACGAGCCCGTTCAGGCCCTCCAGCTGCTCGGGCTTTCGCACCTCGACCGGCTCGGCGCCGAGGCGCCGAAGCATCGCCGCGTGCTCGCGGAAATTGCCCTGAACGGCCAGGACACCGATCTTCATGAGGGAAATTCTACGGAGAGGTGGGCGCCGGGCCGCGAGCGCGAAGCCGCAAGCCTCGCTCAAGGAGGATTCCCAGGACGACGAGGATCAGCCCGAGCACGACGTAGGAGAACGGCCCCTTCCATGTGGTCGGCCCCCCGTCCTCGTCGAAGAAGAACACGGGGAAGCTGGGCGTCGAGAACCACTCCTCGATGAAGTGGCCTCCCACCCACAACACCCCGATCCCCCCGATGACGGCGTAGCCCGACCGCGCCAGCACGCGCGCGGCCGCCACGTACGCGAGCGCGATCAAGCCGGCGACCCACCACCACCAGCCGTCGCGTTCCAGCAGCTCGAGGATCCCGCCCCCGACCGCGAGGCCGCCCACGACGTGTAGCCAGAAGGAGTACGGTGCGCGGCCGGAGCGATCGAGCCAGATGCCGGCGGCAATCAGCAGCAGCCCGGCGATGACCGAGAGCCAGGCATGGGTCTTGTCGGCGTCGCTCTCCACGAGCGCCGAGATGTTGTCGGTGATCCCGTACCAGACGAAGGCGGCGACGGGCAGCACGAGCAGCGGAAAGCGCCAGAGCCGCAGCGCGTAGAGCCCCGCCGCGACGACGAGCACTTCGATGATCAGGAACGAGATCTCGAAGTCGTCGTTGAAGAGATTGTCGGTGTCGTCGGGGAAGAAGCCGATCCAGTCCTCGAGCGTGCCCAGCCAAACGGCGAAGACAACGAGGCTCAGGAACGCCGCAAGCCCCGCCAGGACGGTCATTCCGGCCCGCATCAAGAGGACGGCCGTAACGATGAGCGCGGCGAGCCCGAGCGAGCTCCAGCCGAAGAGGCCGAAGTCGTTACCGTGGCCGTTCAGCGTGGTCAGCAGCCAGAGAATGGCCCCGAGCATGACCACGGTCCCTGCGTAGAACAGAAACGCGGCGCTGCTCCAGGCCGCCCTGAAAGCAGTTTCCGGAACCAGCCCCCGGATCTGTGCCGCAGTCAACACCCGGAAGCGTGACAACTGCGCCGGACGACTAGAGGCTTGATGTGATTTAGCGGCCGTCGTAGGCGGCAAGCGCCCGTGCGGGGCGGCTGCTGAGGGTGTTGAGCAGGATGCCGAGCGTGAGCGCGAGCAGGCGTTGCGCGATGCGGAGCGCGAGCCCGGCGGGCGTCT
>DASYUD010000040.1:0-1538 GCA_036001625.1 Gaiellaceae bacterium
CCCGCCGGCGGCTCGCACGACGTAGCAGTTCACGGCGAAGGGGCCCAGCTCGAGCTGGGTCACGTCCAGGCTCATCGCGCGGATGAGTCTAACGCCGCCTCGCTAGACTGCCGCCGCCGTGGAAACGTGGAATCTGCCCGAGATCGAGACTCCCAGGGGCAGCCGCTCTCCGGTCGTCCTCAAGAGCGAAGACGAGGCTCGCGCCGTCCTCATCGGCCTCGAGCCCGGGCAGGAGCTCGGCGATCACCAGGTCAAGGAGCACGCCTGGGTGCTCGTAGTCGACGGGCGGACACGGATTCGCGCGGGCGGCGAGGAGATCGACGCGGGGACGGGGACGCTCGCGCATTTCGAGCCCGACGAACGGCACTCGGTGAGCAGCGACGAGGGCGCCAAGGTCCTCCTTCTGCTGGCGCCGTGGCCCGGCGAGGGCCACTATCGGGGCAGGTGAGCCGGGGTCTCAGCCGCGCTTTTCCCGCACCCGTTGCTGCCTGCGCGAGAGCGTTCGGTACATGACGACGTCGACGAGATAGCTGAACGGAATGAAGAAGGCGAGCAGCATGATCGCCGTGTAGACCTTGGCGGCGGTGCTCGCGTCCTTCGCGCTCGTCAGGAAGACGACCACGAGGATGAGCGGCGCGAAGATGGCCGTGCGCCGGAGGACGCGTTTCAGAGTCGGCTTGGGGATCTCGCGGCCGCGGCGATCGCGAGGAGAGCTCGTCGCCGCACTCTTGCCGTCCTTGGCCGGCTCGGCCATCGGACGCTCGACCACGACCTCTTCACCTTCCTCGGTCTCGACGACGTACTCGTATTCATGTCGCTTCAGCTTGTCGCGGCGGCGCCGCACCTTTCGACTCGGCATGAGTCGATTATGCCGCGGTAGCGCCTGTCAGCGCGTCCAGGCGACTACGCCGCCCTTGATCACAGCGGCCACGATGTCGCCCGCGAAGTGGTACGCGAGATGTCGCCAGTCGGGGGCGTCGAGCAGAACAAGGTCGGCTTCGTACCCCGGCGCGATCCTCCCGACCCGGTCGGCGCGGCCGAGAACGTGAGCGGCGTTGACGGTGCACGCGGCCAGCGCGGCCACCGGGCCGAGTCCCATCTGGGTACACGCGAGCGTCATCGCCACCGGCAGTCGCTCGCAGAACGCGCTGCCGGGGTTGAAGTCCGTGGCCAGGGCGACGATCGCGCCGGCCTCGAGCAGGTCGTGGCCGGGCGGCATGGGACGCCCGAGGAAGAGCGCCGCCACGGGTAAGAGAACGGCGGCCACATCGCTTCGAGCGAGCGCGCGCACGCCGCCGGGGCCGGTCGCCTCGAGGTGGTCGACCGAGCGGGCGCCGAGCTCGATCGCGAGCTGGACGCCCCCTCCCTCGGTGAACTGGTCGGCGTGAAGGCGAAGGCTGAGGCCTGCATCGCGGCACGTCTCGAGGTAGCGGCGCGCCTGGGCAGCGTCGAATGCGCCCCGTTCGACGAAGACGTCAGCGGCCTCGGCGAGCCGGGCCGCCTCGGGAAGGACCTTCTCCAACGCGAAATCAAGGTAC